>CANJIS010000001.1 GCA_947474565.1 Alphaproteobacteria bacterium
CGCATCCGCGACCGGCTTGCCCTGTGCCATCAGCACATCGACCTGCCGTAGCTTCGCGACAATCTCTTCTGCTGTGTGCCTCTTCCTTGCCATCTATCCAATCCTCCTTGGTCAAAACCATACTTCAGGGAGGACCAGTTCAAAGGGGGTAGGACAGGTGCCTTTCGGCCCCCGCCAATCCCCACAGCATCAGCACTAGGCGCATTGTCTTCAGTTTGCTAAAGCCTCCCCAACCATGACCGAAAACGCCAAACCCGTCCTGCGCTTCGCGCCCTCGCCCACAGGCATGCTGCATATCGGCGGCGCGCGCACCGCCCTCTTCAACTGGCTTTATGCCCGCCATAGCGGCGGAAAATTCCTGCTGCGCATTGAAGATACCGACCGCGAACGCTCCACCCCGCAAGCGGTGGCGGCGATCCTGAACGGCATGCGCTGGATGGGCCTGGACTGGGACGGCGACGAGATTTATCAATTCGCCCGCGCCGCCCGCCACCGCGAAGTGGCCGAGCAGTTGCTGGCCAAGGGCCGCGCCTATCGCTGCTACGCCACGCCCGAAGAACTGACCGAAATGCGCGAGGCCCAGAAACGGGAAAGCAAGCCCCTGCGCTATGACGGGCGTTGGCGTAACCGCGATCCCAAGGAAGCGCCGCCCGGCGCGCCCTTTGCGGTGCGGCTGAAGGCGGAAGATAGCGGCGAGACCATCGTGCACGATCTGGTGCTGGGCGATGTGCGCTTCGCCAATGACACGCTCGACGACATGGTGCTGCTGCGTTCCGACGGCACACCCACCTACATGCTGGCCGTGGTGGTGGACGATCACGATATGGGCGTGACGCACGTCATTCGCGGCGCCGATCATCTCAACAATGCCGCGCGCCAGTTGCAGATCATCACCGCGATGGGCTGGCCCATTCCAGCTTATGGCCACCTGCCCCTGATCAACGGCCCGGATGGCGCCAAACTGTCCAAGCGCCATGGCGCACTGGCGGTCGAAGCGTACCGTGACATGGGCTATCTGTCCGAGACCATGCGCAATTACCTGCTGCGCCTGGGCTGGAGCCATGGCGATGAGGAAATCATCTCCACGGCGCAAGCGATTGAATGGTTCAATTTCGAATCCATGGGCAAAAGCGCGGCGCGGATGGATTTCAAGAAGCTGGACAATCTCAACGGCCATTACATCCGCAGCACGTCCGATGACGTGCTGGTGGCGGAAATCACCGCCTTCCTGGAGCGGCAAACCCCGCCGCGCATTCTGTCGGACAAGGCGAGGCGCCGCCTTCTCACCGCCATGCCGGCCCTGAAGGAGCGTGCCAAGACCGTGGTCGAACTTATTCAAAGTGCGGAATTTCTGTTCACGGACGGTATCCGCGATCTGGACGAAGCCGCCGCCAAGCTGTTGACCCCCGAAGCCCGCGCTACCCTGACCGCCACCCTGCCCGTGCTGGAGGCAACCGACTGGTCCGGCGCCGCCCTGGAAGCCGCCGCCCGCGCCCATGCCGAAGCAACCGGGCTCAAGCTGGGCCAGGTGGCGCAGCCGTTGCGTGCCGCACTCACGGGAAAGGGAATTTCCCCCCCCCTGTTCGAGATGTTGGCACTGCTGGGCCGCGAAGAATCCCTCGTCCGATTAAGGGCTTACGCGGGTTAGCAAAAAATCCTCACACAGGGTATGGAATGGGTGACGAGGCGCAAATTCCACGCTTATATTGCGCCGCATTATAATTTTCGCGTTTGGGGAGTGGGGTTATGAGAGAGAGCAAAATGAAGCCCGCCGGCACGGCGAGCTTGAAATATGACGGCAAGGAATACGAATTCCCGGTGCTGTCGGGCACCCAGGGCCCCAACGGCTTGGACATCCGCAAGCTGTACGACCAGACCGGCGCCTTTACCTATGACCCCGGCTTTACCTCGACCTCATCCACCGAAAGCAACATCACCTTCATCGATGGCGACAAGGGCGTGCTGCAGTATCGCGGCTACACCATCGCCGACCTGGCCGAGCATTCGACCTTCCTGGAAAGCTGCTACCTGCTGCTCTACGGGGAACTGCCGACCAAGAGCCACATGGATTCCTTCACCACCTCGATCACGCGCCACACCATGGTGCATGACCAGATGGCCAGCTTCTTCCGCGGCTTCCGCCGTGACGCGCACCCCATGGCGATCATGTGCGGCGTGGTCGGCGCGATGGCGGCCTTCTATCACGACAGCACGGACATCACCGATCCCAAGCAGCGCGAAATCGCCAGCCACCGCCTGATCGCCAAGATTCCGACCCTGGCCGCGATGGCGTACAAATATTCCATCGGTCAGCCCTTCGTGTATCCCAAGAATGATCTTGGCTATACCGAGAACTTCATGCGCATGTGCTTCTCGGTCCCGGCCGAGGAATACAAGCCCAACCCCGTGCTGACCAAGGCGCTGGATACCATTTTCATCCTGCACGCTGACCACGAACAGAACGCTTCTACCTCCACGGTGCGTCTGGCCGGTTCGTCCGGCGCCAACCCGTTTGCCTGCATCGCGGCGGGCATCGCCTGCCTGTGGGGCCCTGCCCATGGCGGCGCCAATGAAGCGGCGCTGAAGATGCTGGAAGAAATCGGCACCGTCGACAAGGTTGCCGACTATGTGAAGAAGGTGAAGGACAAGACCCAGGGCATCCGCCTGATGGGCTTTGGCCATCGCGTCTACAAGAACTACGATCCGCGCGCCAAGGCGATGCAGATCCAGGCCCATGCCGTGCTCGACGAACTCGGCCTGCATGACGATCCGCTGCTGAAGGTGGCGATTGAATTGGAAAAGATCGCCCTGTCCGATCCCTACTTCATCGAAAAGAAGCTCTATCCCAACATCGACTTCTATTCGGGCATCACCCTGAAGGCGCTGGGCTTCCCCACTTCCATGTTCACCGTGCTGTTCGCGCTGGCCCGTACCGTCGGCTGGATCGCGCAGTGGAAGGAAATGCTGGAAGACCCGCACCAGAAGATCGGCCGTCCGCGCCAGATCTATACCGGCGCGACCGAACGGGCCTATATCCCGCAGGACAAGCGCAAGTAGCGTTTAAGAAACAAAATCCAGAAGCACACGCGCAGCGCGAAGCGAGGGGGCATCCTGCCCCTCGCCCAGCGCGGCTGCGAATTCATCCATGCCGGCCACCTGGGCGGCGCGGGCATCTGCGTTGCCGAAAAGCTTTTCCACTTCCGCCGCCAGCACATCGGGCTTGGCGGCATCCTGCTTGAATTCGGGCGCAACCATCCGGTTCAGCAGAATATTGAGCAGCGTGAAATAGCGCGCCGTCATCATCCAGTTGGCCAGCGCATAGGTCAGCCCGCCGACCTGATAGAACACCACCATCGGGGTGCGGGAGAGCGCCAATTCCGCCGTCACCGTGCCCGATGCCGCCAGCGCCACATCGGCGGCATCAAACGCGGCATACTTGTCGGCCTCGCCTTCAATGATGTGCAGTGGTGTCGGCCAGTTTTCCGTCTTCTCTTTCACCCGTGCCGCGACATGCGGCACGGTGGGCAGGATCGTCACCAGGCCGGGAATCTTCTTGGCCAGGATTTCCGCCGTGGCGCGGAAGGTGGGAAGCATCTGGCGGATTTCGCTGCTGCGGCTGCCCGGCAGCATGGCCAGCAGCGGCGCATCGGGCGCGATACCAAGGCGGGCGCGCAATGCCGAACCGCCGGTCATGAACTTGGTGCGCTCGATCACCGGATGGCCGGTGAACACCGCCTTCAGGCCGTAAGTTTGGAAGAACGGCACTTCAAAGGGAAACAGCGCCAGCACCAGGTCAAAATACTTGGCCATCGCCTTGGCGCGATAAGCGCGCGATGCCCAAACCTGGGGGGCGACATAATTCACCGTGCGGATGGCTGGATCGGTTTCTTTAAGGGCGCGGGCGATGCGATGGGTGAAATCCGGGCTGTCGATCAGCACCACCGCATCGGGCTGGGTCTGGTGCGCGAAAGTCACCACATCCTGCACCCGGCGCAGAATGGCGGGAATGGCGGGTACCACTTCGCGCAGGCCCATCACCGCCGTGGTGTCCAGCGGGAACAAGGACTGAAGACCCTGGGCGCTCATGGCGCGGCCACCCACGCCGCTGATGTCGACATCGGGCGCAAGCTGTTTCAAAGCCGCCATCAACTGGCCGCCCAGCTGGTCGCCGGAAGGTTCGCCCGCCACCAGCATCAGGCGCTTTTTGCTCACGTTTTTACGCCAGCCACGAACAGACCCAACCTGTCGGCTTCGGCGGCCACCGCGTGGCGGTCCACCACCAGGGCATAACCGGCCTGAAGCGCGATCCCGGCCAGATGCACGGCGTGGGCCTTGCGCACGGTCTCCACGCCAATCACCGGCAAGTCGGTCTTGCCGTCCTGCATCGGCTTGATGGCTTTGGCCAGCACGCCGCGTTTGTTGTCCGCCGATCCCCGCAAATTGGGGCGCAGGGTGGCGACGCGGGCGATCATGGCGTCGGTGCCTTCGGCGGCTTCGACGCAAAGCGGCAACCCGTCACACACCACCGCCGCTTGCCCCACATCCAGCGCACCCAAAGCGCGGATAATGGCGAAGGCGCGATGGGCGTCTTGCATCTGATCGGCGTCGGGCTTCAGTTTTCCCAAAGCGCCCTCTCCCATCACAAGATCGGGCGCAGCCTCCGGCGCGGTCAGCACCGTAAAGCCTTCCTTGGCGTAGAAATCGGAAATGAACCGCAGCAGGGCGTCATCGCCCTTGCGCGCGGCGGCGATCACGGCGGGCAGCATCAACAGGCCCTTGGCGTCCACCTTGATGTCGCTCCAGTTGGGGCGGTCCACCCTTCCGGCGAAAATCACATCTTGGGCGCCAGCCTCGCGCAGCGTCTTGATCGCCAGGCCCCATTCGCCGATCCCCATCCAGGTGTGCGAATGATCGTTCAGCCAGCTTTCGTCGGTGCTGCCTTTGATCGCCAGCACATGCAGCGGCCTGCCTTGTGCTTTGGCGCTTTGCGCAACGGCGCGGGGCAACTCCCCGCCGCCGGCAATGATACCGAGGATACTCACTCGACTTCGCCGCGGCGGCGCGCCAGGCAAAGCGGCTGCTTGGCGTCGGCCAGGATGAAATCCACGATCTCAACCACTTGGGAAACCTCAGGCCAGCGCGCCTTGGCTTCGCGGGCGCGGCTCTCAATCGAACCGTCCTTGCCATAGAACACCGACCGGAAGGTGCCGCGCATGGCATTGATGGCATCGCGCGACAGCCCGCGCCGCTTCAGCCCAATCAAATTCAATCCCGCCAGTTCGGCATGGTCACCGAAAGCCATGGCATAGGGAATGACATCGCGATTGACGCCGGTGAGCCCGCCGACCATGGCGCCCGCGCCAACCCGGCAGAATTGCTGCACCGCCGACACACCGCCGAAAATCACGCCATTGCCGATTACCGTATGGCCGCCCAGCGCCACCGAATTGGCGAAGGTGACATCGTCGCCGACATGGCAGTCATGGCCGATATGGGAATTGGCCATGAAATAGCCGCGCGCGCCCACAGTCGTCAGCCCGCCGCCCTTGCGGCTGCCGACATTCATGGACACCATTTCGCGCAGCACGCAATCGGGCCCGATGGTCAGCTTGCCATCAACAAAATCATTGTTGCGGATCTGGCCTTCGCCGCCCAGCGCCACATGGGGATGCACCGTCGTGCGCGCCCCGATGCTGGTAATGCCGGTGACGCTGACATGAGACAGAAGCCTGACGCCGTCTTCCAGCACCACGCGCGGCCCGACATGACAGAAGGGACCAATCTCGACGTCAGCGCCGACCTGCGCGCCGTCTTCGATGATGGCGGTGGGATGGATGCGCGCCATCAGCCTTCGGTGTTTTCTTGGATCATGGCGCTGAATTCCGCTTCGGCGCACAGCACGTCATCGACATAAGCCATGCCTTCAAAACGCCAGACCGGACCGCGGCGCTGCAATTTCTTCACCGGCATGCGCAGCAGCACACCGGGTGTCACCGGCTTGCGGAAGCGCGCCTTTTCGATGGTCATGAAATAAACCACCTTCTTGCCCCGCTCGAAGCCCAGGGAATGCACCACCAGGGCGCCCGCCGTTTGGGCCATGGCTTCGACGATCAGCACACCGGGCATCACCGGATAATCGGGAAAGTGCCCCCGGAAATGCGGTTCGTTATACGACACGGCCTTCCAGCCGGTGGCGCTTTCCTCCGGCACGATGTCGGTCACCCGCTCCACCAGCAGCATGGGCGCCCGGTGCGGCAGATACTTCTGAATTTGCTCGATATCGATTTCACTACTGACGGCCATTGCCCCTAGTCCTATTTTTTGCGGCGCGCCAAGGCGTTCACCGCATGCACTTCCCGCATCCACTCTCTTACAGGTTTCGCCGGAACCCCGCCATAATCCTGTCCGCCGGCAATGTCCTGGCCCGAAATCATGGCGCAGTGCCCGGCAAAGCGGGCGCCCGCCCGGATATGGCCGTGGTGCCCACCGGGCCGTCCAGAACGGCGAAATCCTCGATCACGGTGCCGCCGTCGACGACGGTCTGCGCCGCCAGCACGCAAAGCCGGCCGATCTGCGCGGTGTGGCCGACCTGAACCAGGTTATCGAGCTTGGCTCCCTCGCCGATCACCGTGTCGCTGAGCGCGCCGCGGTCAATGATGCAGCCGGCACCGATCTGGGCCCGGTCCTGAATGATCACCCGGCCCAATTGCGAAATGCGGGCATCGCCTTTTTCCGGCTGGCCGATCTGGACCCCGGGCAAAATGGAAACCTTGTCGCCGATATGAGCGTGGCTGATCGTGACGTTGCTGCCGATTTCGCAGTCCCGCCCGATGGTGACGCCGGGCGCGATCACACTGCCCGGGCCGATCTTGCAGCGATCGCCGATTTCCGCGCCCGCACCGATCACCACGCTCGAACCCAGGATCACATCCTTGCCAAGCCGCGCTTTGGGATCAATTGGCTTGTCCTGCTGCCAGACCGCGACAGAAGCCCCGGGATAGAATACCGAGGCGGCAGCGGCAAAGGCGTGATGGACGGACGCGCAAGGCAGCAGCGTCATGCCCGGCGGGGCTTTGAGTTGCGTCTCTTCAGCCGGGACCAGGCAAAAGCCGGCGGCAGAGCGCTGAAAGGATTTCAGCGCTCTGCTGTCGCCTGCAAAAAAACTTAAGTGCTTGGGCCCCGCGCCTTCCAGGCTGGCAAGATCGGCAATCTCGCCGCTCTTGCCCGCCGGAACACGCACGCCGATCTCCGCGCAAATCGCGACCAGAGTGAAAGGACCGCGATTGTCGTAAAAGCGCGGATCGGCCATTGCGCCTTACTTCTTGGCGGGCGCCGCCGGAGCGGGAGCCGGACCCTGAGCCGGGGCGGCGTTGCTCAGATTCACTTTCACCGTCGACATTTTCTGATTGAGCTGGGCAATCGCCGTCTCGGTGATATCGAAGGCCGAGCTGGTGGCGAACACCACCGCCGTCTTGTCCAGGATCATGTTGGCACCGCGCTGCTGCAGGATGTTCTGCAGGATCGGGCCCATCACGGCCTCAACCTGCTGCTGCGCCTGCATCACGCCGTTCTGAATCTGCGCTTCACGGCGCTGGGCCATGCCCTGCAGGTTGGCTTCTTTGCGCTGATATTCCTCAACCTTCTTCTGCTTGACGTCGGGCGCGAGGATGGCGATCTGCTGCTGCAGCGCCTGACCTTCAGCCTGAAGCGCCTTGGCCTGGCCTTCCATTTCGCGCTTGGCCTGATCGGCATAGGCGCGAACCTGGCGGGCCATATCCTGACCAACCTTGGAAGCCTGCATGATCGCCGGGCGATTGATCACCAGGATCTTGGGCGCCGGCAATTGATTGTTCTGCTGCTGCGGCTTCGACGGCAACGCCAGCGGCTTGCCCGCTTGGGCCATGGCCATGCCGGGAATGAAGGCCAAGACGGCGGCGGCGAGAATGAGTTTTTTCATGGTCTTAGAGTCCTGTGGCTGTCGAAAGACGGATGAGTTGCGGCCTATCATAGGGGGCTTTGATGTATGGCAGGGCGAAGTCTATCTGGACCGGGCCGAAGGGCGACGACCAGCTGACACTGAGGCCGGCGGAAGCGCGCAGCGCCAGATTGTCCTTGTTGCAAACGCCCGTGCTGAAGGCGGTGCTGGCCGAGCAACTGCGGATGACATTGTCCACCCGGCCCAAGGTGCCGATATCGGTGAACACGCCCAGCGACACGCCCCAGGCCGCCGGCACCAGATTGGGGAACTTGGCGGCAATGGTGGCGATGCCGAAAACGTTGCCGCCCAGCGCGCCCTGGTTGGCGGGCGCGGCGATATCGCGAGGGCCGATGCCGGCCAGCTTGAAGCCGCGGAAGGTGTCGCCGCCTTCGAAGAAGCGCTGGTTGATCGGCACAAAGGCGCCGTCATACCCGGTGATGTAGCCGGCGTTGAGTGTGAGGGAGCTCACAACGTTGGAATTCAGCCACGGCTTGTAAGTGGCGAAGGTGCCGGTGGTTTTGATGAATTTCAGATTGCCGCCGAAACCGGCAAAGCCCTGACCGAACTGCGCCGAGATACCGTTGGTGGGTTTCCGCGCGTCATCCAGATTGTTGTAGGCGTAGGTATAGCCGAAGATCGAACCATAGGTCTGCCCCGCGGCGAGCCGGATCTGCAGCGGCGCGTTAGAGTAAGGCAGCACTTCGGCGATTTCGTAGGTGTAGTTGACGCCCACCGCCGAGAATTCCGAAACCGGGAAGTTCAGCGACAGCGTCAAGCCGGTCATGCTGCTCTGATAGGTGGCTTGCAGATAATTGGTCTGCGCCCGGAACAGCCGCACGCCCGCAGCCAGCGGCCGGTCCAGGAAGTAAGGCTCGGTGAAGGCGAGCGTGTATTCCTTGGAAATCTGCGAAACCGTCACCGCCGCCTTGAGGAACTGGCCGCGGCCGAACAGGTTCTGCTCTGTATAGCTGAAGTCGCCGACGATGTTGGAGACCGAGGAATAACCCAGGCCCAGCTGCAGCGAGCCGGTGGACTGTTCGGTGACGGTGACCGTGACATCGGTGCGGTCGGGCTGGGTGCCGGGCGTGTTCTTGACGTCCACATCCTTGAAGAAGCCCAGCGAACGGATACGGGTGCGCGAACGGTCGATCAGCACGCGGTTGAAGGCATCGCCTTCCACCAGGCGGAATTCGCGGCGAACCACCTTGTCGAGCGTGCGGGTGTTGCCCTGAATGTCGATCTTTTCGATATAGACGCGCGGGCCCTGAACGATGTCGAAAGAAAGATCGATGGTTTTCCTGGCGCGGTCGCGCTGCACGCGCGGGCGCACTTCAGCAAAGGCATAACCCTTGGTGCCGGCCGCGTTGGTGATGGTGTCGATCACCTTGGTCACCACATCGGCGTTATAGACTTCGCCAACTTCGATCGGGATCAGCGGCCGCAGATCCTTGTCCGACAATTCCTTGATCCGGGAATTGATGGTGACCTCGCCGAAATTGTAGCGCTGGCCCTCGTCCACCGTGAAGGTGATGTAGAAACCGCTGCGGTCGGGCGACAATTGCGCCACCGAGCTGACCACCTTGAAATCGGCATAACCGCGATTCACGTAATAGCGGCGCAGTTGTTCGCGGTCGAATTGCAGCCGGTCAGGATCGTAGCTGTCGTTGGCGGCGAAGAATTTCCACCAGGCGCTTTCGTTGGTGGCGATATTCCCCTTTAGCGTGTCGCTATCGAACACCTTGTTGCCCACGAAATTGATGCGGGAGATGCCGGTGGTCGGGCCTTCATGGACGGAGAAGATCAGGTCCACGCGGTTCTGGGGACGCTGAATGATCTGCGGGTCTACCGTGGCGGCGAATTTGCCTTGGCGGCGATAGACTTCGATGATGCGGTTGACGTCGGTCTGCACCTTGGCGCGGGTAAAGACCGAACGCGGCTTGATCTGGACTTCCTTGGTGAGGTCCTTGTTCGAGATCTTGCTGTTACCCTCAAACACCACCTGGTTGATGATGGGGTTTTCAACAATCGCAATATTGAGCGTGGCGGTGGCGGGTTCGAAATTGATCCGCACGTCTGAGAACAGGCCGGTGGCGTAAAGCGTCTTCAGCGCCTGATCGACTTCGGCGGGAACATAATTGTCGCCTTCACGCAGCGCGACATAGGTCAGGATGGTGGACTGTTCGACACGCTGGGTGCCGGTGACGCTGATGTGCTGAATGGTGCGTATGGGCGCGGCCGGAGCAGCAGGCGCCGGCGCACCGGGGGTGATGATTCCGGACGGGGCGGGAGCCGCAGCGGGAGCGCCACCAGGATTGTTCAACTGACCGTCGGCGCGCTGAGCCTCGGCTGGCGCGATGAACAGGGCCAGCGCGGCGCAGGCCGAAGTGGCGCGCAGCAATCCCTTATTCATGACGCCCCTTTTTGAGGACAACACTTCGCACGTCCCGGTACTCGTCTTTCGGGGCGTGGCCTTCGTTCGGGCCCGCCAGGGTTTCAGAAAAGATTCAGCCGAGCCAAGTCGTTCCAGGTGGTCAGGAGCACAAGCCCCAGCACCAGCACCAGCCCAAGGCGGAATCCGACGTCCTGGGCCCGCTCACCGAGCGGCCGCCCCAAAACAGCTTCGCATGCATAGTACAGAAGATGGCCGCCGTCGAGCACCGGAATCGGAAAAAGGTTGGCCAGCCCGATGCTTACGGAAAGTACAGCCGTCAGATTGAGCAGCGCCAGGAAGCCGAATTCGGCCACCTGCTTGGTCATTCCGGCGATTCCCACCGGACCCCGCAGCTGGTCGGCGCTGGCATAGCCCCGGATCATCTGACCCAGGCCCAGGATGGTGGTTTTGCAGATATCCCAGCTTTTGGTCGCCGCCGCGACAAAAGCGCCGCCGGGACCATACTTCACAAAGGTAATGGCGGACTTGTCGGTCGAGGGCCGCACCCCGATCACCACCGAGGTGCTCATGTCCCCCAAGGGATCGCGAACCTTCATGGTCCGGGGCGTGACTTTCAGCGACAGCGGGTTGCCGTCACGGACCAGATCCATGACCAGGGTCTTGCCGCCGCTGACGGTGATGATCTGCGGCAGTTGCTCGAACTCTGTGATCTTGGCGCCGTCAATCGCGGTGACACGGTCGCCGCTTTTGATGCCGGCGACATCGGCGGCGCTGCCCTGCACCACCGTGCCGACAATGGGCGCCAGCGCGTAATGGCCGGTGTACATGTTCAGGCCGGTCAGAAGAATGATGGCGAGAACGAAATTGGCGAAGGGACCGGCGGCGGCGACCAGGGCGCGCTGCCACAGCGGCTTGAAGAACAGGACATGCTCGCGTTCGGCGGGCGCCATCGCCTCGGCGGCCTTCTGGTCCGGCAACGAAGCGGCGTTGGCGTCACCGGCGAACTTCACATAGCCGCCGATCGGTATCCAGGACAGGCGCCAGCGCGTGCCGGTCTTGTCGTTGAAGCCGAAAATTTCCTTGCCGAAACCGACGGAGAAAATATCCACTTTCACGCCGCAAGCGCGCGCCACCAGGAAGTGGCCCAGCTCATGGAAAAACACCACCACGGTGATGACGAACAGGAAAGCGGGAAGACCCAATGGGGTCCAGCTCATGAGGCTATGTAAGGCTTGCAAATCAGTGCTCCCTTAGGTCCCCACCCGTTGACAGATTTCTTCGGCCAGCACACGCGCGCGTGCGTCGGTGCCCATCACGGTATCCAGATCATTGGCGACGCCGTTGCTGCCATTGTCGGCATCCAGCGTTGCGCCGACGACGCGGCTGATATCGAGGAAGCCGATGCGGCGGTCGAGGAACGCCTGCACGGCGATTTCATTGGCGGCATTGAGCACGGTCGGCGCCAGGCCGCCGGATTTCATGGAATCGATGGCGAGGTTCAGAGCCGGGAAACGGTCATGCGCCGGGGCGTGGAACACCAGTTGGCCCAGCGCGGCGAGATCAAGCCGGCGCGATGGCGAGGCGATGCGGCGCGGCCAGCCCAAGGCATGGGCGATGGGCGTGCGCATATCGGGCGCCGACAGATGCGCGATGGTGGTGCCGTCGTCATACCCCACCAGGCAATGAACGATGGATTGGGGATGCACCAGCACCGCCAGCTTTTCCGGCGGCAGGGCGAACAGGAAATGCGCCTCGATCAATTCGAGGCCCTTGTTCATCAGCGTGGCGCTGTCGAGTGAGATCTTGCGGCCCATCGCCCAGTTGGGATGGGCAACCGCCTGCTCGACCGTGGCAACGCGCATCTTTTCCAGCGGCCATTCGCGGAACGGACCGCCCGAGGCGGTGATGGTGACGACATCGACTTCGCTGGCGTCGCCGGAGCCCAGCACCTGGAAGATGGCGTTGTGCTCGCTGTCCACCGGGATGACCTGCGCGCCCGACTGGGCCAGCGCATCATGGAAGACCTTGCCGGCGGCAACCACACATTCCTTGTTGGCCAAGGCAACGATCACGCCGCGCTTGATCGCGGCCAGGGCGGGCTGGATGGCAGCGGCGCCCATGATCGCCACCATCACAAAATCGGACGGCATGGTGGCGGCTTCGATCACGGCCAGGCGACCGGCGGCAATTTCAATGCCGGTGCCGGCCAAGCCTTCTTTCAAAGCGCCATGGAGTTTTTCATCGCCGATCACGGCGCGCTTCGGCAGAAAAGCGCGCGCCTGCTCGATCAGCTTTTCGACATTACCGCCGGCGGTCAGCGCCGTGATGGGAAAGGCGTGATCGCCATAATGTTTACGGGCATGGGCGATGACGTCGAGCGTGTTGACGCCGATGGAACCGGTCGAACCCAGAATGGTGACTTCGCGCGCCAGCACGGCGTCCAGGCCGGGCGCTTCGTCGAACAGACGGGTGGACGCGATAGGGATCATGCCTGCAATCCGAACAAGGGATGGAATTTTGCTACAAAAACCAGAAGCGCCATGACCGGCGCCGCCGCCAAAGTGGAATCCATGCGGTCCAGCACGCCGCCATGACCGGGAATGGCCGAGCCGGAATCCTTGATGCCGAAACGGCGCTTGACGAAGGATTCGAACAGATCGCCGCCATGGGCGACCACGCTGAAGACAAAGGCGAACAAAGCCGCGCTCAGCGCCGTGCCGCCCAGAAATCCGATATAGCCGGCATAGACCAAAGCGGCGATGGCGCTGCCGCCGACGGTGCCGGCCCAGGTCTTGCCGGGCGACAGCTTCGGCGCGATGCGCGGACCGCCGATCAATTTTCCGAAGATCAGCGCGCCGGTATCGGTGGCCCACACGATCAGTAACAGGCCGATCACCACCAGAACGCCGCGCTCGGCATTGGCTTGCAGCATCAAAAGGCAAAGCGAGGGCAGCGCCAGATACGGCAAGCCTGCCGCCTGCCAGAGCGGATGCTTTTCCTGCCGCGCCACAACGAAGGCAGCGATGGTGCCCACCGCCACCACGGCGGCGGCATAGGCGAAATTGCTGGTGTACAGCAGCACCGCTTCGGCCAGCACCAGGCTGACAAAGGCGATGAGAATTTCAAAATTCTGCGACGCAGCCGCGCCGACACAGCGCTGCCATTCGCGCGCCGCGATGATGGTGCCCAGCGCCAGCACGACGGCCAGATAGCCCGGCGGCAACGCCACGACGAACAGCGCGAACAGCGCCAAAAGGATTCCGAACACCGGGCGCAGCACCCAGCCGCCATCCAGGCGAATGGCGCGAAAGCCCGGGGCGTGTTCTTCACCCGCGCTCATGCCACCTGTTCCGAATTGACGCCGCCATAGCGGCGGTCACGGGCAGTGAAGCTTTCAATCGCCTTGACGAGCGCCTCGCGCCCGAAATCGGGCCACAGCGTGTCGACGAACAGAAGTTCGGCATAGGCCGATTGCCAGAGCAGGAAGTTGGAAAGCCGGTGCTCGCCAGACGTGCGGACCACAAGATCGGGTTCGGGCAGCGCGCTGGTGAAAAGCCGCTGGGCGAAAAGTTCGGGGGTGATGGTTTCCGGGTCCAGGCGGCCATCAGCGGCGGCGCGGGCCAGTTCGCGCGCCGCAGCAACGATCTCTTCCTTGCCGCCATAGTCGAAGGCGAAGGTCAGGTTCATGCCGGTGTTGTCGGCGGTGCGGCTTTCCGAGTCCAAAATCATCTGATGGATATCGCCGGCCACACGGCCGCGATTGCCGATGACGCGCATGCGGACATTGCGCTCCACCAGTTCATCCATGTCGCTGCGGAAATAGGCGCGGAACAGGCCCATCAAAGCGCCGACTTCGGTCTTGGGCCGCTTCCAGTTCTCGGACGAGAAGGCGAACAGGGTGAGATTTTCCAGCTTGAGATCGCAGGCGGCGCGCACGGTTTCGCGCACCGCGGTCATGCCGGCATAATGGCCCGCCTCGCGCGGCAAGTGCCGCTTCTTCGCCCAGCGTCCATTGCCGTCCATGATAATGGCGACATGCTTGGGAAGATGGTTGGGCTCCGTACTCACCATCAGACCTGCATGATTTCCTGCTCCTTGGAATGGAGCGCGGCATCGATGTCTTTGATGTTCTGGTCGGTGAGCTTTTGCAGCTCGTCACCCTTGGTGTGGTGGTCGTCCTGGCCGATCTTGCCGTCCTTCTCCAGGCGCTTGAGCATGTCCATGCCATCGCGGCGGACATTGCGCACCGAGACGCGGGCGGCTTCGGCATATTTGGAGCCCATCTTGGAAAGCTCCCTGCGGCGTTCTTCGTTCAGTTCGGGAAGCGGAATGCGCAGCAGCTGGCCGTCCATCTGGGGGTTGAGGCCGAGGCCGGAATCGCGGATCGCCTTGTCCACCGCCTTGGCCAGACCCTTGTCCCACACCTGCACCGTGATCATGCGGGCTTCGGGAGTGGAGACGGTGCCGACCTGGTTGATGGGCACGGTGTTGCCATAGGCCTCAACCTTCACCGGGTCGAGCAGCGCGGCAGAGGCGCGGCCGGTGCGAAGGCCGCCCAGTTCGTTCTTGAGGGTTTGGACCGCCCCAGCCATGCGCCGGGCAATCTCGTCTTTGCTGTAAACGTCCGCCATTTCGACCTTATTTCCTGAAAAGCGCTCCCTCACCAACCCTAGCCCAAACCGGGCGGGGATGGGGGGTCACTTTTCTTCGATTATGGTTGCCCGGCCACGGCCAGCCAGGACCTGCCGGAGCGCGCCCTGGTCGTGGAGCGAGAACACCAGGATGGGGATGCGGTTTTCCCGGGACAGGGAAATAGCGGATGCATCCATTACCTGAAGATTCTTCGCTAACACATCGTGATAGCTGAGAGAATCGTAACGCTCGGCCTTGGGATCCTTCTTGGGGTCGGCGCTGTATACACCGTCCACATTGGTGGCTTTGAGCATGGCGTCACAGGACATTTCTGCGGCCCGCAGCGCCGCCGCCGTGTCGGTGGTGAAGAAGGGATTGCCGGTGCCGGCGGCGAAAATCACCACCCTTCCCTTCTCCATATGGCGAATCGCGCGGCGGCGGACATAGGGCTCGCACACCGTGCTCATGGGGATGGCGGACTGCACGCGCGAGGGAAGCCCGGCCCGTTCCAGGGCCGCCTGCATCGCCAGGGCGTTCATCACCGTGGCCAGCATGCCCATATAGTCGGCGGTGGCCCGGTCGATGCCCTTGGCCGCGCCCGCCAACCCGCGAAAGATATTGCCGCCGCCGATCACCATGCAGATCTGGCTGCCGGCGTCGTGGGCCTCTTTCACGTCGGAAGCGATGCGGTCGACGGTGGCGACATCAATGCCGAACTGGCCGCCGCCCATCAAAGCCTCGCCGGAGACTTTGAGCAGGACGCGGCGGTATTTCGGCGTGGGTGTCATCGGTCCTCCGGTCTCATGCTTCTGGGCATGAGGACTTGGTAAAAATCCTCACCCCAAGCGTGACGAAGGGTGAGGAAGGCTCTTAGCGCGTGCCCGCCATCTGGGCGACTTCATCGGCGAAGTCGCTTTCGACCTTCTCGATGCCCTCGCCCACCTGGAAGCGGACAAAGGCTTCGATGACGACCGGCGCGCCCAGATCCTTGGACGCCTTTTCCAGCACCTTGCTGATCTGGGTTTCGCCGTCGATCACAAAGGTCTGGTGCAATAGCACGGTCTCTTCGAAGTATTTGCGCATACGGCCGACCATCATCTTTTCGACAACGGCTTCCGGCTTGCCCGACTGCAACGCCAGATCCTTCTGGATGGCGTATTCGCGGTCCACGACGTCCTTGGACATATGTTCTTCCGTCAACGCCAGGGGCGATGCGGCAGCGATGTGCATGGCGATCTGCTTGGCCAGGGCCGACAGCTTGTCCTTGTCGGCGGTGGACTTCAGCGCCACCAGAACGCCGATCTTGCCCAGTTCAGGCGAGGTGGCATTGTGGACATAGGCTACGACCACGCCGGGATCGACGGTGAGCGCGATGGTGCGGCGGACCGACATGTTCTCGCCGATCTTGGCGACCATTTCGGTGAGCACTTGCTGCACATTGGAGCTGCCATGCTTGGCGGCCAGAAGCTTGGCGAGATCGCCGCTTTCCTTCAGGGCGATTTCCGAGGCCGATTTGACGAAGGATTTGAATTCCTCGTTGCGGGCCACGAAGTCGGTTTCGGCATTCACTTCGACCAGGGCGCCGGCATTGCCGGACACCGCAACGCCCACCAAACCTTCGGCAGCAGCGCGGCCGGCCTTTTTGGCGGCCTTGGAAATGCCCTTCTTGCGCAGCCAATCGATGGCGGCTTCCATGTCGCCGGCCGTTTCGCTGAGAGCGGTCTTGCAATCCATCATGCCCGCGCCGGTCTTGTCGCGCAGGTCTTTCACCATTCCGGTGGTGATATTGGTCATGTTTTTCTCCAGTGGGTCATCGCCGGACGTGGGGACGCCAAGCGGTACGGCTATCGGATAAAGACGCCCGCGCGTCAGAACGCGCGGGCGTGTACTTTAAGCGGTGACGGCAACCGGTTCGGCGCGGGACGCGGTGTCCACGATTTCTTCCGCCGCACCGGTATCAACACCGGCTTCGGTCTGCTGCTGGCCCAGGCCATCAATGATGGCGCGCGCGGCCAGGTCGCAATACAGCGCGATGGCGCGGGCGGCGTCGTCATTGCCCGGGATCGGATAAGCGATGCCGTCCGGATCGCAATTGGAATCCAGAATGGCGGTGACCGGAATGCCCAGCTTGCGGGCTTCGGCGATGGCGATCGCTTCCTTGTTGGTGTCGATCACGAACAGCATGTTGGGCAGGCCGCCCATTTCCTTGATGCCGCCCAGCGACTTTTCCAGCTTGTCCTGCTCGCGCAGCAAGCCCAGCAATTCCTTCTTGGTCAGGCCCGACTGGTCGGCGGTGGTCAGCGTCTCTTCGATGGTGCGCAGACGGCGGATCGAATGGCTGATGGTCTGCCAGTTGGTCAGCGTGCCGCCCAGCCAGCGATGGTTCACATAATATTGGGCGCTGCGCTTGGCCGCGGCCGCGATGGGCTCGGAAGCCTGGCGCTTGGTGCCGACGAACAGGATGCGGCCGCCGCCAGCCGCCACTTCGCGCAAGGCCACCAGGGCCTGGTGCAGCAGCGGGACGGTCTGGGTCAGGTCGAGAATGTGGATGTCGTTGCGCGTGCCGTAGATGTAGGACGCCATCTTCGGATTCCAGCGCTGCGTGCGATGGCCGAAATGGGCGCCGGACTCGAGCATTTGGCGCATGGAAAATTCAGGCAAAGCCATGGATCAGTCTCCTTTACCGGTTGGCCAGACGTGTGGGTTACCCCCTTGAGGGCACCGGACGGGGACGACAGAACACCTGCCGAAACCCACCCACACGCGCGAGATGGGCGGCTTATAGGGTAAGGGCCGCCCTTCGGGCAACCCTTCCCGTTACCCCCTCCGCCTTCGCTGGCTGTCGGGCGCGCGGACGTAGCCCGCGCCCTCGGCCAGCTACGGCACCTCCCCCTTCCAGGCGCTCCGCGCGGAAGGGGGAGAAGGGCCTGATTTTGCTTCAAAAAAAGCCTGGTATTGGGGCAGTAACCAAGTGGGTGCTATGAGGAACTTATGACCGGAAAAAAGCCCTATCCTGCCAATATCACCGGCCTGGACCTTAGCGGCATCACCAAGGTGGCCATGCTGGGGATGGGCGATCCCAATATCCTGCCCCTGTGGTTTGGGGAGACCGACCTGGTCACCCCCAAATTCATCCGCGACGCTGCGACCAAGGCGCTGGAAGACGGCAAGACCTTTTATATCCATGCAAGGGGCATTCAGGCGCTGCGCGAAGGTTTGGCCGCCTATCACAAGCGGACAAGCGGCGCGGACGTTTCCGTGGACCGCATCACCGTGCCGGGCGCCGCCATGCTGGCCATCACCTGCGCCCTGCAGTCGGTGGTCGAAACCGGCGACAATGTCGTGATCGTTTCGCCGGTGTGGCCCAACATCTTTCAGGCGGTGAAGCTGGCCAGCGCCGTGCCGCGCATGGTGCGGCTGGATGAGAATTGGGAGACCGGCAAATGGTCGCTCGATCTGGAGAAGCTGTTCGGCGCCTGTGACGAACGCACCAAGGCGATTTTCATCGCCTCCCCCGGTAACCCCACCGGCTGGATGATGTCGGCGGCGGAGCAGAAGCAGGTTCTGGCCTTTGCCCGCGAACGCGGCATCGCCATCATCAGCGACGAGGTTTACGGCACGCTGGTTTATGACGGCAGCGTCCATGCGCCGTCTTTCCTTTCCATTGCCGAACCGGATGACGCCGTGTTTGTGATCGGCAGTTTCTCAAAGCCCTGGGCGATGACGGGCTGGCGTATCGGCTGGCTGGTGCATCCCACATCGCTGGCCACCGCCATGGGCGTGATGGCCCAGGCCAACAACACCGGCGCGGCGCATTTTCTTCAGTATGGCGCGCTGGCCGCGTTGTCGCCCCAGGGCGAAGAATTCCGCAAAGAACTTCTGGCGCGCTGCGCCAAGGGCCGCGAGGTGGTGGACCGGTTCATCAACGGCCAGAACCAGATCCGCTGGATGAAACCGGACGGTGCTTTCTATGGCTATCTGCATGTCGAAGGCCTGGAAGACAGTTTGGCCTTTGCGCAGCAGATGGTGAAAAGCGTTCAAGTGGGCGTGGCCCCGGGCGCGGCGTTCAGTTTAGGCGACCCGCTGGATGAATCCTATTTGCGCATCTGCTTTGCGCAGGATGCGGAGAAACTGGCGGATGGATTGAACCGCATCTCCGCCGCGCTGACGCCGACCAGCGTTTCGCTGTTCTAGTTATCCCAAATCCTCCATGGCCGGGCTTGACCCGGCCATCCAACTTTTGGTCAGCAAAGAAGTTGGATGACCGGCTCGGAGGCCGGTCATGGTGATGTGTATGGGTTAGACAGCCTCGACCGACAAGACGCCCGGAATCGCGGCAATGTTGCTGCGGAGCGCGGGTGTAATCGTGTGGCGTTTGGATAGCGCGATTTCCACTTCTTCGCCGGGATTGCCGGGCACAATGAAAGTGACCATGCCTTTGCCCGAGCCTTGAAGCTGGGCTGCCACGGCGCCGAGCGGCTGAGGGGATTCCAGCCGCACCACCATGCCTTCGCCCGCATCGGCGGCGGCCTTGTCGAGGTCGATGATGGAGGCGGCGCGCAGTTTCAATTCATCGCCATCCCAGTCGGCGCTGGCGGTGATCAGCAGCGACTTGCCCGCTTCCAGAAGATTGCGGCACGCCGTCAGCACTTCCGGGAACAGCATGACTTCGAACATGCCGGTGGGATCGGAGAAGGAAACGAAGGCATACATCTGGTCGTTGCGGCCACGCCGTTCCGATTTGCGGATCATGGTGCCGGCGATGCGGGCCTTGAAACCGGCGCGCCGGTCTTCCAGCAGATGGGCGTAGCTGGAAGCGCCAAGCCGCTTCAGCGCCGGGCCATAAGCATCGAGCGGATGGCCGGAGAGATAAAAACCCATGGCGGAGAATTCTTCGGCCAGCTTTTCATGCGACGGCCAGTCGGGAATATTTGTCAGGCGCAATTCTTCGACCGCACCGCCACCGAACATGTTGGATTGGCCGCTTTCGCGTTCCCGCGCCGCCGCCTGGGCACCGCCGAGAATACGGTCGGAGTTTTCCACTACCTGACGTCGGTTCTTGTTGAGACTGTCGAACGCCCCTGCCCGCGCCAGATTTTCAAAGGCGCGCTTGTTGACCAGACGCGGATCAATGCGGCGGGCGAAATCGCTAAGGCTTTTGAACAGTCCGCCAGCCTTTCGCACCTCAAGAACATGATCCATGGCCTGGCGGCCCACGCCCTTCACGGCGGCCAGCGCGTAAAACACTTCACCGGCACCGGCATCGCAGGTGAACACCGAACCAGAGCGGTTGATGTCGGGCGGCACCAGCTTGACGCCCAGGCGCGAGGATTCCTGACGGAAGATATTCAGCCGATCGGTGTTGCCGATATCGAGCGTCATGGAGGCGGCAAGGAATTCGACCGGATAATTCGCCTTGAGGAAAGCGGTCTGATAGGCGACTTGGGCGTAGGCGGCGGCATGGCCCTTGTTGAAGCCGTAACCGGCGAATTTTTCCGCCTGTTCGAAAATCTGTTCGGCGACGTTCTTGGCAATGCCGCGCTCGCCTGCGCCCTTCATGAATTTTTCGCGGTGGGGAATCATTTCCGACACGATTTTCTTGCCCATGGCGCGGCGCAAAAGATCGGCCTCGCCCATGGTGTAACCGGCCAGCTCGCGGGCGATGCGCATGACATCGTCCTGATACGTCATCACGCCATAGGTTTCTTTCAGGATCGGTTCCAGCAGCGGATGCAGATACTCCGTCGCTTCCTTGCCGTTCTTGCAGGCGATGTATTTGGGAATGGAATCCATCGGGCCCGGGCGATACAGCGCCACAAGCGCCACCAGGTCGTTGATGTGGTCGGGCTTCATCTTGCGCAGCAGGTCGCGCATGCCGGAGCCTTCCAGCTGGAACACGCCGACAGAGTCGCCCCGCGCCAGCATTTCAAACGCGGCGGGATCGTTGAAATCAATCGTCTGGGTGTTGATCTCGACGCCCCGCGCCTTGAGCAATTCTTCCGCCTTGGCGATGACGGTGAGCGTTTTCAGACCCAAAAAGTCGAACTTCACCAGCCCGGCTTTTTCCGCGTCTTCATAGTCGAACTGCGTTACCGGCATGTCGGAACGCGGATCGTGATAGAGCGGCAGAATCTGGTCCAGCGGCCTGTCGCCGATCACCAAGCCCGCCGGATGGGTGGAGGCGTGGCGATACAGCCCTTCGATCTTGCCGGTGATTTCAAACAGCCGCTTGGCCATCGGTTCCTGCTCGGCGATCTGCTGCAGGCGCGGTTCGCTTGCGATGGCGTCTTCCAGCGACATCGGCTTGCCCGGCGGATTGGGGATCAGCTTGGCGATGCGGTCCACCAGCCCCAGCGGCATTTGCAGCACGCGGCCGGCATCGCGCACCGCGGCGCGGGCCTGCAGCGAACCCAGCGCGATAATGCTGGCGACGCGGTCCGCGCCATATTTGTCGCGGACATAGCGGATCACTTCGTCCCGCCGCTCCTGACAGAAATCGATGTCGAAGTCCGGCATCGAAATACGTTCGGGATTGAGGAAGCGTTCAAAGAACAATTCAAAGCGCAGCGGATCGAGGTTGGTGATATCGAGCGCCCAGGCGACCAGCGATGACGCGCCCGAACCACGAACGCCGACAGGAATGCCCTGCCCCTTGGTCCATTTCATAAAGTCGGAGACGATCAAAAAGTAGCCCGGAAAGCCCATCCGGTTGATGATCGAGAGTTCATAGGCCAGGCGTTCGTCATAGACGTTGCGCTCGGCGAACAGCTTGGCGGTGGTGAGGCGGCGTTTGAGGCCATCCTCCGCCTGCACTTTCAATTCTTCTTCGGGGGCGCGGCCGGATTCCGGCACGAACACCGGCAGGATGGGTTTGCGCTTTTTGGGGCGGAAGGCGCAGCGGCGGGCAATCTCCACCGTGTTCTCAATCGCTTCCGGCAGGTCGGCGAACAGCATCGCCATTTCGCCGGCGGTCTTGAAGCGATGCTCACGGGTCACGCGGCGGCGGTCATCCTGGGAGACGAAGGCGCCATCGGCAATGCAGAGCAGCGCGTCATGGGCTTCGTACATGTCGGAGCGGCCGAAATGCACATCGTTGGTGGCGACGATGGGAATGTCTTTGGCATAAGCCATATCGAGCAGCCCCGGCTCGACCGCGCGCTCTTCGGGCATATTGTGGCGCTGGAGTTCGACATAAAGCCGGTTGCCGAACATGGCGTGCAGCCTGTCGAGCTGGGAAGCGGCCAGATCCTTCTGGCCATCCAGCAGCGCGGCATTGATCGGCCCGCCCACCCCGCCGGTCAGGCAGATCAGATCCTGCGCATGCTTGGCGAGATTGTCGGCCTTGATGTGCGGCCAGTCCCCGGCTTCGACTTTCAGATAGGCGTCGCTGAGAAGCTTGGTGAGGTTTTGATAGCCCGCTTCGTTCTGCACCAGCAGCGCCAGATGCGGCGGCTTCTTCTTGGAGGCCGACATGCCGGAAGTGGGTGCATTGGCGGATGTGCCCATATCCACCGAGATCAGAACCCCGACAATCGGCTGCACCGGGTTCAGGGCAATCTTGCCGCCGCTGCGGGTTTCTTTTTCTTTCTGGGTGAGCTTGTCGGAAAGCTCATAGATGCCGAACATGTTGTTGGTGTCGGTGACCGCCACCGCCGGCATGTTGTTGTCGCGGGCCAGTTCGGCCAGCTCATCCGGACGGATCGCGCCTTCCAGCAGCGAATAGGCGCTTTTCACCCGCAGATGGATGAACCCCTTCTGATTGGAAGAGAGGGAATTTTTGCCGGAAGGCATTTTGCGAGTCTCGGCCATGGCGGGACTATCGGCCAAAGCCCGCGTCTGCGGGTCTTCGGCGTCCGCCTATCCACAAGTCAGATCGCCGAGAGCACCGAATGCGCCGCGCCCGCCAGGACAAAGGACGACACCATGAAAATGATGAGGCCGGCACCCGCCATTGCATCCTTGATCCACATAACCGCGATCTCCCTGTTCGTCGGGATTTGTTCTATTTCCGTTCTACACGGGATGCAAGAACAAAAGGTGATCTAACTCACCGGAACCGGGCTTTGCGCGCCCCGAAACGCGGGCTGTGGATAACTCATACCAAGACAAGGGCTTAGCGGGGATTTGGTTGCCGGGAAAAGCGTTAACGCCCCCCAGCCGAACTGAGATCAGTTCACATGAACCGTCAGCAGCATCTTGGGATGGATGTGGCAGCGCACCTGGAAGGTGCCCGCGACGGTGAAAGCCTCGGTGACGTTCTGGCCCGGCGATTTTTCCGCCGTGTCGAAACTGAAGCCCGAGACGTTCAGGAAAATCTGATGGATGAACTGATCGTTGTTGGTGACGGTCAGGGTATCGCCTTTGGCGATGGTGATGTCACCGGGATGAAAGCGGCGGCCCTGCTGCACAATAAGATGATCGGCGGCAAAGGCCGGAATTGCTTGCGCCAGCAGCAGACCAACGGCGAAAAGGGCCTTCATCGCGTCACGACCTGGTGCTGGTATGGCGCCAGCCGCGCCAGAAAGCGGTTCTGGGTGGCAAACCCGATGCTGCATGTGTCCATCGCGGCCTGAAGGTCTTCGACCACGGCGTTGAAATCGGCATTGGTGAGATGCAGGCCTTTGTGCGCTTCGGTCATGTCATGGCCCGTATAGGTGCAGGGCCCGCCTGCCACCTGGCAGAACTGGACTTTGAACTCGGCGCGCAGCCGGTCGAGATTGGTCTCTTCGAACACGACCTTGATACGGCCATCGGCCAGGTAATTGTCGACCGAGAGATCCACCAGCCGGTCTATGCCGGACTGGCCGCCCATATCGGCGAACAGCGTGTCATCGGCGAAAGCCGGTGTCGCCATGCAGGCGAGCCCCAGCAGGAATGCGGAAAATATTTTCATCAGAAACCTGCCTGCAGGGACACGTAGAAACCGCCCTGATGATTGTGGATCGCGATATTGCCAAGATCGGCATAGGCCAGCGTCGCCGAGAAATTCTTGTTCAAGAACCACGCGGCGAAAATGTCATAGGCACTGCCTTCATGGGCAATGCCCAGATTGCTGGGCTTGGTGCGGACATCGGCGCCGATGGCGAAGTTACGGCTGAACAGATAAGCCGCCGAGCCTTCGAACTGCGTGGAATAGGCGTTGTGCTTGTCGCCGCCGAAACCCAGAAGGCCAAACTGGTTGGCCTTGGTTTCGCGCACCGTTGCATTCACCAGCAGGCTTTGCGCCAGGAACAATTTGGTGGCGGCGAGATAGAAATCGGTGCCGACAGAACCCTTGCCGCCTACGGCAGCGATCACGGCGCCACGGTCATTTTCCTTGTGCTGAATGCCAAACGCAATCTGCGGCAGCCAGCTATCCTGATCATAGACCGCATCGCCAGTCAGCTTGAGCTTGGCGCTGTAGATATTCTGATGAAACGTAAAGCCGTACCCTACGCCCAGCGCAGCCCCGGTCGCGCCGGTGTCGAAGGCTTGCCAGGCATAGGAAAGCTCAAGCCGGTCGAACAGACCGACGGTGATGCCGGGCGATGTAAGCTTGTAATCGGGCAGACTGAGAACTGTGACATGGGTATTGACCCCGATGGCGTCGCGGCTGCCATAACCGCTGATCAGCGCCCAGGCTGCCAGCCCGCCGCCGCCTTCACCTTCCACCGCACTGACGCCGCCGGTCGCTAGAAGCTTGCCCTGATCAAACAGGCCGCTGCTTCGCTACGAAAGGTCCGCAGCGGCATCTTCCTGTGCCAAGGCAGGTGAAGCAATGAACAACAGGGCCGCGATAAGCGGCGCTCGCAACAACAACACGCGATCATTCCCAATAAACCGGAGATCACGCTAACGGCGCGCGGTTAACTGCCAGTAAAGCCTGAAAAATCGGCCTTAAGCCCGGGCCATATCTGCGGGAACCAGCTTGCCGTCCTGGAGAACCAAGGCGCGGTCCATGCGGCCCCGCGGCGGAGGCGTTAGCCGAAGCCGCAATCAAACAAATACGGCGCGCATCAACTCAATGTGGCGGGGACCAATTTGCAGTCCTGCAGAACCAAGGCGCGGTCCATGCGCGCCGCGAGATCGAAGTTATGGGTGGCGATCAGCGCCGCCAGCCCTTCGGCTCGCACCGTGGCGATCAAGGCGTCGAACACCCCGCCCGAAGTCCGGGGATCGAGATTGCCGGTGGGTTCATCAGCCAGAAGGATGCGCGGCTTGTTGGCGAGCGCACGGGCGATGGCGACACGCTGCTGCTCGCCGCCCGACAATTGCGCCGGGCGATGGGTGAGACGCGCGCCCAATCCCAGCGTGGTGAGCAAGCGTTTGGCTTCCACCGAAGCATCGGTGCGCGATTTGCCCGCGATCATCTGGGGCAGCACCACATTTTCCAACGCATTGAATTCCGGCAGCAGATGATGGGCCTGGTAGACAAAGCCGATGGTGTCGCGGCGGATGCGGGTGCGTTCGTGATCGCTGAGGTTTGAGACTGCCTGGCCGTTGATATGGATTTCGCCGCCCGACGGCGCTTCCAGCAAACCCGCCATATGCAGCAGCGATGACTTGCCCGCGCCGGACTGGCCGACCAGGGCGACAATCTCGCCGGCCTGAAGTGTCAATTCCACGCCGGAGAAAATCTCAAGCTGGCCGCCGCCTTCGGTATAGCGGCGCGAGACATTGGAAAGCTTCAGCACGTCACTCATAGCGCAGCGCTTCCACCGGATCGAGGCGCGCGGCCCGCCAGCTTGGATACAGCGTGGCAAGGAACGTTAGCACCAGCGCCATCACCACCACGCTTGTCACCTGCCAGGGATCAAGATCGGCGGGCAGCTTGGAAAGGAAATAGATGGTGGAATCGAACAAGGGCGTGCCGGTGAGCCTTGAGACAACATCCTTGATGGCATTGATGTTCTGGCAGAACAGAACGCCCAGCACGAAACCCAGGAAGGTGCCGGTAACGCCGATGCTCATGCCAGCGATCAGGAACACCCGCATCACCGCGCCGCGCGTGGCGCCCATGGTCCGCAGGATGGCGATGTCGGAGGACTTGTCCTTCACCAGCATGATCAGGCCGGAGATGATGTTCAGCGCCGCCACCAGAATAATCAGCGACAGGATCAGGAACATCACATTGGATTCCACCTGGATCGCCTGCATGAACGAACTGTCGATATCCTGCCACGGCACCATCCGCGTGTTCGGACCGGCGGCTTTGGAGACGGCGGGCAGCATGGCCATGTCGTCATCCGGCCGCTCGACCATCACCTCGACGCCGGTGACGGCGGTGTCGCCCAGATTGAAGAAGCTCTGCGCTTCCGTCAGCGGCATGAAGACAAAGGCGCTGTCATAAAGACTGTTGCCGACCTTGAAGGTGCCCGCGACGGAATAGGTCTTGATGCGCGGCGTGGTGCCGAAGGGCGTGATTTCGCCCCGGGGCGCAATCAGCGTGATCGAACCGCCACGGCGAATGCCCAGCTTGCGCGCCAGCCCGTCGCCGATGATCACCGTGTCGTCCTGGCCGAACAGCGGCAGTGCGCCTTTGCTGGTGTTATCCGCCACCGATTTCAGGGTGGCCAGATCATCCGGGCGCATGCCGCGGATATAGACGCCGGTATTGGCCCCGTTCTGGGTGGCCATAACCTGCCCGTCCACGATGGGAGCGGCGCGCACAACCCCGGACACGGCCCGCAATCGTACCGTCATGGCGTCGTAATCGGGCAAGGTGCCGGCGGCGGCCGTCACCGTGATGTGGCCATTGAAGCCCAGGATGGAGCTGAGGAATTCCTTGCGGAAGCCGCCCATCACCGACATCACGATAATAAGCGTGGCCACCCCCAGGGCGATGCCTACCAGCGAAAAGCCGGAAATGACCGAGACAAAGCCTTCGGCGCGGCGGGCGCGCAGATAGCGCAGCGCGATCATCCACTCAAAGGCGGCAAAAGGGCGGGTCGAGGAAGACATTGCTGGGCGCGACCTTAAAGGTGTTTGGTTTCGAAATCGCTTCGGCTATTTCTAGGGTAACCCGGATAGAGGCGCAAAAGGCGCTTTTTCGGGGCATCTGGAGCAGATAATGCAGCGCGCCCTTTCCGTATCCCGTGACCGATTCGCCGACTGGTATCAGGCCGTGGTGCGTGAGGCCGATATGGCCGAGACCAGCCCGGTGCGCGGCGCCATGGTGATCAAGCCCTGGGGCTGGGGCGTGTGGGAGCAGATTCAGGGCGAGTTGGACCGCCGCATCAAGGCGACGGGGCATGAGAATGCCTATTTCCCGCTTTTCATTCCCCTCTCCTTCATCGCCAAGGAAGCCGAGCATGTCGAAGGCTTCGCCAAGGAAATGGCGGTCGTCACCCATCACCGTCTGAAGAATATTGACGGCAAGCTGGTGCCCGATCCGGACGCCAAGCTGGAAGAGCCGCTGGTGGTGCGGCCCACCTCGGAAACCATCATCGGCGACGCGTTTTCGCGCTGGATCAAAAGCCATCGCGACCTGCCGCTGCTGATCAACCAATGGGCCAATGTGGTGCGCTGGGAAATGCGGCCGCGCCTGTTCCTGCGCACCACCGAATTTCTCTGGCAGGAAGGCCACACCGCCCACGCCACGGTGCAAGATGCCGTGGAAGAGACCCATCGCATGCTGGAAGTCTATCGGGCCTTTTCCGAAGATGTGCTGGCCATGCCGGTGATCGCGGGCGAGAAGCCGGAGAATGAACGCTTCCCCGGCGCGGTTAACACCTATTCCATCGAAGCCATGATGCAGGACGGCAAGGCCTTGCAAGCCGGCACCAGCCATTTCCTGGGCACGCATTTCGCAGAAGCCCAGAACATCAAATTCCAGAACGATGCCGGCGGCATGGATTTCTGCAACACCACAAGCTGGGGCGTTTCCACCCGCCTGATCGGCGGCGTGATCATGACCCATGGCGATGACGATGGGCTTCGCCTGCCGCCCGCCATTGCGCCGCGCCAGATCGTGGTGGTGCCGATGCTGCGCGACAAGCCGGAAGATGCCGAGGTGCTGGCCTATTGCGAGCATCTGGTGAAGGCGCTGAATGGCCTGACCGTGTTCGGCCAGCCGGTGCGCGCGCTGCTGGACATCAAGAAAATCAAATCCGCCGAAAAGCGCTGGAACTGGGTGCGCAAGGGCGCGCCCCTGATCGTGGAAGTGGGCCCGCGCGACGCGGCGGGCGGCAATGTCACCTATATGCGGCGCGATGATCTGCGTGACGGCGACAAGGTCAAATCCATCGTCAAGCCGCGCGTGGATTTCATCGAAGGCGCAGTGCAGTTGCTGGCCGAGATTCAGGCCGGGATGTATGCCGACGCCAAGGCGCGGCTCGATAACAACATCAAGCGCGACATCACCAGCTGGGACGGCCTCACCGCTTATTTCGGTGACGACGAAGACAGTTTCAAAGGCTGGGTGCGCGTGGCGTGGGGCAAGCCCACGGGCGCGGACCTGGAAGCCATCGGCCAGAAGCTGAAAACCTTGAAGCTGACCATCAGGAACGCTCCCGGTGATCAGCCCAAGGAATTCGCTGCGTGTATCTTCAGCGGCAAGCCGGGTGTGGAAGAAGTGCTGATCGGGCGGGCGTATTAACCCGCGCCGACTTGCCCAAAGCGCCCATTGTTGAAATCCGTGATGGCCTGGCGGATTTCCGCTTCGCTGGTCATCACAAACGGGCCATAGCCGACCACCGGTTCGCCCAGCGGCGCGCCGGTCATCACCAATATCACCGCATCGCTTTGGGCGCGCAGCACAACCTGCGTCCCCTCGCGGGTCAGCCGCACAATTTCAGCATCCTGTGCCGCCGCACCATTGACCGTGAGTTTGCCGGACAGGACCGCGATCATGGTGGTGTGGCCTTCCGGCACATCGAACGCGGTTTGTTTTCCCGCCTTCAAACGCAGGTCCCACAGATTAACCGGACTGAAGGTGCGCGCCGGACCTTTGGCAGCATCGAACTCGCCCGCGATGACGCGCACCCTGCCCGCATCACCCCGAAGGTCCAGCGCGGGAATGCTGGCATTGGTGATGCCCTGGTAGCCCGAAGCGTCCATCTTGTTGCGGGCCGGCAGGTTCACCCAAAGCTGCACGGCATGAAACAACCCGCCCCGGCTGGTGAAGGCTTCGGAGTGGAATTCCTCATGGATGATGCCGCCTGCGGCCGTCATCCATTGCACATCGCCCGGGCCGATGGTGCCGCCATTGCCCGTGGAATCCCGGTGACTGACTTCGCCGTCATAAACGATGGTGACAGTTTCAAAGCCGCGATGGGGATGCTGGCCGACGCCGCGCGGCTGCTTGGCCGGGGGAAAATCATGCGGTCCGGCATAGTCGAACAACAGGAAGGGGCTGATCGCATCCGTGTCGCCCTGATAGGAGAAAAGCGAACGGACGGGAAAGCCATCACCCACCCAATGGCCGCCCTGCGACCGCATGATTTCGGCAACCTGTTTCATTGGCGTCTGTCCCTTGACCGGCCTTCTATGTTGGGTGCGGGGCACGGGGTTGCAAGGGCTAGAAATTGCCCTTGCCGGACGCCAGAAGGGCTTCTTCTTCCGGTGTCGAGGTGCGGCCCAGCGCCTTGTTGCGTCCGGGGAAGCGGCCGAAGCGGTCCACGATATCGGCATGCGCTTGCGCGAATTTGAGGATGCCGTCGGCTTCCTTTTTCAGTTCGATGAATTTCTCCAGGCTCAATGCTTGAAGCGCTGGGTCTTCGGCATGCATCAGCGGCATGTAGAGAAATTGCCGTTCGGCAAAGGTCAGCGCCTTGTCCATACCCTCGCGAATGGCGCGTTGTGATAGCGCTTCGGCCTGAACATGCCCGGCGAAAGCCTCGGGCTGCCCACGGAAAATATTCCGCGTGAACTGATCCAGAAGAATTATAAGCGCCAGGCATCCGCGCGGGCTCGCCGCCCAATCGTCCAGCGTACCCTGCATGGCTTTTTCCACCAGCGCGCCGAAGCGGGTGCGGATCACATCATCGAGTTCGGGGCCGCCGCCGAACCATCGGCGGGGCGCGAGTTCCCGGAACCAGAAATTCAATACATCTTCCATCATATCGGATTCATTCCATGACCTGTTGCACTGTGCAATTGCAGCATCGGGAATGTTAGCGCTGGTCGCGGGGAAAATTCCCATTTGCGCCTTAATCGCTCCCCATCTCCGCCACACTGCGCGCCCAGCGTTGGATGGCTGTCGGGGCAATGAGGGAATCAATTTCCATGCAGGGAGTCTCTATGCACAAAGCAAAATCCAGCCTTTTCGCCGCCGCCGCCATTACCATCAGCGCCATTGCACTGAGCGGCTGCGCCACCAAAGACTTTGTTCAGGAACAAGTGTCTGTTGTGGATGCCAAGAACCAGGCCACACAATCCAAAGTCGATCAGCAGGAACAACATCTGGCCAAGCTTGATAAGGGCACCCAGGACGCGCTCGATCGCGCCACGGCTGCCGGCAAGCTGGCCGAGGGCAAGTTCCTTTATGAAATGGTGCTGTCGGACGATTCCGTGAAGTTCGGGCGTGACAGCTCCAAGCTCACCCCGGAAGCGGTGCAGCGGCTTACCGATTTTGCGGAAAAGCTCAAAGGCGACAACCGCAACATCTATCTGGAAATCTAGGGGCACACCGACAATACCGGGCCGGATGCGACCAACGTCAAGCTGGGCGAGGAACGCGCCGAAGCCGTGCGCCTGTTCATGAACCAGCACGGCGTGCCGCTGAACCGCATGTCCACCATCTCCTACGGCAAGGCCAATCCGGTGGCGGACAACAAGAACAAGACCAACCGCGCGCAGAATCGCCGCGTTGTCCTGATTGTGATGACGTAATTAAAAAGGGGAGCGGTCTTCGAGATCGCTCCCGTTTTATTTCTCAGCGCAGCTCAAGCAAATCCGACCAACGCCAATCATTGGAGCCGATCAGGAAGCGCGCGGCTCCATCGGCCAGTGACAGCAACACCGGACCCTTGACCCGTTTCTCGCGGCAGGCTGGCGGCGAAAAGGCCAGCTCCCACACAATCGCTTCGCGCACCGCCGACAGGCCTTTGCCTTCCTGCACGCCGCTGCGCACCCAATCGCCATTCCACAGCATCACGGCCTTGCCCAGGCGGTTGGCATCGCGCACCGCGGTGCGCACCAAGGGATCCTTGCGCAGCGCCTGCTGCACGATGCGTGCGGTGTCGCAACAGCCGCCACCACCGCCACCTCCTCCACCGCTGCCATTGCCTTCGCTTTCCGCGCTGGCGGCGCCGGCAAGCTGAGAGGTACTCAGCACATCGGCGAATGTGTCCACTGGCGCAGGCTCGGCATCTTCCTTTGCGATGGACGCGCTACGCACCGGCGGCGTGGGGCGCACAATCGGTTGCGGCACTGGAATGACGGGTTTGGGAATTTCCGCCACTGCCGCTTTGGGCGCTTCTGGCGGACCGACTGGGCCCGGCGGTCCCGGTGGGCCTACAGGTCCAGGCGTTGGTTCTTCGGGCATCTGCACCATGGTGATGGGAATGGCCTGCGGTTCCTGCGGCTGAGCCGCGACCACAAAGAAAAGACTGCCAATGACCGCCAGATGCGCGGCGCCACTCAGGGTCCAGACCAGCGCACGGCGACGGGGCGGCACGGGTGCCGCCTCACGGGCCAGCGGGCCACGGTCTTTCGCGGGCCGTTTTTTATGGGGCGGGATTCCGCTCATGGTCATCATCGGAGCATGACGCCAAGGCAAGATCGTGGCGAGAGGGTGGCGAAGAAGTTGGATGGCCGGGTCAAGCCCGGCCATGGAGGAATTAAATTAGTCGCCCGGATAGCGCTGCACAAAAGGCAGACTGTCCGGCATGGACGCGATCAGACCGCGAATATCCACATCCTGCGGACCGGCCAGCTGCGTTGCGGCGCCCTGCTCATCGCGCTCGATTTCATTGCGCGCCTGTTGTTCGCGTTGATACCAGCCGCGCTTGGCGTCTTGATCCGGGCAGCCGGAGCCATCGCTGCCCCAGCGCAGCTCCACGCAGTGATAGGGATCGAACGACATGGCGAAAAGGCGCTGCGTCACATCGGTGAAGCTCAGCGATACCGGGCGCTTGTCGGTGGACAGGAACGTGGTGGTGCGGCGGCGGCTTTCCGCGTCATAGACCTTCATCAGATCGGCCTTGAGGAATTGGCCGTCATAGACAATGCGCGGATCGTGATGGACCCAAAGCTGGATCATGCTGCCCAGATCGCGGCGGAACTGAACAAAGGCCGCGCGCATGCGGGCGTCGCGCGACGGCGTGGCATAGCTTTCCCAGTCGCCATCGTCGGACAGATAAATGTTGGACGGAATCGATGTGGGATGATTGCGCGCGGCAAGGCCGGCCTGCGCCGCCTGATCCACCGCCTGGCGGCGGTCTTCCAGATCGTTGCACAGGGTGCGCATGGTGGCCTGCAATTCATACAGCGGATTGAAATCCGCCTTGCCGCCGGATACCGCCACCCGCGCATATTCATAATAGCCCAGCGAGGCGCCGTTATAGGTGAAGCGGGCGTTGCGGACATCGCCGCTGGGATTGGGCTGCGTGCCCAGATATTGCACCAGGGAAAAATCGGGAATGTCGCGCTGGCGCGTCATCTGCATATGGCCGCCGACCAGCGCGCCATTTTCCATGCGCGCGCCCACGACCTGAAACGGCCGCCAATTTTTTAAGCCCCCACCCAGCATGGCCTGGCTTTGGCCGAATTGCGCGCCATAGACGCTGCGGCTGATGGCGAAATCGGGATGCGCATCCATGTAATAGATGCGCCCCGAACCATCGACGCGATAGACGATGCCGACATGGCCGTTGGGATCATAGATCGTGGTGCCGGGGCGGATGCTGCCCGGCTGCAGCGCCGGCGAATAAAAGTCCGACGCCATGCCATCGGTGGCGATCACATCAACACGGAAGGTGCCGGAATAGACATTCTCCAGCATGGCGCGGATGGCGCGCGCCGCATCAATGCCACCGCCATGATCCACGATGTCTTCGCGGCTGACGACGCGGTTGCCATTCTTGGAAAAGCGCCCGCCGCTGACGCCATCGGCATAGGTGAACGGCAGACCGTTCTTCCAGGCGTAATAGGCGCGCAGCAGATAGGGCAGCTTGGCGCAGTCGACATCAATATCGAGAAAGGCGCGGTCTTCACTGGCGGCCCAGGGATTGGCGGCGGAACGCAGGCAGCTTTGCGATGAGGTGCAGCCGCTATCGCCCAGGGCGGTGACAAAACGGCCAAAGCCCGCCTCATCCATCTCGCTCCAATGATCCTTGGTAATACGCCACGGACCAGCCAGTGCCGGAACGGCGCTGAACAGAGCGAGGCTCAAGGCTGCGGCAAGGATAACGCGCATTCACCAAGCCTAGCCCGGATGTGGGGCAGCAAGGCGGCGGATCAGTTCTCTGGGTTAATGGCAGGCGGGCTGGGGGTTCAGCAGCGGGTCGAGCTTGCGGCCGTCCACCACCACATAAGCCGAGTTGCCGGCATAGCCCGGCCTGGGCTTCAGCGGCACCAGCACCTGGCCGTTAAACGCAGGCTGGGCGGCCAGGTCGGCGGAGGCGACCTGGTGGCCATCCACGTCGGTGCCCGGGGTCAGGTCGGGCGAGGCCAGGACCGGGTCACAGGGGCCGTCAGCCTGGGGGTTCAAGATAGGGTCCGGTTTGCCCCGGTCGGCCATGCCGGCAGAAAACGCGGTTTTCCCGGCAAAAATCAGCGCCACAAGGACCAATGCGGCCAGGGCAGCAATATGGTAATTTTCTTGCGCGCGCCGCATGGCGTTACCCCTAAATATTGCGTGACTTGGGCATCCGACTCCAGTATCAACCCAAACGATAAAAATACCGCCAACAAGGCGGATCAGGACGCCAAATTAGAGCGGCCAAGTTCAGGGACGGGAATTAGCGAAAAAGGCCGGGTCTCCACCCCGGCCTTTTTCTTTTGGCGAGAGGCTGCCGCGTAGCGGGCAAATCGGTTCCGCTTGAAGGCGAACGGCACCACGGCGCGTTGACCTAGTAGGCCACCCGTAACATGCCCATTCTTTGATAGAGACGGAGCGCGGTGTGATTATCCGCGGCAGTTTTCAGATCGACCGACAAAACACCGCGCTGCCGGAAGGCGTGAAAGGCGGTCAGCAACAGCGCCGCGCCCAGACCGCGCTCACGCCAATCCGGATGAACAGCGAGATCCTTCACGAAACCCGAACTCCAGCATTGCGCACCGCCCACCAATCCGTTTGGACCAAAGGCCGTGAAACAAAGCGCGGGATCATATTCGGTGTCGGATGAAAGGCCGCTCCACCATTGCGCGAAGGACGCCACGCGGCTGCGGCCGTAAGAAAGTTGCAGCACGGCATGCAGCGGCGCGGCGTCCGAAGCGGAAAAGGGTTGGAGAACAACGCCGTCGGGGAAAACAGGCAGAGCGAGTGGGTGGCTGAGGTTCGGGCGCAGACGGACAGGCGCTGCTGTCACAATTAAAACCAGCCAAAGGTGATGGCGGCGAAAAAAGCCAGCCACAGCACCGTGGCGATGGCGGTGGCGATCAGCATTTTCTTGCCCAGCATGGGCTTCAGCGGCGCGCCACTTTCGGGGTCGCGTTCCGAACCCAGTCCCACCGGCAACAGGCAAAACAGGCACAGGAACCACAGCACCGCATAGGCGCTGAACAGCACGACGTAATGGATGCCGTTGCTCATGGAAGCGTCCATCAGCACCCCCACGTGTCATGGCCCACCGGAGTGTGGGCCATCCAGGTGAAACAAGCCAAAATATCGACAGATGTATCCGTGTCATCTGGATGGCCCGCATTTGCGGGCCATGACAGCGAGGGGGTGATGGCCAGGGTGTCCATCACGCCTGCTCCAGTTCGATCAGCACGCCGCCAAAGTCTTTCGGATGCAGGAACAGCACCGGCTTGCCATGCGCCCCGAGTTTCACGTCGCCCAGAACGCGCGCGCCTTTGGCTTTCAGCGTGTCGCGGGCAAGGCCGATGTCCGCCACCTCGAAACAAAGATGATGCACGCCACCTTCGGGGTTGCGCTTGAGGAAATTGGCGATGGGTGAATTTTCACCCAGCGGCGCCAGCAATTCCACCTTGCTGCCGGGTAATTCGACAAACACGGTGGTGACGCCATGTTCGGGTTGGGCCTCGGGCTTGGAAACCTTCGCGCCCAGCGTGTCGCGATACAGCGCGCTGGCTTTTTCAAGATCAGGCGTGGCGATGGCAACGTGGTTGAGTTTGCCGATCATGTTTCGACAACCGTTACCCGTGTGATGGGCTTTTTACCCCACGCGTCGTGCGCGGCGCGGCGGGCGGCGCGGCGAACGCTTTCTGCCAGCTCGTCCGGGTCGGCGCGCTTGGTGCGGCGAGTGACATCATCGACCGCCGTGCGAATGGCTTCGTGCACCGGCTTGGGAATACCTTCGAGCAGGATAGCGGGCTCAGCGCAGACACGGCCTTTGCTATCCACCACCAAAGTAATGGCGATCAGCCCGGCGAAGGCCATGGCGCGGCGGGCCTTCGTCAGCCCCTCGCCTTCGCCCACCAGCACCCGGCCATCCAGATGCACGCGGCCTGACGGCACTTCGTCGATCAATTCGGCGGGGCCGGGCGCAAGCCGGTAAAGCTGGCCGTTCTGCGGCACCAGCGCTTCGGGCACCTGCAGCGATTTGGCCAGCCGCGCATGTTCGGCCATGTGGCGCAGCTCGCCATGCACCGGCACGGCGATGCGCGGCCGCGTCCAGCGATACATCTGGGTCAGTTCATCGCGCGCCGGATGGCCGGAGACATGGACGAAATGATCCTGCTCGGTCAGCACTTCCACGCCCAGCGCCGACAATTCGTTATGCAGCGCGAAGATCGGCAATTCATTGCCGGGAATGATGCGGCTGGAAAAGACCACGGCATCGCCTTTGCCCAGATGGACATTGGGATGATTGCCGGACGCGATGCGGGCCAGCGCGGCGCGCGGCTCGCCCTGGCTGCCGGTGACGAGATACAGCACCTGACGCGCCGGAAGATCGGCGGCATCGGCTTCATCCAGCAGCGGCGGAAAATCCTTGAGATAGCCCGTGTCCTTGGCCGCCTGCACCATCTTGTGCATCGAGCGGCCCACCAGCGCGATCTTGCGCTTACTCCGCCGCGCAGCCTCGCCGATGGATGACAACCGCGCCACATTGGAAGCAAACGCCGTCACCGCGATCCGGCCTTTCAAGGTGCCGATCAATTCAATCAGGCTGTCGCGCACTTTGACTTCCGAGCCGGAATGGCCGGCTTGCAGCGCATTGGTGGAATCGCAGACCAGCGCCAGCACGCCTTCATCGCCAAGCTTTTCAATCGCGGCGGCATCGGTGACTTCGCCCAGCATCGGCTCGGGGTCGATCTTCCAGTCGCCGGTATGGGCGACCACGCCCAAGGGCGTGCGTATCGCCACCAGATTGGGCTCGGGAATGGAATGGGTGATGGAAATGAAATCCAGCTGGAAGGGACCCAGCGTCAGCGATCCGCCCAGCGGGACTTTTTTGACTTTCGCCCGCTCGCGCAGGCCCTGCTCTTCCAGCTTGCCTTCGATAAGGATGGCGGTGAAGGGCGTGGCATAGATGGGGCATTTCAGCATCGGCCATAAGAGGCCGATGGCGCCGATATGATCTTCATGCGCGTGGGTGGCGACGATGCCCAGCACATTGTCTGCCTGCTCCGCCAGGAAGCGGATATCGGGCATGATCACATCCACGCCGGGGGTATCGGCCTCGCGCCCGAACAACACGCCGCAATCCAGGATGATCCATTTGCGGCGCGACGGCGGGCCGAAGCCATAGGCATTGAAATTCATGCCGATCTCGCCCGACCCGCCAAGGGGCAGGAAGACCAGTTCGTCGCGGGAATTGGGTTGCAGCATTACTTCCCGGCTTGGGCGCGGGCATGGATCAACGCCAGCCCGCGAATGGTGAGGTCGGAATCCAGATGCTCAATCGCCGGGGTCTGCTTGTAGAACAGATTGGCCAGCCCGCCGGTTGCGATCACTGTCATGGGCTTGCCGTACTCTTCCTTGATCTTGGCGACGATGGTTTCAATCAGGCCGATGTAACCCCAAAACAGGCCCGACTGCATGGCGGGAACCGTGTCCTTGCCGATCACGGCCTGGGTGCGCTGAATGGCGACGCGCGGCAGCAGCGCGGCGGCCTGGTGCAGCGCCTCGGCCGACAGATTGGCGCCCGGCGCGATGACGCCGCCTTCATAATCACCGGCCTCGCTCACCACATCGAAGGTGGTGGCGGTGCCGAAATCCACCACGATCAGCGCGCCTTTGTAGCTGGCATGCGCCGCGATGGCGTTGACCAGACGGTCGGCGCCCACGGCGCTGGGACGGTCAACGTTGATGGTCAGGCCCAGATCAAGGCTGGGGTCTTTGACCACCAGCGGCTCGGCCTTCAGATACTTGCGGCAGAACAGGCGCAAATCGAACAGGGCAGCGGGCACCACCGTTGCGATGATGGCGGCATCCAGATCGCCGAAGGAAAGACCTTCCAGCGCCAGCAGCGGCCCCAACATCACGGCATATTCATCGGCGGTGCGCGGCGTCTGGGTGGTCGCACGCCACTGGCCACGGATCGTATCGCCCTCACAGGCGGCGAAGGCGATATTCGTATTGCCAGCATCTATCGCCAAAAGCATGGACGCATCCTACCCGAAAAATACTTCGCCCGCCGCGATGGTTCGGACGGTCTGACCCTGGTTTAGAAGCAGGGCTCCCTCCCCATCAATGCCTTCAAATACCCCCCGATGTTCCGTATCGGTGAGGCGCGCCCGGATGGGATGGCCCAGATGGGCGGCCCGGGCCAGCCAGGCATCGCGCAGGGGCGCAAAACCCTGGGCTGCCCAAGCCTCGTACCAGCGGCCGAAATGACCGGCGAGCACGGCAAGCGCCTCGTGGGGCTTCGGGGCTTTCACCCCCAGCACCGGCAGCGAGATGGGGGGGAATTCGGTGCCTTCGGGATGGCTTTTGAGATTGACGCCGATGCCGATGGCGAGCCCTGCGCCAGATGTTTCCAGCAGAATGCCCGCCAGCTTGCGCCCTTCCGCCAAAACATCATTGGGCCATTTGACCGCGATGGCGGCATGGGGCGCGTAATGCGCCGCCAGATCAGCCACCGCAATGGCGGCGGCGAAAGACAGTTGCGCCCATTCGGGGCGCGGACGTTCCGGCGTGATCAGCAGCGTGGTCATGAGATTGCCCTCACCGCCTTCCCAGGCGCGGCCACGGCGGCCACGGCCCGCGCTTTGGCGGTCCGCGCGCAGCCATAGTGGGCCGGTTTCGCCCGCCGCGGCACGGCGCAAGGCTTCGGCGTTGGTGGAATCTATCTCTGGAAATTCGGCAGTGCCGCCAAACTTCAGATTTAACGTCAAGGGAGCAAGGCCTTGGCGGCAGCGTCAGCGATGGTGATGACCGGCGAAGCCGTGAAGATGAACAGCAGCGCGAAGGCTCCAGACAGGATAATGATCAGTTCCGAGCCGATGCCGATTTCGCTGTCGAACGGTTCGGCCGGTTCGTCGAAATACATGACCTTGACCAGCTTGAGATAGTAAACCAGCCCCACCGTGCTCGCCAACACGCCCAGCACCGCCGGCCAGATCAGGTTCGCCTGGATCGCGGCCAGGAAGATATAGAATTTGGCGAAGAAGCCGGCCAAAGGCGGAAGTCCTGCCAGCGACAGGAACAGCATCGAGAAGACCAGACCCAGCTTGGGGTTGGTGCGCGCCAGACCGGCAAGGTCGGAAATATTCTCAACCGGCTTGCCCTGACGCTTCATCGCCTGGATGCAGGCAAAGACGCCGATATTGGTCATCACATAGATGGCCAGATAAATCAGGATACCGCGCGCACCCAGCGCGGTGCCCGCCGCCAGGCCCAGCAGCGCATAACCCATATGGCCGATGGAGGAATACGCCATCAGGCGCTTGATGTTCTTCTGGCCCAGCGCCGCGAACGCGCCCAGCGCCATGGAAAGCACCGAAATGAAGATGATGATCTGCCGCCATTGTTCGATGGCGTGCGGGAACGGAATGACGATGGCGCGCAGGAACAGGCACAGCGCCGCGACCTTGGCAGCGGTGGCGAAATAGGCTGTTACCGGCGTGGGCGCGCCTTCGTAAACGTCGGGCGTCCACATATGGAACGGCACCGCCGAAACCTTGAAGGCCAGGCCCGAGATCAGGAACACCAAGCCGAAAATCAGGCCGATGGAAACGCCACCATGGGCGATGACATCGCGCACGATGTAGAAATCCACCGAGCCGGTGAAGCCGTAGATCATGGAAATGCCGTAGAGCAGCATGCCGGAGGACAGCGCGCCCAACACGAAATACTTCAGGCCCGCTTCGGTGGAGCGCAGATGGTCGCGGTTGAACGCGGCCAGCACATAGAGCGCCAGGCTTTGCAGCTCCAGCCCCATATAGAGCGCCAGGAAGCTGTTGGCCGACACCATCAGCATCATGCCCAAGGTGGCCAGCAGGATCAGCACCGGCAGTTCGAAACGCGACTGCTTGGTGTTGGCGAAGAACTCTTCCGTCAGCAGCACCGACAGCGCCGCCGAGATCAAGATCAGCAGCTTGGCATAGCGGGCGAAATTGTCGGCCATGAAGGCGCCGCCGAACGCCGGCCCGCCGGTGCCCATCGCCACCGCCAGTTCGGCCAGAACCATCACGCCGATGGCGGCCCAGCTGATCGGGGTTGCCGTCTTCTCGCCGCCCGCCGCGCCGGCCAGCAGCAGCACCATGGCGCCGATCGCCATGATGATTTCGGGCAGAAGCACCGTGAGGCTGGTGGTGAAACTCATGGCATGCCCGCCTTCATGATAATGATGCGGCCCTCTTCGGTGCCGGCCAGGCGGGCTCGGACATGTTCCATCGCCACGGCTTTCTGATTGTCCTGCACCAGCTTGGCGACGGCGGGGCTGGTCACGTTGGTGACCACATTGGGATAGACGCCCAGCGCGATGGTGATGATGACCAGCGGCGCCAGAATGGCGATTTCGCGGGCGGTCAGGTCTTCAATCGTCTGCAGCGCCGGCTTGACTAGTTCGCCGAAGATGATGCGGCGATACAGGAACAGAGCATAGGCCGCCGACAGAATGACGCCGGTGGCGGCGAAGATGGCGATCCAGCTGTTATGGACAAAGGCGCCCAGCATGGTGAGGAATTCACCGACAAAGCCGCTGGTGCCCGGCAGGCCGACATTGGCCAGCGTGAAGACCAGGAAACAGCCGGCATACATCGGCATGCGGTTCACCAGGCCGCCATACGCGGCGATCTCGCGGGTATGCATGCGGTCATAGATCACGCCGACGCAAAGGAAGAGCGCGCCCGAAACCACGCCATGGCTCAGCATCTGGAAGATGCCGCCTTCAACACCCTGATGGGTGATGGTGAAGATACCCATGGTGACAAAGCCCATATGGGCGACGGAGGAATACGCGATCAGCTTTTTCATATCCTCCTGCGCCAGGGCGACCAGCGAGGTGTAGATGATCGCCACAATGCTCATCACGAACACCAGCGGCGCGAACATCTCGGTGGCGTGCGGGAACATGGGCACCGAGAAGCGCAGGAAGCCGTAACCGCCCATCTTCAACAGAATGCCGGCCAGGATCACCGAACCGGCGGTGGGGGCTTCGACGTGCGCATCGGGCAGCCAGGTATGAACCGGCCACATCGGCATCTTCACCGCGAAGCTGGCGAAGAAGGCCAGCCATAGCCATACCTGCATGCCCGGCGGGAAATGCGGATTGGCCAGAATGGCGGCGATGTCGGTGGTGCCGGTGTACCAATACATGCTCATGATCGCGAGCAGCATCAGCACCGAGCCGATGAAGGTGTAGAGGAAGAATTTGAAGCTGGCATAGATGCGCCGCTTGCCGCCCCAGATGCCAATGATCAGGAACATCGGGATCAGGCCGGCTTCGAACAGCACATAGAAGAGAACCAGATCGAGCGAGCAGAACACCCCGATCATCATGGTCTCCAGCACCAAGAAGGCGATCATGTATTCGGCAACGCGCTCTTCAATGCTTTCCCAGCTGGCGGCGATGCAGAAGGGCATCAGGCCGGCGGTGAGCACCACGAACAGCATGGAAATGCCGTCCACGCCCATATGGTAGGAGATGCCGCCCCCCAGCCAGTTCATCTTTTCCACCAGCTGGAAGCCGGGGTTGGCATTGTCGAACGACGCCCACACCGCCAGCGATACCACGAAGGTGACGATGGTGGTGATCAGCGCGATCCAGCGCGCGTTTTGCGCAGCTGGCATCAGCAGGATAGCCGCCGCGCCCAGCAGCGGCAGGAAAGTGACGAGAGAAAGCAGCGGCAGCGAACTCATGGCGTGCCCCCCATCGCCAGGAACCATGTGGCGAGCGCAACCACGCCCAGCAGCATCGCCAGGGCATAATGATAGAGATAACCCGATTGCAGTTTGACCGCGCCGCGCGCCGCATCCAGCACCCGCGCCGAAATGCCGTCCGGACCCATGCCGTCGATCACCATGCCGTCACCCTTCTTCCACAGGAAGCGGCCGATGAAGAAAGCGGGTTTGACGAAAAGGAAATCGTACAGCTCGTCGAAGTACCACTTGTTGAACAGGAACAGGTACAGCATGCCTTTGCGGTCGGCGAACTTCTTGGGCAGCGACGGATGCAGGATGTAATAGTAGAAGGCGATGGCGAAACCGATGATGGTGACGACCAGCGGCGCCAGCTCGACCCAGACCGGCAACTCGCCCTCCTCGCCACCGGCGACGAACAGCGAAGCCTTCCAGAATTCATGCGCGCCTTCGCCGATGAAGAAGTGCGTAAAGGCGATACCTGCGAACACCGCGCCGAATGCCAGGACGCCCAGCGGCACCAGCATCACCAGCGGCGATTCATGGACCTCTTCCAGCTTGGGGGCGTGATGGCCGTGGTCGTCGTCAGCCGCCGGTTCATCGTGCGCGTCATCATGATGCGCGTGGGCGGCATGATGATGGTCGTGATCCAGACCGCGATAGCGGCCATGGAAGGTCATCAGGAACTGACGCCAGGAATAGAAGCTGGTCATGCCCGCCGACACGATCAGCAGCGTGAAAGCATAGGAGCCGATGCCGGTATGGGCGGCGTAGGTGGCGTTGATGATGGCGTCTTTGGAATAGAAGCCCGCCAGGCCGATGCCCAGATAGGGAATGCCCACGCCGGTCAGCGCCAGATTGCCGATCAGCATCATCGCCCAGGTGAAGGGAATGGCCTTGGCGAGGCCGCCCATCTTCCGCATGTCCTGCTCGTGATGCATGGAATGGATCACCGCGCCCGCGCTTAAGAACAGCAGCGCCTTGAAGAAGGCATGGGTGAAGAGATGGAACATGGCGGCGTCATAGGCGGCGACGCCCGCGCCGGCGAACATGTAGCCAAGCTGCGAGCAGGTCGAATAGGCGATGACGCGCTTGATGTCGTTCTGGAACAGACCGACCGAGGCGGCGAAGAAGGCCGTGGTGGCGCCGATGATGGTGACGAAATCGGTGGCGACCGGGGCCAGATGGAACATGGGCGAGCAGCGGCAGCACAGGAACACGCCTGCCGTCACCATGGTGGCGGCATGGATCAGGGCCGAGACAGGCGTCGGGCCTTCCATCGCGTCCGGCAACCAGGTGTGCAGGCCAAGCTGCGCCGACTTTCCCATCGCGCCCACGAACAGCAGCAGGCAGAGGCAGGTGAGAATATCGACGCTATGACCGGCGAAGATGAAGCTCTTGCCGACAAAGCTGGGGGCAGCGGCGAACACGACGTCAAAATCCAGCGTGCCGAAGACATACCAGACGCCGAAAATCCCTAAGGCAAAGCCGAAGTCACCGACGCGGTTGACGACAAAGGCCTTGATGGCGGCGGCATTGGCGGACGGCTTTTTGTACCAGAAGCCGATCAGAAGATAAGACGCCAGACCCACGCCTTCCCAGCCGAAGAAAAGCTGGAGGAAGTTGTTCGCCGTCACCAGCATCAGCATGGCGAAGGTGAACAGCGACAGATACGAGAAGAACCGCTGGCGGTGCGGGTCTTCATGCATGTAGCCGATGGAATACAGGTGAACCAGCGACGACACGCCGGTCACCACCACCAGCATCACGGCGGTGATGGTGTCGATCCGCACCGTCCAGTCGGCGACGAAGCTGCCGGAATGAATCCAGGCCAGGATGGGGATGATGTATTTATGGCCTTCAATCGCCACGTCAAAGAAAGCCACAACCGACAGGGCGAGCGACGTGAACAGCGCCACCGTCGTGATGAGCTCGGACAGGCGCGCGCCGATAATGCGGCCGAACAGCCCGGCGATGGCCGAAGCTATGATGGGGAGGAAAACGATGGCGGCGTACAGCATGATGCTCAACCCTTCATCATGTTGACGTCCTCAACCGCGATGGTGCCGCGGTTGCGGAAATAGATCACCAGAATGGCCAGCCCGATGGCGGCCTCGGCGGCGGCGACCGTCAGAATAAAGAGCGCGAAGACCTGGCCCACCAGATCGCCCAGATAGGCCGAGAAGGCGACGAAGTTGATGTTCACCGCCAGCAGGATCAATTCCACCGACATCAGGATGACGATGATGTTCTTGCGGTTGAGGAAAATGCCGACCACGCCGATGGTGAAAAGGATCGCGGCCACGGCCAGGTAATTGGAAAGCCCGATGGTCAACATCACGCGCCCTCCCCTGGCTTGATGTCATGCATATCGACCGCCATGGCGGCGGTGCGCGCGTTCTGCACCGAAATCACCTGGCGGCGCACGCCCGGGCGCGCGCGCAGGGTAAGCACAATCGCGCCGATCATCGCCACCAGCAGCACCAGACCTGCGATCTGGAAGTAATAAACGTAATCGGTATAGAGGATGCGCCCTAGCGCCTCGGTATTGGTGATGCCTTGCGGCGTGGCGTTGGCGACGGCGCCCGAGGCCAGCGGCTTGATCACCCACACGCTGCCCGCCATCAACAGTTCGGCCACCAGGATCAAACCGATGAGGCCGCCGAACGGCAGATATTGCAGCGAGCCGCGTTTCAGCTCGGCAAAATCCACATCCAGCATCATCACCACGAACAGGAACAGCACGGCGACGGCGCCGACATAGACCACCACCAGCAGCATGGCGATGAACTCGGCCCCCAGCAGCACCAGCAGACCCGCAGCATTGAAGAAGGCCAGGATCAGGAACAGCACCGAATGCACGGGGTTGCGCGCGGCCACCACCATCACCGCCGAAGCGATGAGGACTGCCGAGAACAGATAGAAGGCTAGTGCCTGCAACAACATCTGTGTCTTTCTGCGATTACCGGTACGGGGCGTCCATTTCCAGATTGCGGGCGATTTCCCGCTCCCAGCGGTCGCCATTCGCCAGCAATTTGGACTTGTCGTAATAAAGTTCTTCGCGTGTTTCGGTCGCGAATTCGAAGTTCGGGCCTTCGACGATGGCGTCCACCGGGCAGGCTTCCTGACAGAAGCCGCAATAGATGCACTTCACCATGTCGATGTCGTAGCGGGTGGTGCGCCGCGAACCGTCGTCACGCGGTTCGGCTTCAATCGTGATGGCCTGGGCCGGGCAGATCGCTTCGCACAGCTTGCAGGCGATGCAGCGTTCTTCGCCATTGGGATAGCGGCGCAGCGCATGCTCGCCGCGGAAGCGGGGCGACAGGGGGCCCTTCTCGAACGGATAGTTCAGCGTCGCCTTGGGCGAAAAGAAATAGCGCATCGAGAGCATGAAGCTCTGAATGAATTCCCAGAAGAAAATCTGGCGCGCGGTGCGGTCCAGGCTGGCCATATCGGTACCCTTAGGCGTGATGGTGGAAGACGAGCACCCAGGCTGCCGTCAAAACCACCCAGAGAAGCGAAGTCGGAAGAAACACTTTCCAGCCCAGACGCATGAGCTGGTCATAGCGGTAGCGCGGCACCATGGCCTTCACCATCGCCATCATGAAGAACAGGAAGGCGAGTTTTCCCAGGAACCAGAAGATGCCCAGCGCCGGAATGTTCAGCGGCCAGATATTGATCGGTGACAGCCAGCCGCCCAGGAACAACAGGCTCATCAACCCGCAGAGCATCATGACGTTCATGTACTCGGCCAGGAAGAACAGCAGGAACGGGCCGGAGGAATATTCCACGAAGAAGCCCGCCACCAGTTCGGATTCTGCTTCCAGAAGGTCGAAGGGCGGGCGCTGGGTCTCGGCCAGGGACGAGACAAAGAAGATCACCAGCATGGGGAACAGGAACGAGAAGAAGTGCCAGTGGGTGAAGGCCAGGATATCGCCGGTGGACTGGGAATTGACGATCTGGGTCAGGTTCAGAGAGCCCGCGAACAACAGCACCGTGATCATCACAAAGCCGATAGAGACTTCGTAGGACACCATCTGCGCCGCGCCGCGCAGCGCCGACAGGAAGGCGTATTTGGAATTGGAAGCCCAGCCCGCCATCACCACGCCATAGACGCTGAGTGACGAGACGGCAAAGAGATACAGGATGCCGACATTGAGGTCTGAGATCACCCAGCCCTGATTGAAGGGGATCACCGCCCAGGCGATGAAGGCCAGGATGGCGCTGACCATCGGCGCGATGAAGAACAGCACCTTGTTGGCGCCGGCCGGAATGATGACTTCCTTCAGCAGGAACTTCACCGCGTCGGCGATGGTTTGCAGCAGGCCGAAGGGACCGACCACGTTGGGGCCACGGCGCAGCTGCACCGCCGCCCAGATTTTGCGGTCGGCAAGAATGACGGCGGCAACGCCCAGCATCAGCACCAGACAGATGACGGCAATGAATACCGCATAGCTGAGGAACCAGGCCCAGCCGAAGGGCAATCCCAGACTTTGCAGGAAGGGGACCAGCGCCATCGTTATTCCGCCGCCATTTTGTTGGCCGCGCCGAATTCACGCGAACATTGCGCCATGGTCTCACTGGCGCGCGCGATGGGATTGGTCAGCCAGTAATCCGTCACCGTGTGGGTGAGCGGGCGGCTGTCGAGCGGACCGGATTGGCCGATGCCGCCCCAGGTCGCCGCGCTGGTATCAGCATGCACCGGGGCGCTGCCCGGCACGGCGAAATGGGTGACGTCTTGTTCCAGCGCCTTCAAAAGCTGGGCGCGGCTGTCATACGGCAGCTTGACGCCAAGCACTTCGGATAGCGCACGCAGAATGGCCCAGTCTTCCTTCGCCTCACCCGGCGGGAACGCGGCGCGGCGAGCCTGTTGTACGCGGCCTTCGAAATTGATGTAGGTGCCATCCTTCTCGGTATAGGCGGCGCCCGGAAGAATAACGTCGGCGTGATGGGCGCCGGCATCGCCATGGCTGCCCTGATAGACGATGAAGGCGCGGCCCAGATGGGCAACGTCGAATTCGTCTGCACCCAGCAGATACAGGAAATCGATTTCGCCCTTCTGCGCGCCGTCGAGGATAGCGGCCAGATCGCGGCCGCCCTCGCCCGGCAGGAAGCCCAGATCCAGACCCGCCACGCGCGAAGCCGCGGTGTGCAGAATGTTGAAACCGTTCCAGCCGCCATCGGCGTGCGTGCCGGCAGGGCCGATCATGCCGGTGTCACCGGCGATGCGCGCGGCCAAGGCCAGGATGGCGGCGCTGTCGGAACGGGTGATGGCGCCCGCGCCCAGAATGATCATGGGGCGCTTGGCGTCTTTCAGAACCTTGGCGAAGGCGTGGGTGCCGTTGACGATGTTAGCCAGAATGCCGACATCGGTGCCCAGCTGCTCCACCTTATAAGTGAGGTCCACCGCCGGGCCGATATTGGCGATGGCGACCGGGCCGGCCAGCCAGGCCTTGCGGATGCGGGCATTGAGCACCGGGGCTTCCCAGCGCGGATTGGCGCCGACCAGAAGAATGGCGTCGGCGGCTTCAACACCGGCGATACCGGTATTGAACAGATAAGTCTGGCGGGGAGCTTTTTCGCCGGAAGAATTGGCGCCGATCTTGGCGCCGTCCTGGCGGCAATCCAGGTTCTTGACCCGGAGTGACGTCATCAAATCCTTCAGCGCCTTGATCTCTTCGGCTGCCGCCAGATCGCCGACAATGGCGGCCATGCGGTCACCGCTGGCGGATTTCACTTTGGCGGCGATGGCGGCAAACGCTTCCGCCCAGGTGGCCGGCTTCAGCTTGCCGTTGACGCGAATATAGGGGCGATCAAGCCGCTGGCGCGAAAGCCCATCACAAGCGTGACGCGCCTTGTCGGAAATCCATTCCTCATTCACGTCTTCATTCAGGCGCGGCAGCACGCGCATCACTTGCGGGCCACGGGTATCGACGCGGATGTTGGAGCCTTGGGCGTCCATCACGTCGATGCTTTCGGTCTTCTTCAATTCCCAGGGCCGGGCGTTGAAGGCGTACGGCTTGCTGGTCAGCGCGCCCACCGGGCACAGATCGACCACATTGCCGGAAAGTTCGGATTCGAACGCCTTCTCCAGATAGGTGGTGATTTCCATGTCTTCGCCACGGCCGGTGGCGCCCAGATCGGGCACGCCCGCCACTTCGGTGGCGAAGCGCACACAGCGGGTGCACTGGATGCAGCGGGTCATGATGGTCTTGACCAGCGGCCCCATATATTTGTCTTCGACAGCGCGCTTGTTCTCGTTAAAGCGGTGGAAGTCGGCGCGGCCATAGCCCATCGCCTGATCCTGCAGATCGCACTCGCCGCCCTGATCGCAGATCGGGCAATCCAGCGGATGGTTGATCAGCAGGAATTCCATCACCCCTTCGCGCGCCTTCTTGGCGTAAGGCGACGTGGTATTGATCTTGGCCGGGGTGCCGTCCTTGTTGGGGAAAATGTCTTTAACTTGCAGGGCGCAGCTGGCCTGCGGCTTGGGCGCGCCCACCCATTCCACCAGACACATGCGGCAATTGCCGGCCACCGACAGGCGTTCGTGAAAACAGAAGCGCGGAATTTCGGCGCCCGCCTGTTCGCAGGCCTGCAGAAGGGTGAGGCCCTCGTCTGCTTCGATTTCCTTGCCGTCAACGATGAGCTTGCGCGTGGCCATCAGGCGGCTCTCTGTTGCTGAATGAGCTTGCGCATCCGTGGGCTGTAGTGGCTCACATACCCCTGGCGCGCATAATAGTCTGAAGCGAAATAATGCTTGTGGTTGGAGAGCTGGGTCTTCGCCACGGCGCGCCACTGCTGATAAGGCGCCAGGCGCATGGCGCCGTCCAGCACATAGACCAGCCGCGCCACATACCATTCATAGCGTTCAAACTCGGTCTTCTCACCGTTATAGGTCTTGTCGCGCAGATCGAACTTGCCCAATTCGGGATTGGAGAATTTCGGATTGGCCAGAGCGGCATCGCACTGCCCGGCATACAGCATGGTCGCCCAATAAGTGCGCTTGGCCAGCGCGCCGGCCACGGTGGCGACGAAAAGCGTCACCGCCGCGAAGGTGGACATCCATTCCACCACGGTGTCGATATGCGCTACCCAATCCACGAGCCCGTCCATCATTCGGCCGCCACTCGGTTAAATTCCGCGATGCGCTTTTCGATCTCGGGCCGGAAATGCCGAATCAGACCCTGCACCGGCCAGGCCGCCGCATCGCCCAGGGCGCAGATGGTGTGACCTTCGATTTCCTTGGACACTTCCTGCAGCAGATCGATTTCCGACGAGCGGCTGTCGCCCTTCATCATGCGGGTCAGCACGCGCCACATCCAGCCGGTGCCTTCGCGGCACGGCGTGCACTGGCCGCAGCTTTCATGCTTGTAGAAGTAAGCCAGACGCTGGATCGCCTTCACGATGTCGGTGGACTTGTCCATCACGATCACCGCCGCGGTGCCAAGGCCGGTCTGCACATTCTTGAGACTGTCGAAATCCATCAGCACGTCATCGCAGATGGATTTTGGAATCAGCGGCACGGATGAGCCGCCGGGGATTACCGCCAGAAGATTGTCCCAGCCGCCGCGCACGCCGCCGCAATGCCGGTCGATCAACTCGCGCAGCGGAATGCCCATTTCCTCTTCCACATTGCAGGGCTTGTTCACATGGCCCGAAATGCAGAACACCTTGGTGCCGGTGTTGTTGGGACGGCCGATGCCGGCGAACCAGTCCGCGCCACGGCGAATGATGGTCGGCGCCACCGCGATGCTTTCGACATTGTTGACGGTGGTGGGGCAGCCATACAGACCGACATTGGCCGGGAATGGCGGCTTGAGACGGGGCTGGCCCTTCTTGCCTTCCAGGCTTTCGAGCAGAGCGGTTTCTTCGCCGCAAATGTAAGCGCCCGCGCCGTGATGGACGTAGAGGTCGAAATCCCAGCCGTGAATATTGTTCTTGCCGATCAGCTTGGCGGCATAAGCTTCGTCAACCGCGCGCTGCATGGCTTCGCGTTCGCGGATGAATTCACCGCGGATATAGATGTAACAGGCATGCGCCTTCATGGCGAAGCTGGCGATCAGGCAGCCTTCGACCAGGGTGTGCGGATCGTGACGCATGATGTCGCGATCCTTGCAGGTGCCCGGCTCGGACTCGTCGGCATTCACCACCAGATAGTGCGGACGCTCCTTCACTTCCTTGGGCATGAAAGACCATTTCAGGCCTGTGGGGAAACCCGCACCGCCACGGCCGCGCAGGCCGGAGCGCTTCATGATGTCGATGATGGTTTCGGGGCCGAGATCGATGATGGCCTTGGTGTTGTCCCACTGGCCTCGCTTCTTGGCGGCTTCAAGACCGGGGTCCTGCAGGCCATAGAGATTGATGAAGATGCGATTTTTATCGGCGAGCATCAGGCCTCTCCCGGCTTTTTCGGCGGCGGCGGCGGCGCCACCGGCTTGTATTTGCCGATGATCGAGCCGTCATAAAGCGAGGGTTCGGTCAGAGTGATGGCGCCACCTTCGGGTTCCGAAGAATGGCGCGCATTGGCGGGACCGGCTTTCACCGGCTTGCCAGCGCGCAGATCAGCGATCAATTTTTCGGTGATGGGGCCGTCCAAATCTTCATAGAAATCGCTGCCGACTTGCAGCATCGGCGCATTCACGCAGGCGCCCAGACATTCCACTTCCATCCAGCTCATCTTGCCGTCGGCGGACAACGTCTTCTGATGGGGATGAATATGCTTCTTGCAGGCATCCATCACGGCGTCGGAGCCCCGCAGCCAGCAGGGCGATGTGGTGCAGACCTGAACCAGAATACCCACCGGCTCCAGATTGAACATGGTGTAGAAAGTCGCCACTTCCAGCACCCGGATGAACGGCATGTCGAGCTGCCTGGCGATGCTTTCGATCATGGGGTGCGTGACCCAGCCTTCCTGCTCCTGGCCCTTCCACAGCATCGGGATCACCGCGCTGGCCTGACGGCCGGCCGGATATTTGGCGATGGTGGCCTTAACCCACTCCGCATTCTCCGCAGTGAAAGCGAAGCTGGGCGGCTGCATGTCGGGCGGTGCAAGACGGCGGACAGACATAAGGTTCTACTTCGCGAAATCGACGCGGCTGATCAGCCCGTCTTTGAAGGTGTAGATGGCGATAATCTCAAACTGTTCGCCGCCGGGGGCGCGGATCACCAATTCGTGATCCACCACCGCGTTGCCGACAGCGATGCGGCTTTTCAGTTCGGCCTTGTTCAGCGGAAACTGCGCAAAGGCCTTGGCATAGCGCACCTTGATGGCGTCGCGGCTAGTTTCGGTGGGCGTGCCATTCAGGCCCGACACCACGCAATCCGGCGCGAAGTAGGAGACATAGGTGTCCAGGTCCTGGGCGTTGTAGGCGTCCAGCTGTTTCTGCGCGATGGCGACGTTGGAAGCACTCACCGGTCCACCTCGCCGAACACGATATCCATCGAACCCAGGATGGCGGACAGGTCGGCCAGCATATGGCCACGGCCCATATAATCCATCGCCTGCAGATGCACGAAGGACGGCGCGCGGATTTTGCAGCGGTACGGTTTGTTGGAGCCATCGGCCACCAGATAAACGCCGAACTCGCCCTTGGGCGCTTCCACCACGCCATAGCTTTCGCCGGCCGGGACATGGAAGCCTTCGGTGTAAAGCTTGAAGTGATGGATCAGCGCTTCCATCGATGTCTTCATTTCGCCGCGGCGGGGCGGCACGACCTTGTTGTCCACCGAAACCACCGGACCGGACGGCAACTTTTCGATGCACTGTTTGATGATCTTGGTGGATTCGCGCATTTCTTCCATGCGCATGATGTAGCGATCGTAATTGTCGCCGTTTTTGCCGACCGGAATCTTGAAGTCGAGTTCGTTGTAGCACTCATAGGGCTGGCTGCGGCGCAGATCCCACTTCACGCCGGTGGAGCGCAGCATCACACCCGACATGCCCCACATTTCGGCCTGCGCGCGGTTGAGCACGCCGATATCGACGTTGCGCTGCTTGAAGATGCGGTTTTCGGTCAGAAGGCTTTCAATATCGTCGAGCACCTTGGGGAAGTGATCGCAGAACTTGTAGATGTCGTCGGCCAGGCCCGGCGGCATGTCCTGGTGCACGCCACCGGCGCGGAAATAGGCGGCGTGCAGGCGCGAGCCCGAAACGCGCTCATAGAACACCATCAGCTTTTCGCGTTCCTCAAAGCCCCACAGCGGCGGGGTCAGCGCGCCCACGTCCATCGCCTGGGTGGTGACGTTGAGAAGATGATTGAGAATGCGGCCGATCTCGGACCACAGCACGCGCAGATACTGGCCGCGCCTGGGCACTTCCATGCCCAGCAGCTTTTCCATCGCCAGGCAGAAGGCATGTTCCTGGTTCATCGGCGCGACGTAATCGAGCCGGTCGAAATACGGGATCGCCTGCAGATAGGTCTTGTGCTCGATCAGCTTTTCGGTGCCGCGATGCAAAAGGCCGATATGACAATCGACGCGGGTGACGATTTCGCCGTCCAGGTCCGTGATCATGCGCAGCACGCCATGCGCGGCGGGATGCTGGGGACCGAAATTGATGGTGAGGTTGCTTTCGCCTGCCTCATCCAGCGTGTTGGGAACGGTTTCGATGACCTTCTGGCTCACGGCTTTTTCTCCGTGGCTTTTTCATCGCCGGGAAGAATATGCGGCGCGCCTTCCCAGGGGCTCATGAAATCAAAGTCGCGGAATTCCTGAACCAGCTGCACCGGCTGATAGACCACGCGCTTGAGTTCGTCGTCGTAACGCACTTCGACATAGCCGGTGAGCGGGAAGTCTTTGCGCAGCGGATAGCCGGAAAAGCCATAGTCCGTGAGGATGCGGCGCAGATCGGGGTGCCCTTCAAAGGCAATGCCGTACATGTCGAAGGTTTCGCGCTCGAACCAGCCGGCAGCGGGATAGATGTCCACGCTCGACGCCACGGCCTGGCCCTCGCCCACTTCGGCCTTCACGCGGATGCGCAGATTCCGGGTCAGCGACAACAGGTGGTAGACGACATCGAAACGCTTCTCGCGCTGCGGCCAGTCATTGCCGCACTGATCGACCAGAATCTTGAAATCGCCCGGACCCTGCAGATAGCGCAGCACATCGAGCAGGCGCTCGGCCAGCACCGTGATGGTGAGTTCGCCCACCACAAGCTTGGCTTCCTTCACCGCGCAGGGCGCTGCGCCGGAAACTTCTTCTGCCAGGGCGTTCAAGTCAGCCATCAGCGTTCAATCGTTCCGGTGCGGCGGATCTTCCGCTGCAGCATCATCACGCCATAGACCAGCGCCTCGGCGGTGGGCGGGCAGCCGGGCACATAAATGTCCACCGGCACGATGCGGTCGCAGCCGCGCACCACGGCGTAGGAATAATGGTAATAGCCGCCGCCATTGGCGCAGCTTCCCATCGAGATCACATAGCGCGGCTCGGGCATCTGGTCGTAGACCTTGCGCAGTGCCGGGGCCATCTTGTTGGTCAGGGTGCCGGCGACGATCATCACGTCCGACTGGCGCGGTGAGGCGCGCGGCGCGAAGCCGAAACGCTCCAGGTCATAACGCGGCATCGAAGCCTGCATCATTTCCACGGCGCAGCAGGCCAAACCAAACGTCATCCACATCAAGGAGCCTGTGCGGGCCCAATTGATAAGGCTGTCGGCGCTGGTGACCAGAAAGCCCTTGTCGGCCATCTCGTCCTGCATCGCCTTGAAATAGGGATCGTTGTCGGTGATGGAGGAAGCGCCGCCTTCCACACCCGAACGTGCAGCAGTCCCGGCAGGGGTCAGGATCACTCCCATTCGAGCGCTCCCTTCTTCCACTCATATATAAAGCCGATGGTCAGCACGCCCAGAAACACCATCATCGACCAGAAGGCGAAGACTCCGGCGGCGCCGTCCATCTTGGTGAAGCTGATCGCCCAGGGGAACAGAAAGGCCACTTCCAGGTCGAAGATGATGAACAGCAGCGACACCAGATAGAAGCGCACATCGAATTTCATGCGCGCATCGCCAAAGGCGGGAAAGCCGCACTCATAAGCGGACAGTTTTTCGGGATCGGGCTTGGAGGGCGCCAGCACCAGCGGCACCACAATCAGCGCCCCGCCCAGAACGCCCCCAATCCCGATGAAAATCAGGATCGGCAGATATTCCAGCAGCAATTGTTCCATACCAAACCCCAGGCGCGGCCAAGCGTTCTTAAAGACGCCCCCCTTTATTTCCCGGGAGAAAATTTGGCCGTGCGTTTGCTTTTACGCGCTTGGGCTATGCCCTTGCGTAAGGCGGGTTTAGCGGAAGATTCGCCGTGGCAGAACAGGAAAATTCGGGCGATTGGCCGCTAGCGGAACTGTCGCAACAACAAGCGGGAATAACTCGCTCAAAGTTGCGAATCGTTCTTATTTTGAATGCGTTGTTGACGGCGCTTACCTGAGCAAAAAGCTCGGCCATTTGAGAGAACGCATTAGCGTCACCGGCCCACAGAGATGTGGCTGCCGGTCCATCAAAACTATGCCATTTCCAGAAGGAAAATGGCGGGAGCGACGGGGCTCGAACCCGCGACCTACGGCGTGACAGGCCGTCACTCTAACCAACTGAGCTACGCCCCCGCATGCACCCCCTTTTTCAAGAAAAGGGCCGCGCGAAGGGGGCCGATGTAGGGCCACCCCATTGGCAAGTCAAGCGATTGGAGCGGCCTCCAAAACTTAAGGAGCGCCGCCACCGGGAGGTCTGCTGCCGCCACCCTGGGAACCGCCGCCACCCGGCCCTGCCCCGGGAGATGCACCGCCGCTGTTGCCATCGCCGGGTCTGCGCCTGGGATTGAGTTCCTGCGCCGTCACCACGCCATCGCGATCGCGGTCCAGTTCGGCGAACACCGAGACGGGCGCGGCGGCGAATTCCGAAAAATCCACGCACCCGTTCTGCTGAAAATCCTGCAGCGGCGTGGCGGTGGCTTGATCAACGCGAATGCGCTCGGCGTTGATCGCCGCCACCTGATCGGGCGAAAGACACCCGGCATGCGCTGTATCGAAGGCATCGAAATCGGCACGCAGCCCGGCATCCAATTCCGCCTTGGTCACGCGGCCGTCATGGTCTGCGTCGTATTTCAAAACCATTGCGTTGGGGCCGCCGCGAAAAGTCTCTTCGCGGGTGGGAAAGGCGCCGCGCTGGTTGCGGGGGGGGCGGGTGTTGCTGCAGGCCGCAAGGGCGGCAAGAACGGCTAAGGCAATAAAAACGCGCAAACAATTCACTCCTGCTGTATCGCCCTGCCCGCCTTGGCCGACCCTAGAGACTTGCCCCGGCTTTGGCGAATGACGGCCCGGTAAGGCTCTGGCGGGGCATTAAAACCCTGATAGAGTTCCGCCCCGAAGGGCCGCTCCAGAAGGCCCGCACAGGGAATACAATCAGGGAGATTTGAATGAAGACCGCATTGTTTGCATTGCTGGTGACGTCGGCAATGACGCTGGCCTCCACCGCTGTCATGGCCCAGGACCCGAACGGCTACCCGGAGCCCTACACCGAAATCAAAAACTATTTCCAGCTTCCGGCCGGCCGCACCATGGGCTCGACCAACACCGTGTTCGGCGACTCCAAGGGCAATATCTGGATCGTGGAACGCTGCGGCGGCAATGGCTGCGAAAAAACCCCGGACATTGATCCGGTGATGCAGTTCACCAAGGAAGGCAAATTCATCAAGTCCTGGGGCAAGGGCAAGCTGCTCTTCCCGCACGGCATCTTCATCGACAAGGAAGACAATATTTATATCGCCGACAATCATAATGACGGCAAAATCGGCGACACCGTCACCAAGTTCGATCCCAACGGCAAAGTGCTGATGGTGCTGGGCACCCCGGGCAAGGCCGGCAACGACTATACCCACTTCCATGAGCCCAATGCCGTGGCGGTTGGCCCCGATGGCTCGATCTATGTCGGCGACGGCCACAGCGCCGACGTCGCCCATGGGCCGGAATTCTCCAACCCGCGCCAGACCCCGACCACCGGCAATGCCCGGGTGTCGAAGTTCGACAAGAACGGCAAGTTCCTCACCGCATGGGGCGGCCATGGTTCGGGCGATGGCCAGTTCCAGAACCCGCACTGCATCGCCATTGCCCCCAACGGCAATGTCTTTGTCGGCGACCGCAGCAACAACCGCATCCAGCAGTTCGACAAGAACGGCAAGTTCATCAGCGCCTGGAAGCAGTTCGGGCGGCCCAGCGGCTGCTATATCGACAGCAAGGGCACGCTGTATGTCGCGGATTCGGAATCCCACAGCGTCAAGGATTCCTATGGCCTGAACCCCGGCTTCAAGCGCGGCGTGCGCATCGGCAGCGCCACCACCGGCGTGGTCACTGCGTTCCTCAAGGACGATCCGGAAATTGACCCGGAAAAGAGCGGCACGTCGAACGGCGAAGGCGTCTGGGCCGGCAAGGACGGCGTGGTCTATGACGCCGAAGTCGGCCAGAAAGCCGTCGTGGTGTTCAAGCCGAAGTAAAGTTTGTTTTTAAAATAGGGCGCCCGTCGAAAGATGGGCGCCCTATTCTTTTTCCCGGGAGCCGCAGGCTATAATCGGAATCGGGCAGTTAGCTCAGCGGTAGAGCGTTTCCTTTACACGGAAAGGGCCGGGGGTTCGATCCCCTCACTGCCCACCATTCTGGGGCCATGATGAAGGCGCATGCCGCCCTCTGTCTTGGGTTTATGCTGCTGGCGGGTTGCGGAGAAAAGCCCGACATCCAGAAAGAAGACGCTTTGCTGCATCAAATCTACGAGAAGGGCTCACGCAATGCGGAAGGCCCGGCGCTGGCGTCAACCGCCGGCCGGGCGATGCGAAAAGGCGATGACCTGATTCTCGCTTTGGGCAATGGCCAAAAAGTTTCGTTCCATAGCAATTGCCCGCCCGATTCCGGCTCTTCATGCGATGGCTATGCGTTGATCGCCTATTTGCCGAGCGTCCACTTATTTGTAGTCCTGGAATATTTCTACGAAGATGCCGAATATTGGCTGATCAACGATCAAACGGGCCGGAAAACCAATATTCGCTCTGTTCCCATATTCTCACCCGACAGAGAGCGGTTCCTGGTGCAGGATGATGACATGATCAACGATCATCCCAACAACCTGGAAATCTGGCGCCGCGTGGATGACGGCGCCGTGCTGGAATGGGCGCATCCCTATACGCTCATTGATCAGGAGATTCCGGGCTTCAAAGGCCTGTACCATACCGATGCCGATTGGCACGAAGCCGACCGCATCGCTTTGAATTTTTCCGCTGATTATGGCGCCACAAAATGGTTGGGCTCCATTACGCGCGAAAAAGGCGGGTGGCACGTTTCCGGGAATTGGCCGAAAGAACCCAATCCAATATAAAAGCCGCGCGGACGTTATCTCCGTCCACGCGGCTCCCAATTTAAAACTGACTTAATTCAGCGAGTCCTTGAGCTGCTTGCCGGCACGGAAGCGCGGCTGCTTGGACGGCTTGATGGTGATTTCTTCGCCGGTCTGGGGGTTGCGGCCCTTGCCGCCGGCGCGGGTGGCGACCACGAACACGCCGAAACCGGTGAGGCGTACTTCCTCACCCGCTTTCAGCGAGGCAGCGATCAAGTCAAACACGCCGTCCACCGCCTTGGCCGCGTCATTCTTGGGCAGGCCGGTATGGTCGGCGAGCTTCTGGATGAGATCGTTCTTATTCACTAGACGCTCCCTTTCGATTCTTCCCTGTTGGCGGGGAGTCTAGGGGTGGGGGGACAGGCTTGCCAAGACAAAAAAGCCCAATTTTCCGGGTTTTTTGCCTTGAATCGCCTAAAAACAAGAGGCCCGGAGTTTCCTCCGGGCCCTGTCTGTTCATATCGACGGCATGTCAGTGCGTGATCAGCGGATCGGGATCGCCCTGATCCAGCGCCACCCGCGGAACATTGCTGTCCGCTTCCGGCTCGACCCAGTCGATCGCGACCGGCTCGCGCACCAGGGCGATGGCAAGCACCTCGCCCACATTGGAAACCGGCACGATCTTCAGGCCGGTCTTCACGTTGTCTGGCACTTCGGCCAGATCCTTCTCATTCTCCTTGGGAATGATCACCGTGGTGATCCCTGCCCGCAGAGCCGCCAGCAGCTTTTCCTTCAAGCCGCCAATGGGCAGCGCCCGGCCGCGCAGCGTCACCTCGCCGGTCATCGCCACATCGCGGCGGATGGGAATGCCGGTCAGCACCGAGACAATGGACGTCGCCATCGCCAGGCCGGCCGACGGACCATCCTTGGGCGTCGCGCCTTCCGGCACGTGCACATGGATGTCCACCTTGTCGAAGGTCGGCGGCTTGATGCCGAAGCTGGTCGCCTTGGAGCGGACATAGGACCGCGCCGCGTCAATCGACTCCTTCATCACATCGCCCAGCTTGCCGGTCGCCTGGAAGCGGCCCTTGCCGGGCAGCATCACGGCTTCAATGGTCAGCGTTTCGCCGCCCACTTCGGTCCAGGCCAGGCCGGTCACGACACCAACCTGATCTTCGCCTTCGACTTCGCCATAGCGATACTTGCGGACACCCGCGAAGGTTTCCAGATTTTCCGGCGTCACTTCGACCGACTTGGCCTTGGACGACATGATCAGCTTCACGGCCTTGCGCGCCAGGTTGGCGATTTCACGCTCCAGGTTGCGCACGCCCGCTTCCCGGGAGTGATAGCGGATCAGATCACGCAGGCCCGCATCGGTGATGGTCCATTCCTCGGCCTTGAGGGCATGGGCTTCCATCTCCTTGGGGATCAGGTGGCGCTTGGCGATTTCCAGTTTCTCATCTTCGGTGTAACCGGCGATGCGGATGATCTCCATGCGATCCAGCAACGGCTGGGGCATGCGCAGGGAGTTGGCCGTGGTGACGAACATCACGTCCGACAGATCGAAATCCACTTCCAGATAATGATCGTTGAAGGTGGCGTTCTGCGCCGGGTCCAGCACTTCGAGCAAAGCCGAAGACGGATCGCCGCGATAATCGGCGCCCAGCTTGTCGATCTCATCCAGCAGGAACAGCGGATTGGACGACTTGGCCTTCTTCAGCGACTGCACGATCTTGCCGGGCATGGAGCCGATATAGGTGCGCCTGTGGCCACGGATTTCCGCTTCGTCGCGCATACCGCCCAGCGACATGCGCACGAATTCGCGGCCCGTCGCCTTGGCGATGGATTTGCCGAGCGAGGTCTTGCCCACGCCCGGCGGTCCCACCAGGCACAGGATCGGACCCTTGATCTTGCCGACGCGGCTCTGCACCGCGAGGTATTCAAGAATACGTTCCTTGACCTTCTCCAGGCCGTAGTGATCGTCGTTCAGCACCTTCTCGGCGGCGACGATGTCGCGCTTGACCTTGGTCTTCTTGCCCCACGGCAAGGACAGCAGCCAATCCAGGTAATTGCGCACCACGGTGGCTTCCGCCGACATCGGGCTCATCGAACGCAGCTTCTTGACTTCGGCCTGCGCCTTTTCGCGCGCCTCCTTCGACAGCTTGGTCTTGCGGATGCGCTCTTCCAGCTCGTTCATCTCGTCGCGGCCTTCTTCGCCTTCGCCGAGTTCCTTCTGGATCGCCTTGAGCTGCTCGTTGAGATAATACTCGCGCTGGGTCTTCTCCATCTGGCGCTTGACCCGGGTGCGGATCTTGCGCTCGACCTGCAGCACGCCGATCTCGGCCTCGATCAGCTGCAGAACCTTCTCCAGCCGCTCGGTGGTGGACAGGGTCTCCAGCAAGGCCTGGCGGTCGGAAATCTTCACCGACAGATGCGCCGCAACCGTGTCGGCCAGCCGCGCCGGTTCTTCAATCTGCGCCACCGCCGCCAAAGTCTCGGACGGGATCTTCTTGTTGAGCTTGATGTACTGCTCGAAATTGGTCTTGACGGTGCGCAGCAACGCCTCCGTCTCCCGCGCCGCCGGCGCGTCTTCCGGAATCTTTTCGATATTGGCCTGGAAGAATTCGGGGCGGCCGGTGAAGCCGGTGACCCGCGCCCTGCCCTTGCCTTCCACCAGAACGCGCACGGTCTGGTCCGGCAGCTTCAGCAACTGAAGCACCGTGGCCAGGGTGCCGATCGTGTGCAGACCGTCGGCTGTGGGATCGTCTTCCGCCGCCACCTTCTGGGTGAGCAGCAGAATCTGTTTTTCCTCGTTCATCACTTCTTCGAGGGCGCGCACGGATTTTTCGCGGCCGACGAACAACGGAACGATCATGTGGGGGAATACAACGATATCGCGCAGCGGCAGAACCGGCGCGACGGCGATGGCGGTCACCGTTTCCGGGCTTTCCGTCTTTTCGGCCTTCGGCTTTTCAGCCTTCTCGGCCTTATCGGTTTTGTCGATCTTGTCGGTCTTCTTGGCGTCGTCCGCCATGGCTTATGCTCCTGCCGGCCAGCCCGCCGGCTTTACTGTGCTACGCCGATTTTGGGGAAAACCCGGCGCTGTGAAGGGGCCGTCTCAAAAGACAACGACTCCGGACACGTTAACGTGGGGCCACCCGTGTGCGGTTTCAAGCTTTCCGGCGGGTTTGTGATGCTGAAGTTCCCGTCCGCACACAGAAAGCCCTGTCGAACCTCGCGTTTTTGACGAGGCGTGACGCGAAAGACGCTTAAGGCTGCACGTTACGAGGCAGTTTGCTCGCGCGCCTGGCCCTTGTCGGAATAGGTGTACAGGGGCCGCGCCTTGCCATCCACCACATCGGCGGTGATGACCACCTCCTGCACCCCGTTGAGGGTGGGAAGTTCGAACATCGTCTCCAGCAGAATGCCTTCCAGGATGGAGCGCAAACCGCGCGCGCCGGTCCGGCGCTGAATGGCGCGCTTGGCGATGGAGTGCAGTGCTTCTTCCTGGAAGCGCAGCTTGACGCCTTCCATCTCGAACATGCGCTGATACTGCTTGGCCAGCGCGTTCTTGGGACGGGTCAGGATTTCGATCAGGGCCGGCTCGGTGAGATCGCCCAGGGTGGCGAGCACCGGCAGACGGCCGATGAATTCGGGGATCAGGCCGAACTTCAGCAGATCTTCCGGTTCGATTTCGCGCAGGATTTCGCCGGTGCCGCGTTCGTCCGGACCCTTCACATTGGCGCCGAAGCCCATGGATGTGCCCTGGGTGCGCGCAGCAATGATCTTGTCCAGGCCGGCAAAGGCGCCGCCCACGATGAAGAGGATGTTGGTCGTATCCACCTGCAGGAATTCCTGCTGCGGATGCTTGCGCCCGCCCTGCGGCGGCACGGAGGCAACGGTGCCTTCCATGATCTTGAGCAGGGCCTGCTGCACGCCTTCGCCCGACACGTCGCGGGTGATGGAGGGATTGTCCGACTTGCGGCTGATCTTGTCGACTTCGTCGATATAGACGATGCCGCGCTGGGCGCGCTCGACATTATAGTCGGCAGCCTGCAGCAGCTTGAGAATGATGTTCTCGACGTCTTCACCGACATAACCGGCTTCGGTCAGGGTGGTGGCGTCGGCCATGGTGAAGGGCACATCCAGGATGCGCGCCAGCGTCTGCGCCAACAGTGTCTTGCCGCAGCCGGTGGGGCCGATCAGCATGATGTTGGACTTGGCGAGTTCGACATCGCCGTTTTTGCCCGACGAGTTGATGCGCTTGTAGTGATTATGGACGGCGACCGAGAGCACCTTCTTGGCGTGCGGCTGACCGACGACGTAATCGTCCAGAACCTTGAAAATTTCCTGGGGCGTGGGAACGCCCTCCTTGGATTTCATGAAGGAGGTTTTGTTCTCCTCCCGGATGATCTCCATGCAGAGTTCGACGCATTCGTCGCAGATGAACACCGTCGGGCCCGCGATCAGTTTCCTGACCTCGTGCTGGCTCTTACCGCAGAAAGAGCAGTATAGCGTGTTCTTGGACTCGCCGCCGCTGGCCTTGCTCATTTTCCAAACATCTCACAGCTTTGGGGCTTTTTAAGGCCTATGCTGCTTTGCAACATTGCGGGGGCGAAGCACCCCCAACTTCCCAATATTCGACCATGCTATAGCCCGCCGGATCAAGAATTGTTTAAGGCAGGCCAAGCCCACGAAAAATCAGGAACTTTCGGTGGTTTTCCCGTCTCAGGCCGGGGTTTCGGCTTCCGGCCTACGCACCATGACTTGATCTAAGATCCCGAAAGTCTTGGCTTCTTCGGCAGTCATATAGGTGTCGCGGTCGAGCATTTTTTCAATAGCCTCGACCGGCTGGCCGGTATGTTTGGCGTAAACCTCATTCAACCGCTTCTTCAATTTGACGATTTCCAGGGCATGCCGGGCGATATCGGCGGCCTGGCCATAGAAGCTGGCCGAGGGCTGATGGACCATGATTCTGGCGTTGGGCAGGGCAAAACGGTTGCCCTTTTGGCCGGCGCACAGCAGCAGCGACCCCATGGACGCCGCCTGGCCGATGCAGAAGGTCTGAACCGCCGGGCGGACATATTGCATCGTGTCGTAGATCGCCAGGCCCGCCGTCACCAACCCGCCGGGCGAGTTGATGTACATGTGAATTTCCTTCTTGGGGTTTTCGGCCTCCAGGAACAGAAGCTGGGCTGTGATCAGGCTGGCGCCATAATCCTCAATCGGGCCGGTGATGAAGATCACCCGCTCCTTCAAAAGGCGCGAATAGATGTCGTAGGCGCGCTCACCCCGGGCGGTCTGCTCCACCACCATGGGGACCAGGGTGTTGTTGTAATACTCAGTCGGGTTGGTCATGGGCGCAGGCCTTTGATTCGGATCGGATGCTCTCAATATAGGGTGCCGAATCCCCAATGTCATTCCCGGCACTCCACGGCGCCCGCCAAACAAAAAGGCCGGGCTTTCGCCCGGCCTTTTGATTAGCCCTTGATGCTCTCCGGAATATCATCCGGGTCGTGGAACAGGGTTTCGCGGTCCACGGCCTTGTCGGTGACCTGGGCCAGTTCCGCGATGAAGTCCACCACCTTGTCTTCGAAGATGGGGGCGCGGATTTCGGCCTGAGCCTGTTGGTTGGAGCTGTAGAACTTGAACACTTCCTGCTCCTGGCCGGGGAACTGGCGGGCGCGGCTCATGATGGCGCGCTGCACTTCGTCGTTGGCCACGGTGATGCCGTTCTGCTCACCGATCTTGCCCAGCACCAGGCCAAGGCGCACGCGGCGTTCGGCGATGCGCCGATACTCCTCGCGCAGCTTTTCTTCCGAACCGGCTTCTTCTTCGGCGGTCTTGCCTTCGCGCTTCAGTTCATCGAGCACCTGGGCCCAGATATTGGCGAACTCGGTTTCCACCATGGCGGGCGGCAGCGGGAAATCATGCGCTTCGTCCAGCGCGTCCAGAATGCGGCGCTTCAGATGCACGCGGCTGGCGCGGGTGTAATCGGCCTTGATCTGCTCGCGGATGCGTTCGCTGAGCTGGCCCAGATCGGTCATGCCCAGCTTCTGCGCCAGGGCGTCATCGATCTTGGATTCTTCCGGCGCCTTCACCTCATTAACGGTGACCTTGAACAAAGCGGCTTTGCCGGCCAGGTCGGGGGCGTGATACTCGGCGGGGAACGACACGTTCACATCGCGGGCTTCACCGGCCTTGGCGCCGATCAGCTGTTCTTCAAAGCCCGGAATGAACTGGCCCGAGCCGAGCGTAAGGTTAAAGCCTTCGCCCTTGCCGCCTTCGAATTCCACGCCATAGACGCTGCCGATGAAATCGATCACCACGGTGTCGTCTTTCTGGGCGGCTTCGCCTTCGGCGCGGGCGACATAGTTGCGGCTCTGCTTGGCGATATTGTCCAGCGCTTCCTTCACATCGGCGTCGCCAACGTCTGAGGTCAGGCGCTCAACCTTGAGCTGGCTGACATCGGTGGTGGTGAACTCCGGCATAAGGTCCACGGTGACGGTGAACTGAAGGTCGGCCTTGCCGTCCACCACTTCCTGCACATCGCCAACCGGCTCGATGCGCGGCGTGATGGCGGGCTTGAGCTGATTGTCGCTGATCGCCTTCTGGCTGCCCTCGTCCACCGCTTCCTGCACGACTTCGCCCATCACGGACTTGCCGAACTGCTTTTTCAGGAACGAGACCGGCGCCTTGCCCGGACGAAAGCCCTTGAGATTGACGCGGCCCTTCATCTCTTCGAGCCGCTTGGTGACGCGGCTGTCGAGCTCGCTGGCGGGGATGGTCACCGCATATACGCGGCGCAGGTCCTCGGAAGCGGTTTGGGTAATCTGCATGGCTACGTCCCTTACTCTTATATATCTGTGTTGCCCGGCTGGCCCTGGCGGACCCTAAATCCCGGCACCGCCTGGATTTTCGCGGAATTGTTGGATTTGGGCGTGCCGATTTACCCGTTTCCCCCTGTCACCGCAACTGGCCGCAACATGCGGGGTTCAAAGGGGTTTGGCCGTCTATGAATGGTGGGATTTCCTGGCTTATACAGACCCCGCGTGCGGTCGTGGCGAAATTGGTAGACGCAGCAGATTTAGGTTCTGCCGGGCAACCGTGGGGGTTCAAGTCCCTCCGACCGCACCATTCCGAGTGTCGTGAAACAACGCCGCCAGACTTTCCGGCAACATTTCCGGAATGTCTTCGGCAATCAGTCCCGGGCCGAAGCGGCCCGCCGCATCGCCATGCAGCCAGGCGGCGGCGGCGGCGGCGGAGCCGGCCTCCATGCCGGCTGCGAACAAGCCGCCGATCATGCCGGCCAGCACATCGCCCGATCCGGCGGTGGCCAGTGTGGCCGGGGCATTGGCGTTGATGGTGGCGCCGCCGTCGGGGCGGGCGATCACCGTGTCGGCGCCTTTCAGCAATACAATCGCGCCCGCGCGGACGGCGGCCGCGCGCACCGCGTCCAGCTTGCTGTCGCTTTCATCCAGCAGGCCGGGAAACAGCCGCTCGAATTCGCCCTCATGCGGCGTGAGGATCGCAGCACCCGGGCGGAGGCGATTGAACAGAGCTTCGGGATCATCGGCAAAAACACTGAGCGCATCGGCATCCAGCACCACTTTGCGCCAGGGCGGCCCGGCCAATGCCGCTTCCACCAACTGGCGCGCATCTTCATGCACGCCCAGCCCCGGCCCCATCACCACGGTGGAGAGGCGCGTGTCGTCAAACAGATCGGCCAGCCCCCGCGCGCCTTCGAACGGCTTGATCATGATGGCGGTCAGATGCGCGGCATGGATCGCTACCGCATCCAGCGGCGAGGCCACGCTCACCAGCCCTGCACCGACGCGCAGTGCGCCACGCGCCGCCAGCCTTGCTGCGCCGGTGGCATGGGCCGGTCCCGACACCACCACCAGATGGCCGCGGGTGTATTTGTGCCCGCCTGCTTTCGGCCAGGGATATTTGTCGCCCCACATGGCGGGCGAGCTTTCGCTCAGGTTGGGGCGGATCAGATCCAGCGCACTGTCCGGCAAGCCGATATCGGCCAGCACGATTTCGCCGCAGGCCTCACGCCCCGGCAGCAGCAGATGCGCCGGTTTCTTGCGGAAGAAAGTGACAGTGAGATCGGCCTTGATGGAGGCGTCGCCAAGCGCCCTCCCAGTATCGCCGGAAATGCCGCTGGGCACATCCACCGCCACCACCGGGATTTTCAATTCCGTGCATGCCAGCGCCAGATCGCGCGCTCCGCCTTCCAGCGGCCGCGACAGGCCCGCGCCGAACAGGGCGTCCACCGCCAGCGCTGCGCCATCCAGCACTTTGGGATGCAGCGTCTCGGTGCCGCCACTCCATTTGTCGGCCATGGCGGCGGCGTCACCTTTATAGGTCTCGGCTGCCGCCAGCCGCACCTTGAAGCCGCGCTCGCTGAGCAGCCGCGCCACGACAAAACCATCGCCGCCATTGTTGCCGGGGCCGCACAGCACCGCAACGGCGCAAGGCGCGAACCGCGCCGCGATGGCGTCTGCCACGGCGCGCCCGGCATTTTCCATCAGGGTGCGCGTGGGCACGCCCGACATGGCGGCGAAATTGTCGGCCGCCGCCATCTGGGCATTGGTAAGAACTTCGCCGCTCATGAAAATCCTTTGGGCGCTGTCTCGAAATGCGGATCGGCGCGTTGATAGGCCCGCGCCGCCGCCAGCACCCCCGCATCGTCAACCATGCGGCCTGCGATCTGCAAGCCCACCGGCAGCCCGGCGCGGGTAAAGCCGCAAGGAACAGAAGCGGCAGGCTGCTGGGTGAGGTTGAAAGGAATGGAGAACGGCGTCCAGCTTAGCCATTCAAAGCCATCCTCCGGCCAGGGCGAAATCTTCTCCACCTCAAAGGCGGGCACCGCCACAGACGGCGTGAGCAGGAAATCAAACCGGGTCATGAATTGGCGCATGGCGCTGGCGAAGGATAGCCGCGCCATGGTGGCCTGCTGGAAGCGCTTCAGGGAAATCGCTGCCCCCTCCTCCACCATGCGGCGGAAACCCGGATCGAACAGCGCCTTCTTTTCTTCAGACGCATCGCCGAACAGATAGCCAGCCCCGCTCCACCACAGGGTCTTGAAATCCGCCCTGGCATCGCCGCCTTCGAACAAAGGCGGATCGATCTGCTCCACCACCGCGCCCAATTGTTCAAAGCGCTTGGCGGCGGCGGCCACCAGCGCCGCCACTTCGCTGTCGATGTGTTTGGCAAAACCCATGGCGGGGCTGAAGGCAATGCGTTTGCCTTTCAAGCTCTGGTCCGCCGCGAAAGACTCCGTGACGGGCAGCAGAGCGTGAGGATCGCGCGCATCAGCCTGCGCGATCACATCCAGCAGCATCGCGCTGCCTTCGACATCGCGGCTCATCGGCCCGACATGCGCCAGCGTGCCGAACGGCGACAGTGGATAAGCGGGCACCATTCCATAGGTCGGCTTCAGGCCGAACACGCCGCTGAAACTTGCGGGAATGCGGATCGAGCCGCCACCATCGGTGCCCAAGGCCAGCGGCGCCAGCCGCGCCGCCAAAGCCGCCGATGAGCCGCCCGACGATCCGCCCGGCGTCATGTTCAGATTCCAGGGATTGCGCGTGATGCCGGTGAGCGGCGAGTCCGTCACGCCCTTCCAGCCATATTCGGGCGTGGTGGTCTTGCCCAGCAGCACCGCGCCGGCTTCGCGCAGCCGCGCCACCGACGGTGCATCTTCATTCCAGGCCTGGTTCGGATCAACCGTGCGCGAGCCGCGCAATGTGGGCCAGCCCTTGGTCCAGAGCAGATCCTTGATCGCCACCGGCACGCCATCCAGTGCCGAACGGCCTTCGCACTTGGTCCAGCGCGCTTCGGATTTGCGCGCCTGCTCCAGAGTCGCCGCTTCATCAATCAGGCAAAAGGCGTTGGTGCTTTTGTCCAGCGTGGCGATGCGCCCCAGCAGCGATTTGGCAACCTCCACCGGCGAGATGCGCTTTGTCTTGAAGCCATCCGACAAGGCGGCGGCGTTCAGCTCCCACAGCTCAGCCACACAGCCAGACCTTCAGCCGCGCCAGCGCTTCTTCAATCACCGCGCGCTGCTTGCAGAAGGCAAAGCGCACATAAATCTGGGGACCGCCTTCGGCATAGAAAGCCGAGAGCGGGATTGCCGCCACCCCGCCTTCCCGCGCCATGCGTTCGCAGAAGGCGCGGTCATTCTCATTGCTGATGCCATCAATGGACGCGGTGAGAAAATAGGTGCCTTCCGCCGGCAGCACACCGAAGCCCAGCGCCGTCAATCCTTGCGCCAGAAGATCGCGCTTCTGCTGCAGCGCCTTGTTCAACTCCAAAGGAAAATCCATTTCCCCAGTCAACCCGTGCGCCACGCCCAGTTGCTGCGCCGGCGGCGCGGCAAAGGTGACGAACTGGTGCACATTGGCGATGGCGGTGATCATGTCCTTGGGGCCCATCACCCAGCCCACGCGCCAGCCGGTGAAGGAAAAGATTTTCCCCGCCGAGCCGATGCGGACACTGCGCTCGCGCATCCCCGGCAGCGACGCGAATGGAACATGCTTGCGGCCGTCAAAACTGAAATGCTCATACACTTCATCCGAGATCACCACCGCATCCGTGTTGCGCACGGCATCGGCCAGCAGAGTCAATTCCTCTTGGCTGAAGACACGCCCGATGGGGTTGACCGGATTGTTCAGCAGCACCGCCTTCGTCCTGGGCGTGATTGCGGCTTTCAACGCCTCGGCGGTCAGGCGCCAATCCGGCGGCGACAGAGTGATGGTATTCACCACCAGGCCCGCCGCCTGCGCCAGTGGACGGTAAATATCGAAGGCCGGCTCGATCAGCACGATCTCTTCGCCCGGCGCCACCAGGGCAATCAGCGTATCGGCCACCGCTTCGGTGGCCCCCGCCGCCACCACGATTTCGGAGGCGGGGTCGTACTCCAAGCCATAGAAGCTGCGGGCATGATCGGCGATGGCCTGGCGCAACGGGAGCACGCCGCGCATCAGGGGATACTGATTGGGGCCTTCCATCAGCGCCTTGGCGGCCACGGCGCGCATGCTCACCGGCCCGTCCTGGTCGGGAAAGCCCTGGCCCAGATTGACGGCCTTATGCTCCACGGCCAGGGCGCTCATGGCGGTGAAGATGTTGGTGGGCATGCGGGAAAAGAGCGGATTCATGGGCAGCCACAATCGCAAAGCTTCGCGGCTGCGGAAACCCGGCAAAACAGCCCCATAAACAGGCAGTTTGCACAATTACTGTGCATGTTTATTAGCCCCTTTTGCGGGCATAATATTCAAGCCATTGATAGGAAACACAATTTTTTACCGCAAAACCGGCACAAGTCCTGCAAATTCGTTAACAGCACGACCGGAGCACCTCCGGGCGGGCGGAGGAGCACATGAAAAAAATCGAAGCCATCATCAAGCCGTTCAAACTCGACGAAGTGAAGGAAGCGCTGCAGGAAGTGGGGGTCCAGGGCATTACGGTCACCGAAGCCAAGGGCTTTGGCCGCCAGAAAGGCCATACCGAGCTTTATCGCGGCGCCGAGTATGTCGTTGATTTCCTGCCCAAAGTGAAGATCGAGATCGTCATCGGGGAGAACCTGGTGGAAGCCTCGGTCGAAGCCATTCAAAAGGCTGCGCGCACGGGCCGCATCGGCGACGGCAAGATTTTCGTCCTCAATGTCGAGGAAGCCATCCGTATCCGCACGGGGGAGACTGGCGCCGACGCCATCTAACCCCCCGCGAACTGATTTCAAGCATCAACTGTTGAAGGGAAGACCAAGACAATGGCCGACAAGAAAGCGACGACTGCTGCCGACATCCTGAAGCTGATCAAGGAGAAGGAGGTCAAGTATGTGGACATCCGCTTCACCGATCCCAAGGGCAAGTGGCAGCATGTGACCTTCGACCTGATGATGGTCGATGATGACTTCCTGAACAACGGCACCATGTTCGACGGCTCCTCGATCGCCGGCTGGAAGGCGATCAATGAGTCCGACATGCTGTTGAAGCCGGATCTGGAAACCGCCGTCATCGATCCCTTCTTCGCCCAGACCACGCTGATCCTGATCTGCGACGTGCTGGAGCCGACCACCAACCAGAATTACGGCCGTTGCCCGCGCTCCATCGCCAAGGCGGCGGAAGCCTATGTCAACGCGTCGGGCGTTGGCGACACCACCTATTTCGGCCCGGAAGCCGAATTCTTCATCTTCGACGATGTGCGTTTCGGCGTCGAAATGAACAAGGGCTATTACTTCCTGGATTCCAAGGAAGGCGCCTACAACACCGGCACCGAATATGAAGGCGGCAATCTGGGCCATCGCCCGGGCGTCAAGGGCGGCTACTTCCCCGTTCCGCCGGTGGACCATGAACAGGACATGCGCGGCGAAATGCTGGCGATCATGGGCGACATGGGCATCCAGCCGGAAAAGCATCACCACGAAGTCGCCACCGCGCAGCATGAACTTGGCTTCAAGTTCAACACGCTGACCAAGTGCGGCGATTACATGCAGATCTACAAGTATGTGATCCACCAGGTCGCCAACAGCTACGGCAAGTCGGCCACCTTCATGCCCAAGCCCATCAAGGGCGACAATGGTTCGGGCATGCATGTGCATCAGTCGATCTGGAAGGGCGGCAAGCCGCTCTTCGCCGGTTCGGGCTATGCCGACCTGTCGGACACATGCCTGTTCTATATCGGCGGCATCATCAAGCACGCCAAGGCGCTGAACGCCTTCACCAACCCGCTCACCAACAGCTACAAGCGCCTGATCCCGGGCTTTGAAGCGCCGGTGCTGCTGGCTTACTCCTCGCGCAACCGTTCGGCGTCCTGCCGCATTCCGTTCACCTCGAACCCCAAGGGCAAGCGCGTTGAAGTGCGTTTCCCCGATCCGGGTGCGAACCCCTATCTCGCCTATGCCGCCATGCTGATGGCCGGCCTGGACGGGATCGAGAACAAGATCCATCCGGGTGGTCCGATGGACAAGGACCTGTATGCGCTGCCGCCGGAAGAATTGGCGAAGGTGCCGCAGGTTTGCGGTTCGCTGCGCGAAGCGCTGGACAATCTCAAGGCCGACCATGGCTTCCTGCTCAAGGGCGGCGTGTTCAGCCAGGACTTCATCGAGTCCTATATCGATCTGAAGATGGAAGACGTGTATGCCTTCGAGCACACCCCCCATCCGGTCGAATTCAAGATGTACTATTCGGTCTGATCCGACCGACCCAGTTAGAGGGGCAAGAAAGGCCGGGCGAAAGCCCGGCCTTTCTGTTTCTGAGACGCTGCCCTCGCTTACGCTCGGGCGTTCGTCGCTCGAAATGGTCCACTGGACCATTTCGTTCGCTACGCGAACCGCTCCTCACGGGGCAAAAGGCCGGGCGAAAGCGCGCCCTTTTTGCTTGGGTTCGCAGCCGCACAATTGACTCCGCCGGCGCAAGGACAATGATCCTCAAGGGGAAAATGTCCCGCCATCCAGGCGGGCTTCCGGGAGGGTCTTATGCGCCAATCTCATCTGATGTCCGCTGTGTGCCTGGCTGCGCTCACCATGTTTGGCTGCAAGCCCGCGCCGAAAGTCGCCGAAGCGCCCAAGACGCTGGATGAGCTGGCCAAGCAATCGCTCGCCACGCTCGATGGCACTGCGAAGATCGCCGGGCTGAAACAGCCGGTGGAGATCATCCGCGACAACCAGGGCATTCCCCATATCTATGCCAAGAATGACGACGATCTGTTCTTCGCCCAGGGCTATGTCATGGCCCAGGACCGGCTGTGGCAGATCGAAATGTGGCGCCGCTGGCGCGAAGGCACGCTGGCGGAAGTCATCGGCCCCGATGCCTATGACTATGACGTGCGCGCCCGGCTGATGAAATTCCGCGGCCCCTGGGATGACAAGGAGTGGAACAGCTATCACCCCGACGCCAAGCGCCTCTTCACAGCCTGGGCCAATGGCCTGAACGCCTGGGTCGCGGCCCATTCCGACAATCTGCCGGTGGAATTCAAGCTCACCGGCATCAAGCCCGCGCCCTGGACGGCGGAAACCGTGGCATTGCGCTGGGCCAACCTGAACATCGACAGCACCAGCGGCGGCCCCAGCGCCGAGATTCAACTGGCGCTGGATGTGAAGACCATGGGCGCCGCCGCCGCCAACAAGAAGAACGCACCCAATCCCTATGCCGATTTGAAAGTGCCAGAGGGCCTGGACCTGAAGTGGATCACCGAAGAAGCCCTGGCGGCGTCACGCAAGGGCGAAGGCGATCCCTTCGCGCCCGGCAAGCTGCCTTCGCCCGGCATCGTGGCGGCCTATCAGCCGCTGGTGTCGCCCAAGCAGGAAGCGCGCCTGATGCCCCGGATGCAGGACCCGGATGGCAGCAACAACTGGGTGGTCAGCGGCAAGCATACCGCCAGCGGCAAGGTCATCCTCTCCAACGATCCGCACCGCACCGTGTCGCTGCCGGCGCTGCGCTATTTCGTGCAACTGGAGTCGCCCAACTTCCATGTCATCGGCGGCGGCGAGCCGCCCTTTGTCGGCGTCGATCTGGGCAACAACCAGCACATGGCCTGGGGCGTGACCTTCGCCAATGTCGATGTCACCGACACCTTTGTCGAACAGACCAATCCCGGCAATGCCAATGAGACCAAATTCAACGGCGCCTGGGTGCCGATGAAGATCATCCATGAGCAGATCAAGGTGAAGGGCGAAGACAAGCCCCGCGAAGTGGACCTGAAATACTCCCAGCACGGGCCGGTGTTCTATGAAGACGCGGCGCAGCACATCGCCTTTGTCGCCAAGTCGCCCAACCAGGAGCCGGGCACCGCGCCCTTGCGTGGCAGCTTCGCGCTGTACCAGGCGGCAAGCTGCGAAGAGTTTTTCGACCGCGCCATGGCCTGGACGGTGCCGTCGCACAATCTGATCTGCGGCGACGACAAGGGGAATATCGCGCTGCAGGTTTCCGCCTGGGCGCCGGACCGCGATGGCTTTGACGGGCGTCTGCCCGTTCCCGGCACGGGCAAATACGCCTGGAAGGGCCGCCGCCCCGACCTGCCCCGCGTGATGAATCCGCCCAAGGGCTACATCGCCACCGCCAACAACAACACCCAGGCGACGGCGGGCTTCAAGGGCAAGCCTGTCTTCTACAACGCCACCAGGGCCGCGGATGGTCCCGATGCCCGCGTCACGCGCATCGAGCAGGATCTCGACGCCCAGATCGCGTCGGGCAAGAAGTTCACCATCGAGGACATGGAGCGCATCCAGCAGGACAGCTATTCGCTGCGGGCCGAGCATGATGCGCCTTTGTTCAAGGGCTGGACCGCCAAGGACGCCAATGCCGAAAAGGCGCGCGCCGCCATCGAGGCCTGGGATCGTGTCCTGACCGCCAACACGGTACCGGGCGCCATGTATGTACGCTGGACGACGTCGGAATCCGGCGGCAAGGCCGCCGCTGCCAAAGGCGCGGCCCAGCATGCCCTGGTCGAACAGGGCCTGATCGAAGCCTTGGACCAGATGACCAAGGACTGGGGCGCCGACCAGACCCAGTGGCGCTATGGCCGCATCAATGAAAGCCCGCTGCAGCACCAGTTCATCGACAAGTTCAGCCTGCAGCCGGTGGAACGACCGGGCGGATTCAATGACGTCAACGCCACCGGGGCGCATTTCCGCCGCATCATCGACTTTGCCGATCTCGACAAGACGATGGCGACCGATGCGCCGGGACAATCGGCGCAGCCCGGCAGTCCTTATTATGGCAACTGGCGGACCAAGCTGGCCGACGGCGTCTATTTCAACCTGCCCTTCACCCGGGCGGAGCTGGACAAGCAGACGGCGCACAAGCTGACGCTTGAGCCGCAATAGGACGGACGCTTCTCAAAGAAAAAGGCCGGGCGTTTGCCCGGCCTTTTTTATTCCGCCGCCGCCACCAGTTCCGGGGCGGCCTGCAATACATCCGGGTCCACATGGGCTTCGAATTTGCGGAAATTGTCCCGGAACAAACCCACCAGCTTGCGGGCCTGGGCGTCATAGGCAGCCTGATCGGACCAGGTGGCACGTGGATTGAGGATCGCGGCTTCCACGCCCGGCACCGCCACCGGCACCCGGAATTTGAAATGCGGATCAATGCGCATTTCGCCATCGGCCAGGCTGCCGTCCAGTGCGGCATTCAGCAGGGCGCGCGTCACCTTGATCGGCATGCGCCTGCCGGTGCCGAAGGCGCCGCCGGTCCAGCCGGTATTGACCAGCCAGCAATCGGCGCCATGGGCCGCAATCTGGTCGTGCAGCAAATTTCCATAGACGGAAGGGTGGCGCGGCATGAACGGCGCACCGAAGCAGGTGGAGAAAGTCGGCTGCGGTTCCTTGCCCAGACCCTTTTCGGTGCCGGCCACCTTGGCGGTGAAGCCCGAAAGGAAATGATACATGGCCTGGCTGGGCGTGAGGCGTGCGATGGGCGGCAAGACACCGAAGGCATCCGCCGTCAGCATGATGACATTGCGCGGATGCCCGGTGCGGCCGGTTTCGCTGGCGTTGGGGATGAAATCGATGGGATAGGCGGCGCGGGTGTTTTCCGCGTGGCGATTGTCGTTGAGGTCGAGCTTTCCGGCCTCGTCCATCACCACATTCTCCAGCACCGTGCCGAAGCGTTCGGTGGTGGAGAAGATTTCCGGCTCGGCTTCCCGGGACAGGTTGATGACCTTGGCATAGCAGCCGCCTTCAACATTGAAGATGCCCTGCTCGCTCCAGCCATGTTCGTCATCGCCAATCAGGATGCGTGACGCATCGGCCGACAGCGTGGTCTTGCCGGTGCCGGACAGGCCGAAGAAAATCGCGGCGCTGCCGTCCTTGCCCACATTCGCCGAGCAGTGCATCGACATGACGCGCTTGGCCGGCAGCAGATAGTTCATGATGGTGAAAACGGATTTCTTCATTTCGCCGGCATAGGAGGTGCCGCCGATCAGCACCATCTTCTTGGTGAAATTGACCGCGATCACCGTCTGGCTGGCGCAGCCATACTTTTTCGGGTCGGCGGCGAAGCTGGGCAGGTCAATGATGGTGAATTCGGGATCGAATCCTTCCAGCTCCTTGGGTGTGGGCCGGATCAGGAGCTGATGCACGAACAAGGAGTGCCAGGCATATTCGCCGATCACCCGCACCTTGATGCGGTGGGTCAGGTCGGCGCCGCCGAACAGATCCTTGGCAAAAAGTTCGCGCCCTTCGGCATGCGCCATCATGTCGGCCTGCAGGGCGTCAAAATGCGCCTGGCTCATGGGCTTGTTGTTGTCCCACCAGACCTGGGATTCGGTATGGGCATCGCGCACCACGAATTTGTCGGTGGCCGAGCGGCCGGTGTGCTGGCCGGTCAACACCACCAGCGGACCATCCTTGGCCAGCTTGCCTTCGCTGCGGCGAATGGATTCCTCATAGAGTTGTGGAACGGTCAGGTTCCACTTCACGGCTTTGAGTTTTCGAAATCCGTGGCGTTCCAGACCGAACGCGCTGTTGCCGCTTGTGTCCGACATTGCCGCCGCGCGACACCACCAGCCCGGCGGTGATGGCGATGCTGAGGCCGGCCAGGAACAGGTGATTGACCGGATTTCCGGGCTGCCACAGCAGCCAGGGCATGATGCCCCAGGCCGCCGAGATCGCCGCCTGCATGCCGGTAAAGCGCAGGAACCAGGCCTGGATGGTGGGCAAGTCCACCACGCCCGCAGTGCGCGTGACATAGACCGCGGTCATGCTGGAGCAAACGGCAATCGCCAGGGTCACGATCATCGGCAGATAGAGCGCCCTCGCAAGGGCGGTATTGCCGAACAAGCCGATCAGATCGCTTGCCACCAGCGCCAGCACCAGCGAGCGCACGATCGAGTGCAACCGGGTCTGCTGAATCACGCCCGCCGTGAGGTCGAGCTGCGCCTTCAGTACCCGCACATCACCGCGGCCAAGTTTCAAAAGGGTCGAGATGCCGATCAAAACGAAAAAATCCCATGCCCTATGGGGGCTTCTGGCTGAAATTCTAGGGGAATGCGCGTTAAGGAAGTGCTGCCGCATCCTTGAGCGGCCCGGACAAAAACGCCGCATTTCCGGGACGAAAATTTCCGCGCCTGCCGCAATGCTTTCCGAGAGGTAAATATAGGCGTTGGGCGGCGCATGACGCTAAGTTGGCGTGCGTTCTTCCCGATTCGTCAGCACCATGGCCAAGTCCCCACCTGACCTGTTCGACAGCCCCTCTTCCGGGGCGTCCAAAGGCTATACCGCCAAGGACATCGAGGTGCTGGAAGGCCTGGAGCCGGTGCGGCGGCGGCCGGGCATGTATATCGGCGGCACCGATGTCACCGCCATGCATCATCTGGCGTCGGAAATTCTCGACAACTCGATGGACGAAGCGGTGGCCGGCCATGCCAGCCGCATCGAGATGGAATTGGGCGAGAACAATGTCCTGACCATCCGCGACAATGGCCGCGGCATTCCCACCGACCCGCATCCCAAATTCAAGAACAAGTCGGCGCTGGAAGTGATCATGACCACGCTGCATGCCGGCGGAAAGTTCGACAGCAAGGTCTACGAGACCAGCGGCGGCTTGCACGGCGTTGGCGCATCGGTGGTCAATGCCCTGTCGGAATGGATGGAAGTGGATACGGCGCGCGACAAGCGGGCCCACAAGCTGCGCTTTGAGCGCGGTCACACCATCGGCAAGCTGAAGGATTTGGGGAACGTCAACCGCCGCGGCACCATCACCAGCTTCAAGCCCGATCCCAAGATTTTCGGCGATGCCGTGTTTTCCCCGGCCCGGCTGTATCGTATGGCCAAGAGCAAGGCCTATCTGTTCCGGGGCGTGGAGATACGCTGGTCGTGCGAGCCGTCGCTGATCAAGGACGAAACACCGGCCGAAGAAGTGCTGAAATTCCCCGGCGGCTTGGCGGATTTCCTGCAAGGCGAAATCGGTAAATCCGCCACGGTCAACAGCCGCGAATTTTCCGGCAAGGTCGAAAACAAGAAAGACGGCAAAGGCGCGGTGGAATGGGCGGTGGCCTGGACGCCGCAGATCGATCCCTTTGTCCGCTCCTACTGCAACACCATCCCCACGCCCCAGGGCGGCACCCATGAACAGGGGTTGCGCAACGCGCTGACCAAAGGCCTGCGCGCCCATGGCGAACGCACCAACAACCGCAAGACGGGACTGATCACCGCCGATGACGTGATGGCCGGAACTTGCGCCGCACTGTCGGTCTTTATCCGCGAGCCGGAATTCCAGGGCCAGACCAAGGACAAGCTGTCGTCACCGGGGGCGCAGAAGCTGGTCGAAAGCGTGGTCGGCGATCATTTCGATCATTGGCTGGCGGAAAGCCCGCTGGAAGCCGGCAAGCTGCTGGATTTCGTGATCGAGCAGGCGGAAGACCGGCTGAAGCGCCGCCAGGAAAAAGAAGTGTCTCGCAAGGCCGCCACCCGCAAGCTGCGCCTGCCGGGCAAGCTGGCCGATTGCAGCAATGATGCGGCGGGCGGCACCGAAATCTTCCTGGTGGAAGGGGACTCGGCGGGCGGCAGCGCCAAGCAGGCGCGCGACCGCAACACCCAGGCCATCCTGCCCTTGCGCGGCAAGATTTTGAACGTGGCCAGCGCCGGCGCGGGCAAGCTGCAGCAGAACCAGGAACTGAGTGATCTGGTGCTGGCGCTCGGCTGCGGCACCGGCGGCAAATATGATGAAAGCGCCCTGCGCTATGAGCGGGTGATTATCATGACCGACGCCGATGTCGACGGCGCCCATATCGCATCCCTGCTGCTGACTTTCTTTTACCGCGAAATGCCGGACCTGATTGACGGCGGGCATCTGTTCCTGGCCATGCCGCCGCTCTATCGCCTGAGCCAGGCCGCCAAGACGGTGTACGCCCGCGATGATGCCGACCGCGAGAAGCTGCTGAAAAGCGAATTCCGCGCCGGATCGAAAGTGGAAATCTCACGCTTCAAGGGCCTGGGCGAAATGATGCCGGCGCAATTGAAGGAAACCACCATGCGCCCGGGCCATCGCACCTTGATCAAGGTGCAGATCGGCGCGGGCAAGGAAACCGAAACGGAAACGCTGGTGGAACAGTTGATGGGCAAGAAGCCGGAACTGCGCTTCCAGTTTATCCAGGAAAACGCACAGTTCGCGAAGGATGTGGATATCTGATCCTCACCCTGAGCCCGTCGAAGGGTGAGGGTTACTCCGGCACCGCGACATCCACCGCCGCGAACGACATGTCGCCCTGCCCGGCTGGCACCGCCCAATCGGACCGCGCCTTCAACAGAAACGCCGCATCCGATGGCAGGCCATAACGGGTTTCCGCCAGGATGACGCTTTTCGCCACCGGGCCGGTGAAGTTCAAAACGATATGGGCATTGGCGCAGTCCTTGCCGCCGCAGGAGACAAAATTCTGCTCGCCGCTGCCGGAAATGGTCTGCACCGGCGCATCATTGATGCTGACGCTGCCCAATCCCGCCGGCACCATCAGCACCATGCCATTGGCGTCGTCGGAGCCGTGCAAATCCAAAGTCACCGTGGCGCTGTTGCGCGTAACGGTGGCGGACGGCGCGGGCAATTGCACAACGCCTGCGGGCGCGACATAGCCGCGCCACGCCGCCAGCATCAGCGGATCCTTGGAGAAAGCGGAGGCGGTGCGCATGGCGGCGGGAAGGGTGTTCACCGGATCGGCCAGCCACCAGGATTTTCCATCCTTCTCGACATAGCGAATGTTCAGCCGTTCCGGCGTGGCCGTACTGAAAGCCGGTTGCAGGCCCGCCGTCAGGCACGCGCCCAGCGCCACTAGCAGCGACAGCGCCACCGAGAATTGCCGGAAGCCTTCGCTCATTTTCTGCGCCCCCATCAAGGGCAACAGCGCCAGCAAGCCGATGGCGGCGGGCACGGTGAACAGCGGGTGCGCAGCGATACCCATGATCGCTTCGCCCTGGGCGACAAAGCCGATCCAAACCACCAGCATCACCAGGGCTGAAATCAGCAGCGCAAAACTGCGGCCAAAACCGATAGTGAACAGCATCAGCACCGCGGCCACCAGCGAGGGAAACAGGAAATAGGGTGAGAGGCCGGGCACGAAGACGGCGCAAGCGATGCCAAGGCCCGCCAGCCACAGCCAGCTTGCCGTCGCCCCGGCCCCCTCCATGCAGAGCAAAGCCAGTATCCAGACGGCCGCGGCCAGCGATACGCGCAAGGCGGTGGGATAGGCGGACGGCACATCGCCGCCGATCAATCCCGCCAAAGATGTGAGCGCAAAGCCCGCCGCGACGCAGCTTGCCAGGAACAACAGCGGCATGATCGCGGCGGTGAACTTGCCACGTGTGGGTTTCCTCCCGCGGCCATTGAGCCAACCGGCAATGGCGATGGCGAAGAACACCGCCAGCGACAAGGGTAAGGCCAGACTGACGGGAAGCCGCGGCAGGAAACGGCCCAGCACATCGAAATAGATGGCGCCGGTGGATTTCAGATTGGCCCAATCCGCATTTTCCAAGCCGCGCGCCGTGCCCAGCACGGCATCGCCCTGGGATTGAATGGTGGCGGGATTGAGATTTTCTTTGCGGTCCAGCCCGGTGTGGTACTGGCCGGCATTGCCGATGAACGCGAAATTATAGGCTGGGAAACCCGCCTGCAGGAACGGCGTCAGATCCGTGTCGTTGGGCAGATAGTGATAAATGGTGTCATAGAGCGATGACGCCGATGGACGCGCGACATTCCTGGCGTAAATATCAATCAGTTGGGCGTCGCCGTCGCTGGTCTGGAACAGATAGCTTTTGCCCTGGTTGCCGCGCGCTTCGACATTGATCACCGCGCCGACACGATCCCGCCACGCCGGATCGTCCAGGAACAGATGGGCGCCCAGCAGCCCCATCTCTTCGCCATCGGTGAACAGCAGCATCAGGGGATGGCGGTGATCGTCTTTGGCATTCAAGGCGCGCGCCACTTCCAGCACAATCGCCACGCCGGATTGATCGTCGCCCGCGCCCGGCCCTGCCGCCACCGAATCCATATGCGCCATGAGCAACAGCGCCTTGCCGTCGCCGGGAATGGCTTCGGCGGCGATGTCAGTGACCGTGCCGCAGGTCACGCCGCCGCGCCCGCCACGGCAGCTCATGCCGGAGATGGTTTGTCCGGTGAGGCCCAGCTTGGACAATTCCTCCATCAGCCGCGTATGCACCGCTTCGTTTTCGGGCGTGCCGGCGGGATGGGGTTTCTGCTCGCCCAGGATGCGGGCGAGACTCTCACTCGCCCGTCCGGCGGAAAATTCCTGTGTGGGCGCATCCGATTTCAGCGGAACCGGAAGCGGTGTGCCATATCCGGCCAGGAACCACGCCCCCACCGCCAACAGGCCAAGCAGCCAGACTCGCAAACCCGCAACCATGGCTTAAGGCTGGCGCGGCGAAGGAACTCGGTCAATGGAGCGTCGGCCAGGAGCCCATAGCGACAGCGTATGGGCGTGGCCTCGCCTGCCCACGCTGTCGCTAGGCAGTTCCGTCCGGCCGCGCGACCAAACAAGGAGGAACACGATGACAAAGCTTCCGTTATCAGGGCTCCAGGAAGGCGGACCCGAAAGGGTTGGAACTTCATTTTCGCCTTCGGCAGCGCCCGGTGCACCCCCCTCCACCGGGCGTTTGCTTGTCCAAAAGCCGGAAACATTGACTTTCCAGCATTTGCCCCTATGTTCCGGTCCGAAGAGTCGCGCGGCCAATACGGGCTGCGGCGGACTTGGGCGCGGCGACTGCGCCCCTATTCAGGAGCGTGCTACGACCAAAGTGACGAGCTCCGGCGCGGAAGCCGGAACCAGCGAAGTTATTGATCCTTCTATTCCTTCGCCTGTGGCGCCCGCCGGTTTTGACGGCCTGGGCCTTTCACCCGAAATCCTCAAGTCTGTCGTCGATAGCGGCTACACCACGCCGACGCCGATCCAGTCTCAGGCGATTCCCTATGTGCTGCAGCGGCGCGATGTCATCGGCATCGCCCAGACCGGCACCGGCAAGACCGCCAGCTTCACCCTGCCCATGATCGAGCTGTTGTCGCGCGGCCGCGCCAAGGCGCGCATGCCCCGCGCCCTGGTGCTGGAGCCGACCCGCGAATTGGCCGACCAGGTGGCGGAAAGCTTCGACAAATACAGCAAATATTCCAAGCTCTCCCACGCCCTGTTGATCGGCGGCACCTCGATGGACGAGCAGGCCAAGAAGCTGGATCGCGGCGTGGACGTTTTGATCGCCACCCCCGGCCGCTTGCTGGATCATTTCGGGCGCGGACGGCTGATGCTGTCCCAGGTGAACATCCTGGTGATCGATGAAGCCGACCGCATGCTGGACATGGGCTTCATTCCCGACGTGGAAGAAATCTGCAAAAAGCTGCCCTTCACCCGCCAGACGCTTTTCTATTCGGCCACCATGCCGCCGGAAATTCAGCGGCTGACCGATCAGTTCCTGCACAATGCCGTCCGCATTGAGGTGTCGCGCCCCGCCACCACCGCCATCAACATCGCGCAAGAGCTGGTGGAAATTCCCAACAATGACTGGGCCAAGCGCGAAGCGCTGCGCCGCCTGATCCGGGAAGAAGAAGCGGGCCTGACCAACGCCATCATCTTCTGCAACCGCAAGCGCGATGTCGATGTGGTGGCCAAGTCCCTCACCAAGCATGGTTTCGACGCCTCGCCGATTCATGGCGATCTGGACCAGTCGCTCCGCACCAAGACCCTGGACCGTTTCCGCGGCGGCGAATTGAAAATCCTGGTTGCTTCCGACGTGGCGGCGCGCGGGTTGGACGTTCCGTCCGTCAGCCATGTCTTCAATTTCGACGTGCCGATCCATGCCGACGATTATGTTCACCGCATTGGCCGCACCGGCCGCGCCGGGCGCAGCGGCAAGGCCTTCATGCTGGCCTCATCGCGCGACGTCAAATATGTCGATGTGATCGAAAAACTCACCGGCAACAAGTTCAGCCGCCGGCAAATGACCGACATCGAAGTGCGGGAAGACAACCGTCCGCGCCGCGATGATCGTGGCGGACGCGGCGGCCGTGATCGCGGCCGTGGCGGCAAGGATGGCAAGCGCCGCGGCTTTTCCCCGCCGGACGGCAAATATCACGACCAGGTGGCGAATATCGAACCGACCGACGCAACGGCGCAAAGCCAGACCGCGCCGGTGGAAACCAGCGCCCCCACTCCCGCCATTGCCGATGCCCCCGCGCGCCCGAAGCCGGAACGGCACTCTAATGATCGTCAGGGGCAGGATCGCCAGCAGCAGCAGCGGCATGAAAATCGTCCGCCCAAGCAGCCGCATAATCACGACAAGCAAGACCGGAACGACAAGGGCCGCCAGCATCGCCACAACGAACAGGCGCGCCAGCCGGAAGCGGTGGACAAGAGCCAGCTTCCCGCCTTCCTGTTCCGCCCCGTGCCGGTGAAGAAGCCCGATCCCAGCAAGTAAGCAGGACCGCGCCGAAGGCGCCGCCCTGGCCAGAATATGAGCCGGGCCAGCCTTCCCGCTGACATTTCGATACAAAATCCGCCCATTCAGCCAGGGTTTAGGCGTCTGCCTTAACGCTTTTTTACGAAGGTCAGCGCCAACATTGCCTCGTCAAGCTGCCAAGCGGCTGTGGGGGTATGCGTGTTTAAATCTGACCGGGAACAAGCGCTCGCAAAAACTGCGGTCGCCCTGATGGGCGAATGCAATGTCGTTCCCGCGCCCGAAAATTTCGAACTCTTCTATGCCTATGCCGCCGGCGAGAACCCGGGTGTCACCCAGGTGATCGGCGCCATGGTGGCGGCGAAGAAGCCCTTCACCCCCGAAATTCTTTCCGACCTGCGGATGCGCTGCCTGAGCGGCGCGCGCGCCGCCCGTGCCATGGATACCGTCGGCACCGGCATGTCGCAGACCATTGACCAGGTGCTGGTCAAGCTGGAAGCCGCCGCCCGCCATACCGAGGCGTATAGCAGCACGCTGTCCGCCGCCAGCGGCGAGCTTTCCGCCGGCCAGTCGCCGGCCGACCTGCGCAAGCTGGTGGAAGATTTGATCGGCGCCACCCGCGCCATGGAATCCAAGACCAAGGCGCTGGAAAGCGAATTGCAGAAATCCTCGGATCAGGTAGTCGAATTGCGCGGCGCGCTGGCCGATGTGCGCAAGGAAACCATGACCGACCCCTTGACCGCCATTGCCAACCGCAAGGCGTTCGATGCCGCCATGGATGCCGCGCTGATGGCGGTAGCCAAAGGCGACAATGTCTCGCTGATGATGTGCGACATCGATCATTTCAAGAAATTCAATGACAGTTGGGGCCATCAGACCGGTGACCAGGTGCTGCGCCTGGTGGCGAGCTGCCTGTCGGAAAATGTCAAAGGCCGCGACACCGCCGCCCGTTATGGCGGTGAGGAATTCGGCGTGCTGCTGCGCGGCGCCAGCATCACCGATGCCGCCCGCATCGCCGAACAGATCCGCTTGGCGGTGCAGGGCCGCAAGCTGGTGAAGAAATCCACCGGCACCACGCTGGGCACCATCACCATTTCCATCGGCATCGCCCAGTTCAAGGCGGGCGACACGGCGGAAAGCGCGATCCGCCTGGCCGATGCCTGCCTGTACGGCGCCAAGCAGAATGGCCGCAATATGGTCATGAGCGAAGGTGATTCCCGCATGGTAACGCTGGAATCCACGGCCGCCTAACTGAGCGTGTTTCCGAGCCCGCTTCGCGGGCGTTCGGCCGGGCAAAAGGTCCACTGGACCTTTTGCTAACACCGGCCTCACGGTTGCCCTGGAATCCACCGCCGCCTAATCTCGCCCTATGGCGAACAGCTTCGATCGCGTGACCGTGACCGCACATGATTCCGTGGCGGTGCTGGCTTTCCATCAACCCGAAGTGATGAACGCCTTATCCGCCCGCATGATCGCTGGCGCCATGGCGGCTTTGGACCACATTCAGGCCGACGGTTTTCGCGCCTTGGTGCTGACCGGCACGGGCAAGGCCTTTTGCGCCGGGGCCAACCTGGCGGAAGTGGAACCCGGTCTATCCGCCGGCGACATGCTGGAGCGGGTCTATCATCCCTTTCTGTACCGCCTGCGCGATTATCCCCTGCCCGTGATCACGGCGGTGAATGGCGCGGCGGTGGGCATCGGTATGAGCTTCGCCTTGTCGGGCGATCTGTGCATTGCCGACCGGCTGGCGTTTTTCCAGCAAGGCTTCGGCAAGCTGGGGCTGGTGCCGGATGGCGGCTCGACCTGGCTGCTGCCGCGCCTGATCGGGCTGGCGCGGGCGCGCGAGCTGGCGCTGCTGAATGAAAAGCTGGCGGCCGAGACGGCGCTGGATTGGGGCCTGATCAATCAGGTCGCCGAGGATGGACGCTTGATACAAACCGCGATTCATTGGGCGAAACAGTTGGCGGCGGGGCCTTCATCCATCGCCCTCACCCGCAAGCTGTTCCGGGACAGCCCCGGCAACAGCTATGAACAGCAATTGGCGGCGGAACAGCAGGCCCAGCAACAGGCCGCTGGGAGCCAGGATTTTCAGGAAGGGCTGGCGGCATTCCAGGCCAAGCGCCCGCCTAACTTCACGGGGAAGTGATTATGCGGAAATGGGTGTTGGCGGGTTTGATGCTCTCTGTCGCGCTTCCGGCGCTGGCGCTGACCGGCGTGACGCAAAGCTACATGGACAAGAGCGTGGCGCCGGGGAAAGACTTTTTCCTCTATGGCAATGGCGGCTGGGCCAAGAGCGCCGTGATCCCGCCCGATCGCACCTATGCCGGGGTCAATCTGGAACTGAACAAGCAGAATGACGATAGGCTGAAGGCGATTATCGCCGAGTTGGCCAGGAAGCCCGACGCTTCGGTGACGCCGGAAGAACGCAAGCTGCGCAATTTCTATGCCGGTTACATGGATGTGCCTGCGATCAATAAGGCGGGCATGGCCCCGGCCAAGCCGGATTTGGACCGCATTGCGGCGGCCAAGGACTTGAATGATGTCGCCAAGCTGATGGGCGATGCGGCGCTCAATCTGGATGGGCCGTTCGGCTTTTATATCTACTCCGATGAAAAGCATCCCAACCAGTATGCCGTGCATCTGGGCCAGTCGGGCCTGGGGATGCCGGATCGCGATTATTACCTGAAGGCCGACAAGGCGCTGGCGGCCAACCGCGATGCTTATAAAGTCTGGCTGGAAAAGGCGCTTGGCTTTGCCGGTGTAGCAGATACCAAAGCCCGCGCCGCCGCTGTCTTTGATCTGGAAGTGAAGATCGCCCAGGCGTCCTGGCCCGCCGCCGACCGCCGCGACCAGGATAAAATCTACAACCCCAGCACCATCGCCGATTTGCAGAAAAGCGCGCCGGAATTTCCGTGGGGCACTTACATGCAGGCTTCCGGCATTTCAGAAAAGAGTCCGCGCGGCGCACGCGTGATGATCGTGGCGGAAAACACCACCTTCCCCAAGCTGGCGAAGCTTTATGCCGCGACCCCGGTTGCGGTGTGGCGCGATTATCTGGCGACCCGCTACATCCATGGCTTTGCCGCTGTGCTGCCCAGCGCGGTGGACGATGCCAATTTCGCTTTCTTCAGCACTGCCCTGAACGGCAGCACCAAGCAGATTGATCGTTCCGAGCGTGCGGTGCAGATGCTGAATTACCGGATGGGCGAAGGCTTGGGCAAACTCTATGTCGCACGCTGGTTTCCGCCCGCCGCCAAGGCCAAGGCCGATCTGCTGGTGCAAAACCTAATCAAGGCTTACGCCGAAGACATCAAGACCCTGGGCTGGATGACGCCGGAAACGCGGGCCAAGGCGCTGGTGAAGCTGAACAAGATCGCGCGCAAGATCGGCTATCCCGATCACTGGCGCGATTATTCCGCACTGGCGGTACCGAAGGGCCAGCCGTTGAAGGCGTTCCAGAATGCGCTGGTGTTTGAATCGAACCGCCAGACCGCGCGCATTGATAAGCCGGTGGACCGCAGCGAATGGATCATGACTCCGTCCACCAACAACGCCTATTACGATCCCAGCCTGAATGAGATCGCCTTTCCGGCGGGCATCCTTCAGCCGCCCTATTTCGATGCCAATGCCGATGATGCGGTGAATTATGGCGGCATCGGCGCCACCATCGGCCATGAGATCAGCCATGGCTTTGACGACCAGGGCAGCAAGTTCGATGGCGACGGCGTGTTCCAGAATTGGTGGACGGCGGCCGACCGCAAGAATTTCGACGCCCGCACCAAGGCACTGGCCAAGCAGTATGACGGCTATACGCCCCTGACGGGGCTGCACATCAACGGCCAGCTGACGCTGGGTGAGAATATCGCCGACCTGGCGGGGCTGGAGATTGCGCTCAAAGCCTATCGCATCTCCCTGAACGGCAAGCCCGCGCCGGTGATTGACGGATTCACCGGCGATCAACGTTTCTATATCGCCTATTCCCAGAGCTGGCGGGAGATATGGCGCGAAGGCCGCACCCGGCAGATTGTGCTGTCCAATCCGCACAGCCCGTCCAACTATCGCGTCAATGGCGTGGTGCGCAATTCCGACGGCTGGTACGCGGCGTTTCCCGCGATCAAGCCCGGCGACGCGTTTTACCTGCCGGCTTCCGAGCGCGTGAAGTTGTGGTGACGCTCTTCTTTTTCGGTGCGGTATCGGTAACGCCTTCTGCCTGACGCACCCATTGCGCGAACTCATCCGGCTCGTCGTAAAGCCGCTCCGGAATGGCGTAATAGCGCAACGAAATGCCCTTGCCCGTCTTCTTCTGGTAGGTGAAGGGCTTGCACTTTTCCGCCAGGAAAACTTTCCGGCTTTCCTCATCGGTTTTCAGGTAGATGCGGTCGCGGACGATGATGCCGACAATCTTGCCACCCACATACATGCCGAAGCCGCCGAACATGCGCCTGGTCTGGATGGCGCCGCCGAACAGATCGGCGAAGGGATGATCAGTTTTGCTTGGCATCCGAGGCAGGCGTGATCGACACGGACTCGCCGCAGCCACACGCAGCCGTCTGGTTCGGGTTTTTGAACACGAAGCGCGAGCCCAGCTTGGTGGTTTCGAAATCCAGTTCGGTGCCGATCAGGAACAGGATGGCCTTGGGCTCGATGAAAATCTTCACGCCATGGTCTTCCATCACTTCGTCCAGCGGGCCGGTCTCGGTGGCGTAGTTCATGGTGTAGCTCATGCCGGCGCAGCCGCCATTGGTCACGCCTACGCGCACGCCGAGATACTTGCCTTCGGAGTCCGTCATGATCTGGGTCAGGCGCGAAGCCGCCGCGTCGGTCAGGCGGACCGGCTTGGGGCGTTCTCTGCGGGGTCTTTGGATTTGCGTTTCCATCAGAACATATTCAGTTCGAGTTTGGCTTCTTCACTCATCCGGTCGGGCGTCCAGGGCGGATCGAACGTCATGTTGACCGTCACCGCACCGATGGTTTCCACCTTTTCCAGCGCGCCCTTGACCATGCCGGGCATTTCGCCGGCCACGGGACAGTTGGGAGCGGTCAGCGTCATATCCACGGTGACGTCCTTGTTGTCGGCCACATCGACCTTATAGATAAGACCGAGTTCGTAAATGTCCACCGGGATCTCCGGGTCATAGACGGTCTTGAGGGCGATAATCAGCTTGCTGGTGAATTCGTCCAGCTCTTCCTTGGAAAGAGCCGATTGCTGTTGCAGGGCGGTCTCGTTCATGCCGCGCCCTCCTCAATAGCATTGGAGAAGGTGTGCCAGGCCAGGGTGGCGCATTTGATCCGCATGGGGAACTCCGACAGGCCCGCCATGACATCGAGATGTTCGCGGTCATCGGGCGACAGATCGGTGGCATCTTCGCCTTTCACCAGATGGATAAAGCCGTCCATCAGCTTCTGGGCTTCTTCCAAGCTGCGGCCGGCCAGCATTTCGGCCATCATCGAGGCCGAAGCCTGGCTGATGGCGCAGCCCTTGCCGGTGAAGTTGATATCGGCGACGCGGCTGTCCGCATCCAGCACCAGGGTGACATGGACCTTGTCGCCGCACAGCGGGTTGTAGCCCTCCGCCTTGTGGGTCGGGTGTTCCAGCGTCCCGAAATGCCGGGGGTGGCGGGAATGATCCAGGATCATTTCCTGGTACAGCTCACGCAATGACTCATCCATGACTTAACCCAAAATCTCCCACGCCTTGTGAAGACCCGCCATCAGCGCATCCACATCGGCGCGGGTGTTGTACAGGGCAAAACTCGCCCGGCTGGTGGAGGTGACGCCGAAACGCTCCATCAGCGGCTGGGCGCAGTGGTGCCCGGCGCGCACCGCCACGCCTTCACGATCCAATATGGTGGCGAGGTCGTGGGCATGCATCCCCTCGGCTTCGAATGACAGGATTGCGCCTTTGCCGGGGGCATCGCCGATGACCTTCAGCCAGTTCAACTCGGCCACCCGGGCACGGGCGTAATCATAGATGTCGTGCTCATGCGCCATGACCGCATTACGGTCGAAGCCGTTCAGGTAATCCATCGCCGCTGCCAGACCCACCGCTTCGATGATCGCAGGTGTTCCGGCTTCGAAACGAGCGGGGGCGTCGGCATAAGTGATGCGGTCCTGGGCCACTTCCCGGATCATTTCGCCGCCGCCATTGAAGGGGCGCATGGCTTTCAGATAGGCGCGCTTGGCATACAGCGCGCCGATGCCGGTGGGGCCGTAAATCTTGTGGCCGGTGATGGCGTAGAAATCCACATCCAGATCCACCACGTCGATGATTTCGTGCACCGCGCCCTGGGCGCCATCGGCCAGCACCGGCACGCCCTTGGCGTGGGCGCGGGCGACAATGTCCTTCAGCGGCGTCACCGTGCCCAGGACATTGGACATATGGGTGATAGCGACCAGCTTGGTTTTGGAATTGATGGCGGCGTCCAGCGCCTCGATATCAAGGCTGCCGTCATCGCGCACATCCACCCAGCGCAGCACCGCGCCATTGCGTTCGCGCAGGAAGTGCCAGGGCACGATGTTGGAATGATGCTCCATCACCGACAGAACGATCTCATCGCCCAGCTGAATCTTGGGCGCGAGGAAGGAATAGGAAACGAGGTTGATCGCCTCGGTGCCGCCCTTGGTGAAGATGATTTCGTCTTCGCGGGCCGCACCCAGGAATTTCTGCACCGTGCGGCGGGCCGCTTCATAAGCGTCGGTGGCCGCGCCCGACAGGTAATGCACGCCGCGATGGACATTGGCGTAATCGGTGCGGGCGAATTCGTTCATCCTGTCCAGAACAATGCGCGGCTTCTGGGCGGACGCACCGCTGTCCAGATAGACCAGCGGCTTGCCATGGACGGTGCGCGACAGGATGGGAAAATCGGCGCGGGCCGCCGCCACATCGAAGGCGCGATTGATTTTGCCTGTTATATTTGTAAAGGGGGCAGTCATGCCGAGACCCGCTCCAGGGCATCGTTGACCTGATCCAGCACCAGCCCCAACGCCATCTCGGGGATGGCTTCTTCCAGGAAGGCGTGAAGCAACAGATTGCGGGCTTCATTTTCCGACAGGCCGCGGGCGCGCAGATAGAACAGCGAATCCGCATCCAGATCGCCCACCGCCGCGCCATGGGCGCATTTGACGTCATCGGCGAGAATTTCCAGCTCGGGCTTCAGGTCTGCTTCGGCCTGACTGCCGAGCAGAATGGCCTTGGCGGTCTGGCGGCTGTCCACGCCATCGGCACCAACGGCGACACTGACCTTGCCCTGATAGACGGCGCGGGATTTGCCCGCCGCCACCTTCTTGAAAAATTGCGTGCTGTGGGTCTGGGCCACGGCATGATGCATGCGGGTGGTGATATCGGCATGGTCGTTGTTGATGACGCAAACGCCGGTGAGGTGCGCTTCAGCGCCTTCGCCTTCCAGGGCGATATACATTTCCAGGCGCGACAGCTTCGAACCGAACGCGGCGTTGTGGAAATGATAGCGGGCGTGGCGCGCCAGGGTGATTGCCACTTCTTCCACCTGCACGGCAGCGCCGGCGGCGGGCGACAGGCGCACATGATTCAATTGGGCATTGGCGCCCAGCACGATTTCAAAACCAATATTGCGGGTGTCACTGCCGCTCAGGCTTTCGTGAAGCGTGAGCGAAGCCCCCTCCTCCAGCACCAGCAGGGCGCGGACATGGCCCGCGCCACTGAAATTCAACGTCACGGCCTCCACGGCCTGGTTCTTGCGCACCCGAAGGGCGACACCGCCCTTGGCCAGGGCCAGCGACACGGCGCTGACGGTGTTGGATTTCAAGGTGCCGTAAACGTCGGTCACCCAGGCCGGGCGGTTGGCGTCGTCGAGATAGAAGCATTCCAGCCCTTGCGGCAACGGCCCCAGCGCGGCGCGGGCAAAGCCCGAACCGAAACCTTCATCGCCCAACGCGGCGCGCAGGTCGGAGTATTTCCACTCCTCCACCCGGCGGGTCGGCAGCGCAATGACGGCGGCGCTGGTCATGCCGCGTCCTTGATGATCTGGTCGTAGCCCTTGGCTTCCAGTTCCTTGGCCAATTCCTTGCCGCCTTCAGCGACGATCTTGCCCTTGGCCAACACATGAATGCGGTCGGGCACGATGTAATCGAGCAGGCGCTGGTAATGGGTGATGACCAGCATGGCGCGGGACGGATCGCGCAAACTGTTGACCCCTTCGGCCACGAGCTTCAGGGCGTCGATGTCGAGGCCGGAATCGGTTTCGTCCAGGATCGCCAGCTTGGGTTCGAACAGCTTCATCTGGAGAATTTCCAGGCGCTTCTTTTCGCCGCCCGAGAAGCCGACATTCAAGGCGCGCTTGAGCATCTCTTCCGAGACATTCAGCGTCGCGGCCTTCTGGCGCACGATCTTGAGCACGCCGATGGCATCCAGTTCCTTTTCGCCGCGCGCCCGGCGCTGGGCGTTCAAGGCGCTTTTCAGGAACATCATGGTGGTGACGCCGGGAATCTCGACCGGATACTGCATCGCCAGGAAGACGCCCTTGGCGGCGCGGGCTTCCGGGGCCAAGGCGCCCAGGTCTTCACCGTTGTAGGTGATGGTGCCTTGCGTGATGTCATAACCGGCGCGGCCCGCCAGCACATAAGACAGCGTGGACTTGCCCGAGCCGTTGGGGCCCATGATGGCATGGACCTGACCGGCAGCCAGCGACAGGTTCAATCCCTTGAGGATTTCCTTGTCGCCGACTTTGACATGAAGATTTTTGATCTCAAGCATGCTCACCCAACCGAACCTTCTAAAGAGATACCAACCAGCTTCTGCGCTTCAACCGCGAATTCCATCGGCAGCTGCTGCAGAACTTCCTTGCAGAAGCCATTGACGATCAGGGCCACCGCTTCCTCCTGCCCCAGCCCGCGCTGCAGGCAGTAGAACAATTGATCATCGGCGATCTTGGAGGTGGTGGCTTCGTGCTCGATCTTGGCCGAAGGGTTCCGGCTTTCGATATAGGGCACGGTGTGCGCGCCGCATTCCTTGCCGATCAGCAGGGAGTCGCATTGCGTGAAATTGCGGGCATTGTCCGCCTTGCCCAGCACCGAGACCAGGCCGCGATAGGTGTTGTGCGCCTTGCCGGCGCTGATGCCCTTGGAAATGATCCGGCTGCGGGTGTTCTTGCCGATATGGATCATCTTGGTGCCGGTATCGGCCTGCTGGTAATGATTGGCGATGGCGATGGAATAGAACTCGCCCACGCTGCCGTCGCCGCGCAGAATGCAGGACGGATATTTCCAGGTGATGGCCGAGCCGGTTTCCACCTGGGTCCAGGAAATCTTGGAGCGGTCGCCCCGGCAATCGCCGCGCTTGGTGACGAAATTGAAAATGCCGCCGACGCCGTTTTCGTCGCCCGGATACCAGTTCTGCACGGTCGAGTATTTGATCTCGGCCCCTTCCAGCGCCACCAGTTCAACCACGGCGGCATGAAGCTGGTTCTCATCGCGCTTGGGCGCGGTGCAGCCTTCCAGATAGGAAACGTAGGAGCCTTCATCGGCAATGATCAGCGTGCGCTCGAACTGGCCGGTCTCGCTGGCATTGATGCGGAAATAGGTGGACAGCTCCATCGGGCAGCGCACGCCCTTGGGCACATAGACAAAGGTGCCGTCGGAAAAGACCGCCGAATTCAGGGTGGCGAAGAAATTGTCCGTCACCGGCACCACGGTGCCGAGATACTTCTGCACCATTTCCGGGTAATCGCGGATGGCTTCGCTGATCGGGCAGAAGATCACGCCCACCTCGTTGAGCTTTTCCTTGAAGGTGGTGGCGACCGAAACCGAGTCGAACACCGCATCCACCGCCACACCGGCCAGCGCCATCTGTTCGTTCAGCGGAATGCCCAGCTTTTTGTAGGTCTCGAGCAGCTTGGGATCGACTTCGTCCAGTGACTGCAACTTGGGCGTCTGCTTGGGCGCGGCGTAATAATAAGCGTTCTGATAGTCGATCTTGGGGTAATGCACCCGGGCCCAGCTGGGCTCTTTCATATCGAGCCAGCGTTTGAACGCAGCCAGACGCCATTCCAGCATCCAGGCCGGTTCATTCTTCTTGGCGGAGACATACCGCACCGTGTCTTCGTTCAGGCCCTTGGGGGCCTTTTCGGTTTCGATCTCGGTGACGAAGCCATACTTATACTTTTCGCCAAGGGCGGCGACGGTGTTCTTGGTGTCAGCAGCGGACGACATCAGGCGGCCCTCATTTTTACGCGGCTGCTGAGACGAACAAGCGCGGCGATCACGGCATCGGCGTCTTCCTTGCTGGAATTCCAGCCGAAGCTGACGCGCAAGGAAGCACCCGCCAGATTCTCATCCAAGCCCATCGCCGACAGCACATGCGACGGGGTGATCTTGCCCGAGGAGCAGGACGATCCGGACGACACCAGCACGCCATCCAGATCCAGCGCGATGACGATATTCTCACCCGACAGGCCGGGAATGGCGGCGTTGGTGGTGTTGGAAAGGCGTTGGCTGCCTTCCCCGAACACGACGGCGCCGGGAATGGCGGCCTTCAGGGATTTTTCAAATCCGTCGCGGATGGAAGCAATGCGGGCGCGTTCTTCGCCATCATTGAGAACGGCCTTGGCCGCCGCGCCGAAACCGGCAATGCCGGAAAGATTTTCGGTACCGGCGCGCAGGCCCTTTTGCTGGCCGCCGCCCAGAATTTGCGCCGCGAAGGGCGCGCCTTCACGCACGATCAGCGCGCCGGAGCCTTGCGGCCCACCCAGCTTGTGCGCGGACAGCGTCATGTAATCGCATAGCGAAAAATCCAGATCCATTTTGCCGGCGGCGGTGACCGCATCGACCAGCAGCAAGGCGCTCGCTTCGCGCGCCAGGCGGGAGATTTCGCCAAGCGGCTGGATCACGCCGGTTTCGTTGTTGGCGGCCATCACGGCAATGAGCGTGCGGCCCTTGCCTTCGCGCAGCATCACACGCAGCGCTTCGGTATCCACCGCGCCATCCGCCGTCACCGGAATCAGATCAAGCCGCAGGCCCGGGCTGCGATCCGCCAGATGCTGGGCGGTTTTCAAAACCGAAGAATGTTCAATGGCGGAAACGAACAGGCGCGTGATGCGCACGGGCCCCTTTCCACTAACAATGTCGCCCGTAACAGCCGCGCCTTCGACCGCGCCGTTCAAGGCAAGCGCGTTGGATTCGGTGGCGCCGCTGGTGAAGATCACATCATCGGCATTGGCGCCCGCCAGCCTGGCGACCCATTCGCGCGCGTCTTCCGTCACGGCGCGGGCAGCACGGCCCGCCGCATGCACCGAAGACGGATTGCCGCCGATGGACAGAGACCGGATTACCGCTTCACGGCTTTCAGGCCGCAAAGGTGCGGTGGCGTTGTGATCACAAAAATACATTTTCTCTACTCAGCAGCCACGATGTCCGAATGGCCGAAAAGATCGCTGCAAGGCTTGGCACGGCCCAAGACCCGCTTCTCCACCACATCGGCCAGCGACACGGAGGAAAGGAACACATGAATTTGCTGGCCCAGCTCTTCCCAAAGGTCATGGGTGACGCAACGTGCGCCGGTCTTGGTGCAGCCGCGCACGCTGCCCTGCTTGCAGCGGGTGGCGGCGATGGGTTCGTCCACCGCCATGATGATGTCGGCGATGCGCAGCGCATCGGACGCGCGCGACAGGCGATAACCGCCGCCCGGGCCGCGCACACTGGTCACAAGACCGCCGCGGCGGAGCTTGGCGAAAAGCTGTTCCAGATAGGACAGGGAAATCTCCTGCCGCTGGGCAATGTCGGCCAGCGCCACCGGCTTGATCTCTTCGTCCGCACCGGCATGACCGGCATGACCGGCCAGGTCGGCCATCGCCATCACCGCGTAACGCCCTTTGGTACTCAGCCGCATACGGAGCTCCTCGTTTGGGCGATTTTTCTTGGGGTGGCGGAAGCGCTTGGTGTAAGAAGCCCGGCCTTTCCTGAGAAAAACCCCTGTCGGTCCAGCGGTCTGGTTGTAGATTTCCATACCATGGTGGTCAAGTATTCGCCGCATGCCCTCCCAAGAATATATAAGCACCTGAAATTTCACGTATTTTTTGACGGAACTTTGCGGTCGAAACCCGAGTAGACCGCTATGCCAAACAGGGGACGTTGAGTGCCTGACATTATTCTTCCGGGATCAGCCGGCCGTATCGAGGCCCGCTATCAGCGCCAAAAGGCCCCCGGCGCCCCCATGGCCCTGGTTCTGCACCCCCATCCCCAGTTCGGGGGGACCATGAACAACCCCCTGGTCTATGACCTTTTCCATATGTTCCACGGCCTGGGCTGCACCACGGTGCGGTTCAATTTCCGCGGCGTGGGCCGCAGCCAGGGTTCGTTCGACAATGGCTCGGGCGAATTGTCCGACGCCGCCGCCGTGCTGGACTGGATGAACACGCTGTACCCCAACCCGTCGAATGTGTGGGTGTGCGGCATATCCTTCGGCGCCTGGATCGGGATGCAGCTTTTGATGCGCCGGCCGGAGATCACCGGCTTTGTTTCCATCGCCCCGCCCGCCAGCATGTATGACTTTGCGTTTCTCGCGCCCTGCCCCGCTTCGGGCCTGATCGTGCATGGCACCAAGGACAATGTGGTGCCCGAGCCCGATGTGCAGAAGCTGGTGGACCGGCTGACCGCCCAGAAGGGCATCAAGATCACCTATGACAAGATCGAAGGCGCCAACCACTTCTTCGACAAGCGCGAATCCGATGTTGTCGAAACGGTGAAGGGCTATGTTCACAATATGATGAGCAAGCCCCGAGAAGGTAGATAAGGCATGCGGTGGCTGCGAAACGCCGCCATCGTATTGTTCCTGATACTTGCCTTTCCGGTCGGTCTGATAGCTGCCATTTTTTCCAAAATGGGGGAAATGGCAGGCATTTTCTCTAAAGGAAGAAAGTGTACACCGCAGGAGTTTGCTGCAGAGCTGCAAAAATTTGCAGACGGCCAAGAAGGACCAAGAGACTGGGATTATCTGGAATCCGTCTCAATACTGAATGCTCAGCTCGAAGCCGTACGGCGCGAAGCTTGTATGCTTGCCCCGCCCATAAAGGCTGACGATCTACTGAAAATGCGGGCGAAAATGGCTGCTCTTGCAGAACGGGCGCGAATGATTTCCGAAAGCGACCGATAAAACTCACCCTTCGACAAGCTCAGGGTGAGGATACTGCTCGGCGCGAGGAATTTTGCGGCGTGAGCAGGAGCGCCTAGCGATGTGTGCAAGACGCACATGAGCGACGGCGCGACGAACTCACGACGCAAAAGGACCGCGCCCGTTAAGGCTTTCGGTGCAGCTTTCCGCCGGTCAGCGGTTGTTGAACGCCGGTGGTCGTGGGAAGCGATAGCGGCAAGCCCTTCTTGGCCCGCATTGCCAGATAAGCGAAGCCTTCCGCTTCCAGTGCGTCGCCGTTCCAGCCGGCTTCCTCGGCGGAAAGCACCGGCGCATTCACGCGGGCTTTAAGTTGCGCCATCAGGAATTTGTTGTGCCGCCCGCCGCCGGAAACGATCCAGGTGTGGGCCGGTTCGGGGAAATGTTCGCGCGCCCGCGCCAGCGAGGCAGCGGTGAAGGCGGTTAGTGTGGCGGCGCCATCGGCAGGCGGCAGATGCGCTGCCGTCTCCATGCCGAAATCGAGACGGTCGAGGGATTTGGGCGGCTTGCGGTCAAAGAAGGCATTGGCGAGCATTTTATCCAGCGCGGCATCGTTGATCTTGCCGCTGGCGGCGAAGGCGCCGTCCTGATCCACCGGGGTGCCGTGATGATGCTGCATCCAGTCGTCAATCGGCGCGTTGCCGGGGCCGGTGTCGAAGGCGAGGATGGTGTCGCCGCTTATATAAGTGACCTGCGCCACGCCGCCGATATTCACCACCACAGTCGGCTCCGGCAGGTTTGAAGCGCGGGCCCGCACCACATGATACAGCGGCATCAGCGGCGCGCCCTGGCCGCCGGCCTTCACATCGGTGCTGCGGAAATCATTGACCACGTCGATGCCGGTAAGCCGCGCCAGCAAGGCGCCATCGCCGATCTGCCAGGTCCAGCGCCGGTCCGGCCGGTGCAGGATGGTCTGGCCATGAAAGCCGATCAGGCCGATCTGTTCGGGTTTGAGCCCTGCCTTGTCCAGCAGCGCTGCCACCGCTTGCGCATGCCATTGGGTCGAGGCGATTTCGGCTTCACGGATCAGGAAGGGCTGCAGGCCGCCGGGCATGGAAACATCGCGGGCCGCCAGCAGCGCCTGGTGCAGCAGGTCGCGGATTTCCAGGTCATATTCCAGGGTCAGGGCCGGGCCGGGCCGGGCGATGGTTTCGCCGTCGTTCTCCAGAATGGCGGCATCCACCCCGTCCAGCGAGGTGCCGCTCATCAGGCCGATGACTTTTTGAACTTCCGGCATTTGTGCTATTCCCGGCTCACCCTAACGCGACTCTATACCATGCCCGCCGCACCAATTTTCAAATCCGACTTTCTGCGCACCTTCGCGGAGCGCGGGGCCTATTACGACTGCTCGGGCGCCGAGGAGCTGGACAAGCTGTTCGCCACGGAACGGGTCACCACCTATATCGGCTTCGATTGCACCGCAGACAGTTTGCATGTCGGCAGCCTGGTGCAATTGATGACCCTGCGCCGGTTGCAGCAGGCGGGCCACAAGCCGATCCTGTTGATGGGCGGCGGCACCACCAAGGCGGGCGACCCCAGCGGCAAGGACGAAACGCGCCAGCTTCTCACCAACGAACAGATCGAAGCCAACAAGAATTCCATCCTGTCGGGTGTGCAGCATCTGCTGAAATTCGGCGATGGCCCCTCCGACGCCGTGCTGGTGGACAATGCCGAATGGCTGGACAAGATCGAATGGATTCCCTTCCTGCGCGAAGTGGGGCGGCATTTCTCGGTCAACCGCATGCTGACCATGGAAAGCGTGAAGATAAGGCTGGAGCGCGAGCAGCCGCTGTCGTTTCTGGAATTCAACTATTCCATCATGCAGGCCTATGATTTTGTCGAACTCTACAAGCGCTATGGCTGCCGCCTGCAGTCATCGGGTTCGGACCAATGGGGCAATGTCGTCTCCGGCATCGATCTGGGCCACCGGCTGGCGAATGTGCAGCTTTATGGTTTGACCACGCCACTGATCACCACCGCCTCGGGCGCCAAGATGGGCAAGACCGCGGCCGGCGCGGTGTGGCTGAATGCGGGCCGGGTGTCGCCCTATGATTACTGGCAATTCTGGCGCAACACCGAAGACGGCGATGTCGGCCGTTTCCTGCGCCTGTTCACCGACATGAAGCTGGATGAAATCACGCGGCTGGAGAGTTTGCAGGGCGCGGAGCTGAACGAGGCCAAGAAGATTCTGGCCACCGAAGCCACTGCCATTCTGCATGGCCGCGAGGCGGCGGATAAAGCCGCCGGTACCGCGCGCCAGGCGTTTGAGCAAGGCGGCATGGCGGAAGGCCTGCCCACCATCAGCGCCACATTGCCGGACGGCATTTTGAATCTGGCGGTGGCGGCGGGACTGGTGGCATCCAATTCCGAAGCGCGGAAATTAATTGCCAACAATGGCCTGAAGCTGAATGATGTTGCGATCAGCGATCCGAAATTCATGGTGGAAGCTTCCGCCTTGAACGCGGACGGTGTTTTGAAGCTGAGCAGCGGCAAGAAAAAGCACGTTTTGATGAAACCGGCCTGACCGCACTCACTTGTCATGGCCGACCGGAGTGTCGGCCATCCAGTTGAAGCCTGCTCCATTGTCGAAAACGAGACTAAGTCACCTGGATGGCCCGCATTCGCGGGCCATGACAAGTTGGCTTGGCCCGCTTTAGCTTAGCAATTCTTGGCGAACGCAGAGAGCCTTAGAATTGCTTGCCCCTCTTCGAGCGCGAAGCACGAGGGAGGCGCGGGAATGACAATAATGGTGTAGGTCGGCGTGTCTACTGTGCTTGAGGCTTGGCTGCCGGCGCCGCATTCGACTGTGCAGCAGGTGGCGGCGCGGGCGCGGCGTCTGGAATCGTGTCCCCCGCTGCATTCGTTACCGGTGCATTCGCCCCAGGCGCATTGGACGGCGCGTTGGCGGCGTCAGGCATGCGGCCCTGGAAGATGCGGCGCAGAATGCCCGGCGTCAGAGCCGACAGCGGATTGACGCTGATCACCGGTTCATCGGCGCTGCCGGTGGCCGAATAGGTGACGCCGATAATTCCCTCGCCTTTCTTGGATGCGAGAAGATCGCCCAGCAGCGGCACATTGGAGATGATGGAATTGAGGCCATAGGCCGGAACCATCGAGCCTTTCAGCGCGATCTGGTTCTTGGGCCGGTCGATATAGCCTTCTGCCGTGCCGCCCACGGCCGGGCCGGACACGATGCTGTCATGCACGCTGATGACATTGTTCTTGGAAGTGAAAGGCACATCCAGCTTGTCGACGCTGATGCCCGATCCGCCCAGAAGATCGCCCACACCGACCAGCGAACCGGCGGAGAATAACCGGCTGAGGAAGGACTGGTTCAGCATGGTGAAATCGGTGATGTCGAGGTTGCCGGCATAGTCGGGCTGACCCGGACCAGCCGGCGGATCGATGGCGCGGCCCGGCAGGCTGGCCGTCAGCACCATCTTGCCGCCGCGCATGGATTCAAACGCAAACATGCCGCGCAGCAACAGCCCGGCATCGCCGGCCTGGAGATTGAACTGGCGGCCCTGCGCGGTCGGCGTGATGCTGCCGGTGATCGCGCCGGTTGTTGTGACGCCGGTACGGTTGAGCGTACCGCTCAGATTCAATGTGCCGGGCTTTTCGCCCACGCCGCTGAGATCAAGATTGAACGGCGCGATGAAAACATTGTCGCGCATCGCCAGCCGTTCCAGCTTGGCGTCAATGCGATACGGCCCGGCGGGCGTTTCATTCGGCGGCGGCGCGGACGCATTGACGCCCGGGTTGCCCGGCTTGGTGTCGCCATTGCGGCCCACCAGCGAGCCGTCCATCGAACGGCCGCGCACGGTGTAGGTGTCGCCGGTCTGGGCATTGCGCGCCAGGACAAAAGACAGATCGTTCAGCGTGCCCATTTTGACCGAGGGAAAATTCAACTGGGTCAGCGCGCCGGTCTTGTCGAAATACGCAGTGCCGTTGGCGGCAAGATTAGGGCCGGTAACGCGCAGCGTTTCATCCTGAAGATTGTTGCCCTGGCCAAAATTGATGGTGACGCGCGCACTGGCCGCCTGCCCCGCCGGTTTGCCCAAATGCACAATGGGAATGAGGATGGCGGCGGGCGTCAGGTCAAGCTGCAGATCGGCGGTGCGAAGCTCGCCATGGCTGCCGGTCAGCGTGCCCTGAACGGGCACCGGGCCGGTGAGAATGGTGGTGAGGCCGACATTCAGCGCGGCGCGGGCCGCTTCGGTGATCTGGCCTTTTACATTCAGATGCGTGGTGATGGGCAGTTTGGAATTGAGGTCTTCGACCCAATCCACATTCAGCTTTGTGTCGGCAAGCTGCGCGATGCCGGTCTGGTGCAGCGTGTTGTTGTCCACGGTGAAATCAACATCGCCATTGCTGAGATGCAGGTGGCCCAGCGCCACGGCGAAATCATTGACATGCGCCTTCACCAGTATGCCGATCTTGTCGGCATTGTGATCCAGAATCGGCACCTGAAGGGAAAGATCGATCCCGGCGGTGCCCAGCGTGGTCTTGGTATCGACGCCGAACCGGGTGGGATATTGCAGCGGTTTCTGGTCGATCAGCGCCATTACGTCCGGCATCGCGCCGTCGATATGGCCTCTGAACTGGCTCACCGTGCCATGGACATGCAGGGTTGGGATCAGAGCATGACCCCTGGTGACGATCAGATTGCCGATCCGGCCGCCGGTGAAATCGGCGGTGAACGTGTCGCCCGTCAGCGTGGCATTACCCGACACGTTGGTGAGATGGGTCATGCCCGTCAGGTAATTGCCTTCCACCCCGTTCATATCGAAGGTGAGCAGCAGAGAGTCGTCGGGCAGCACCGGCATATCCAGCATGCCGGGCGCGAAATGGGTCTCGAAGCTGATTGGGCCCATGACGCCGGCGAAAATATCTTCCGCGATCCATTCGCGCGCGCCCGGGGCGACCTGCAGCGGCCAATATTGCAGCAACCGAAGCACCGGAAGCTGGGCAATGCTGCCGGTGACATTCAGGCCCGGCGCCTGGCCGGGCTTGGCGTTCAACTGGACCTGGCCTTTCAGCTCCAGATTGAACTGCGGCGCGGCGACAGCAGCGCGCGCAATGTCGAAGGTGTTTTCCGCCGCGTGATAGACGGCCTTGAAGACGGCGCTCTGCAGGGTCACCGGTTGCGGCAGCATCCCGGCCAGGTTCAGCACCGCGCGGGTGGTGGCGATATCGGCGGACACGCTTTCCAGCTCGCCATTGGCGTAGACCATGTCGGCGCCGCCCTTGAAGCGGATATCGGCCTGTTTGGCGTCCAGGTGCGCTTCGTTCAACGACAGATGCTTGGTGACGCCGTCATAATGACCCGTCAGGCGCAGCTCATTCACATTCAGCGCCTTGGTGGTCAGCCACGACAAGGGAATGTCGCCCTGCGCCTTCACATCAAAATCGGTTTCGGTGATGCGGCCATCGGGCTCGATGGAGAATTTTGTGGTCAGGTCCGTCGCCAGCGCCAGACTGTGCAGCGGCCGGAACAGATCGGCATTGGCGCTGAGCGCCGGAAGATCCAGATGGCTGACGGTGGCGGTGCCGGTGATCGGGTCCTTGTCGGACGCGGGCAGGATCAGGTCGGCTTTCACGTGTGCCGGCTTGCCGGTGACCATCACATCGGAATCGAAATTGGTGGCCAGGCTGGCGTCGGGGCGGGCGGTGATGGACAGGTTGGCGCGCGTCGCGGTGAGATTGAGGCCGGTCACTTCGTCCAGCAGCTTCAGGTTGGCATTGCGCACCGCAAAGCTTTTAAGCGTGGAGCTTTGCGAACTCTTGGCGGTGATCAGATCGCTGAGGCGTTCATAGACATCTTTGGCGCTGCCGCCTTCCGTGCCCAGACGGATGCCGCCGCTTTTCAGATGCACCAGCGTGAACGAGACGCCGACCAGTGTAATGCGCTGCACCGCGATCTTGCCTCGCAGGAACGGCCCGGCGGCCAGTTGAATGTCAGCCTTGGGCGCGGAGGCGACGATGCGGCCATCGCGGTCCAGAATACGGGTGCCCAGCACCACCAGTTCGACCCGGTTCTGGTCCCGGTCCCATTCGATGGCGGCTTTGTCATAGGCCAGGGTGATGCCCGGCACGGCCTGGCTGATCGCCCCGGCCAGGGTGGTCTGCAGGGGGCCCAGCGACACCGGCCCGACCAGAAGCCGGACAAACGCCCCCACCGCAAAAAACACCACCGCCGCCACGACCGCCCCCAGGCTAAGGGCGGCGTGGCTGATGTGGTGGCGCTTTACATAGGCGGAAAAGGGCAGTTTCAACGACTTTGTCCCAGCAAGCTTGGAACTTCTAGCCTATCTGTTGGGCCCAAAAAGGGGAGGAAGTCCAGCATCTTGTAAACTGCTCTGGCTTGATTTGGCTGCTTTAGACCCGCATAAACTGTGTTAAGGGCTGAAGAATGGGCACTATAGCGTTGGCTGCGGGCGATAAGGCCCCCAATTTCAAGCTGGAAAGCGACCTGGGCGTCCTGTCACGGACCGCCCTGTTGGGTAAGCCGTACGTCGTCTATTTTTACCCCAAGGACGACACCGCGGGCTGCACCAAGCAAGCCATCGACTTCACCGCGGCCGCCAAGAAATTCGAAAAGCTGGGCGTTTTCGTGATGGGCGTGTCCAAGGACAGCCTCGCATCCCATGAGAAATTCCGCGCCAAGCACAAGTTGAAGATCGCGCTGGGCTCAGACCCCGACATCAAGATGGCGAAAGGCTGGGACGTCTGGGGCGAGAAGACGCTCTATGGCCGCAAGTATAGGGGCATGGAGCGCGCCACGTTTCTGGTAAACGCCAAGGGCGTCATCGCCGAGGCCTGGCACAAGGTAAAAGTCCCCGGCCATGTCGAAGCGGTGCTGGAAAAGGCGAAAAACCTGTGAAAAAGCGCCCCTCCTCCAGCGTCTTTGGACCCCGGTTAACCTCACGCTCCTTTTTCTGGCAGCGCGGCTTGAACGGCAAGGACGGCAAGGTTGAAATGCCGCTTGGGGTGTGGGCATGACGCCTGACACGGTGAAGAAGACCTCATTGCTGGAACGCATCTGGGCCTGGCTGCATCGCACCTTCCCGGAACGGCAGATCTATATCCGCAGCGATGGCCGGGTGCAGTTCTTCACCTTCGGCCCATCGCTGCAGGCGACCCTGGCCGGGCTGGCGCTGATCTTCCTGGGCTGGATCGCGTTCGCCACCGTCAATGTGGTGTTCAAGGACCGCATCATCGCGGCCAAGGACAATCGCTTCCAGCAGATGCAGTCGGCTTACGAGAACCGCCTCGCCGACCTTCAGATTTCCTATGATGAACTGAATGGCGCGCTGGTCGGGGCCGAAGACAAATTCAAGGCCACCGCGGACGCCCTGACCGCCAAGCAGAACGCCATCAGCGGGTTCCTCAGCCGCAAGAACCGTCTTGAGAACGCCATCACCGCGCGCACTGCCGGCGACACCGGCGGCGTGACCGTGGCGGGTGCCAGCCATCTGGTGCCGGCTGGGGCGGCGCGCGACAGCGGCATCGCTTCCGACAGTGTCGGTTTTGCCGGCGCGCCCATCGACACCGACATTGACGAGAATGCCGACAGCAGCCTGACGGTGATGCCCGATCCGCCAATGCCGCAGCCGCGCGTAAAGAAAACCTCCAGGGCCAACATTCTGAACTTCGACGGAATGTGGAAAGGCCTGAGTAAGCTTGCTTCGGCTTTGATGGAGCGCAGAGCCCCGTCCCTGGGCCAAATCCGCACGGCCTATGCGGAACATCCCTTGCTCAAATCTCTCGATAATCAGACCAGGCGTCTGGCGGCCTTGTCCGGCACCGAAGCGCAGTTGATGGCCCAGACGCAGCTCGTGCTGGACGGCGACGTCAATTTGCTGCGCGCCGCCGTAAAGCGCACCGGCATCAACCCCGATCAATTCCTGCGCAAGGTGCAGGCGACCGAAGGCGTGGGCGGCCCGGAAATTCCGCTGGACCAGGTCCATGTCGCCGGCGTTGCCGATCCGAATTTCGACACGGCTTATTTGAAGGCCGTTGCGGTGCTGGCGCAGCTGGATACGCTTTCCTCCGAAATGGGACATATCCCCCTGGCCGTGCCGGTGACTGGCGCGCAGTTCGACCGCTCCAGCGGTTTCGGGGCGCGCATTGACCCCTTCACCCGCCGCTATGCCTTCCATCCGGGCGTGGATTTCGCCGGTCCCTGGGGCGCGCCGGTGGCGTCGACCGCGCCGGGCACCATTGTTTTCGCTGGCAACCGGGACGGTTACGGCAACATGGTGGAAATCGATCACGGATTTGGCATACACACACGCTATGGTCATCTTTCCAAGATTACCGTGGCTGTAGGTTCCAAGGTGAACAAGGGTTCCATGGTGGGCAAAATGGGTTCCACCGGCCGCAGCACCGGCCCCCATGTTCACTACGAAGTCTGGTATGATGATGTGGTTCGCAACCCGAGCAATTTCATAGAGGCAGGCCGTCATGTTCTCTAAAAAAGATCCTGTTTCCCCAGCTCCCAGCGTCAACACCATTCCGGCGGCACCGGCCAAGCGCAGCGCGCGCGGCACCGTGCCCTCCATCATCAGCGCCGACCTCACCGTCACCGGCACGCTGATCTCCACCGGCGACATCCAGATTGACGGCATTGTCGAAGGCGATGTCCGCAGCGTCGGCCTGGTGATCGGCGAGAAGGCCGAAATTCACGGCGAGATCATGGCCGAAGACCTGACCGTGCGCGGACGGGTGATGGGCCGCATCCGCGCCCGCAAGGTGCAGCTCTCCGCCACCAGCCATGTCGAAGGCGACATTCTGCATGAAGCCTTTGCGGTGGAAGCCGGCGCCTTCTTTGAAGGCAATTGCCGCCATTCCGACAATCCGCTGGGTGATGAAAGTCTTCACCTCGCCTCGCCGCCCGCCAAGCCATCCGCCCCGGGTCCGATGCAGACGGCGGTGCAGACTGCTTTCCGCGAAGTACAGACCGGCCTTGCCGGTTTGACGCCGGTTGGTCAGCCCGCCGAGTGATGAGCGGTTCGCCGTTTTAGGCGAACGAAACGATCCGTCGCTAGCTGCAGCGTAGCGCGACGATCGTTTCGAGCGATGAACGCGCCGAGCTTAGGCGAGGCGCAGCGGACACAAACTCACCACCTGGGTCCCCTTCCCTCCCATCACCGCTGCGCGGTTGATGGTCGCTGGGGATGACTGTTGCGTTAATCCAGGTCTTCGATCTTCTCTTTGGGTTTGCCGCCCACTTCCTGGGCCAGCGCGGCGGCCATGAAGGGATCCAGATCGCCGTCCAGCACGTCGGACGGAATGCGGCTTTCCACGCCGGTGCGCAGGTCTTTCACCAGTTGATAGGGCTGCAGCACATACGAGCGGATCTGGTGGCCCCAGCCGATCTCGGCCTTCTCGCCGACAAAGGCGCCGGTTTCATCCTTCTTCTTCTTGAGTTCAATCTCGTACAGCTTGGCCTTGAGCATGTCCCAGCAATTGGCGCGGTTCTGGTGCTGGCTGCGTTCGGTCTGGCAGGCCACCGCAATGCCGGTGGGAAGATGGGTGATGCGCACGGCGCTTTCGGTCTTGTTGACGTGCTGGCCGCCGGCGCCGCTGGCGCGATAGACGTCGATTCGGACATCTTTTTCCGCGACATCGATTTCGATGGTCTGGTCGATCACCGGATAAACCGTGACCGATGAAAAAGAGGTGTGGCGACGGGCGTTGGAATCGAACGGCGAGATGCGCACCAGCCGGTGCACGCCCTGCTCGGTCTTCAGCCAGCCATAGGCATTGTCGCCATTGACCCGGATGGTGGCGGATTTCAGCCCGGCGGACTCGCCTTCGCTTTCCTCGATCAGCTGCAATTTATAGTCATGCTGCTCGGCCCAGCGCATGTACATGCGGAACAGCATCGAAGCCCAATCCTGGCTTTCGGTGCCGCCGGCCCCGGCATGGATTTCCAGATAGGCGTCGTTGCCATCGGCTTCGCCCGACAGCATGGATTGCAGCCGCTGTTTTTCGGCGCGGGCGGCAATGGCGGCGATCTGTTTTTCGGTGTCGGCCACCATGGCGGCATCGCCTTCGGCTTCGGCCATCTCGATCAGGCCGGTGGCGTCGGACAATTCATTTTCCAGGGAGCGCACGGTGCCCAGCGCCGAATCCAGCTTCTGGCGCTCGCGCATCAATTTCTGCGCGTTCTGCGGATCGTTCCAGAGTGCGGCGTCTTCGGCCTTGGCGTTCAGTTCGTCGAGGCGGCGAACGGCTTTATCCCAGTCAAAGATGCCTCCTCAGCAGGGCGATGGCCTGCTCGATGTCGGCTGTCTGGCGTTGGATTTCAGGGCGCATGAGGCGGATATAAGGGCATCCAGCACGGACGTAAAGGATTGAACGTTAGGCGCGAGGAATTTTGCGGACTGAGAAGGAGCGAGGAGCGATGTGGGCGAATAGACCCATGAGCGACGAGCGACGCACTTCAGGTCGCAAAAGAACCGCGCCTAATAAAGGCCGCCGGTGCCCTCTCCAATACCGCCAGAAGACGAACGGCCCGTGGGCGCCCCGGGCTGGGGCGCACCAGCCGAAACGGTAGCCGCACCCGGATCGACGCCGACATCAATCACACCGCCGATGGGCGCATTATATTCGCCCGGCGCGGTGCCGGCCTTGAAGGCTTCCATGATGGCGCCGCGCGAACCGGGCGTCACCGGGTCGCCGGAATGGCCATCCACCGCCACCAGTTCAATGCCCGGCGCGACGCGGAACGGCGTCGGCGGGGAATCCGCCAGCGCGTTCTTCATAAAGTCGCGGAAGATGGGCGCCGAAACCGTGGCGCCCTGTTCATCCTGACCGATATTGTCATGGCCCAGGGTGCGCGGATTGTCGAAGCCGACATACACACCGGCGGCCAGATCGGGCGAGAAGCCGATGAACCAAACGCTTTGCGAATCCTGCGAGGTGCCGGTCTTGCCCGCCAGCGGCTTGCCCACCGCCGAGACGGAGCGGCCGGTGCCGTACAGCACCACGCCTTCCAGCATGGAAACCATCTGGTAGGCAGTGCGCGGGTCGAGCACCTGGGCGCGGGTATCGGCCAGGAGCGGCTCTTCCTGGTTATGCCAGGCGGCATCGTTGCAGCCATCGCAATCGCGCGCGTCATGGCGCCAGATGGTGCGGCCATTGCGATCCTGGATGCGGTCGATCAGCGAGGGCGTGATTTTCTTGCCGCCATTCACGAATTCGGAATAGCCGGTGACGATGCGGATCAGCGTGGTTTCGCCGGAGCCGAGCGACATGGCCAGCATCGGCGAGAGCTTGTCATAGACGCCCATGCGGATCGGGATCGGCACCACCTTGTCCATGCCCAGCTGCGACGCAAGGCGCACGGTCATGACGTTGCGCGACAGCTCCAGGCCGCGGCGCAGCGTGGTGTCGCCCAGGAATTCCCCCTTTTCGAAATTATCAGGACGCCAGATACCCTGCCCCGGTCCCATATCCATCACAAACGGCGCATCCAGAACTTTGCTGGACGGCGTGTAGCCATTCTCAAGCGCGGCAGCATAGACGAACGGCTTGAAGGACGAGCCGGGCTGACGCTGCGCCTGCATGGCGCGATCAAATTGCGACGAGGCATAAGAGAAGCCACCCGACAGCGCCAAAACGCGGCCGGTATGCGGATCCATCGCCACAATGGCGCCGTTCACTTCTGGAATCTGGCGCAGCGCGAATTGACCGGGCTTGTTGCCCGCATCCTTGGGATTCATCGGTTCGGCAAAAACCACATCGCCCTGCTTGACGACTTTCTCGGGCCTGTCCGGCACCGGGCCCCAGGTCTGGTTCTTCAGTTCGGGCTTGGCCCATTTGTAACCGTCATACGGCATGGTGCCGGTCGAGCCGTCGGCGAAGCCCAACTGAATGTCCTTGCCCGTAAAGCCCAGCACCAGGGCCAGCTTCCAGCTTTCAATACCCGATTGCAGCTTGGCGTCGGAGGAAAGCTTGGTCAGCCCCGCCTTCCAGTCGCTGTTCACTTCGAGATGGTTCTTGGCGCCGCGCCAGCCATGGCGGCGGTCATAGCGGACCAAGCCGCTGCGCAAGGCTTCCACGGCGTAATTCTGCAACCGCGTGTCGAGTGAGGCGCGTACTTGCAGGCCGCCGTCATACAGTGCCTGCGAACCATATTGCTTCTGCAACTGGCGGCGAACTTCTTCGACATAATAATCCACGTCGGCGGCCTGGCTGCCCAGCGCGCGCATTTGCGTCACCAGCGGCGCGGCCTTAGCGGCGGCGGCTTGTTCCCTGGTGATGTAGCCATTGTCTTCCATCTGGCCGATCACATAGTTGCGGCGATCAACGGCGGCGTCGTGATAAAAGCGCGGATCGTAATTGGCCGGGCCCTTGGGCAGCGCCGCCAGGAAGGCGACTTCCGGGATATCCAGCTCGTCGAGAGACTTGCCGAAATAATTCAGCGCCGCAGCGGCGACGCCGTAGGAATGCTGGCCGAGATAAATCTCATTCAGATAAAGTTCGAGAACCTTGTCCTTCGGATAGGTCGCATCGATGCGGATGGCCAGAATGGCTTCGCGGATCTTGCGCGCCAGCTTGACATCGGAGTTCAACAGAAAATCGCGCGCCACCTGTTGCGTAATCGTGGAAGCGCCCTGGGGACGGTGACCTTCGATCACCAGGCCCACGTCTTTGATCGCGGCGCGCAGGATGCCGGACGGATCGACGCCAGGATGGGTATAGAAATTGCGGTCTTCGGCCGAGGTGAACGCTTCCGATACCAGCTTGGGAATGAAGCTGACGGGAATAAAGACGCGGGACTCGCTGGCATACTCGCCGAGCACCGTGCCGTTACCGGCATAGACGCGGGTGGTGACCGGCGGGGTGTAATTCTGCAGCGCCTCAACCGAGGGCAGATCACGGGTGATGGTGTAGACATAAAAGCCTGCGGCCATCATGCCGATTACGGCCAGAGCGGCAGCGCCAAAACCGGCATAGACAAGAAGTTTGCGAAGCATGGCGGTCTTATAATCCTTTTTCCGGCCAAAAAGAGGCACCAAAAGGTGACATCAGCGCTGGAACTTTGGCTTGGGCGCAGTGGCGGTTTGCGTGTCCGGTTCCGGGGCAAAATGGCGGTCCACCGTTTCGGCGATGGCCTGGGCGACATTGGCGCGCCAGCGGTCGGTGTTCATCTGGGCGGCGTCCGCGCGATTGGACAGATAACCCAGCTCGATCAGCACCGCCGGAACGTCGGGGGCGACAAGCACGGCCAGACTGGCGGAACGGTGCGGCTGGCGGGGCAATATGTCGGTGACGGTGCCAAGCCGGCTGAGTGCGCTTTCAGCAAAACGTGATGATCTGTTGATGGTGTCGCGCTGGGCCAGATTGATCAGGATCGGCGCCACCGGATTGTTGTCGCCGGACAGGTCCACGCCCGCGATCACATCGGACTGGTTTTCACGCCTTGCCAGGGCGCTGGCTTCGCGGTCGGAGCGGCCATCATTCAGGGTGTAGATCGAAAGCCCGCTGACCGAGGAATCCGGATTGGAATCGGCATGCAGGGAGATCAGAAGATCGGCTTTGTATTTGCGCGCAATCGCCACCCGCTTGGGCAGCGGAATGAAACTGTCCTTGTCGCGGGTCATGTGGACGCTGTAACCGCGCGTCTTGAGCATTTGGCTGAGCCGCAGCGCTTCGGCCAGCACCAGGTCTTTTTCCAGCGACCCGTTGACGCCGCTGGTGCCGGAATCCAGGCCCCCGTGACCGGCATCGATCACCACGATCTTCTTGCCGCCGGTGGGGGGCGCCATCGCCATGGCGGCTTTTTCCGCATCGCTTTCGCGCTGCTTCAGGTCGGCGGGCCAGCCGGCATCGCTTTCGAACTTGGCCTGCAGCACGGGGAACATGTCGATCACCACCCGGTAGCCGAAGCCACCGGAGGGCGGCAGCACCAGGGCATTGGCGACGCTGACCGGCTTGTTGAGATCGATCACCATGCGGCTGTCGCCTTCTCGGAACAGGCCGTAGCGATAGGATTTGATGGCGCCGTTGGCGGAAGGCTGGGGCGGCGCGCCCAGGCGCCAGGAGACTTGGGGCATATCCACGATCACCCGGTCCGGGTTGGCCAGGGTGAAGGTGCGCAAATTGACGGGGTCGGACAGTTCCAGGACCAGCCGGGTGCGGTCTTCATGCTCGCCGATGCGGGCGCTCATCACCACGGGGGCCTGACCCACCGGCATGGCGCCCGGAGACGGACCGGCATTCTGGAATGCGGGGATCGGCTTGGCCGGAGCGGTGGGCCGCTTTTCGCTGGCAGTGCCGCCCGACAGCAGCCGGGCGATGGGATCATCGGCATTCGGGGCCGCAGCAACGCCCAGGCCGCAAAAAGCACCGGCCGCCAGCACCACCGCTATGATCTTGAATTTCAACAATTTTTCAATCCGATCGGCACCGATCCGCTAAAATCCGCCTAAAACCCTTTACGTTTCGTTAGGCCCCAGCCCCCAAGCTTCCACAGGTTGCACCTTGCCGTACCGGCATATGGCACCTACAAGAGTCCAAGGCTGCGCCGGACCGGGATTCCACCGGCACGGCGCGGTGGCCGCGAACGAGACAGCGTCGCTGATTCTCCCCCGCTGAGGCCATCGCCGCCAGCCCAATCCCCCGCGAATTGCGGGCCCGAATTAAGTGATTTTGATGACAACCCTGTCGCGAACCCTCACCCCAGCCCTGCCAGAGCAGATGGCTGTCCGGGATCGCGCCCCAACAACGCCGCCCACCCCAAGCCTCGCGTTCACACGCGAGCGGGCACGCGCGGCCATCGGAGAATTCCATGAAAAAGCGCATGCTGATCGACGCCAGCCACCCGGAAGAAACCCGCGTGGTTATTCTCGACGGCTCGAAGGTCGAAGAATTTGACTTCGAGGCTGCCTCCCGGCGGCCGCTCAAGGGCAATATCTATCTGGCGAAGGTGACGCGGGTTGAACCGTCGTTGCAGGCCGCCTTTGTCGAGTATGGCGGCAACCGCCAGGGCTTCCTGGCCTTCTCGGAAATCCATCCCGACTATTACCAGATCCCCGCCGCCGACCGGCAGGCCCTGATAGCCGAGCAGGAGGCCGAAGCCCGCCGCCGCTCCGAGGACGACATTGAATCCTTCGACATCGGCGGCAAGCCGGAAGCCGATGACAGCGACGACGCCAAGGACGAAGGCGACGACGATACCGGTCATGAGGACGGCGAAGACGAAGGCCAGGTGCTGGATGCCGCCACCATCGGCGTGCCGGAACCTTCCGCGGAAGAGCCGGCCGAAGAACGCTCCCATGATGACAGGGGGCCCGCCGCCGACGACCATGGCGATGACCACGAAGATGTCTTCGTCAATCACGTCAACCGTCCCGACGAAGAACATGATGACCATCATCATGACGAAGACGAGCTGAGCAAGGCGCAGGCCGCCGAAGCTCACGAAGACGATTATCAGGGCGATGGCGACAGCCTGGCCGCCGGCCATGCCGAAGATCATGAAGGCGAGATCGAGGCTGTTTCGGGCGAGCTGGCTGAAGGTGGCGATGCCGCTGCGCAAGCCAACGAAGAGAATGAAGGCGCCATCGAGCCGGTGAGCGGCGAAGAAGGCGGCGACGCCCAGGCTTTGCAGGCGGCGCGGCCGTCGCAGAAATGGGTGCGCCGCAAGCACTACAAGATTCAGGAAGTCATCAAGCGCCGCCAGATCATCCTGGTGCAGGTCGTGAAGGAAGAACGCGGCAACAAGGGCGCGGCGCTGACCACCTATATGTCGCTGGCCGGCCGCTATTGCGTGCTGATGCCCAACACCCCGCGCGGCGGCGGCATTTCCCGCAAGATCACCAATCCCGCCGACCGCAAGCGCCTGAAGAGCGCGGCGCAGGGCCTGGAACTGCCCGAGGGCATGGGGCTGATTATCCGCACGGCAGGTGAAAACCGCAGCAAGATCGAAATCCGCCGCGACTATGAATATCTGATGCGGCTATGGGACACGATCCGCGAGAAAACGCTGTCGTCCAATGCGCCCGCCAACGTCTATGAGGAAGGCGACCTTATTAAACGGGTGATCCGCGATCTTTACACCAAGGACGTCCAGGACGTTGTGGTCGAAGGCGAACAGGGCCACCGCAACGCCAAGGACTTTATGCGGATGCTGATGCCCAGCCATGCGCGCAATGTCCATCAGTACCGGGACTCGGTGCCGCTGTTCCAGCGCATGCATATCGAATCCCAGCTCGACGCGATGTTCTCGCCCACCGTCACCTTGAAGTCGGGCGGCTATATCGTGATCAACCAGACCGAAGCGCTGGTTTCGATCGACGTGAACTCCGGCCGCGCCACGCGCGAACATTCCATCGAGGAAACCGCGCGCAAGACCAACCTGGAAGCCGCCGACGAGGTTGGCCGCCAGCTTCGCCTGCGCGACCTGGCCGGCCTGATCGTGATCGACTTCATCGACATGGAAGAAGGCCGCAACGACCGCGAAGTCGAAAAGCGGATGCGCGATGCGGTGAAGAATGATCGCGCCCGAGTGCAGATCGGAAAGATTTCCCAGTTCGGCCTGTTGGAAATGTCGCGCCAGCGTTTGCGCGCCGGTGTGCTGGCGGGCTCCACCGTCACCTGTTCGCATTGCGGCGGCGCCGGTATCGTCCGCTCGGTCGAATCCACCACCCTGCGCCTGCTGCGCTCCCTGGAAGAAGAAGGCGAAAAGAACCGCGCCAGCGCCGTCACCGTGAAGGTGGCGTCCGATATCGCGCTCTATGCCCTGAACCAGAAGCGCCGCGAACTGGCGCGTATCGAAGCCGAATACGGCATGGAAATTTCCTTTGCCCCGACCGAAGGGCTGCAGGCCGGCAATTTTGAACTGGAGCGCACCCGCTCCAAGGAACCCGGCGCGCAGCCGCGTTCCAGCGCCGTCAGCATCGAAGCCGGTTTTGTGCCCTCCGATGAGCCGGAAGACGATGTGCCGCCGGACGAGGACGAGGAAGAAGAAGAAATTCTGGACGACGCCGACACCGAAACCGAAACGGTGCGCGGCGAAGCCGTGCCGGACAGCGACGGTGAATCCCGCCCCCGCAATAACAATGGTGGTGGTGGTGGTAACAGTGAAGAGCGCGGCGGAAAACGCCGCCGCCGCCGTGGTGGACGCGGCCGCAACCGTGACCGTGGCCCGCGCGCCGATACGGGCGGCGAAGCCTCCCCTGCCATCGCAGCGGACGGCGAAGCCGGTGAACAGCATATCGCGCAAAGCAATGACGCCCCGAGCCAAGGCGCACCGCCGCAAGCAGCCGGTGGCGACGTCACTGCCGAAGGACAACGCCGCCGCCGCCGCCGTGGCCGCCGTGGCGGGCGTGACCGCCAGCCGGGCGAACAGGGCCAGGCGGGCGAAACCCAGGAGGGAACCGCAGCAGCTTTTGTGGATGACCGCTTCGGCAGCGCCCCGGATGAAATCGACACCACGCCCCGCAACGACGGGCGCGCCGGTTCGCCGTCCACTCCGGTCTGGTCGCTGAAGGACGATGTTCCCGACACCACCCCGACGGACGACGCAAAGCCCAAAAAGGGCTGGTGGCAAAGAACGTTTAGCGGCGAGTGAGTTCGTGCTAGCGTGTCACCAACAGGGATTTGCCATGCGTAATGTCGTTGTTTTTGTCCTGACGTTTACGCTGATCGCAAGCACCTCGCTTGCAGCGGCAGAAAATGGCGCGCTTCCCCAGGGTCAACCTGCGGGCGTCGTACAAGCGCAGAAGGGCATCAACACATTCTGGGTGGTGAGCGGCGCCGTGGCCTTGCTGGGATTGGGTGCACTGCTGATTTCCACGCAGAAGAGCACCACCAGCAGCATCCATTTCGACGTCAACGACAATAACGTGATCCCGGTCAACAACACCGTGATCAGCACCTCGACGACAGGCAGCTAAGCCGAGATCGCGTGCCGCTCGCTTTAGCTCGCGGCGTTCGCTCCTTTCGCAGGTCCACTGGACCTGCTCACGCGCTACGCGCGCCGTCGCTCACAGCGCAATTTCACTTGGTCGCTATCGGCCGATCCACCGACGCACCCAGACCGCTGCCACCCGGATCGGGCAACGCAACGCACAGGCCGTTCTGGCAGGCGATGGTGTTGGCGGTGGCGAACGGCGCCAGCCCCGTGGAACGCAAATCCGTGGGCCGCGTCACACCGGCCCCGGCCGCACGGCGCAGCAAGGCATACACCATCGCACCGCTGCCATTGGGTCCGCCGGAACCGGCGCCGGCCAGCGTCACCGCGCCTGACGAATCCGTGACGATCATGGGCGTGAGGAAGGCGCTGGAAATTCCATTGGGCGCAGACGGCGATGCCGCCAGTGTCACGCCGCTGTCGGCCGCGCTATGGCCCGAACCGAACGGACCATTCAATGTCACGGCACAGGCGACCGCCTGGCCATTTTTATCCATCGCGGCAAAGCCGGTGGCGCCCAGATCCGGCGGCACCGTCGCGATATTGAAAGAGGCCAGCGTGCGGCGCAGGCCGTTCACGATCGCGCCCTGCGGTTCGCCTGTGCCGGTGTTGGTGACGAGGGCCGCGATAAACGCGCCCGCGCCGGTGGACGGGCCGGGCATGGCGGCGCTGACTTCACCGCGGCGCTGGATGCGGGGCTGAACCAATGCGGCGCGATAGGCGGCAAGTTCGGCCAGATTGAGCGGGCGGCCACCCTCAGCGGAGGCGCGGACCAGGCTGCCGGCCACCGCTTCTTTATAAAAGCCGTCAGCGCCGGACAGACGCACTTGCGCCAGGGTTTGCGCCAGCGCCGTGTTGGCCACCACGCTGCCTTCGGGCTTGAGCGTGCCGTCGCTCATGAACTCCGCTGCCAGCAAGGGATCCTGCGCGACGATGGATTGAATCACCGAAAGGCGCTGGGCCAGAACATGGCTGATGGGGAAACCGGCGCCGGCATAGGCTTCGGCTGGCGCGACAACGCGCTGCCATGGCAACGCGCCATACGCCTTCTGCATGTCATAGAAACCCGCCACCGCGCCAGGAACGGCGTAGGCGCCGCCGCTGCCCGCGGCCTGGGCGAGAAAATCATACTCCGCGATGCGGCCCTTGTCGTTGCGGACCAGACAGATGCCGCCGCCGCCCAGGCCTGCCGCCACCGGATAGGTGACGGACAATGTAAAGAACATCGCGGCGGCCGCATCGGCGGCGCTGCCGCCTTGAGACAGAATGGCGGTGCCTGCCTTGGCGGCGAAGGGTTCATCGCTCACCGCCAGGCCTGTCATATCGGCCCGCTGCGAGACCTGGCCGCCGACGATATCGGCAAGAAAAATATTGGGCGCGCTGGGCATGATGCTGTCCATGGACGAGCAGCCCGCCAGAAGCGACGCGGTCAGAAGCGAGACAATGCGGCGATAGGCCATCACGGCGGGGTAATCCTTGTTGGGTGGGCGCCGAAAAACGAGCCCGCCCGACCATAATAGAGCCGGTTATGCCCCACCCCCGGATTTACCGCTAGACGCTTGTTTGCTTTTGGCCTTTGGGGACTTTACCCTCTGATTTGGGTGGGGACCCGCGTTCAGACGGGCCAAGGGGCGATCAGCCACGAAGCGGCTGACAGAAGGAGTTTGGCTCACTTGCGCTTATTCCCTGTATTGGGGCACCCCGCTTTTCAGCGCCTCTCCCGCTATGCGCGCCCATTTCTTCGCGCAAGACCTTGGGCTTTTGCCGTGGGTTTTGCCGCCAGCATGGCCGGCGCCAACCTGCCCGCCATGGCCCAGGGCATCCAGCTTCTGCGCGATACCGAAACCGAGGAGATGCTGCGCTCCTATGAAGAGCCGCTGGCCAAGGCCGCGGGACTGAACCCCTCGCCCCGCGTCTGGCTTCTGGGCAATGGCGACATCAACGCATTCGCCACCTTCGGCGATGGCGGTGAAAATATCTTCATCTTCGCCGGCATCCTGATGTTCACAAAAACGCCCAACGAACTGATCGGCGTGATGGCGCATGAGACCGGCCATATCAGCGGCGGTCACATCATCAGCGGCGGCATCGCCGCGCGCAAAGCCGCCACGCCGATGCTGCTGGCCATGCTGGCGGGCGTCGCCGCCATGCTCGCGGGCGCAGGTCAAGCCGGCATGGTGCTGATGGGTGCGGGCCAGGCCATCGCCCAGGCGCAGATGTCGGCTTTCTCCCGAGTGCAGGAATCCGCCGCCGACCAGATCGCTCTCAATCTGTTGCTGCGCACGCGCCAGTCGCCGCGCGGCATCTATGACACCTTCAACCGCTTCGCCCAGGATGAAGCGCGCAGCGCCTACAAGATCAACCCGTTCGCGGTGGACCATCCGGTGGGTCAGGATCGCCTGGCCAATATCGAAACCAAGATGGAAGCCTCGCCCTATCGGGATGTGAAGGACAGCCCGCAGGTCACGCACACGTTCGAAATGGTGCAGGCCAAGCTGGCGGGTTACACCCTGCCCATGGCCGAAGCCTTGAAGCGTTTTCCCGAGACCGACACATCGGAACCGGCGCGCTATGCCCGCGCCATGGTTTATCTGCGCCAGCCGCAATTGCAGAAGGCGCTGGCCGAGATCGGCGCCCTGATTCAGGAAGAACCCAACAACCCCTATTTCTACGAAGTGCAGGGGCAGATTTATCTGTCCATGGCCAAGCCGGACCTGGCCATTCCGTCCTACCAGAAAGCGGTGAACCTGAAGCCCATCGCCGCGCCCCAGCTGCGGCTGGCGCTGGCAGTGGCGCAGTTGGCGACCGACCGGACCGACATGTCCCAGGCCGCGCTTTCCAACCTGAAAATCGCCAGCCTGACGGAAAATGACGACGCGTTTACCTGGTATGAAACAGCCCAGGCGTACAGCAACCTGAAGAATGAACCCATGGCCACCCTGGCCACCGCCGAATTCCATTATTCCGGCGGCGACTATAAACAGGCGGCGCAGTTCGCCGCCCGCGCCCGCGCCAAGCTCACGCAAGGCACCGGCGATTGGGAACGGGCCAATGATATTATCGGTGCTTCGGCGCAGCAGACGCGGGACCAGAACTAACGAGGACCAGAATGCGTGACCTGACCACCATCATCGCCGGCGCTCTTGGCGGCGCCTTGATCGCTCTCGTGATCGTGTTCGCGGCGGCCCAGAACGGCATGCTGCCGGGCACGGCGAACGGCGGCTCGGGAGAAGCCATCCGCGCCTATCTTCTGGCCCATCCGGAAATTGCCGGCGAGATGAACGACAAGCTGGCCGAGCGCCAGGCTGCCAACCAGCAACAGGCCAGCGCCGACGCCATCAAGCGCATCGGGCTGAACGCCTTCTTCGATCCCAGGATCGCTTTTGTCACCGGCCCGGCCAATGCCAAGAAGAGCGTGGTGGAGCTGTCCGACTATAACTGCCCCTATTGCCGCGCTTCGGCGCCGGCGATGGAAAAATTCTATGCGCTGCACAAGAACGACACGCGCTTCTCGTTCATCGAATTCCCCATCAAGGGACCGGACTCCATCGTCGCCTCCAAGGTGGCGCTGGCGGCGCGCAACCAGCCCGACAAATATGTGGCGCTGCATTTCGCGATGATGAGCGAGACCAAGCCGGTGGACGCCGATGTGATCATGCAGGCGGCGGTGAAGGCGGGTCTGGACCTGAACAAGCTCAAGGCCGACATGGAGAAGCCGGAGATCACTGCGGCGATCGACCAGAGCCATGCCCTGGCGCGCAGCGCCGGGATCGACGGCACACCGACCTTCATCGTCAACGGGATCATGCATCCCGGCGCGGTGGATGACGCGACCCTGGCCGAACTGGCGGCCAAGGAAAGCTAGCGCGCCCTTGCCGCGTGATGCCGGCGTGGTGGGCGTTGGTGCGGCAGTCGCCGTCGCCGACAATGCCAGCATCCAGCTGCGCTATGACGGCCAATATTCCGGCAATGCGGCGTCCCATACGATCAGCGCCGGGTTGGCGGTGCACTGGTAAGGCTACGCGGCCTGCAACCGCCGGAAGGTTGAAAGGGGTCGGGCGCGCAAGAACCTCGCCTCGGTGGCGCGCTGCCGCTTAGCGTAAAAGAAAAGCGCGGCACACCGGAGTGCACCGCGCTTGTTTTGGAAGCCTGGATCCCCTCCCCTCACATCGCGGCTTGCGCCGCGCTGTTTGCTGGGGATGACAGGAAAGTTCTATTTGGCGGGGAAAGCCTTCGATAAATACGCCACGATCTGGGCGAATTCGGCTTCGGTGCCGCGGGCGCCGTTGGACTCCATCTGATCCACCAGATCCTTCCAGCCTTTTTCGTCGAAGCTCTGCTCCGCCGCGATCGAGGGATCATGGCATTTGGTGCAGACCTTCATCACCACATCGCGGCCTTCGCCCGGGGGCAATTTGGCCCCTGGATCTTCCTGCGCCGCCACCGGGACTGTGAGAAAAAAAATACCGGCAGCGGCGAAGAGAAAGCGATGCATGACAAATCCTGACTTGTGCTGTTGTTGCGATTACTTGGGCAAACCCCAGGCGTAGAGCGTGTCGCCCTCAACCGCGGTCGTAGCCGTACCGATACCGCCGCCCGTGGCCACGGCCGCGATGAATTGGCGGCCGTCAGCAGCGCGATAGGTGATGGGGCTGTCCTCGATCGACGCGTCGATCTTGGTTTCCCAAACCATTTCGCCGGTGGTGGTGCGGAAGGCGCGGAAGCGCTTGTCGTCCGTGCCGCCCAGGAAGGTCAGGCCCGACGCGGTGGTGAAAGCGCCCGAGCCGGTGGGACGGCCGGTGTTCTGGTACTGCGGCGCCAGCATGTCGGAAACGCCGACGCTCTTCTTATAGACGGTATCGCCCGTATCCATGTTCACGGCGACCAACTCACCCCAGGGGGTCGGGCCGCAGAGAAGATGACGATCCATATCGCCGAAGCGGCGCAGGCCGGCCAGCGGACCCTGATTGGCCCAGGTGCCGTCCGGACGCTGCGTCAGGCGCATCGGCTGGAAGACGTTCGACACGTTGGTGACGAAGAGATTGTTCTTGGGGTCGAAGGTGCCGCCCCAGAAGTTCACGCCGCCCGCCGGGCCCGGAGGAGAGATCGAATACTGCTCCTTGGCGATGGGCAGGAACGGCCCGCCCAGCTTCATCTTGTTATCGTCCACCATCTTCTCGCAGTAAGCCTGAAGCGTGGGGTCGCCCTTATAGAGATTGTCGCGGCTGACCGTGTGCTGGCCAATCGGTTCGGGCTTGGACGGGAAAGGCTGGGTCGGCGACATCTTTTCGCCGGGAATGTCGGACTGCGGCACCGGGCGTTCTTCGACCGGGAAGATGGGCTTGCCGGTGGTGCGATCCAGCGTGAACAGCAGCGCCGCCTTGTCCATCGCGAGCACGACCGGAATGGTCTTGCCGCCCTTCTTGATGTCGGCCAGCAGCGGCGCTTCCGGGGCGTCATAGTCCCAGGCGTCGTGATGCACCATCTGGAAGTGCCACAGATACTTGCCGGTGTTGGCGTCCACCGCCACGACGGATGAGCCGAACAAGCCATTGCCCGGACGGTCGATGCCGACGCGGTCATTGTTGGGCGCGCCCAGCGGCATCACCAGGATGCCGCGCTTTTCATCGACCGACATATAGCCCCAGACATTGACGCCGGAGCGGGCGATGGTGGATTCGGGATTGTCCCAGCTGTCGTAGCCGACTTCGCCTTCGCGCGGCACGGTGTGGAAGGTCCAGACCAGCTTGCCGGTGCGGGCGTCGAAGGCGCGGGTGTCGCCGGACGGGCCTGCGCCGCCAGCCGAACCGCCGGGGCCTTCGCCGGTGCCGGCGCCGGTGATGATCAGGTTCTTGTAGATGGTCGGCGCCGAAAGAATGCCGTAGGGCACCTTGAAGCCGTTCATCACTTCGGGCGTCTTGACGTCGATCTTGCCGCCGTCACCGAAAGAGGCGGTGGGCTTGCCGGTGGCCGCATCCAGTTCCCACAGGAAGCCGTCGCCGGTGCCGAACACGATTTGCGGCTTGATGCCGCCGCCGCCGGCCCAATAGCCGATGCCGCGCTTGGCGGATACGTCTTCGTTCGGCAGGCGGAATTTCCAGAGCTCTTTGCCGGTGGTGGCGTTCAGGGCGATGACTTCGCCATAGGGCGTGCCCAGATATATGGTGTTGCCGATGACGATCGGAATGGATTCGTCATAGATCAGCTTGCCCTGCCAGTCGGCGGGCTTGATGTGATAGGTCCACTGCACGGCAAGGTTCTTGACGTTGCCGGCGTTGATCTGGGTCAGCGGCGAATAGCGCACCGAGGTGTTGTCGTGATTGGCGGCCGGCCAATCGGTACGCGCGGCCTGGCCCATGGCAGAGCCCGCAGCGACCGACAAAGCGGCAACAGAAATGGAAAGGCCAAGGGCCTTTTTGAACTTCAACATGCACATCTCCCCGAGAATCCCCCGCCTCTAGGGCGGATTTGCGGCTAGCTGATAATAAAGAAGGTGTGCTGTCAAACCGCCAGCAACGGCGGGAGTATTGTCCGTAAGGCCATGATTATAAAGAAAAAATCTGTAACAGAGTCTGTCATTTCTGCTCCAGCGGGCAGACAGAAGTGCGGCAGCGCCCGGCGGCGCTAAATCGCCGACAGCACGGGTTTGGAAATCGGGCGGCTGTTCGGCGGCGCCGTCATCTCGCCCGTGACGTTCATCTGGATCACGACATCGCTGGTGTATTGATTGTCGGCGCCGGTCGCGGAATCCACGGCGGACGAAACGCCCATGGTCAGAAGTATGTCTGCGGCAACACTCGCCGCCACCATGCCGACCAGGCCGGAATGGTTCACATACGTCGCTTCGCCATAACCGGGCTTATCGCATTTGATGATGATGTCGTACTTGCGCCGATCCACCAGAAGCCTGCCCGGTGTCCGGTTGATCGTGCCGATGGCGGAGCCTTCGCGATAAAAGGTACAGGACGCACCCACCGGCGTCGTCGCCACAGAAATGGTTTGGGTGTGGCCCTCGCCGACAACAGACGCGCAGCCAGAAAGACCGATCACGCTGATGGCAGCGACAAGATGTTGAAGCTTCATGCGAGCCCTCGAACCAGACGCCCTTACCGTCCGATAGGGGCGGGTTGGCAAGTGATTCGCGCAACTATATCAGAGCCGAATCAGTGGGCTAAGCGCGCAAGTGTTAACGCAGCGCACAGCTGTCGTTCCCGGCCGAGCGGGACTTCCGCAGGAAGTCCCGGGAGGGGAAGGGAATCCAGGCGGGCGACGATGCGAGAGTCTTTGCGTGGGATCCCCTTCCCTCGGTTGCTTCGCAACCTCGCCGGGGATGACAGGTGAGTTAGATCAGTCCCGCCAACGGACTCGAAGGATCGGCGTAGCGTTTCTTCGGCATACGGCCTGCGAGATAAGCGAGACGCCCCGCCTTCACGGCATGCTTCATCGCTTCGGCCATCAGCACCGGGTTCTTGGCTTCGGCGATGGCGGTGTTCATCAACACGCCGTCGCAGCCCAGCTCCATGGCAATGGCGGCATCCGACGCCGTGCCGACGCCCGCATCCACAATCACCGGCACCTTGGCCTGTTCGATGATGAGGCGGATGCCGACCGGGTTCTGCACCCCCAGGCCCGAGCCGATGGGCGCGGCCAGCGGCATGATGGCGGCGCAGCCGATCTCTTCCAGCCGCTTGGCCTGGATGGGATCGTCACTGCAATAGACCATCACCTGAAAGCCTTCCTTGATCAGCACCTCGGCGCTTTTCAAAGTCTCCGGCATGTTGGGATACAGCGTCTTCTGGTCGCCCAGCACTTCCAGCTTCACCAGCGTCCAGCCCCCGGCTTCGCGCGCCAGCCGCAACGTGCGCAGCGCATCCTCAGACGTAAAGCAGCCCGCCGTGTTGGGGAGGTAGGTGTATTTCTTGGGATCAATGAAATCGATCAGCTTGGGCTGATTGGGATCGGTGAGATTCACGCGGCGCACCGCCACCGTCACCATCTCGGCGCCGCTGGCTTCCAGGGCGGCGGCATTTTCGGCATAGGTCTTGTACTTGCCGGTGCCGATGATCAGGCGCGACTTGTATTCCTTGCCCGCGATGATCAGCTTCTTGTTTTCGGGCGGCACACTGACCGGGGCGTTGCCGCCGCCGATGAAATGCACGATCTCATAGCGGTCGCCATCGGCCACCTGGACCTGGTCATAGGTCGAGCGCGGCACGATCTGAAGGTTACGCTCCACCGCGATCTTGGCGGGGTCGAGCCCCAGGCTGGACAGCATGCCGGCCACGCTTAGGCCGTCGCCGATCCTCTTGTTCTCGCCGTTCAGGGTGACGTTCAGGGCCATGGTTTTAAAGGTTTCCGTTCTAAGCAATGAGCGATTATAAGACGTCAAACCCTGTTCGTTATAGGAAACTCGTGGCAAAAAAGCCAAGCAAATCAAAGGTATTTCCAATCCACATCCTCAACGGCCCCAACCTGAATCTGCTGGGGAGCCGGGAGCCTGAGATTTACGGCAAGACCACCCTGGCCCAGATCAAAAAAGCCTGCACCGCGCGGGCCAAGGATCATGGCTTTTCCATCCTGTTCGATCAGTCGAACAAGGAAGGCGAATTGGTGGACATGATCCAGAAGGCGCGCACCAAAGCGGGCGCGGTGATCATCAATGCCGCCGCCTATACCCATACCTCGGTGGCGGTGCTGGACGCCTTGAAGATGCTGACCGTGCCGGTGATCGAAGTGCATCTGTCCAATCCGGCGCGCCGCGAAAATTTCCGCCATACCTCTTATGTGGCGATGGGCGCCACCGGCACCATTGCCGGTTTCGGCCTGAACTCTTATCTGCTGGCCATCGATGCGGTGGCGGACCTGCTTGGGGGCAAAAAGAAATGACCGACGGCAAGAACAAAAAGCCCAAATCCGGAATCGACGCCGATGCGGTGCGCGAACTCTCGGCGCTGCTGAAGGAAACCGGGCTGACGGAAATCGAAATTGAAAACAACGGCGCGCGCATTCGCGTGTCGCGTGCCGCCAGCGCCGCGCCCGTGGCTGCTGCCGCCGCGGCGCCGGTTGCCGCTGCGGCGCCCGCTGCCGCCGCCGCGCCCAGCGGCCCCCCCGCCGGCGCGGTACCCTCGCCCATGGTGGGCACCGCCTATACCGCCTCCGAACCGGGCAATCCGCCTTTCATCACGGTCGGCCAGACGGTGAAGGAAGGCGACACGCTGTTCATTATCGAAGCGATGAAGACCATGAACGCCATCCCCGCGCCGCGTTCCGGCACGGTGAAGGAAATCCTGGTCGAGAACGGCTCGCCGGTCGAATTCGGCCAGACCCTCCTGGTGCTCGCCTAGTGTTCGAGAAAGTCCTCATCGCCAATCGTGGCGAGATCGCGCTCCGCATCAACCGCGCCTGCAAGGAAATGGGCATCGCCACGGTGGCGATCCATTCCACCGCCGACGCCGACGCCATGCATGTGCGCCTGGCCGATGAAAGCGTGTGTGTCGGCCCGCCCGCAGCGGCCCAATCCTATCTGAACATTCCCGCCATCATCGCGGCCTGCGAAATCACCGGCGCGGAAGCCATCCATCCCGGCTATGGCTTTCTGTCGGAGAACGCCAAATTCGCCGACATTATTGAAGAACACGGCCTGACCTTTATCGGCCCCAAGGCCGATCACATCCGCATGATGGGCGACAAGATCACCGCCAAGCAGACGGTGAAGGATCTGGGCATTCCCACCGTGCCGGGTTCGGACGGCGAAGTGTCCGATAAAGACGCGGCCAAGATTGCCGAAGGCATCGGCTATCCGGTACTGATCAAGGCCACCGCCGGCGGCGGCGGACGCGGCATGAAGGTGGCGAAGAATGCCGGCGATCTGGAGTTCGCGCTGTCCACCGCCCGCAATGAAGCCAAGGCGGCGTTCGGCAACGACACCGTCTATATGGAGAAATATCTCCAGAAGCCGCGCCATATCGAAATCCAGATCTTGGCCGACGGTCATGGCAAGGTCGTGCATCTGGGCGAGCGCGATTGCTCGTTGCAGCGCCGCCACCAGAAGGTTTGGGAAGAAGCGGGCAGCCCGGCGCTGAACGCCGTCCAGCGCGACGAAATCGGCGCCATCTGCACCAAGGCGCTCACCAAGCTGGGCTATCTGGGCGCGGGCACCATCGAATTCCTCTACGAAGATGGCCGCTTCTATTTCATCGAAATGAACACCCGTTTGCAGGTGGAGCATCCCGTCACCGAAGCCATTACCGGCATCGACATTGTGCGCGAGCAGATTCGCATCGCCGCGGGCGGGCATCTGGAAATGCGCCAGGAAGACATTGTCTTCGAAGGCCATGCCATCGAATGCCGCATCAATGCGGAAAACGCGTTCACCTTCTGCCCTTCGCCCGGGCTGATTACCCAGTTTCACGCACCCGGCGGTCTGGGCGTGCGCTTCGATTCGGCGATCTATGCCGGTTACAAAATCCCGCCCTATTACGACAGCCTGGCGGGCAAGCTGATCGTGCATGCGCGCAACCGCAATGAATGTCTGCTCCGCCTGCGCCGCGCCCTGGATGAGCTGGTGGTGGGCGGGATCGAAACCACCCTGCCCCTGTTCCAGAAGCTGGTACGCGAGCCGGACATCATCAACGGCGAGTACTCGATTCACTGGCTGGAGAAGTACTTGGCCAGCCTGGGCCATTAGCCCGCGCCCGCGCCCATGCGGGTTCCCGTTCGCCCGCTATAGTTGTCGTCATAAACAATAGCTGGGAGGGACTGTCATGGATTTCTTGAACAAGTACGCATCCCAAATTGTCGGGATCACCCGCATCGTCACGGGTCTTTTGTTTCTGGAGCACGGAACATCAAAACTGCTGGGCTTTCCCATGCCCGCCAGCGGCAATACCGTGGCGCTGATGTCTTTTCCGGGCGGCGCTTCGGGCGCGATTGAACTGGTGGCAGGCGCCTTGATCGTGCTGGGCCTGTTCAGCCGCTGGGCGGCCTTCATCGCCTCGGGCGAAATGGCCGTGGCCTATTTCATGGCGCATTTCGCGCGCGGCCCCTTCCCCATCCTGAACGGCGGCGACGGCGCGGTGCTCTACTGCTTTATCTTCCTCACCCTGGCCGCCATCGGCCCGGGCGCCTTCGCATTGAATAAGAAGTAGTATCGACCTGACAAAACGCGTCGTGGCGAAACCCGCCGCGGCGCGTTATTGTTTGGACATGCACGGGCCCGGGCTTAGCCCCCAGATGCTGCTGGCTGCTTACGCGCAAGGGTTATTCCCCATGGCGGAGCGGCGCGACGATCCCACGCTGTATTGGATCAGCCCCGAAATGCGGGGCATCATTCCGCTCGATACCTTTCATGTGCCGCAGCGGCTGGCGCGCACGGTGCGCTCTGGGACCTTTATCGTCACCACCGATCAGGCCTTCCCGCAGGTGATGCAGGAATGCGCCGCCTCCCGCCCCGGCCGGGAGCAAAGCTGGATCAACAGCGAAATCCTGCGGCTCTATTGCGCCCTGGCGGCCTCAAACCATGCCCATTCGGTGGAATGCTGGCGGGACGGCAAACTGGCCGGCGGCCTGTATGGCGTGATGCTGGGCGGGGCTTTCTTCGGCGAAAGCATGTTCTCCAATACCCGCGACGCCTCCAAGGTGGCGCTGGTCGCACTGGTGGAGCGGTTGAAGGCCGGCGGCTTTACGCTGCTGGACACCCAATTCATCACGCCGCATCTGGCGACCTTCGGCGCGATGGAGATTCCGCGCGCCGAATATCTGTTGCTGCTGGAAGATGCGATCCGGCGGCAGGCGATATGGCTGCCATGAGTGCAACCGCATCCTTGCTGTCCGTGCATACCGGCGCGGTTGCGCCACTGGGGCCAGAAGCCGTGCCCAGCGCCTTCGTCAAACACAGCGTGTCGGGGACGATTGCCGTGACCGCATTGGGCCTGGCGGGCGACAGCCAAGCCGATCGGCAAGTGCATGGCGGTCCGGAGAAAGCCGTCTACGGCTATGCCGTTTCGCGTTACCCCGCGTGGCAAAAGCAATTTCCCGAACTGGCGGCGGCGTTTCAGCCCGGGGCGATGGGCGAAAATCTCTGCATCACCGGCCTGGACGAAACCGCGCTGTGTGTGGGTGACGTACACGGCATCGGCACCGCCCTGCTTCAGGTCTGCCAACCCCGCCAGCCCTGCTTTAAATTGTCTTTGCGCCACAACAACCGCGAGCTGCCGCGCGCCATGGTGCGCAATGGATTTTCCGGATGGTATTACCGCGTCTTGGCGACAGGAACGCTGGCGGCGGGAAGTGCGGTGACACTGCAAGACCGCCCCCATCCGGATTTCCGTTTTGACCGGCTGGTGGAAATCGTCAATTACGGCAACGCGTCGAAGGACGAATTGCGCCAGATGGCGCAGATGCCCGAACTGGCTTCGCAATGGCGGACGCGCGCCCAAAGCCTGCTGGACTAGCGTCCGGCTTCCAAAGGCAACTCTTCCAGCTTCTCTTTGTCGGAAGAATCCGGCGCCTTCACTTTAACGGGCGCGGTGGACGCGGTGGCGACGGGCGAGCCCGGCGCGGCGACATTGTTGCAGCTGATCGCCCACACATCATACAGCGGATGCTCCATGCCGTTCAGGCCAGGCGTCGAGGCATACATCCAGCCGGAGAAAATCGGCTTGTCCTTCTGCTCCGGGCGCTGATCCACCACCTGCACAAAGGCCGCGGTTTCCGGCGGCTCACTGGGCGGGGTGGAATAGCAATAGCGCACGGTGATCGAGAGGGTGACGAACTTGACCGGCTTGCCCATCGGCGCGGTGATGGTGGTGGGGTGGCCGGTGATCTTGTCCAGCCCGCGCAACGTCAGAACCGTGCCGCCTTTCGGCGCGGCGTCGATCTGCGCCGCCGGATCGCCGGCTTGCGGACCCGCGGGCGGCAAAATGGGCGCGGTGGTGCCGGGTTTGACCGGCATGCTTACGTTAGGCGTGGGGGCGCTGGGCTTGGGCGCAGGACCATTCTGCGCGAATGCCGCGCTGGAAATCAGAACAAACCCGAGAATGTGTTTCTTCACGGTGATGGCGTTGCGCTCTGCGGTTGTTCCTGCTTGGGCGGGGCGCTGGAACTGCCGCCCATCACGCGTCCGGCCAGGCTCATCAGGTCGTTGCTGTTGGCGGCCTGCACTTCGGTGATCATGCCGCCTGGGGCGATGATCTTTTCATCACCGCCGGGGGTGATGGAAAGATACTGGCTGCCCAGTACGCCGGAGGCGGTGATGATCATCGAGGAATCGGTGGGAAGCTTGACGTCGCTGCGCAGGCTGATGTGCACCGTGACCAGGAAATTGGACGGATCAAGCTGCAGGTCGGTGATGCTGCCGACTTTGATGCCGGAAATGCGCACGTCGGTGCCGATGCCAAGGCCATCGACCTTGGGCAGCTTGGCCAGCACTTCGTAGCCGGACAGGCTGCCGGTGCCGGTGCGCATATAGGTCAGCGCCAGAAACGCCAGCGCCACCAGGATGACGGCGGCGCCCATCAGAACTTCGGCGGCATTGCTTTGGCCGATGCTTTTACCTTGGGCGCTCATTCCGGTTTCCAGGCCTGATAGTCGCCGGTGGCGGACGGGCGCTGGCCGCTTTTCTGCAAAGACCCTTCCGGGCGATAGGCATTGGCGGTGCCGCTGAGATTGGGCTGATGTTCGGCTTCCCAGCTTTTGACCTTGAACGGCGCCTTGGTCGGCGGCTCGGCATAGGTGTGGTGCAGCCAGCCATGCCAATCGGGCGGCACGCGCGAGGCTTCCACGGTGCCGTTGTAAAGCACCCAGCGGCGGGCCCCTGTTTTGTTCTGGTAATAGCGATTGCCGAACTGGTCGGTGCCCACTGGCGCCCCTTGCGTCCAGGTGGTGAGGAGCGTGCCGATGGTGGCGCCGTCCCACCAGGCAAAAATCTTCTTGAGAAACTTCATGGAACGCCTTTTCGGAATCGCCGGGGACTATAAATCCCCCCCGCCCCCCAGTCGAGAAAACATGCTGCGGAGCGGCGGCCCGGAGTTCGGTAGCGACAGCGTACCGAACGCGGCCTCGCATGCCTACGCTGCCGCTAGGCAGTTCCGTAGGCCGCGCGACCCAGAAGACCACCAGACTCACTTATCAACAATCCTCCCAAAGCCCCGCGTCCAGCTGTGATGAAATCTGCTGTGAAAATATTTTGGCGCGCCAACGGCAAGCCCGCTTGACTCGCGGCTTTTCGGGCCTTCCCGGAACCCCAACATCTGGTAGGTAAGGTTTCACTAACCACTTTTGGCTTGCTGGCCGGTCCGGATTGGGACACATTTAGGGCCAGTCACCTCTCGTGACACCAAATCTGGCGACCCCAGGCTGCCCCCTTCCGGAAACTTCCCTTCCCGGCGGCTAGCCCTCTGTCCCCAAAATGGTGCCCCAGAAGGTGGTCTGGGCGGGTCAATTTTAGCTGAGTTCGAGGTTCCCATGCGCATCAACCGCCACTTCACGGTCGAAGATCACTCCCCCTACGAAGGCATCGCCTTCCGCCAGGCGACCAGCGAGATCCGCAACCCGGACGGCTCCATCGTGTTCCACCAGGACGGCATTGAAGTGCCGGAAGCCTGGAGCCAGGTGGCCGCCGATGTGCTGGCCCAGAAGTATTTCCGCAAGGCGGGCGTGCCCAAGAACCTCAAGCCCATCGCCGAAGAGGGCGTGCCGCAGTTCCTGTGGCGCAAATCCGCCAATGGCGCGGAGACCACCGGCGAACATTCCGCCAAGCAGGTGTTCGACCGCATGGCCGGCACCTGGGCCTATTGGGGCTGGAAGGGCGGCTATTTCGACGGCGAAGCCGACGCCAAGGCGTTCTATGACGAACTCTGCCACATGCTGGCGGCGCAGAAGGCGGCGCCCAATTCGCCGCAATGGTTCAACACCGGCCTGCATTGGGCCTATGGCATCGATGGCCCTGCGCAAGGCCATTACTATGTCGATCACAAAAGCGGCCGCCTGACCAAGGCGACCAGCGCTTACGAACATCCCCAGCCGCATGCCTGCTTCATCCAGAGCGTCAAGGACGATCTGGTCAATGAAGGCGGCATCATGGACCTTTGGACCCGCGAAGCCCGCCTGTTCAAATATGGCTCGGGCACCGGCACCAATTTCTCCACCCTGCGCAGCGCCGATGAAAAGCTGTCGGGCGGCGGCCATTCTTCCGGCCTAATGAGCTTCCTGAAGATCGGCGACCGCGCCGCCGGCGCCATCAAGTCGGGCGGCACCACGCGCCGGGCCGCCAAGATGGTGATCGTGGATATCGACCATCCCGATATCGAAGACTTTATTGAGTGGAAGGTGATCGAGGAACAGAAGGTGGCGGCGCTGGTGGCCGGCTCCAAGCTGGCCGAACGCCACCTGAAGGCCATCATGAAGGCCTGCGTCTTGTGCGAAGGCACGGGCGGCGATTGCTTCGACCCCGCCAAGAACCCCGCCCTGCGCCGCGAGCTGAAGGCCGCGCGTAGAGCCATTATCCCCGACAATTACATCGAACGCGTGATTGCGTTCGCGCGCCAGGGCTTCAAGGAAATTGAATTCAAGACGTACGACACCGACTGGGATTCGGAAGCCTATTCCTCCGTCAGCGGCCAGAATTCCAACAACACCGTGCGCGTCACCGATGAATTCCTGAAAGCGGTGCTGGACGACAGCAACTGGAATCTCACCTATCGCGGCTCGAACCGCATCGCCAAGACGGTCAAGGCGCGCGAGCTGTGGGACAAGATTTCCTATGCCGCCTGGGCGTCCGCCGATCCGGGCATTCAGTTCCACACCAGCATAAATGACTGGCACACCTGCCCGGCGGGCGGCGAAATTCGCGCCTCCAATCCGTGCAGCGAATACATGTTCCTGGACGATACCGCCTGCAACCTGGCCTCGATGAACCTGATGGCCTTCCGCCAGGGTGAAGGCGTCAAGACCTTCGACGTCAAATCGTTCGAACACGCCACCCGTTTGTGGACCATCGTGCTGGAAATTTCGGTGCTGATGGCGCAATTCCCGTCGCGCGAAATCGCCAAGCTGTCTTACGACTACCGCACGCTTGGCCTGGGCTTTGCCAATATCGGCGGCCTGCTGATGAGCGCCGGCATTCCCTATGATAGCAAGGAAGGCCGTGCCATCACCGGCGCCATCAGCGCGGTGATGACGGGTGTTTCCTATGCCACCTCCGCCGAACTGGCGGGCGAGTTGGGCCCCTTCCCCGAATATGCCGCCAACAAGGACGCGATGCTGCGGGTTATCCGCAACCATCACCGCGCGGCGCGGGGCGAATCCCAAGGCTACGAAAAGCTGGCGACGGCTCCGGTGGCCCTGGATATCGCCAACATCAAGCAGAAGGATCTGGCGGAAGCCGCATATCGCGCCTGGGACGATGCGCTGTCGATGGGCAAGGAATTCGGTTTCCGCAACGCCCAGGCCACCGTGGTTGCGCCCACCGGCACCATCGGCCTGGTGATGGATTGCGACACCACCGGCATTGAGCCGGACTTTGCCCTGGTCAAGTTCAAGACCCTGGCGGGCGGCGGCTACTTCAAGATCATCAACCGCTGCGTGCCCGAAGCGCTGGCCAATCTTGGCTATACCGACGCCGAGGCCGATAGCATCGTCGCCTATGCCGTGGGGTATGGCTCGCTGGAAAGCTTTGGCGGCCGCATCAATCACGAAAGCCTGAAGGGCAAGGGCTTCGGCGAAGAACAGATCGCCACTGTGGAAGCGGCGCTGGAATCGGCCTTCGATATCCGGTTCGTCTTCAACAAGTGGACCCTGGGCGAGAAATTCTGCCGCGAGACCCTGAAGCTGGACGCCGAGCAGATGGAAAAGGTGGATTTCGATCTGCTCAAGGCCATCGGCTTCAACAAGCCCGATATCGACGCCGCCAATCTGTATGTCTGCGGCGCCATGACCCTGGAAGGCGCGCCTTACCTGAAGGAGCAGCATCTGCCGGTGTTCGATTGCGCCAACCCTTGCGGGCGCATCGGCAAGCGCGCTTTGAGCGTCGAGTCCCACATCCGCATGATGGGCGCTTCTCAGCCCTTCATTTCGGGCGCCATCTCCAAGACCATCAACATGCCGGCCAATGCCCAGGTCACCGAATGCGGCGACGCCTATCTGCTGTCCTGGAAGCTGGGGCTGAAGGCCAACGCGCTGTATCGCGACGGCTCCAAGCTCAGCCAACCCCTGGCCAGCCAGGTGTTCGACGCCATCGCCGATGACGAGAACGATGATCTGGTGGACGCGCCGCTGGCCACTTTGGCCACTCCTGCCCCGGCGCAGACCATGGTCACGGAACGGATCGTGGAACGGGTCATCGAAAAGATGCGCAAGTCGGAGCGCGAAAAGCTGCCCCATCGCCGCAAGTCGTATACGCAAAAGGCCATCGTGGGCGGCCACAAGGTCTACCTGCATACCGGCGAGTACGAAGACGGCCGCCTTGGGGAGATCTTCATCGACATGCACAAGGAAGGCGCCGCCTTCCGCAGCCTGATGAACAATTTCGCCATCGCGATTTCGGTGGGCCTGCAATATGGCGTGCCGCTGGAAGAATTCGTCGAGGCCTTCACCTTCACCCGCTTCGAACCGGCGGGCCTGGTGATCGGCAACGACTCGATCAAGAACGCCACCAGCGTGCTGGATTACATCTTCCGCGAATTGGGCGTCTCGTATCTTGGCCGCGCCGACCTGGCGCATGTGCAGCCGGCTGCCGATGAAGATCTCGGCAACTCGGAAGGCCCGGCGCCGGCCGCCACGGAAGTGGCGATCGCCACGGTGGCGTCGAGCGGTTACTTACGCGGCCGCACCAAGGTTGCCCTGGTCAAGGGCGGCGCTGCCCCCCAGATGCTGGCCGAGGAAGAGCATTTCCACACGCAAAGCGCGGAAGTGGGTTATGAAACCGAAGCCCTGGATCTTACCGATATCCGGGCCGGGATCGAACAGGTGATCGGGGCAAGCCCGGTGACCGCCCAGGTCGCCAGCATTGAGGCGGCGATGAACTCCAAGAGCCTGCAGGCCCGGCGCGCGGCGGAAGCCAAGATGAAGGGCTTTGAAGGCGACAATTGCGGCGCGTGCGGCAACTTCACCCTGGTGCGCAACGGCACCTGCATGAAGTGCAACACCTGCGGTAGCACGAGCGGTTGCAGCTAGCCAAAAGGTTCAATGAACTGTGGGAAGGGGCGCGGTGCAAACCGCGCCCTTTTTCTTTTTTTGGTCGCGCGGCCTACGGAAAACCGCGAGGCCACACTTTTCCGGGCCGACGCTCCAGGGAGCGAATGCCTCTCATGGCCGTTCTGTTAAATGCCATGCACGTTCAATCTCTTGCCATAGAAGCCATCGCCTATGACGAAAGCGCCCATACCCTGATCGCCCGTTTCCGCGACAGTGGCAAAACCGTGATCTATGAGGACGTGCCGCAGGAAATCTATGACGGGCTCATTTTCGCGGCCTCCATCAGCACCTATTTTCAGGATCATATCGAGGGTCGCTTCCCGGAACGGAAACACTAACCCCATTGTCATGGCCGGCCGGAGGTCCGTAGCGACAGCGTGCGGACGCCATCCAGTTGGGGCATGCGATCTGACTGAAATCGAAGCGTCGTCTCACCTGGATGGCCCGCACAAGGCTGGCCATGACAAGTGTTGGTTAAGACGCGCGTGCTGAGGGGAATGAGTAGAGCCGATAGTTGTCGAGCTTCGCGGCCTCCAAGTCGAGGTCGTTCGCCATTTCCAACATGCGCTCCCGATACGCGGGCCATTCTGTTTGGGCACTGTTGGCCCGGAACTCTGCCGCTATCGCGCGCAACCGGACCGCCCGTTCGAATTTCGATTCGGCCATGCATTGCTAATGATGCACAACAGTGCCCGCTCCCCCATGACGCGAAATGCCTTGGAAAAGACACGCCAAACGCGTGTCTGGCCCGCATTGGCACAGCATTTCCGGAACCACGGTCAAATGCTTTGGAAGAAATTAAAGATTTCCTACCATAGTTGCCCCATGCGTATGTGGATCGCCGCCCTTTTCATCGTTGCCTCTCTCCCCGCCAACGCGGTGGAGAAGCCGGGTTATGACGCCGCCGCCGTGGCGCGCATCCGCGCCGATATCGTCGATTGCGTCGGCTGCAACCTGAAGGGCGCCGATCTTTCCAATACCTGCGTCAAGGAACATGACCTGCACGGGGCCAATTTCGACGGCGCCGATGCCGGCCTGATGTGCATGTCGTTTGCCAATTTCACCAATGCCAGCTTCCGCGGCACCGAACTGTCGGGCGCCAATCTGGCGGGCGCCAAGATGGACGGCGCCGACCTGACCGGGGCCAAGACCTCGATCACGTCATTCCTGGGCACCGACCTGACCAAGACCAAGGGCCTGACCCAGGCCCAGCTCAACATCGCCTGCAGCGACAAGACCACCAAGCTGCCCGCCGGTCTGAAAATCCATACCTGCAATTAGCTCTCTTAGACTTCCCCTGGAGAGCTTCTTCTGACCCGCCCTAGATGGCGGGTCTTTTTTTGCTCCATTGTCATTCCCGGCGAGCATCATGCGGACAGCATGATGCGAGGGAAGGGAATCCAGGTGGGTGAGACCGTCAAGGTTTTGAATACCTGGATCCCCTTCCCTCGCCGCTTCGCGGCTCGCCGGGGATGACAGAGAGTTTCGCGGTCAGCCCTGTTCCCGCTGCACCGCGTGGCGGAAGGCGAGCGGGTCTTCCAGCATCGAGAAAGGCTCCTTGGTGCCGCCGGTGCCGATCACGGTGATGGTGCCGTAATTGAGCAGGCGCGCCACCAGGCCCTGATCGACCTGGATGGATTCCACCTTCGACATGTTCAGTTCGATGGTGCGGCGGGAAATGAAGCCGGTCTTGACGATCACGCGGCGCGTGGTGACGGCGAATTCGCTGGAGATCTGGCGCACCCAGGCGACCAACACACCGATCAAGCCGGTCACCAATATCGCCACCCCGCCCCAGGCGGAAATTCCGGGCATGCCCGGGATCGCCAGCACCAGGCCCGCGCCAATCAGGATCACCGGCCCCAGATAGACAATCCAATGGACGCGGGCGCGGTGAACGACGCGCTCATCGGGATCAAGGTGCTGATCGACGTAACTCATTCGGCAGCCTGCGGCAGCTCATCCCGCTTCCACCTGAGCACCGGCTTGCGCGCGGCCTGGGTTTCATCGAGACGGCGGCGGGGCGCCAGGCGCGGCGCACCGGCAAAGCGGGCGGTCTTGCCTGCTTTGGCTTCCAGCGCCATTTCGCGCAGCACATGAATGAAGGCGTCCAGCGACCCCTTGGACTCGGACTCGGTGGGCTCGATCAGCATGGCGCCATGCACCACCAGGGGGAAATACATGGTCATGGGGTGATAGCCCTCATCGATCATCGCCTTGGCGAAATCGAGCGTGGTGACGCCAGTTCCCTCAAGGAAGGAATCGTCGAACAGGGCTTCATGCATGCAGGGGCCGTCACCGAAGGGCGCGGTCATCACATCTTTCAGCGAGGCCAGGATATAGTTGGCCGACAGCACCGCATCTTCCGAGGCCTGGCGCACGCCGTCGCGGCCATGGGAGAGCATGTAAGACAGCGCCCGCACGAACATGCCCATCTGGCCATGGAAGGCGCACATGCGGCCGAAGGGCTTTGTGCCGGCCGGTACCGCATTGCTGTCTTCCACCAGACGGAAGCCATTCTTGTCCGCCACCAGCAGCGGAATGGGCGCGAACGGCGCCAGCGCCGCCGACAGAACAACGGGGCCTGCGCCCGGGCCGCCGCCACCATGCGGGGTGGAGAAGGTCTTGTGCAGGTTGATATGCATGGCGTCGATGCCCAGATCGCCCGGCCGCACGCGGCCTGCGATAGCGTTGAAGTTGGCGCCGTCGCAATAAAAGTATGCGCCCGCGGCATGCACGGCCTTGGCGATTTCAATGATCTCGCCTTCGAACAAGCCGCAGGTATTGGGATTGGTCAGCATGATCGCCGCCACATCGGGGCCCAGTTTGGCCTTCAACGCTTCGGCATCCACCCGGCCATCGGGCTTGGCGGGGACTTCATCCACCGTGAAGCCGGCAAAAGCCGCCGTGGCGGGATTGGTGCCATGGGCCGATTCCGGCACCAGGATGCGGGGCCGGGTTTCACCCCGCGCCTGGATGGCGGCGCGGATGGCGAGCAAGCCGCAGAGTTCGCCATGGGCGCCGGCCTTGGGTGACATCGCCACGGCCGGCATGCCGGTCAGCTGGGTGAGCCAGTTCATCAATTGCGAAATCAATTCCAACGCGCCTTGCGTGGCCGACGCCGGGGCCAGCGGATGCAGATCTCCGAAGCCGGGCAGCCGCGCCATTTTCTCATTCAGGCGCGGGTTGTGCTTCATGGTGCAGGAGCCCAGCGGATAGAGGCCGGAATCAATCGCGTAGTTCATGCGCGACAGCCGCACATAATGGCGGATCACTTCCGGCTCACTGAGACCCGGCAGGCCGATGGCCGCACGGCGCTGCTGGCCGCCGAGGCGCGTGGCGGCAACCTGCACATTGGGCAGGTCCACGCCGGTGACGCCGTCACGGCCGATTTCGAAAATCAGCTTTTCTTCATGGTCGAGGCCACGGTCGCCCGAAATGGTGGGCAATTCTTCCGGCGGATGATAGCCGGGGGCGGTGACGCGGCGGCGGTTGGGATCGATTTCCATGTTACAGCACCTCTTTCAGCGCGCGTTCCAGCGCGGCGAAATCATCATCGGTATTGGTTTCGGTGGCGGCGATGATCAGAAGATTTTCCATCGCCTTGTCATGCGGCATCAGCCGCGAGACGGGCACGCCTGCCAGCACGCCCTTCTTGGCCAGCGCATCCACGATGGGCGCGGCGGGCTTGGGCAGCTTGATGGTGAATTCGTTGAAGAAGGCTTCCGTCATCAGTTCAACGCCGGGGATCGCCGCCAGCCGGTCGGCCAGGGCGGATGCCTTGGCGTGGTTAAGACGCGCCAGGCGGGTAAAGCCTTCCTCGCCCAAGAGCGACAGATGGATGGTGAAGGCCAGGGTGCAAAGACCGGAATTGGTGCAGATGTTGCTGGTCGCCTTTTCGCGGCGGATATGCTGCTCGCGGGTGGATAGCGTCAGCACATAACCGCGGCGGCCATCCACATCGACCGTCTCGCCCGTCAGGCGGCCGGGCATCTGGCGCAGGAATTTTTCTTTTGTCGCGAACAGGCCGACATAGGGGCCGCCGAAGTTCAGGCCATTGCCAATGCTTTGGCCTTCGGCGGCGACAATGTCGGCGCCCTGTGCGCCCGGCGATTCCAGCAGGCCCAGCGACACCGCTTCCGTCACCACCGCGATCAGCAGCGCGCCCTTGGCATGGGCGGCTTCGGCGATGGGGCGCAGGTTGCGGATCAGGCCGAAGACATCGGGGCTTTGCACCACGACGCAGGCGGTCTGATCGTCGATCAGCGAAATAATGTCTTCCGCCTTGCCGGGCGTGACGGCGCTGCGGGCGATTTCGCCTTGCAGGCCGGCCACGGTGTCCACGGTCTGCGCATAATGGGGGTGCAAGCCGCCGGACAGAATCGCTTTTCCGCGCCGGGTCAGGCGCTGCGCCATCATCACCGCTTCGGCGGTGGCGGTGGAGCCGTCATAGAGAGAGGCGTTCGCCACTTCCATGCCGGTGAGCAGCGCCACCTGGGTCTGGAATTCGAACAGATATTGCAGCGTGCCTTGCGCGATTTCCGGCTGGTAGGGCGTGTAGCTGGTGAGGAATTCCGAACGCTGGATCAGATGATCCACCGCGCTGGGAACATGGTGCTTGTACGCGCCCGCGCCGCAGAAGAACGGGCCCGCGCCCGCCGCGATATTCTTCGCCGCCAGCTTTGTGAGCGCGCGGTCCACTTCCAGCTCACCTTGCATATCGGGCAGGTTGAAAGCCGACAGCTTTACATGCGCCGCACGGGGCACATCGCGGAACAGCGCGTCCATATCGGGGGCGCCGATACGCGCCAGCATGGCGCTGCGGTCGGTGTCGCTGAGAGGGAGATAACGCATGGGCTACAGACCTTTCACAAACTCGGCGTAAGCATCGGCGGTCATCAGCTTGGTGAAGTCGGCAGACGACACGCCCTTCACCTTGAAAAACCAACCCGCGCCTTCGGGGTCATCGTTGACCGTGGCGGGCTTGGCTTCCAGCGCGGCATTGGCCTCGCTGACTTCGCCGCCCACCGGGGCATAGACTTCCGACGCCGCCTTGACGCTTTCGACCACCGCAGCTTCGGCACCGGCGCTGACCTTGCGGCCCTTTTCCGGCACTTCCACGAACACCACGTCGCCCAAAGACTCGGCGGCGTATTTGGTGATGCCGATGGTGGCGGTGTCGCCTTCCAGGCGGACCCATTCATGGCTGTCGGTAAAACGTGTCTCGCTCATATCGTGCTCCTTATGATCGCTTGTAACCGTGGGGGACGAAGGGCATGGGCGCGACGCGTGCCGGAAGGCTTTGCCCCCTCACCTTCAATTCCAATGTTGTGCCGTTCTCAGCGAATTCGCTTTGGACATAGCCCATCGCCACCGGGCCGTTCTTGGACGGACCAAAGCCGCCGGAGGTGATGACGCCGATAACCACGCCGTCTTTGATAATCTCAGTGCCTTCGCGGGCGGGGGCGCGGCCATCGGGCAGAATGCCGACCCGCTTGCGAGCGGTGCCGTTCGCCAGCTTGCCGAGCACGATGTCGGAGCCAGCAAAGCCGCCTTCGGTCTTGCGGCGCTTGCCGATGGACCAGACCAGATTGGCTTCCACCGGGTCGCGTGTGTCGTCAATGTCGTGGCCATGCAGGCAGAGCCCGGCTTCCAGGCGCAAGCTGTCGCGCGCGCCCAGGCCGATGGGCAGAACTTCCGGTTCACCCAGCAGGGCGCGGGCAACACATTCGGCATCGGCGCCTTCGATGGAAATCTCGAACCCGTCTTCGCCGGTATAGCCGGTGCGGGAAATGATGGCGGGCGCGCCCGCCACCGTGGTGCGGATCACCTGCATGAAAGTCAGCTTGCCGATGCCGGGGCTGTGACGCTCCAGCGCCGTCACTGCTTGCGGGCCTTGCAGCGCCAGCAAAGCGCGGTCGAGGCGCGGCGTCAGCGTGACGCCCTTCAGTTCGGATTGGATATAGGCGAAATCGCCTTCCTTGGTGCCGGCATTGACCACCAGATAGAGCGGCACTTCTCCCGCCAGGCGGGAGAACATGAAATCATCCTTGATGGTGCCGTCATGGGTGAGCAGCAGCCCATAACGCTGCATGCCATCCTTCAGGCCGATGACATCGGCGGGGGTGGCTTTTTCCAGCTGCGCGGTGTCGCCTGCCAGAAAGGCTTGCCCCATATGCGAGACATCGAACAGCCCGGCAACGGCGCGGGTATGCAGATGTTCCTTCAGGATGCCCGCAGGATATTGCACCGGCATTTCATAACCGGCGAACGGCACCATCTTGCCGCCCAGCTCTTTGTGCAGGGCGTAAAGCGGCGTGCGGCGAAGATTGTCGTTGGTATCCATAGGGTCCCGTTCAGATTCAAGATTCCACGCCGTCTAAAGCGCGAACCCGTCTGTCATGGGACCTGAGAGAATTCCCCGGATTTGATCCAGGTTACCCCGTCGGTGGGTGCGAAACTCTTTGATTAGAAGAGGGCCGCGCCGCTTTCCAGATTTTCATCACTCTCGCGGTCCTTTTGCCTGAGAGTTTCCCGGGTGGTTGCTCCTTCGGCGCCGTCATAAAAACGATCTCTCCCGCGAAAGATCATGTGCTGACCAGCCGCACGCGCCTCCCGGCGGATGCGGCTGTTGGGGTCATTCTAGGTGGGGGGTATGACGTGTCAACGAAAGCCTGGAAAGGGCCAAAGTTATTCACATTCTTTCGGGAACTTCGATGCCCAAAAGGCCCAGAATCCGGGTCAAGGCGCCCAAAGTCCGGGCACACAGGCCCAGGCGGGCGGCACGCAGATCTGTGTCTGTTTCCGACATGATGTGATGGGCCGAATAAAAGCGGCTGAAACGCTGCGCCAGCTCGAAGGCGTAATCGCACAGCATGTTGGGCGCGCGCTTGTCTTCGGCCGCCGCCATGACATCGGCTTCTAGCAGCAACTGCAAAATCAGCGCGCGTTCTTCCGGGGAATGGATGGCGGGCGCGCCCGTCTCAAAGCCCTGATCCTTGGCCTTGCGCAGGATGGATTGGATGCGCACCGCCGCATATTGCAGATAGGGCCCGGTCTTGCCTTCGAATTTGGAAAACCGTTCCAGGTCGAAAACATAATCCGTGGTGCGGTGGTTGGAGAGATCGGCGAATTTGATGGCGGCGATGCCGACCTGGGCGGCGATGCGGTCTTTTTCTTCCGCGGAATAATCGGCGCCCAGCCCCGCTTCGGCCAAACGCGAATTGGATTCCACCTTGGCCATGGCGATCAGATCGTAAAGCTTCATCGCGCCGCCGGCGCGGGTCTTGAACGGCTTGCCGTCGGCCCCGTTCATGGTGCCATAGCCGACATGCTCCAGATGCGCCTTGCCACCCAGTTTGGCTTTGTGCGCGGCGCGGAACACTTGTTCGAAATGCTGGTGCTGGCGGTGATCCACCACATAGAGAATGAGATCAGGATCGTAATCGCGCACGCGCTCGATGATGGTGGCCAGATCGGTGGTTCCGTAAAGCACGCCGCCTTCCGACTTGACCAGAATGAGCGGCGGCATCGGCTTTTTGTCGACCTCTTCCGCCACGGGCACCACCAGCGCGCCTTCGCTGGTTTCAGACAGCCCGCGCGCTTTCAGATCGTCGAGCATCGGGCCGATCAGGTCATGGACCGAGGATTCCCCGTTCCACAGATCGAACTTGACCCCCAGGCTGGCGAATTCGCGGGAGACGCCGGCTTCCGTCACCGCCACGAAATGCTTCCACAACGCGCGATAGCCGGGGCGGCCATCCTGCAATTCCACCGTGGCGCGGCGAGCTTTTTCCAGGCGCGCGGGATCGGCTTTGCAGGCGGCGGAGGCGGCGGGGTAAATTTCTTCCAGATCTTCCATCGTCACCGGCGAGGTATCCGGGTATGGGCCGGTGGACGCGGCGTCGAAATAGACCGGCGCCAACCCGCGCAATTCCACTTCCGACAGCAACTGACCCATCTGCAGGCCCCAATCGCCCAGATGCACGTCGCTGATCACCTTCCAGCCATTGGCGCGGTAAAGCCGCTGCAGGCAATCGCCGATGATGGAGGAGCGCAAATGATGCACCGCCATCGGCTTGGCGATATTGGGACCGCCGAAATCAATGACGAGAGTTTTGTCTTTGCCCGTGTCCGGCGCGCGGGGCTGGCCCAAAAGTTCACCCAGCGCCGCATCGGTCAAATCGAGATTGATGAAACCGGGCCCGGCGATTTCGATCTTTGCAAAACGGGCATCGGCTTTCAGGCGGGCCGCGATCTTCTCGGCGATAGCGCGCGGATTGGCTTTCGCCTGCTTGGCGGCGGCAAGCGCGCCATTGCATTGAAACTGGCAAAGGTCCGGCCGGTCGGACAGCGTCACCAGCCCCAAACCTGCATCCAACCCTTCGCCAGCGAATGCTTCGCCTGCGATCCGGGACAGTTCGCCCGCTATGCTTGTCATTTAAAGAGGGCTCATCATGGCGTGTAGCGGCCCCGTCTCAGATTGTAATTGCGGTCGGCATCGCTGAGCTGCAAACCGACCAGAAGATTATAGTCGGTGGCGGGAACGCCATCTTCCAGTTCAAGCGCCGTGTCATCGAGGGTGACGAGCTGGGTGGCGACGGCGCTGCCGGGGGCGAAGCGCACGATGAGCGTGGCATTCTTCTTGGACAGGATGCGGTCGCCCTGGGTGACCGCGGAATAATACGGCACCTTGTATTCCGCGCCGTCGGCGCTGGGGGCGCGGGTGGCGCGCACATCGAAGGTCAGTGCAACAGGCACATTGCGCGAGCCCTTGGTGTACTGGCAGGTGCTGTGAACCCCCGTGATGGAGACGGTGTACGCCTCGCCCGACGGATCGGCCGGCGCACCGGCGCGGAACACGGTCAGGTTGGAGGTGTCGGACAGGATCGAGGATGACGGGCACAAAACCCGTTCCCGATTGGCGCAGCCCCAAAGGAGCAGGGCCAGGGCCAGCGTCGTGACGGGCGGGATGAAATATTGGGGCTTCATGAAACACATATCCGGTTGCTGCTTGACTTTTATCGGCGGGTCGAGCGGAACTCAGATACCGCGTGCGGCGCAATTTAGCCAGCCGGGGCATTAAATCCAAGCTATTGAATACATTCTACAAAGGCATTTCAGAGGCAAAATGGCGGTTTACACCGATGTCAGCTTTGAGGACCTGGAGGGGCTGCTCGCCGGGTACGATATCGGCGTGGCCCTGTCCTTCAAGGGAATCGCGGAGGGGGTGGAGAATTCCAATTTCTATCTCCAGACCGACCGGGGCGCGTACATCCTCACCTTGTATGAAAAGCGCGTCCAGACCGGCGACCTGCCCTTCTTCCTGGGGCTGATGGAGCATCTGGCGCGGCGCGGCATTCATTGCCCCCAGCCGATGCGGGACCGTGGTGGCAATGCCTCCACCATCCTGAAAGGCCGGGCGGCGGCGATCCTGAGTTTTCTGACCGGCATTTCCTTGCGCAAGCCGGAGCCGCAACATTGCGCGGCGGCGGGTGCGGCGCTGGCGTCCTTCCATGCCGCGGCAGACGGGTTCGCTCTTTCCAGGGCCAATGCCTTGTCGGTGGCGGGCTGGCGCGAATTGGCCGATGCCACCACGGCGCGCGCCGATGCGGTGCAAGGCGGGCTGGCGGAGTTGATCGGGCAGACGCTGGCGGCGCTGGCGCGGGACTGGCCTTCGAGCCTGCCGCACAGCGTGATCCATGCGGACCTGTTCCCCGACAATGTGCTGTTCATGGGCGACCAGGTTTCCGGCGTGATCGATTTTTATTTCGCCTGCAACGACATGCTGGCCTATGACCTGGCGATCCTGCTCAACAGCTGGTGCTTTGAACCCGACGGCGCCTACAACATCACCAAGGGCAAGGCGATGATCGCGGGCTATCGCGCGGGGCGCGAAATGAGCGCGGCGGAAATCGACGCCATGCCGCTTCTGATGCAAGGCGCGGCGCTGCGCTTTTTGCTGACGCGGCTGTATGACTGGCTCAATCCCGATCCCAATGCGCTGGTGCGCCCCAAAGACCCGCGCGAATATTCCAAGAAGCTGCGCTTCCATCTGGCGGTGAAGAGCGCGACTGAGTACGGGTTTTGAGTATCGAGATTTTTACCGATGGTGCGTGCTCGGGCAATCCCGGTCCTGGCGGCTGGGGTGCGATCCTGCGCACCGGCGGGCATGAAAAAGAATTGTCCGGCGGCGAGAAGGCTACCACCAACAACCGCATGGAAATGATGGCGGTGATCGAAGCGCTGAAGGCGCTGAAAAAGCCGTCTGCCGCCACCATCCATACCGACTCCCGTTATGTCATGGACGGGGCGACCAAGTGGCTGAAGGGCTGGAAAGTCAAAGGCTGGAAGACCGCCGGCAAGGACCCGGTGAAGAACGAGGATTTGTGGCGGGCGCTGGATGCGGAAATGGCGCGCCATCAGATCAAATGGGTCTGGGTGCGCGGCCATACCGGGCATCCCGAGAATGAAAGGGCCGATGCACTGGCCAGAGGCGCGATACCGGGGAAGTAGCGGGCTGGGCGATTTAATTGAATGACTTCACCACTGTCGCGGTAAACTGCGAAATAGGATCCCACATAGGTGTATAAGGAGCCGGTAAGTCGGCCCCATCACGTCCGACCATGCTACCAGGCTCGAAATCACGTTTATCGGATGGTGTTACGCTGGGTACTTTACTTTGCTTGGTGATCTGAGCGTTTACATTCGCGCATTGATTTTTTCCCGTCAAAGTAAACGCATCTAGGGTAACAATGTGCAAATCCCACATCTGCTCCTTGGATGTTACGACTTTCAAGCTGAGCGGGCCCCAGTCATTAAATACGATGCCCGGTGGAATTTCTAGCTGCCGCGCATTCAAGCGCGGGTCTGCGTAATCTGGCCGACAAATTCGCAAAGTGCCTGCAGATGCCGCAGAAACTTCGGTGCTTATTAAAGATAGACCAATGGCAGCAATCCAACCGAACTTCAGGCGCACCCACTACCTCCAACCCGACTTTAATGTCATTCCCGGCTGAGCATCGGCGTCAGCCGATGCGAGGGGAAGGGAATCCAGGTGTCATCATCGGGTTGGTGTTGATACCTGGGTCCCATTCCCTCGCGCCGCACGCAAGGCGTGCGGCGTTCGCTGGGGATGACAGGTGTGGTTACGGAGCGACCAACTCGCCCGAGGACAACATGTGCTCGGCGGAGGATACATCGAACGCGCCGGGTTCTTCGACGTTGAGGGACTTCACCACGCCGTCCTTGACCACGGCGGAGTAGCGCTGGCTGCGCTTGCCCATGCCGAATTTGGTGGCGTCGAATTCCAGGCCCACGGCGCGGGTGAAATCGCCGTTGCCGTCGGCCAGCATCAGCACCTTGTCACCGGCGTTCTGGTCCTTGCCCCAGGCGCCCATGACAAAGGCGTCGTTGACGGAGATGCAGGCGATGGCGTCCACGCCCTTGGCCTTGAAATCATCGTGATGCAGGACAAAACCCGGCACATGCTTGGCCGAGCAGATGGGCGTGTAGGCGCCCGGCAGGGCGAACAGGATCACGGTCTTGCCGGTGAACAGCTCGTCGCTGGTGACGGGGGTGGGCTTGCCGTCTTTCATCTGCATGAAGGTGGCGGCGGGAATCTTGTCGCCCGGTTTGATGGTCATGATTTTTCCTTTGCTGGGGTTATGACGTTAAGACGCCGCCGCTTTCATGTCGTAATGGCGGGCGATGAAGGCCAGCGCTTCGGCAGGCGCCAAAGGCTGGGAGAAATAGAAACCCTGGCCGAATTCGCAGCCGAGCGAATTGAGCCAGGCGGCATCGTCTTCGCTTTCCACGCCTTCCACCACCACGGAGCGGCCCAGTTCGTGCGCCATGCTGACGGTGGAGGACAGGATCACGGCGCTGTCATTGCCCAGCGCGCTGCCGGCTGTGCGCGCCAGGAAGGAGCGGTCAATCTTGATGGTGTCGAACGGCATGGTGCGGAAGCGTGACAGGGTGGAAGCGCCGGTACCGAAATCGTCAATCGCCAGGCCAGCCCCCGCAGATTTCAGGCGCGACAGCATGGCGGACAATTCATTGTCGCTGCCCACGGCGCTTTCGGTGATTTCCAGTTTTAAACTTCCGGCGATGACCTGGCTCGATTGCGCAACCTGTGCGAACAATTGTTCAAAGCCGCTGTCGCGCAACTGGCGGCGGGAAAGATTGACGCTGACAAACAAGGGCGGCGTCACCGGGAAATAACGCTGCCAATGGGAGAGCGCGCCGGCCGATTGCTCCAGGGCGAATTTTCCAAGGGCGACGATCAGACCCGTTTCTTCCGAATGGGCGATGAAGTCGGCCGGTTCGATCAGCCCGCGTTCGGGATGGTTCCAGCGCAGCAGGGCCTCAAACCCTGCCACCGAGCGGTTCGAAAGCCGCATGATGGGTTGATAGAAGACCGCGATGTCGCCGCGATCCAGCGCGTGGCGCAGATCGGCTTCCAGCGCCACCGCATCGGGCTTGGCCTCGGCCTGCATCGCGTGCTGATAGACATGGGCGCAATCGCCGCCATGCTTTTTGGCCGCCATCAACGCCAGTTCGGCATTGGCGATCAGGGCCAGCGGGTCGTCGCCCATCGGCGCGATGCCGGCGCTGCCGGTGACAAAGATATTGCGGCCATCATGGACGAAGGCCGGGCTCAGCAGCGCCACCAGGGCGGCGCCCAGCGCATCGGCCGCCAGCTTGGGCTGGCGGAACAACAGCGCGAAGGCATCGCCGCCGACGCGGAAAATATGCGCCTCGGCACCAAAGCGGTGGCTGAGACGTTCGGCGGCGCCTTTCAGCACCACATCGCCGCCCTCATCGCCGACGCTGGCGTGAATGGCTTTGAAGCGGTCGAGATCGAGCAGCGCCAGGAGGCCATTGGGGAATGGCGGGCCTTCCAGCGCGCCCATCAAGGCCACCCGGTTGCCCAGGCCCGTGAGCGGATCGGAGGGCGGCAGGGCGGCCTTGCGTGCTTCTTCTTCCTTGCGGGCGGTGATGTCGCTGATCAGGCCCAGCATGTCGGCGGCGCCGTCCAGATTGTTGACCGAAGCCGACAATTCCAGCCAGCGCGAGAACAAGCCGTTCTGAATGCGGAATTCCAGGCGGAAATTCTGCCCCGGCTTGGCCTGGGTGATGGCGGCGCGGAACACGCCACGGTCGTCGGCATGGACATATGAGAGCCAGTCGGATTCCGACAGCGTGGTTTCATGCGCGATGAGACCCAGCATGGCGGTGGCTTCAGGCGAAAGCGTAATCAGCTCGGCCTGCAGATCAAAGGCAAAGACGCCCTGATGCGCAGAGCCGATGGCGGCAAGCGCCAGATTGGCCAGCGGCGTGGTGTCGTTCACCTCGCTGTCATCGCTTTGGGCTTCCAGAAGCTTGGCGGCGTGGGAGCCGTGCAGGAAGGGCAGCACCGCAATTTCCTCGCTGGCGATCACCGCCAGCGCCAGCAGAATTGCGCCCACTGCCGCAAAGCCGCCGGTGGCGGCTGGACCGGTAAGGCCTTCCCCTGCCCCGCTGATGCTGGTGACGGCGGCGGCAAGCGCGACCAGCGCAAACGCAGCGGCGCTGGGAGCAATGACTTGCGCCGCCTTGGAGCCGCGCCGTCCGCTGAACAGAAGATAGGCGGCGATGCCGGCGCTGCCGGTCACGACCACAATATCGGTGAGAATGGTGGCGCCCGGCACGCCCAGCCAGGCCAGCGCGCCCAAACCGCATGCGGCGAAAAGGCTATAGCGGAATTGCTTTTCGCGTTTCGGAAACCGTTCGCGCACCGGAATGATGGCGTCGGCGAGTTTCGCCCCCGCTGCCAATGCCAGAATGGTGAGGAAGGCGGTCAGGCCATAGGGTCCGCCGATATGGGTGGACATGCTGGCGTCGAACATGCCGGTGGACGCAAGCCACGCCCATAGCAGCAGGAACAAGGTCAGCGCCGACCAGCGCGGCGCGCGATGGCCGATCAACACCGCAAGACCGGCCATGATCAGGCCCGCCGCCCCGATCAGCGAACCGACGCCGGTGATGAAGATGGCAAGCGCCCGGTTGTGACCGGCCAGCGCCGGTTCGGTCCATGCATAAAGCGCGGGCGGGTTTTCCGCGTTCAAGACTTGCAGCGCCAGCCCGACTTGCGTCACCGGCGGCAGCACCACGCGCCAGGCGCGGTGGCCATAGGCGGGGGCGGCTTCCACCAGCACGCCGGAATCCGAACTCGCCACCGCCAACACTTGCGGGCGCGAGGAACGCGGCAGCAGCGCCAACGTCATGGACGGCGGCTGGCCCGCCAGGATGACACGGCTGACCGGGCGCACGGATTTGTTGCTCAGCGCCAGCATGTACCAGAGCGAGCCGTCTTTCTCAGGCCCGCCCGGGGCGTGATAGGGCGTCAGCGCGCTTTTGAGCGGCATGACATTGTCGGCCGCGGAGAAATCCACCTGATGCGACGGGGTGGCGGTGGGAATCGGCGGCGTTGTGGGCGCGGATTGCTGGGCAGACGCGATTCCATAGCCCGCCAGAGCAGTGCAAACGACAAAGATGGCGGCCTTGATGAATCGCATGGTCACTCTTGTACGCGAACTTAAAGGGATTTTGGAAAGCGGCTTCAGGGCCGCATTTTCAGGGCTTCGTCTTCCAGCAGGCCGAACAGAACATGATCGGCCCACATGCCGTTGATCAGCAGGTATTTCCTGGCCAGGCCTTCCTCGCGGAACCCCAGCTTGGACAAAAGATTTCGCGACGGAGAATTTGCCGGCACGCAGGCGGCTTCGATCCGGTGCAGCCCCAGCGTCTTGAACACAAACGGCACCAGCGCCGCCAGCGCGTCATGCATGAAACCCTGACGGGCGAAGCGCGAACCGATCCAGTAACCCAGGGCGCAGCATTGCGTCACGCCGCGCCGGACATTGGAAAGGGTGCAGCCGCCCATCAGCTTGTCGTCGCTTTTGCGGAAGACGAAAAAGGCATAGGCCGAATCCAGCCGCGTCTCTTTCTGATAACGCTTGATGCGACGGCGATAGGCGCCACGGGAAAGTTCATCCTCGGCCCAGACCGGCTCCCACTTGCTGAGAAATTCCCGGCTTTCGCCGCGCAGTTCCGCCCAGGCATGAAAATCGGCGATGCGCGGATAGCGCAGATAGACATCGCGGCCCAAAATCACCGGCTGCTGGCCACCGGGAAAGGTGAGGCCCCGCATGAAGGCCATCGGCCGTGAATGCATCATGGCGGCACCGATGGCCCGCTTGGGCTGGGTGCGCTGGCTGATGCGGCCGGCGATGGCATCATTCGGCGGCATGCGGAGCGCCTTGCGCGAGCGGCGAAAAACGGGCGGCGAATTTGGCGTGGGATTCCAGCTTGCCGATGGGCCCCAGCGCGGCAATGGTCGGCGCCTGCATGGTGAAGGCCGCAAAGCGTTTCACCTGCTCGATGGTGGTGGCCTCCAGCTTCTCGATCGTTTCGGACATGGGAACAACCCGGCCCAGCGCGAAAAGCTGGCCGGCAATATTTTCGCTGCGGGTGCTGGGGCGCTCCAGGCCCATCAACAGGCCGGATTTGAGCTGCGCCTTGGCGCGGTTCAATTCCGCATCGCTGATATGGCTCGTCATCGCTTCCATCTCGCCCGCGATCACGCCGGACACTTCGCCGGCATCCTTGTCGCTGGTGCCGACATAGACGCCGGTGAAACCGCCATCCTGGAAATTGTTGGCGAAGGCATAGATGGTGTAGCAGAGGCCGCGCTTCTCCCGCACTTCCTGGAACAGCCGCGAGGACATGCCGCCGCCCAGAATGGTGGCGTAAAGCTGGGCGATATAAAAATCTGGATCGGGCGCCGAGATGCCGGGAAAGGCATAAGCGATGTGGGTCTGTTCCAGATCCTGGGTTTCGCGGTAATCGCCGCCGACATAGCGCGATTTTTCTGACGGCGCGGCGGCTTGCGCGCCAAGCCGCGAGAATTTGTCGGTGGCGATGGCCACCATCTCTTCGTGGCTGACCGCGCCGGACGACACCAGCGTCATGCCGGGGGCGCGGTAGCGCGCGCCGGCATAGGCGAACAGATCGGTTGGCGTGAAGGCGGCGACGGTTCCTTCTTCGCCCAGGATCGGCCAGCCGATGGCCTGGCCCTGATAGATCATGCTTTGCAGATGATCGAAGATGATGTCGTCGGGCGTATCACGGGCCTGACCCAGTTCCTGCAGCACCACCTGGCGCTCGCGTTCCAGCTCGGCGGCCTCATAAGTGCTGTCGGTGAGGAGGTCGGCAATCATCTCCAGCCCCAGCGCCACATCGGCCTTCAGGACGCGGGCGTGAAAGGCGGTCTGCTCGCGGCTGGTATAGGCGTTGAGATAGCCGCCCACCGCTTCGATCTCTTCGGCGATCTGGCGGGCGCTGCGCTTTTTGGTGCCCTTGAAGGCCATGTGTTCGAGCATGTGGGAAATGCCCATCTGCTCACGCGTCTCGTTGCGCGAACCGGTGCCCACCCAAACGCCAATGGCGGCGCTTTCCAGCCCCGCCATCTTGTCCGTTACGATAGTCAAGCCATTGGTAAGGCTGGATATTTCTAGGCTCATGCCGCCAGTCTAGAAGAGATGAACTGACGAAGCAAAGGAAGGTTGTTGGGCAGGAACTCCAGCTTTTCCGGCAGATTTTCCAGGCGCGCCAGGGCCGGTGGAACTTGCGGCGGGTGGCCGATGGCCCGGGTCACGGCGTCCGGAAATTTGGCGGGATGGGCGGTGGAAAGAATGACCATCGGGCGGCCCGGGAAGGTGTCCATCTCCATCGCCTTGGCGGCCACCGCCGTATGGGGATCAAGGATGCGGCCGGTTTGCGCGTGGATGCGCTTGATGGTGGCCAGCGTCTGCGCGTCGTCGCTGGCGAAGGCGCTGTAAAGGGTGCGCAGGCGCGGCAGCACGCTGTTGTGCGGCAGCACCAGTTTCTTGTCGCGGGAAAATTCGTTCATCGCATGGGTGGTCCAGGCGGCGTCGCGGCCGGAAGCTTCGAACAAAGCGCGTTCGAAATTTGAAGCGACCTGAATATCCATTGACGGGCTCAGCGTGTGGCGTGCGTCGCCGGCCTGATAGACGCCCTTGTTCAGCGCCCGGGCCATGATGTCGTTGGCGTTGGTGGCTATCACCAGACCTGCGATGGGCAGACCCATGCGCGAGGCGGCCTCCCCTGCGAAGATATCGCCGAAATTGCCGGTGGGCACCACGAAGATGGGCGGCTTCGCCAATTGCGCGGCGGCGGTGAAATAATAGACCGACTGCGCGGCGATGCGGACAAAGTTGATCGAGTTGACGGCGGTGAGGCTGATTTCCTTCGCGAAATCCTTTTCCGCGAACAGCGCCTTCACCAGCGCCTGGGCATCGTCGAAGGTGCCTTCCAGCGCAATGTTGTGAACATTGGCGTGGGGACTGGTTGTCATCTGGCGGCGTTGCACATCGCTGACGCGGCCCTTCGGATGCAGCACAAAGACATCGATATTTTCGAGCCCGCCCAGCGCGGCGATGGCGGCCGAGCCGGTATCGCCCGAGGTCGCCGCCACGATGGTGGCGCGGCCACCACGTTTCTTCAAAGCGACGGCAAAGAGACGCCCAAGGATTTGAAGCGCGATATCCTTGAAGGCGAAGGTGGGGCCGTGGAACAGCTCCAGCAAGTGTGCGTCACCGCCCAGCGGGGTCAGCGGCGCGATATCGGGGGCTTCAAAACCGGAATACGCGGATTCGATTTCGGCTTTCAATTCGTCGGCGGAGAAAGCATCGCCGGTGAAGCGGCTGAGTACGGCAAAGGCGACATCTTGATAGCGCGCGCCCTTGAACGAGGCGATTTCGGCGGCGGGGATGACCGGCCAGGATTCCGGAAGATAGAGCCCGCCATCCGGCGCCAGCCCGGCCAGCAGCACATCGGCGAAATTCGCCTTGGGTGCTTGTCCGCGTGTGGAAATGAAATTCATGGTTTCAGCGCCAACCGGCCCTTGGAGATGTGATAGGCCAGATAAACGCCGATCAGCCCCGCCGCAAGCCCAAACCAGGTAATGGCGTATTGCAGATGGCTGTTGGGAAAATCCACCACCGTCTGGCCGCCTTGCGGGAAACCGCCGGGATTGGCCGCATTGCCGGCCTCAATCACCACCGGCGCGGCCAGGGTGACACCATCGGCGGCGGCGATGCCGGCAAGGTCGCGGGCATACCAGATATGCTTTTGCGCGTCGGCTTTGGGAGTGAAGAAGCCCGGCGGATCGGGCACGCGCCACACGCCGGTGACCTGGGCCGGGCCCTCCACCTTCTGGCGGCTTTGGGGCGCAAGTTTGCTTTGCGGTATCGAACCGCGATCCACCATCAGCGTGCGGCCATTGTCGGTGATGAAGGGCGTCAGCACATGATAGACCGCTTCGCCGCCCGCGTTGGTGGTGAAGACATAAGCCTCTTTGCTGTTATCGAAGTGACCGCTGAGGGTGAGCTTGCGGTACTGAACGTCATCTTCGCTCAGCTTCAGGGCTTCATCGAGGGAGATGGGCGCGGCGGCCATGTGGCCCGCGACGGTGGCGATCAGATTCTGTTTCCAGGCCAGACGCTGAAGCTGCCACACCCCCAGCCACACCAAAAAGCCGGTGAGGATGATGGTGGCGATGGTGAAGCCGGGATAGGGGCGAAAGGTCATGGATGATGCCGCCCCTCGCCTGCGCCGCGCTTGAATTGCAGCACCAGCAAGGTGGATTTGGCCAGCCGGAGGAAACCGAAGGTCAGCACCAGGATCAGGGGAATCCACAGGACCAGATGAACCCACATCAGCGGATGGAAGTGAAACTCCACATACAGCGCCAGCCCGCAGACGATGGCGCCCACGATGAGGATGCCGAACACGGCGGGCCCGTCACCCGGATCGAAGATGGAGTAATCGAGACCGCATTTGGGGCAGCGCGGCAGGACAGCGATATAGCCGGAAAACAAAGGCCCCTGTCCGCATTGCGGACAGAGGCCGAGGATGCATTCTCGTGCTGTGTTGGTCTGAGCCAACCTTAGCTGACGATGGGACCTTGGCCCCACACATAGATGCAGGCGAACAGGAACAGCCACACCACGTCAACGAAGTGCCAGTACCAGGCCGCGGCTTCGAAGCCGAAGTGGCGCGTCGGGGTGAACTGGCCGGCCATTTCACGGAACAGGCAGACGATCAGGAAGGTGGTTCCGATGATCACATGCGCGCCATGGAAGCCGGTCGCCATGAAGAAGGTCGAGCCATAAATGGCCTGCATGTTGCCCGCGCCGGAGGCCAGCGAAGCGTGCTGGGGATCGGTGAAGGGCACCAGGGCCAGATTGTTGAAGCCGAAGGTGAACGGCGCGTGGGCATATTCATAAGCCTGCACGCAGGTGAACAGCAGGCCCAGCGCGATGGTGAGACCCAGGGCGAACACGGCGTCCTTCTTGGGACCGCCCGCCTGGATCACATGGTGCGCCCAGGTGACGGTGGTGCCCGAGGTGAGCAACAGCAGCGTGTTCAGCAGCGGGAAGTGCCAGGGATCAAGCGTGATGACGCCGGTGGGCGGCCAGGCGCCGATGGCGACGTCCTGGAAGAAGAACGCCGAATTGAAATAGGCCCAGAACCAGGCGACGAAGAACATCACTTCCGAGGCAATGAACAGCAGCATGCCGTAGCGCAGATGCAGCTTCACAACCGGGGTGTGATTACCCTTTTCGACGGATTCCTTGATGATGTCGCGCCACCAGCCGGCCATGGTGTAGAGCACCAGCGCCAACCCGATCAGGAAGATCCACGGCGTGCCGTTGACCGGCAGATGGAAGAAGCCGGTGTAATCCTTGTTCATCCAGAACACGGCGCCGGCGAGCATGGTGAAAGCGCCCAGCGAGCCGACCACCGGCCACGGGCTGGGATCGACCAAATGGTAATCGTGCTTGACGTCGCCGCTCATGACTTCACCCTCTCTACGACCCGAGCGCCTGGCGCCACTGCACCAGGCTCATCAGGTATATCAAAATTCCAAATGCCCCCAGCACGACCGCCAGGACGATGTTGCGTTTACGGCGTTCCCTTGCGGCGCGATCCTGATCGTCATTCTTCATGTCCACAGCGGCGGGACATTGAGAAGACGTTCCACGATCAGCGCACCAAACGGAACGAACAGGTACAGAAGCGAAACGCCGAACAGCCGCTTGGCCGCGGGTTCCTTGATTTCATCGCGCTCGCGCCAGGTAGCGAAGGCTTCCAGCAGCATCCAGAAACCCATGCTGGCCGAGGCGATCAGGTAGATCACGCCGCCCAGGCCGATAAAGGCGGGCACCACGCCCAGGGGCGCGAGCAGCAGGGTGTAAGTCAGAATGTGATTGCGGGTGACACGCTTGCCTTTGACCACCGGCAGCATGGGCACGCCGGCGCGGGCGTAGTCTTCCGAACGCCACAGCGACAGGGCCCAGAAATGCGGCGGGGTCCACATGAAGATGATCGCCACCAGCACGATGGGCGCCAGGCTGAGGTCGCCCGTCACCGCCGCCCAGCCGATGGCGGGAGGCAGCGCGCCGGACAAGCCGCCGATCACGATGTTCTGCGGCGTGCGGCGCTTCAGCCAAAGCGTGTAGACGCCGATATAAACAAAGACAGTGAAGGCGAGCAGGCTTGCGGCCACCGCATTCACGAACAGCCACATCATCGCCACCGACATGGCGGACAGCGCCCAGCCATAGGCCAGCGCTTCTTCCCGCGGGACATTGCCCATGGGAATGGGCCGCTTGGCGGTGCGCGACATGAGACGATCGATGTCGCTGTCATAGGCCATGTTCAGGGCTCCCGACGCACCGGCGGCAATCGCGATGCAGAGCAGCGCAGTGAAGCCGGTGAGCGGATGAACATGACCCGGCGCCGCGATGATCCCCGCCAGGCCGGTGAACACGACCAGGGACATCACGCGCGGCTTCAGCAGCGCGAAATAGTCCCCAACCGTGGTGACCCGGCTATATGCGAAGGAGTCGGCAATCGCCATTTGACCTTAAGAGCCCTTAGTGGATGTGCGGCAGTTCGTTGAACTGATGGAACGGAGGCGGCGACGGCAGCGTCCATTCCAGCGTCGTGGCGCCCACGCCCCAGGGATTGTCGGGGGCCTTGCGCTTGGCCACGAAGGCTTCGATCAGCATCGCGATGAACACCAGGACGCCGAAGCCGGCGATGAAGGCGCCGATCGAGGCGACATAGTTCCAGCCCGCGAACGCATCCGGATAGTCCGCATAACGGCGCGGCATGCCGGCCAGACCCAGGAAATGCATCGGGAAGAAGGCCAGGTTGACGCCGACAAAGGTGATCCAGAAATGGGCCATGCCCAGCGCTTCGCTGTACATGTAGCCGGTGAATTTCGGGAACCAGAAGTAGAAGCCCGCGAAGATCGCGAACACGGCGCCCAGGCTCAGCACGTAGTGGAAGTGCGCCACCACGTAATAAGTGTCCTGCAGCGAGACGTCGACGCCGGCATTGGCCAGCACGACGCCGGTGACACCGCCGACCGTGAACAGGAAGACGAAGCCCGTGGCCCACAGCATGGGGGTTTTGAAATCAATCGAACCGCCCCACATGGTGGCGATCCAGCTGAACACCTTGATGCCCGTGGGCACCGCGATGACCATGGTGGCGAAGACGAAGTAGGCCTTGGTGTCGACCGTCATGCCCACCGTGTACATGTGGTGCGCCCAGACCAGGAAGCCGATGAAGCCGATCGCGACCATGGCGTAGGCCATGCCGAGATAACCGAACACCGGGCGGCGCGAGAAGGTGGCGATGATGTGGCTGATCATGCCGAAGCCCGGCAGGATGAGAATGTACACTTCGGGGTGACCGAAGAACCAGAACAGATGCTGGTACAGGATCACGTCGCCGCCGCCCGAGGGATTGAAGAAGGCGGTGCCGAAATGGCGGTCGGTGAGCAGCATGGTGATGGCGCCCGCCAGAACCGGCAGCGACAGTAAGAGCAGCCAGACGGTGACCAGGATCGACCACACGAACAGCGGCATCTTGTGCAGGGTCATGCCCGGTGCGCGCATGTTGAAGATGGTGGTGATGAAGTTGATCGCGCCCAGGATCGAGGACGCGCCCGCGATGTGCAGCGAGAAGATCGCGAAGTCCATCGCCGGGCCGGGTGAACCATAGGAAGACAGCGGCGCATACAGCGTCCAGCCGCCGCCCACACCCATGCCGCCCGAGTCACCTTCCACGAACATGGACATGACCAGGAAGAGGAAGCTGAACGGCAGGAGCCAGAACGAGATGTTGTTCATGCGCGGGAAGGCCATGTCCGGCGCGCCGATCATCAGGGGCACCAGCCAGTTGCCGAAGCCGCCGATCATGGCGGGCATGATCATGAAGAACACCATGATCAGGCCGTGACCGGTGACGAACACGTTGAAGGTGTGGGGTTCGCCGAAAATCTGCAGGCCGGGATACATCAGCTCGGCGCGCATCATCATCGAGAAGAAGCCGCCGATCAGACCCGCGCAGATCGCGAAGATAAGATACATGGTGCCGATGTCTTTGTGGTTCGTCGAATAGACGTACCGGCGCCAGCCCGTGGGGTTGGCGTGTTCACCGTGATGGTGATCGTCGTTGTGAGCGTTGTATGCAACGTCGGTCATATCGGTCTGTCCTATTTCGCGGCGAGACGGGTGTTGCCCGTTTCAAGGGCGGCGAACTTCTTCTTCGAGTCAGCGAGCCAGGTTGTGTATTCCTCGTCGCTCACCACTTTCACTTCGATCGGCATGTAGGCGTGGCGGGCGCCGCACAGTTCGGAGCACTGGCCGTAGAACACGCCGGTCTTGGTGGCCTTGAACCAGGTGTGGTTCAGCTTGCCGGGGACCGCGTCCATCTTCACGCCGAATTCCGGGATGGCCCAGGAATGGATGACGTCGGCGCCGGTGGTCTCAATCTCAACGACCTTGTTGACCGGCACGACGACGATGTTGTCGACGCCGAGCAGGCGCGGCTCGTTCTTGGCCTTGGCGTCTTCATCAGACAAGCCCAGGCTGTCATAGGTAAAGCCGGCGTCAGCGCCCGGATATTCATAAGTCCAGAACCACTGCTTGCCGATGGCGCGGATCTTCACGTCCGGGTTGGGAATTTCCGCTTCGAAATAGAGCAGCTTGAAGGACGGGATGGCTATCACCACCAGGATGATGACCGGGATCAGGGTCCAGGCCACTTCCAAGAGGGTGTTGTGATGCACCTTCGAAGGCGTCGGGTTGGCGGAGGCGCGGAACTTGATGATCACCCAGATCAGTAGGAAGGCCACGAAGACCGACACGGCCGTCATGATCCAGAACAGCTCGTGATGAAAACTCTCGATCTGTTCCATCACCGGAGAGGCCGGGGCCTGGAAGCCCGTCTGCCAATCAACCGGCAAAGCAGAGGCCGCAGTCGCGCCCGCGCCCACCAGGGCAAGGGCGGCAGCGCCAGTCAGGAATTTCCTAAGCGTCATAGGCGACCTCGTGCAAAGCCCGCGGAAGGGTCGAAATACCCCCCCGCGCATTGGATTCTTGCGAGGGATTTAGAGGGGTTACCCCCTTAAAGTCATTGCGACCTTATGGCACGTCCTTTTGCCCCGCCAGAATGCCCATCACGAAACCCGCATTACGCCTTGCCGGAACGCCTTCGGGGCACGATATCTAAGGCCAGCGCGGGGCCTTTTGCCGCGTTTTTCAGGAACTTTTCCGGAGCCCGCCATGGCCGATACCGACCTGTTTTTCTCCCGCACCGGCATGGACCGGGGCAAAGTCCAGGACACGCTGGACAACGCCCTGACCAATTCGGACGACGGGGAACTTTTCCTGGAATACAGCCAGAGCGAATCGTTCTCCTACGATGACGGCCGCCTGAAGGCCGCCAGCTTCGACACCAGCCAGGGTTTCGGCCTGCGCGCCGTGGCCGGTGAAGCCACCGGCTATGCCCATGCCACCGAATTGTCGGAAGCTGCCATCGCGCGCGCCGCCAACACCGTGCGCGCGGTGTCGGCGGGCCATTCCGGCATCGTGGCCGGGGGCCCTGCCCGCACCAACACCAAACTCTATACCGACCTGGACCCGCTGCAGACCGCGGGCTTCGAGAAGAAGGTCAAGCTGCTGGAAGAGATCAACGCCTATGCCCGCGCCAAGGATTCGCGCGTGCGGCAGGTTTCGGCTTCGCTTTCTGGCGAATGGCAGAAGATCGAGATCATGCGCGCCGGCGGTGAGCATTATTCCGACACCCGCCCCCTCGTCCGCATCAATGTCAGTGTGGTGGTGGAACAGGGCGGACGTCAGGAGTCGGGAAGCTTCGGCGGCGGCGGTAGAGCCGGTTACGACACCTTTATTGAACCGGAATATTGGCGCGCGGCGGTGGATGAAGCGCTGCGTCAGGCGCTGGTCAATCTGGACTCGGTGCCGGCGCCTGCCGGTGAGATGACCGTGGTGCTGGGCCCAGGCTGGCCGGGCATCCTGCTGCACGAAGCCATCGGCCACGGGCTGGAAGGCGATTTCAACCGCAAGAAGACGAGCGCGTTCGCCGGGTTGCTGGGCCAGCGCGTTGCCGCCCCCGGCGTCACGGTGGTGGATGACGGCACGATTGATGGACGGCGCGGTTCGCTTTCGATTGACGACGAAGGCACGCCGACCTCGCGCACCGTGCTGATCGAGGACGGAATCCTGAAAGGCTATATGCAGGACCGCCAGAATGCCCGGCTGATGGGCATGGCCCCCACCGGCAACGGACGGCGGCAGGGATTCAGTTCGCCGATCATGCCGCGCATGACCAACACCTATATGTTGGGCGGGACCGCGGACCCGCGCGAGATCATGCAAAGCGTCAAGAACGGAATCTATGCCGTGAATTTCGGCGGCGGCCAGGTGGACATCACCAACGGCAAGTTCGTGTTCAGCTGCACCGAGGCCTATCGCATCGAGAACGGCAAGCTGGGCGCGCCGATCAAGGGCGCGACCCTGATCGGTTCAGGCCCGGAATCGCTGACCAAGGTTTCCATGATCGGCAACGACATGAAGCTGGATACCGGCGTCGGCACCTGCGGCAAGAACGGCCAGAGCGTGCCGGTGGGCGTGGGCCAGCCGACCATCAAGCTGGATGGGTTGACGGTGGGCGGTACTGCTCAGGCCGCGTGATGGCGAAATACTGGTTCAAGCAGAAAAGCATCGGTATCGGTTCGACGCCCAATACCTGGCAGGGCTGGCTGGTGACGCTGCTGGCCATCGTGCTGATGATCGCGGTGGTGTTCGAGGCCAAGCAGATTTCTGATCCGTCCGCGCAGAAGCTGGTGGCGCTGACCGGGGTGGGCGCGATTTTCATTGCGCTGAGTGTGATTGCTTTTCTCAAGACCGAAGGCGGCTGGCGCTGGCGCAGCGGCAAGAAAGATTAGTCGCCGGGACGTTCGATCTTGCGGACCACCAGTTCGTCAATCTCCAGGCGCTTGATGCGCAGCTTGCCCACGGCGGCTTTGCCCACTGCCAGCTTGCCAATGGCCAGCGCGCCGATCGCCATGGCGCCCACCGCCACCGCACCAAGAGCGGCAGCACCGGCGGCCAAAGCCATCGCGTTTCTGGCAGGACCTGTTTTCATCGCGGGATATTAGCACTCCCTGTCATTCCCGGCGAGTGAGGCGCGCAGCGTCGAACGAGGGGTGAGGAGTGGTTCGCGTAAGCGAACGAAATGGTCCAGCGGACCATTTCGAGCGACGAACGCCGCGAGCTTGGGCGAGCGGCCGGGCGGGAATCCAGGCTTGTGAAACCGTCCAGATATTGAAACTTCCCTCGGCGCTACGCGCCTCGCCGGGGATGACAGAAGAGGCTAAGATCGGGACATGCTGATTTATAAAGTTCTGCCCCGCGCCGAGTGGGAAAAAGTGGTGGAGGCCTATGACGGCTCTGCCGACGACAAGCGCGATGGCTTTATTCATCTCTCCACCCGCGCCCAGTTGGCGGGGACGCTGGCCAAGCATTATGCCGGGCAGACCGGATTGCTGCTGCTGGCAGTGGAAGCAGAAAGCCTGGGTGCGGGTTTGAAATGGGAGCTTGCCCCTAAGCGCGGTGAGGACTTTCCCCATCTGTATGCGCCACTTCACAAAAGCGCCGTGACATGGGCCGCACCTTTAAATCGCGATGCGAGTGGAGAATTTTTGCTGCCCCCGGAATGAAGACGCGCTAGGCTTTCGCCATGCAATTTCTCAAAGGCAAGACCCACGACCTGGGCGACAAATTTTATATCACCCGCTATCTGCCCGAGATGGATCGCCGCAGCATCGGGCCTTTCATCTTCTTCGATTTTTTCGGGCCGGTGGATTTTCCGCCTGGGCGCGGCATTGATGTGCGCCCGCACCCGCATATCGGGCTGGCCACCGTCACCTATCTGTTCGAAGGCGCGCAGATGCACCGCGACACGCTGGGTTCGGTGCAGGAAATCACCCCGGGCGATGTGAACTGGATGACCGCCGGGCGCGGCATCGCTCATTCCGAACGCACGGGTGCAGAAACGCGCGCGAAAGGCCATCGCCTGCACGGCATTCAGACCTGGGTGGGGCTTCCCGCCGCCGATGAAGAAGCCGAACCGCGCTTCCAGCATTTCAAATCGGCGGAGCTGCCGGTGATCCAGTTGGAAGACGTGGAACTGAAACTGATGGTGGGCACGGCATTCGGGCTGACTTCGCCGGTCAAAACCTTTTCGCCGATCTTTTATGCCGACGCGAAATTCGCCGTCGGCGGGGTGCTGACCTACACCGCCGAGCATGACGAGCGCGGCATGCTGATCATTGATGGCGATATCCAGATCGGCGGCGATATCCTGCCGCCCGGCACCATGATCTTTCTGGAAAAGGGCGAAGAGATCACCATGTTCGCGCAAGGGGCGGCCCGCGCCGTTCTGTTCGGTGGCTCCGCCCTGGATGGCCAGCGCCATCTGTGGTGGAATTTTGTGTCGTCATCGAAAGAGCGCATCGAACAGGCCAAGCACGACTGGAAGGACGGCAAGTTCGGAATGATCCCCGGCGGCGACCAGGAATTCATTCCTTTGCCGGAGGATCAGAGATGAAGAATGAGCGCCTTATCCCCGCGCTGGTTCTGGCTTACGCCACCACCAAACTTTTATTGGCGCTTTTGTTTCCGCCCGCCGTGGCGGGGATCGCCTTCTTCGCCGCCTACCGCATGATGCCGTTCTATCCCGTGGCCGCGTCGGTGATCCTGGTGATGGGGGCCGCCGTGCTGCTGCGCTATGGCACCATGTTCTTGGACAAGGCCCGGCGATGAAGGTCGCGGTGGTTTTCATTGTGGGCGTTTTCCTGCTGGTGCAGGGCGTGCTGTTCACCTTGCAGGGTCTGGGCATCGTCACCTGGCCGCAGCAAAGTTTCATGATCAACAATCATGACTGGATCGATCGCGGGCTTGTGATCGCGCTGCTCGGTATTGTCGTCATTCTTGGCGCCTGGCGGCTGCAAAAGAAATCATGAGCGATCTGCTCGCCAGGTTGGGAATGGATCATCCCATCATCCAGGCGCCGATGGCGGGCACCTCCACCCCCGCCATGGCGGCGGCGGTGTGCAATGCGGGCGGGTTGGGTTCACTGGGGCTGGCATCCGCGGGCGCGGACGGCGCGCGGAAAATGATTGCGGAGACGCAGGCGCTCACCAACCGCGCCATCAATGTGAATTTGTTCTGCCACCAGACATTTGCGCCCGATCCGGCGCGGGATGCGCGCTGGATTGAAACCCTGCGGGGGGAGTTCGCCAAGTTCGGCGCCGAGCCGCCCGCTTTGCTGCGCGACATCTATAAGAGCTTCCTGATCGACGATGACATGCTGGAGGTGCTGCTGGCGCTGAAGCCCCAGGTGGTGAGCTTTCATTTCGGGCTGCCGCAGAAAGAGAAGATCGCGGCGCTGAAAAAAAATGGCGCGGTGCTGTTTTCATCGGCCACCAATCTGGACGAAGCGCGCGCCGCTGCGGAAGCGGGCATGGACGCGGTGGTGGCACAAGGTTATGAGGCCGGTGGTCATCGCGGCATGTTCGACCCGCGCGCGTCCGACGATCAACTTTCCATGGCGGTGCTGACGGAAATTCTGGCGGCCAGGCTTTCCGTTCCGGTGATCGCGGCGGGCGGCATCATGAATGGTGCGGGCATTGCCTCCGCTTTAAAGCTGGGCGCGGTGGCGGCGCAGTTGGGCACCGCCTTTGTCGGCTGCGCCGAATCTGCCGCCGATGCCGGGTATCGCGCGGCGCTGGCCAGTGAGGCGGCGCTGCACACCACCATGACGGCGGCGATATCGGGCCGCCCTGCCCGCTGCCTTGCCAACAAATTCACTTCGTTGTCTGAGAGGGGGATAGATGCCGCGAACATCGCCGCCTATCCCAATACCTATGATCTGGGCAAAGCCTTGAACGCCGCCGCCAAGGCAAAAGGCGAGACCGGCTATGGCGCGCAATGGGCCGGACAGGGTGCGCCGCTGGCGCGCTTTCTGCCCGCCGCCGAATTGATGGCGGCATTGATTTCGGAATTGAAATCGTCACTGAAAGAGAACCCATGAAATATAATCGCTTCGGCCGCACCGGACTGTTCGTTTCGGAAATCTGCTTTGGCACCATGACCTTTTCCGGCGAAGGCTGGCTGGGCGGCGCCATCGGTAACCAGGGCCAGAAAGAAGCCAGTCACCTGATCGGCAAATGCCTGAAGGCGGGGGTGAACTTCATCGATACCTCCGACGTCTATTCCTATGGCCAGTCGGAAAAGATGACCGGCCAGGCGATCAGGGATCTTGGCGTGGATCGCAGCGAAGTGGTGCTGGCGACCAAAGTGTTCAGCCGCATGGGGCCGGGGCCGAACAATGCGGGCTCATCGCGCGCGCATATCATGGACGGGGTGGCGAAAAGCCTGGAGCGGCTGCAGACCGATCACATCGACCTGTATCAAATCCACGGCACCGATCCGGTGACGCCGGTGGAAGAGATCATGCGGGCGCTGGATGATCTGGTGCGCCAGAACATGGTGCGTTATGTCGGCGTGTCGAACTGGACCGCGTGGCGCATCGCCAAGGCCAATGGCGTTGCCGATAAGCATGGCTGGAACCGGATCGAATCCTTGCAGGCTTATTATTCCATCGCCGGCCGCGAGCTGGAGCGCGAGCTGGTGCCGCTGATGCAGGAAGACCAGATCGCGTGTTTGCCCTGGAGCCCGCTGGCCGGTGGTTATCTGTCGGGCAAGTTCAGCCCCGGCGGCGAAGCGCAGGCGGAAGGCCGGCGCAAGATTTTCGATTTCCCGCCGCTGGATAAAACGAAAGCCGACAAGATCGTCGAAGTGATGCGGCCCATCGCCAAAGAGCGCGGCACATCGGTGGCGCGGGTGGCGCTGGCCTATGTGCTGGCGAAACCCTGGGTCACCAGCGTCATCATCGGTGCGCGCACCGAGGCGCAGCTGGATGACAATCTGGAAGCGACCAAGCTGCAGCTTTCGGCGGATGAACTCAAGAAGCTAGACGACGTTTCTGCGCTGAGCGTCGAGTATCCGGGCTGGATGCTGGAGCGTCAGAGCGCGACGCGGTTGCCGACCAACACGTGATTGTCATGGCCCGGAAATCCGGGCCATCCAGGTAACGCAGACTCATTCTGGAAGTGCTGAGCGACTTCACCTGGATGGCCCACACTCCGGTGGGCCATGACAGTAAGGTGCGTGGCTAGAGAAAGTTGTACTCGGTGAAGAGCGGCGTCAGATCCTTGTTCCAAGCGCCATAGTAATTCTTCAGCATCTCTTCCGAGCGGGTGTAGCCGCGATTGACCAGTTCGCGTACCGGGTTGAGGAAGCCGTCCTCGCTCATACCGCCCGCGTCGAGGGCGGCGCGGCGTTTCAGGCCGGCGGCGGAAATTTCCAGGATGCGGTGCGCCAGTTCGTGCACCGTCGCCTTGCGGAACGGGGTCTTGAAGCCTTGGCGGCCGACGCCGTCGCGCATCGCCTGGCGTTCTTCCACCGTCCAGTCCTTGACCAGGTCCCAGGCGGCATCCAGCGCCACGCTGTCATAGAGAAGACCGACCCACAGCGCCGGCATGCCGCAGATGCGTCGCCACAAGCCGCCATCGGTGCCGCGCATTTCCAGGAACTGCTTCAGCCGCACTTCCGGGAAGATGGTGGTGAGATGATCGGCCCAGTCGCTCATCGAGGGTTCAATGTGCGCCACTTCGGGAATCTTGCGGGCCAGGAACTCGCGGAAGCTCTTGCCCGCGACATCGATATATTTGCCGTCGCGATAGACGAAGTACATCGGCACATCGAGGGCGTAATCGACATAACGCTCAAAACTCATGCCGTCATCGAACACCCAGGGCAGCATGCCGGAGCGGGCATTGTCGACATCGGTCCACACCTGGGCGCGGTAGGACAGAAAACCGCTGGGGCGGCCTTCGCGGAAGGGCGAGTTGGCGAACAAGGCGGTGGTGACCGGTTGCAGCGCCAGGCCGACGCGGAATTTCTTGACCATGTCGGCTTCGGATTCGAAATCCAGATTCACCTGCACGGTGCAGGTGCGGAACATCATGTCGAGGCCATAAGCGCCGACCTTGGGCATATAGCGTTTCATGATGCCGTAGCGGCCCTTGGGCATCACCGGCACTTCGTCCAAGGACCAGCTGGGCGCAAAGCCGAAGCCCAGCACGCCGACGCCGATCTCGGTCGCCACTTCGCGGCACTGTTCCAGATGCAGATTCACTTCGGCGCAGGTCTCATGCACCGTCTTCACCGGCGCGCCGGACAGTTCGAACTGGCCGCCCGGCTCCAGGCTGAGCGAGGCGCCGTTCTGGGAAAGGCCGATAATGTTGCCGTTCTCTTGAATGGGCTCCCAGCCGAAGTGGGCCATGCCTTCCAAGAGCGCGCGGATGCCCTGCGGGCCTTCATACGGAACGGGTTTGTGGGTCTTCAGGCAGTAAACGAATTTTTCGTGCTCGGTGCCGATGCGCCAGGCCTCGCGCGGCTTTGTCCCTTTGGACAAATGCCGCACCAGATCGTCGCGGCTCTCTATGGGGCCGCCGGCGGACTGCGGAATGGACATGAGAAATTCCCTGAACGAGGGAGGTACTTAAGAGCGGGTTCTGGGACTGGCAAGCTGTCAGCATTTATTTGCGTATTGACTTAATTAAGTAGATAAGAAAATATAAGCCCATGAACAGTCTGCAAGCCCTGTCCGACCCGACCCGCCAGCGCATTGTGATGATGCTGGCCTCCGGCGCGCTGTCGTCGGGCGAGATCGCCAGCCGCTTTCACCTGTCGCCGCCTGCTGTGTCGCAGCATCTGAAAACGCTGCGCGGCGCGAAGCTGGTGAGCGTGCGGCCCGAAAAGCAGAAGCGCATTTATGAGCTGAACCCGGACGGCATCCGCGAAGTGTCCGACTGGGTGGAGAAGGTCTGCGCCTTCTGGAACCCCAAGCTGGATGCGCTGGAAGCGGCGCTGCGGAATGACAAGTAAAGGCGAAGTCGTTGCAGAGTCGGCGGTGCGGTTTGTCCGCGCCCTGCCCGCACCTGTCGCACGCGTGTGGAAATTTCTTACCGACCCCGCGCTTTTACCCGAATGGTATGGCGAAGGCAGCATAGAGCCCCGCGAAGGCGGCGCCGTGTCGCTGATGGGCGGGCATATTCGCGGCGTGGTGACGGCGTGGCGGCCAGAACAATTGCTCGGCTACACCTGGAATGTATTCGCGCCAGGAGAGACGGTTTCGGCATGGCCGGTGTCGTATCTGGAGATGGCGTTGGCAGCCGATGGCGCTGGCACCAGGCTCACCCTCACCCACCGCCCCATTCCCGACGCGATGCAGAAGCAGACCGCGATGGGCTGGCACACGTATCTCGATCTGATTGGCGCGGGCCTGGATGGAAAATTTCCAAAACGCGCCGACCTGTTTCCCGTCAATGCCGCGCTGTACGGCGTGGATCTCAACGCCCTGAAAAGGTGATCTATGGATGACTTTCCCAAAAAGCTGGACGACCACACCATTCAGTTTGTCCGCATCCTGCCCGGGCCGATTGAAAAGGTCTGGGACTATCTGGCCGACGGCAAGAAGCGCGGCACATGGTTCGCGGGCGGCGACCTGCCACCCGTGGGTGAGCGCTTCGAGATGCGCTTCAAGCACAGCGATCTGTCGCCCAACCAGGCGCCGCCGCCGGAGCGCATGAAGGAGATGGACGCCAAGGGCCACACCTCCAGCAATGTGCTGCTGGCGTTCGAGCCGCCGCATCGGATGGTGTTCACCTTCGGCGGTGAGAAAGACCCCGCTCTGGTGTCTGAGGTCGAGTTCAAGCTGACACAGGAAGGCCCACCCGGCGACAACAAGGTTCGCTTCACCCTCACCCACAGCAAGATTCCCAACCGCGATATCATGAAGGGCGTTTCCGGCGGCTGGAGCGCGCATCTGGCGATCCTGCAATACCGCGCCGAGGACAAGACCCCGCCGGCCTTCTGGGATGTCTGGCGTAAATATGATGAGATTTTCGCCAAGCAGTATGCCTGATGGTCATTCCTGGCTGAGCGCCGCGCCATTGCGCGGCGTGAGGGGAAGGGAATCCAGGCTCTCACCACCACCCAGATATTGAAAGCCTGGATCCCCTTCCCTCGGCGCTGCGCGCCTCGTCGGGGATGACAGGGCGTGCGATAGCCAACGTCGCAATTCGTGATAACGTCCCGCCCATGAAAAAATTCGCGCTCAGTGAAGCGGTCCAGCATGGTTACCGCTTCGCCTTTGGCGGTTTCCTGAATCTGTTGCGGCTGATGTGGCTGCCCGCGTTGTTGGCAGCGGCCTGCAGCTATTTCAGCGGCAACCAGATGGGCGTCCTGATCCAGAGCGCGCGCAGCCATGATTTCTCAAAGCTGACCATGCCGTGGCCGGTGCTGGCCGCCCTTACCCTGGCCACCTTCCTGTTCGGCAATATGCAGATCACTGCCGCCTATCAACTGGCGCTGGGCAAGATCGATGCGCGCGGTCGGTTTTTCTATTTTCCCCTGTTTGAACGCGCGCTGTGGCGGGTGGTGGGGGCTTTCCTGCTGCTGGTGCTGACGCTGGCGTCGCTGGCGGTGAGCTATTTCCTGGCGATGCTGCTGATCGGGTTCCTGTTCAATCTGGGCTTTCACGCCACCCATATGACGGATGCCGGCATTGCGGCGGCCACCCAATGGGACGCGGCGCTGGCCATGCTGCTGGGCTATTGCGGCTTTATTTTCTGCGCTGTGCGGTTCGGCTTTCTGCTGTTTCCCGCCACGGTGGCGGAAGAAAAGGGCGGACTGTTCCGCGCCCGGACACTCAGCAATGGAAATTTCTGGCGCATGTTCGCCGCTTCGGTGGCGGCCGTGGTGCCGGTGTTCGCCGCCGAGGTGCTGCTGGTGATCTGGATGGGCGAGTTCAAGATGCCGCCGCCGGACGCAACACCGGCCCAGCTACGGGCGATACAGGCCGCCACCGAAGCCGCCGCCGACGCCAAGATTCACGATCAATGGTTTGTCTTCTATCCCGCGCTGGCGCTGGTGATGCTGCTGACTTACGGCATCCTGGCGGGAATTCAGGCCTTCGCTTATCGCGCGCTTGCGGACGACACTATATCCAATCGCCCTTGACGGATTGCCAGATCGTCAGCGCCGCCAAAGCAGCGGTGTCGGCGCGCAGGATGCGCGGGCCCAGGGTGACGGGCGTCACGAACGGCAACGCACGCAGCATATCACGCTCCGCCGGATCAAAGCCGCCTTCGGGGCCGGTGAGGATGGCGGCGGGCGCAGGGCCTGCGACTTGCGCCAGCGGGTTGGCGTCACCGCCCTCGTCACAGAAATAGATGTGCCGTTCCTTCGGCCATGACGCGATTATTTTCGAGAGGTCCGCCACTTCGGCGATTTCCGGCACGCTAAGGCGTCCCGATTGTTCCGCCGCTTCCACCGCATTCGCCAGCATGCGGTCCTGATTGACGCGATTGACGTTGGTGCGGCGGGTGAAGACCGGTTGAAGTTTGGAGACGCCAAGCTCGGTGGCTTTCTGGGCGAGATAGTCCGCCGGGGTCTTTTTCACCGGCGCGAACACCAGCCACAGATCGGGTACGCCTGCCTGCGCTTCGGTTTGCCTCAACCCGTTCAGGATCACCCCGCGCTTGGTGGCGGCGGAAATCTCGGCCAGCCATTCGCCATCCCGGCCATTGAATAAAGAGACGCGCTGGCCCTGCCTGGCCCGCATCACATGGATCAGATAATGGGCCTGGCCTTCATCGGCGGCCACGGCAACGCCCGCGCCCAATGGTGCGTTGACATAAAGACGGAGCTTGCCGCCCGCTTCTGTAATTTCTTCTTCAGCCATGCCACACTGAAAACCGATGACACGTTCCGCACAAGCCCCCATGACTCAAGGACCGGGCGACACGGTTGCCGCCCATTGGGTGACGGCGCTGCCGCCCCGGTGGCTGCCCTTTGTCCAGCTGATGCGGCTTGATCGCCCAATCGGCACCTGGCTGCTGTTCTGGCCCTGTGTGATGGGGCTGATTTTGGGCGCGATGGCGGATGAGCGCAATTTCACCGACTGGCGCGACATTTATTATGTGCTGCTGTTCGCGATTGGGGCCGTGGTGATGCGGGGTGCGGGCTGCGCCTTCAACGACATCATGGACAAGGATTTCGACGCCCAGGTGGCGCGCACCGCCGGGCGGCCGATTCCATCGGGCCGGGTTTCGGTCAAACAGGCCTGGGCGCTGGTGGCGGTGCTGTGCTGGATCGGGTTCGGCATTCTGATTCAATTCAACTGGTTTGCGGTGGTGCTGGGTGCAAGCTCGCTGCTGCTGGTGGCGGCGTATCCCTTCATGAAGCGCGTCACCTTCTGGCCCCAGGCCTGGCTGGGGCTGACGTTCAACTGGGGCGCGCTGCTGGGTTTTGCGGCTGAGACCGGGCGGCTGGATTGGCCGGTGCTGATTTTGTACGCGGGCTTGCTGTTCTGGACGCTGGGTTACGACACCATCTATGCCCATCAAGATAAAGAAGACGATGCGCTGATCGGGGTGAAGTCCACCGCGCTGCTGCTGGGCGGTAACAGCCGCAAATGGATTCTGCGCTTCTATACGATCAGCTTCACCTTGATATTGGCCGGCGGCTTTGCCGAACATGCCGGCTCGCCTTTCGCGTTTATGCTGCTGCTGGCAGGCGGGCATATGCTGTGGCAGGTGCGAATCTTGAAGATTGATGACAGCGCCAATTGCCTGATGCTGTTCCGCGCCAATCGTGTCACCGGCGGACTACTAGCAACCGCGTTTCTGGTTGCTTGCTGGTTCGGATGACACCTGAGCAGTTTGTTCGTAACAATTCATCCTTGATGTCCCCGCCGCTGGTGCCGGAGATCAAGCTTCATCTTGCTACCGAAATCGAACCGATCTGGCGCAAGACCGAAGAAGAGCTGCACGAGATGGGCGTTCCGCCGCCCTATTGGGCATTTGCCTGGGCGGGTGGTCAGGCGCTGGCACGATACATCCTCGACAACCCTGACATCGTGCGCGGGCTGAGCGTGCTGGATTTCGGTTCGGGCAGCGGGCTGGTGGGACTGGCGGCGAAAAAGGCGGGTGCCGCACATGTGCTGGCCGCCGACATCGACAAATTTTCCGTCGCCGCCATTCAGGCCAATGCGCAGGCCAATGGGCTCGATGTTGCCACCACATCCGATGACCTGATCGGCAGCGACAAAAGCTTCGACGTCATTCTGGTGGGCGACATGTGTTACGAGCGGCCACTGGCCGAGCGGCTGATGGCGTGGCTGAAGTCACAGGATGCGGTGATTCTGCTGGGCGATCCGGGGCGCAGCTATTTCCCCAAAGAGGGCCTGACACGGCAGGCGCTCTATAATGTCGCGGTGACGCGCGAACTTGAAGACCGCGAAATCCGCGAAACCGGCGTGTGGCGCCTAAACAAAGACTAGGCGCAGCCCTGCCCCTCTGTCAGATTAGCCCTGCATACTGCTGGGGGCTTCTATGCTGTTCGATCGCGTCAAATCGCTGGACGCCATTATGGCGACCGCCGAGAAGAAGGGCCTGCATCGTTCGCTGGGCCCGTTCCAGCTGACCCTGCTTGGCATCGGCGCGGTGATCGGCACCGGCATCTTCGTGCTGACCGCCGAAGCGTCGCAGAAAGCCGGCCCCGGCATGCTGGCCTCTTTCATCATCGCCGGTTTTGTCTGCGGCGTGGCCGCGCTTTGCTATTCCGAACTGGCCTCGATGGTGCCGGTGGCGGGCTCTGCCTACACCTATACCTATGCCGTGGTCGGCGAGATGATGGCCTGGATGGTCGGCTGGGCGCTGATCCTGGAATATGCTGTGGGCGCCAGCGCTGTCGCCGTGGGCTGGTCCAACCATGCCATCGGATTGGCGCAAGGGCTGGGCTATCATTTTCCAGCAGCGATCAGTAACGCCGACGCGTTGATGGCCAAGGTCGAACTGATGTTCAGCGCGGCCCCCACCGCCGACATCATGGAAGCGTTGCGCATCGGCGGCTGGATCAATGTTCCCGCCGTTCTGGTCGCCTCCGCCGTGACATGGCTGCTGATCATCGGCACCACCGAAAGCGCCCGCGTCAACGCCGTGCTGGTGCTGATCAAGATCACCGCGCTGACCATGTTCATCTTCCTGACCATTCCGGTGATGAATGCAGAACACTTCACGCCCTTCGCGCCCACGGGCGCGTCGGGCATCTTCGGCGCGGCGGCGTCCATCTTCTTCGCCTATGTCGGCTTTGACGCGGTTTCGACCGCCGCCGAGGAAACCAAAAATCCCCAGCGCAATGTGCCCATCGGGCTGATCGGATCGCTGGTCATCTGCACCATCTTCTATTTGCTGGTGGCGAGCGGCGAGATCGGCGCCATCGGCGCACAGCCGGTGATGGATGCCGGCGTGGCGCTGGCCCCCGGTTCCGCCGAGTTCACCGGCCGCTGCGCCCTGATGGGTGCGGGCGCGACCCAGCCGCTGGTCTGTTCCAAGGAAGCGCTGGTGCATGTGCTCGACACCATCGGCTGGCCGTCGCTGGGCCGGCTGGTCGGCCTGGCCGCCGTGCTGGCGCTGCCGTCGGTTGTGCTGATGATGATGTTCGGCCAGACCCGCGTGTTCTTTACGATGGCGCGCGATGGCCTGCTGCCGGCCAAACTGGCGTCGGTGCATCCCAAATACCGCACGCCCCATGTCGTGACCCTGGTCACCGGCATGGGCACCGCCATCGCCGCCGCGTTTTTGCCGGTGGGCAAGCTGGCGGATTATTCCAACTCCGGCACCCTGTTCGCCTTTTTGATGGTCGCGATTGCGGTGATGGTGCTGAGGAAGACCGATCCTTCCCGCAAGCGGCCGTTCCGCACCCCGGGCGTGTTCATTGTCGCGCCGCTGGCGATTGTCGGTTGCCTGGTGCTGTACTTCTCGCTGCCCATGACCGCCATCCTGCTGCTGCCGATCTGGGGCGGGCTGGGGTTGCTGGTGTATTTCTTCTACAGCCGCTCGCGCAGTCATGTCGGGCGCGGTTTCGAGTCCGACACCCCGAACGATCCGCCAAGCACCGGCGTTACCAGGTAATGCCGTATCGTTCGCTTCGGGATTTCATCGCGCGTCTGGAAAAAGACGGCGAGCTGGTGCGGGTGAAGGAACCCGTCTCCACCGTGCTGGAGATGACGGAGATTCAAACCCGTCTGATCGCCGAGGGCGGCCCGGCGGTTATTTTCGAAAAACCCATCAAGGCCGATGGCACGGCAAGTTCAATGCCGGTGCTGGTCAATCTGTTCGGCACGGTCAAGCGCGTCGCCATGGGCGTGACCATGGGTGGCAAGGAACGCACGAGCGCCATGGACTTGCGCGAGGTCGGCGAATTGCTGGCGCAGCTGCGCCAGCCCCAGCCGCCGCGATCTTTCGGTGAAGCCGCTGAATTGCTGCCGCTGGTGAAAACCGTCTTGGCGATGAAGCCCAAGACGGTGGGCAAGCCGCCCTGTCAGGAGATTGTTCTGACCGGCGACAAGATTGATCTGAACGCCATGCCCATCCAGACCTGCTGGCCGGGCGAGCCTGCGCCGCTGATCACCTGGCCGCTGGTGGTGACAAAAGGCCCGTCGGATGCGCGCGAGGATAATTTCAATCTCGGCATCTATCGCATGCAGGTGCTGAACAAGAACCAGACCATCATGCGCTGGCTGAAGCATCGCGGCGGGGCGCAGCATCATCAGCGCTGGGGCCAGACCAAGCGCGATCCCCTGCCCGCCGCCATTGTGCTGGGCGCGGACCCCGGAATTATTCTGGCAGCAGTGACGCCGGTGCCCGAAACGCTGTCGGAGTATCAGTTCGCGGGACTGCTGCGCGGCGAGCGTGTGGTGCTGGCCGATTGCGTCAGCCAGCCGCTCAAGGTGCCGGCGGAAGCGGAGATTGTGATCGAAGGCACGGTATCGCTCGATGATTACCGCGACGAAGGCCCCTATGGCGATCACACCGGCTATTACAATTCGGTCGAGCAGTTCCCGGTTTTCACCGTCACCGCCATCACCATGCGGCGCGATCCGATTTATCTGTCCACTTACACCTCGCGGCCGCCCGATGAGCCGTCCATCCTGGGCGAAGCGCTGAACGAAGTGTTTGTGCCGCTGATCCGCCAGCAATTTCCCGAGATTGTGGATTTCTGGCTGCCGCCGGAAGGATGCTCGTACCGCATCGCAGTGGTGAGCATGAAAAAGGCATTCCCCGGCCATGCCAAGCGGGTGATGATGGCGGTGTGGTCATACTTACGCCAGTTCATGTACACCAAGTGGGTGATCGTGGTGGATGACGACATCAATGCCCGCGACTGGAAAGACGTGATGTGGGCGCTCTCCACCCGCATGGACCCGGCGCGCGACATCACCGTGATCGAACACACGCCGATCGATTATCTGGATTTCGCCTCGCCGGAATCGGGCCTGGGTTCGAAAATCGGCCTGGACGCCACCAACAAGCTGCCGCCGGAAACCAAACGCGAATGGGGCAAAAAAATGCGGATGGATGAAGAGGTTATAAAAACCGTCACAGAGAAATGGGCCAAGTTCGGCTTGCCCGGCAGTGGCAAACCTATCTGGAAATAAGGTCCGCTTGACCGGTGCCGGGATTCACGGCACGGAACGGGCATGAACTCCGAAAATCTGCTTTCCGATCTGATCGCCGCCGCCAAGCGCGCCGGGGCCGATGCTGCTGACGCGATGTTTGTCGAAAATGTCTCCGCTTCGGTTTCCTACCGGCTGGGCAAGCTGGAAGATGTCGAGCGCAGCGAAAGCGCCGATCTGGGCCTGCGGGTCTTCCTGGGCAACAAGGTCGCCTTTGTTTCCTCCACCGACTTCTCGCGCGACTCGCTGGATCAGCTTCCAGAACGCGCCATCGCCATGGCGCGGCTGGCGCCGGAAGACAAATATGCCGGGCTGGCTCCCAACGACCGGCTGGCGAAAGACATTCCTGCGCTCGATCTGGAAGATGCCAATGAGCCTTCCGCCGATGTGCTGGTGGAACGGGCTCGCAGCGCCGAGGCCGCCGGCATGGCGGTGAAGGGTGTCACCAATTCCGAAGGCGGCGGTGCATCCTTCTCGCGCGCCGCTGTCGCGCTTGCCACGTCATCGGGTTTCTACGGCCGCTATGCGGGGACCAGCCATTCCACCGGCGTTTCCATGCTGGCGGGCGAAGGCACCGGCATGGAACGCGATTACGACCAGGCCAGCGCCCGTCATTCCGGCGACCTGCGCGAGGCGGCTGATATTGGCCGTATCGCGGGTGAACGCGCCGTTGCCCGCCTCAATCCCCGCAAGGTGAAAAGCCAGGCCGTTCCCGTGGTGTTCGATCCGCGCGAAAGCGCCGGGCTGGTGGGTCATTTTGCGGGCGCGATTTCCGGCGCCGGTATCGCGCGCGGCGTCAGCTTTTTGAAGGACAATATGGGTGAGCAGATTTTCGCCCCCGGCATTTCCATCATTGACGATCCGCACCGCACGCGCGGGCTGCGCTCCAAGCCGTTTGACGGCGAAGGCGTCGCCAACGCAAAGCGCGCGTTGGTCGAAAAAGGCCGCCTCACCACCTGGCTGCTGGATTGCGCCAGCGCCCGCCAGCTGGGTTTGGAAACCACCGGCCATGCCGCGCGCGGCACCGGCGGGCCGCCGCATCCCTCCGCCACCAATCTTTATATGGAGCCCGGGCAACTTTCGCCCGAAGCCCTGATTGCCGACATTGAACAGGGCTTTTACGTCACCGAACTTCTGGGTATGGGCGTCAATGGCGTGACCGGCGATTACAGTCGCGGCGCCGCCGGGTTCTGGATCGAGAAGGGCAAGATTGCGTTTCCGGTTTCGGAAATCACCATTGCCGGGAACCTGAAAGAGATGTTCCTGCACCTCACCCCCGCCAGCGACCTGGTGTTCCGCTATGGCACCAACGCGCCGACAATTCGAATTGAAGGGATGACCATTGCGGGGGCCTGAGGCTCTCGCTTTGCTGGAAAGTGCGGTACGCGCCGCCGGAGACATTGCGCGCAAATTTTATGGCACCGATTTCAAGCGCTGGAGCAAGGAAGGCGGCAGCCCCGTCACCGAAGCCGATCTGGTGGTGGATGCTTTCCTGAAACAGACGCTGCTGGCGGCGCATCCTTCCTATGGCTGGCTGTCGGAGGAAAGCGTCGATGATCCGTCGCGGCTGACCGCAGAACGCGTGTTCGTGGTTGATCCCATCGACGGCACCGTCGCCTTTGTGAAAAACAAGCCGCATTTTACGATCTGCGCCGCGCTGGTGGAAAAGGGCCGCCCCATCGCCGCCTGCGTTTACAATCCCATTGCCGAGGAATGTTTCACCGCTGTGACAGGCGGCGGCGCGCATCTGAACGGGCAAGCCATCCATGTCAGCGCCCAGGACCGCATCGAAGGCGCCCATATGCTGGGGCCGAAAACCATTTTCGAAGGCTGGCCGGAGATGGAGATCAGTTCTTACTCCTCCATCGCCTATCGCGCCGTGCTGGTGGCGGCGGGCCGCCATGACGCCATGATTTCGCTGACCACCAAGCATGACTGGGACCTGGCGGCGGCGGACCTGATTGTGCAGGAAGCGGGCGGGCTGCTCAGCGACGAGGTAGGACAGGCGCTGATCTATAATACGCCGGGCGCCACCCAGCGTGTTTCGGTGGCGGCCGGGCCGGTTCTCCACAGGCTTTTGCTGGCGCGGCTGCGGCAAAAAGAGGACTCTGTTCTGTCCTTTGGCCAAGCGTAGGAATCGGGTACGGAGTAAACATGACCAAGGCAAAACCCCAATTGCTGCATCTGGTGTTCGGCGGGGAGCTGAGCAGCCCCGGCGGCGTCGAGTTCAAGGATCTCAAGAAGCTCGACATCGTCGGCATGTATCCCAATTTCGCCGACGCCAAGACGGCCTGGCTGGCCAAGGCGCAGGCCACGGTGGACAGCGCCCAGACGCGCTATTTCGTGGCGCATATTCACCGCCTGTTCGAAATGGAAGAAGAGCCGCAACAGGACGCCGAAGACTAAGCGTCTGAAGGTCAAGCCTTTCCCGGCCTGAGCCCGGCTTTTAAGCCTCGCCCGTAGGGGAACCCCGTGCTAAACGGGCCCCCGATGGCTCCAGCTTCCAAAGACATCGGCACCTTAGCGGTGGCCAGCCGCCTGTTCCGCGATTATGTCAGCCGCGAATGGGGCCTGCTGGGTTTCGCCATTCTGTGCATGCTGTTCACCTCGGCGATGGGCGGGCTGATCCCCATGCTGGTGAATTGGGATATCAAATACATCTTCCAGCGCCATGACGCGGGTTTGCTGCTGCCACTGTCGCTGGCCGCCTTCGGCATCATGGTCTTGCGCGCCGGCAGCCTGTTCCTGGGCAAAGCCACCATCGACACGGTGAGCGAGAAGGCGGTGGCGCGCGCCCAAGGCCATATGTTCGGGCGGCTGATCCGCCGCGACCTGGCGGATTTGAATGCCGTGCATTCCGGCCAGTTCGTTTCCAATTTTCTGTACGACGCCACCTTGGTGCGCGATGCGCTGACGCTGGGCGTGGCCGCCATCTTTTTGGAACTGGTGCAGCTTGTTTTCTATATCGCCTATGTCGTGATCAGCGATTGGCAGCTGGGCATGCTGTCATTGCTGGCGCTGCCCGGCGTGGCATGGACGATGGAGCGGCTGGGCGGTTCGATGCGGCGCGCCGCCACGCGCGGCATGCAGGAAACCGGCGATCTGTCGGTGGTGCTGAGCGAAGCGATGGATGGCCGCCGCGTCATCAAGGCTTACAACCTGGAAGAACTTTCCGTGGCGCGGGTGGAAGGGCGCATCCAGAAGCGCCTCGCCACCCTGATCCGTTCGGTGCGGTTGCGCGCTGCCGCAGCCCCCATGACCGACATTTTCGCCGGGTTGGTGATTGCCGGCGTTCTGTATTTTGCTGGTTATCAGAATCTGCATGGCGAGTTGACCCTTAACACCTTCGCCGCGTTCATCGTGGCGCTGCTGCTGGCGCAGCAGCCGGTGCGCAACCTGTCCCAGCTTTGGCCCAGCGCTTCGGCGGGCATGGCGGCGGCCACGCGCATGTTCGCCGCGATTGATGCGCGGCCCCGCATCATCAGCGTGCCCGGGGCGCAGAAGCTGAAAGTGATCCCAGGCGGCGGCGCGGTGCGTTTCCAGGGTGTCGGCTTTGCCTATGCCAGCGCCACCGATCCGGCGCTGGAGAAGATCGATATCGACATTCCGGCCGGCACCAAGATCGCCCTGGTGGGGCCGTCGGGCGGCGGCAAGAGCACCTTGTTCAATCTGCTGCTGCGCTTCTATGACCCCGACTATGGCCATATCGCCATCGACGGTCAGGATATTCACGGCGTGACGCTGGAGTCGCTGCGCGGCGCCATCGGCCTCGTTACCCAGGAAACCATTCTGTTCGACGAAAGCGTGGCGGACAATATTGCGCTGGGCCGCACCGGCGCCAGCCGCGCCCAGATCGAACAGGCGGCGCGCGATGCCGCCGCGCATGAATTCATTTCCGAACTGCCGCAAGGCTATGACACCCGTATCGGCGAAGGCGGCCTGAAACTTTCCGGTGGCCAGCGCCAGCGCATCGCCATTGCCCGCGCCATGCTGCGCGCCGCCCCCATCCTGCTGCTGGACGAAGCCACCTCGGCGCTGGACACCACCAGCGAGCGGCAAGTCCAAGAAGCGCTGTCGCGGCTGATGAAGGGGCGCACCACGATTGTGATCGCCCACCGGCTTTCCACCGTGCTGGATGCCGACCACATTTATGTGCTGGATCGCGGCAAGGTGGTGGAGCATGGCCCGCATGATGCGCTGATCGCCCGCAGCGGGCTTTACGCCCAGCTTTACCGGCACAATCTCACCGAGCCGGAGCCCGCTTTGACGGGTGAAGTCTGATGTTCGGCAAACTGCCCTGGGGCCTGAAGCTCTATCGCGGCTTTACCTATCTGGTCGCGCCCGCCGCGAAATTGATCCTGAAATCCCGCGCCTCCAAGGGCAAGGAAGACCAGAACCGTTTGAATGAACGGCTGGGCCGGCCCGAAATACCGCGCCCTGCCGGGCGGCTGGTTTGGATTCATGGCGCCAGCGTGGGCGAAAGCGTCGCCGCCCTGCCCCTGATCAACAAGCTTCTGTATGACGGCACGGTGCTGGTGACATCGGGCACCGTCGCATCCGCCGAAGTGATGAAACGGCGCTTGCCGCCCGGCGTCATCCATCAATTCGTGCCGCTGGATACGCCCGGCGCGGTCAAGCGGTTCCTGGATCACTGGAAGCCCAATGCCGCCCTGTTCGTGGAATCCGAACTCTGGCCCAACCTGCTGCTGACGGCGGCGGCACGCGGGGTGCGGCTGGTCTTGATCAATGCCCGCATTTCCGAACGCTCGGCGGCGGGCTGGCAGCGCGTGCCCAAATCCGCGCGCCATCTGTTTCAGATTTTCGATGCCGTACTGGCCCAGGATGAAGAGATCGCCGCGCGCTTTCGCAAATTGGGCGCGCGCGATGTGCGCGTTGTCGGCAGCCTGAAGGCCGATGCCCCGCCCTTGTCCTGCGATGTGGCGGCATTGGGGGTGCTGAAAAAAGAAATCGGGACACGCCCGCTTCTGATCGCCGCCCAAACCCATCCCGGTGAAGACGAAACCGTGCTGCCGGCGCATGACAGCTTGCGCCGCCGCTTTCCCGATCTTCTCACCATCATTGTGCCGCGCCATACGGCACGCGGCGCCGATATCGCCATGCTGTGCGGCCAGCGTGCCGTGGCCCGGCGTTCTCTGGGCGAGCCCATCAGCACTGAGACGGAAATCTATGTCGCCGACACGATGAGCGAGATGGGGCTTTTCTATCGCCTGGCGCGCTTCTGTTTTCTGGGCGCCACCCTGGTGCCGATGGGCGGGCACAATCCGCTGGAGCCTGCCGTGCTTCATTGCGGCGTGATCGCGGGGCCGCATCGCAGTTCCAATGCCAAGGCCTTCGAAGCCATCATGGGGGCGCAGGGGTTGGGCGATGTGCGCACCAGCGGCGACATCGCCGCGCTAGTGGAGAAGCTGATCGAAAATCCGTCCCTGGCGGCGGCGATGGGCGAAGCGGCGGCGCGCGGCGCGGCTGCCCAGGCGGGCGCGGTGTCGGCCACCATGGCGGTGCTGGAAAGCCTGAAACATGCGGGCGCCTGATTTCTGGAAAACACGCGGGCCGCTGGCGCTGCTGCTGGCGCCGCTGGGATGCCTGTATGGCCTCAGCGTGGCGAAGAAAGCGGCAGACGCCGCGCCGTTGCGCAGTACTGCCAAAGTGATCTGCGTCGGCAACCTCACCGCCGGGGGCAGCGGCAAGACGCCGGTGGCGATTGCCATCGGGCAAGAATTGCACAGGCGCGGCAAAAAGGTTTTCTTTCTGACGCGCGGCTATGGCGGCAGCGAAGCCGGGCCGGTGCTGGTCAAAGATCAGACCGTGGATGCGGTGGGCGATGAAGCCTTGCTGCTGGCCCGCACCGCGCCCACCGTGGTGGCGCGCGACCGGGCGGAAGGCGCGAAACTGGCGGTGGCGCAAGGCGCGGACGTGATCGTGATGGATGACGGCCACCAGAACTTCACCCTGGCGAAAGACCTGTCGCTGGTGGTGGTGGATGGCGCGGCGGGCTTCGGCAATGGCTTTATGATTCCGGCGGGACCGTTGCGCGAATCCGTGGCGCAGGGCCTGGCGCGCGCCGATGGGGTGATCATCGTGGGTGATGGAAATCCCGATCTGAATGGTTTCACCGGCCCGGTGATGCGGGCGCGGCTGGAACCGGATGGCGCAAATGTCGCGGGGCGTGATGTCTTCGCTTTTGCCGGGATCGGGCGGCCGGAAAAATTCGTGGCAACATTGCAAGCCTGCGGCGCAACAGTGACAGGCACGCAATTCTTCGCCGACCACCATCCTTATAATGCCGCGGAAATCGCCGCTTTAAAAAGCTGGGCCGGGGCTTCGACCCTGGTGACGACGGAGAAGGACATGGTGCGTCTCAGCCCGGAAATGGCGGACGGAATCACCACGCTTAAGATACGCGCCCGCTTCGAAGACCCCCGTTTGCTTGACAGCCTGTTGGCCGGGGTTTAGCCCCGTTCCATGGCCGCAAGCCGCAAATTTCGTTACGCCTTGGAAGCTGCGGGCTTCTTTGTGTTGATGGGCTTTCTGCGGCTGTTCAATGTGGATACCGCGTCCCGCATCGGCGGCTGGATCGGCCGCCGGATTTTCTCGAAGCTGTCGCCCGGCAAGACGGCGCGCAAGAATCTCAAAGCCGCGTTTCCGGAAAAGAGCAAATCCGAGATCGAGACCATCCTCACCGCCATGTGGGACAATCTGGGCCGCGTGGTCGGCGAATATCCGCATCTGGGAAGTTTCAACAAGGCCGGACCCGGCACGCGCATCCTGGTCAAAGGCGTGGAGCATGTCGAGGAAGCGGCGAAGGGTGATCGCGGCACTATGTTCCTGTCGGGCCATCTGGCCAATTGGGAAATGATGCCGATGAGCGGCGAACTGTGGGGCCTGGATGGCGCCACCGTGGTGCGCCATCCCAACAATCCGCATGTCGCGCGCTGGATCGCCAAGCAGCGCGGACTGAATGGGCCCAAGGAGCAGATCGGCAAGCATAGCGGGGCGCGGCGCATCTTCTCGCAGCTACGCGGCGGCAAGGTGATCTATATGCTGGTGGACCAGCGCAACGACGAAGGCATTCCGATAGAATTCTTCGGGCGCCCTGCCCCGACCACACCGGTGCCGGCGGCACTGGCGCTGAAACTGGGGGCGCGCATCCTGGTGGCCAACAACCGGCGGGTAAACGGGGCGCATTTCGAAGTGACGGTGAATCCAGGGCCGGAGTTTACGCCCACCGGCGATGACGAAGCCGACACCCGCGAATTGACGAAACGGATCACCGCCCAGATAGAAGCGATGATCCGTTCCAATCCGTCACAATGGCTCTGGATTCACAAGCGCTGGGGTAAGGCCGGGCCCGCGGAACGCGGGTGAGCAGGTCTCGCCACGCTGCCGCTAGCGAGGGACCTGCGAAACGGACGAACGCCGCGAGCCTGGGCGAGCGGCCGGGTGCTTCGACAAGCGCAATGCACAACGGGCCCGGTCTGATGACCGAGGCCCGTTGGACACAAACTTACTTCAGCGAACTACCAGCGGCGGCCGTTGCGATAGTAGCGGCGGTCGTCATGGCGCCAGCCGTGATAGCGGGGGCCATAATTCTGGCGCCAATAATTGGCATGGCGCGGGCTGCTCCAATAATGCCAGCGGTTATAGCGGTCGTAGTAACCGTCGCTATAACCCATCTGGACATTGCCGAAGTTAAAGCCGAACGCGACCTGCGCCTGAGCCGGCTGGGTGAATTCAACGGCCGTGCCCAAAGCCAGGGCCGCAAGCGCGTATTTGATAGCAGTTTTCATCGTCATCTCCTCGCTCTGCCCTTCCGTCTGTCCGATTTGTGAACGAGGAAGGCAAAGAGTTGTTCCCGCGAAAATCCGGGAACGGCGAGGAACCAAAAAGGATTAAAGTGAATCCGGTTTGGGCTTTTTTGTGGCAAGCGCGGGATCCAGCTTGACCTGGAACCAGTTCATTTCCCAATGCAGATGCGGGCCGGTGGCGCGTCCCGTTCGGCCAATATGTCCGATCATCTGGCCGCGTTTCACCGCATCGCCTTCCTTCACCAGCCGCTTGGACTGATGCAGGTAACTGGTAGCGACGCCCTGCCCGTGCGCGATCAGCGTAAAGCCGCCATTGACGTAATGATCGGCGCTGACAGTGACGATGCCATCGGCGGGGGCATGGATCGGCGTCCCCGTGGGGGCGGCCATGTCGACGCCCATATGCGGCGACATCGGCGTGCCGTTATCGATGCGCTGGCTGCCGAACACGCCGCTTTCGATGCCCGGCGCCGGCCAGTCGAAGCCGGAGAGAAAATCGGTGCCCGGCGTGTTGGTAAAGCGGGCGAGATAGATCGTCGCGGATTCCTGGGCGATACGCTCTTGCACGTCCTTGGGCGGCGTCACCGTGTTCTGCGGCAAGCCGTCAATGCGCTGAATGTCGTATTGCCGTTTGGCCGGAGTGAAAGAGCGGCTGTCGCCGCCGCCTTCGGGATAGCGCACTGCGATCTGCGAGGGCGTGGTCTGGTTATAGGCAAAGCCGAAAACAAAGCGGCCGTCTTTGGTGACATCGAGCGGGCGGCCATCCAGCGCCACCAGCGAACCGGGGGGCGCTTGCCCCAAGGCAAGGCTGCCCTGCTCCATCGCGCCGGTGATGGAAAAGCAGACCGGGGGTTCGGCGGCGAAAACAGATTTTGAGAAGATGGGCGTACTGGCGAAAGCGAGGCTGCACCTAAGAAAGAAGCGGCGATTCACTTCGGGACCAATCCCTTTTTCTGCGCGCGCTGGGTGGAGAGTGCGGGCGAGGCATAAGCCTCCTGCAGATCGACGCTCCAATAGCGCAGGGCGTCAACGGGAATGTGGACGCCGCTGACGGCGCAGACAACGTAAGAGCCGGGCAGGATGACGTCGTAATCGCCATCGAGATACCGCAGCTTGGCTTCGCCCTGGTCGCGTTCCATTTTGTTCATGGCGTCCATACTAAACTCTCATTGTCATGGCCCGCAAATGCGGCACTGTCATCCCCGGCCGAGCAAAGCGCAGCTTTGCGAGGGGAAGGGGATCCAGTCTGGTGACTGGAGAATCTTTTTGTTGCAACCGCCTGGGTCCCCTTCCCTCGCGCCATGCTGCGCATGCCGCTCGCCGGGGATGACAGGGGGGGGTTAAAAGAGGCTCCCCTGATCGGTCGGTGATTTTTTGCCTTTGGGCCTGGGCGTTCCGCCCGCAACAGCCCCGGATTCACCGTCGGCGAAGCGCAAGGTCAGGCCCTCGCCCGCTTTAACCTCTGCGGCGCGGCGGCGCACCTTGCCGTCTTCGCCGGTCACAAGGGCAAAGCCGCGATCCAGCACGCCCTTATAAGAGACGCTTTCCAGCAGGCGGCTGACCGCATCCAGGCGGCGGCGGCTTTCCTTGATCTGGATCTTTTCCACCCGCGCGGCGCGTGTGGCCAGCCCATCCAGCTTCTGGCGCAGATTGGCCAAACGCTGGCGCAAGGTGGTAGGGCGTAAAGACGCCGAAGTCTCCAGCAGCGCGCGGCGATGCAGTTGCAGATTGTGGCGCAGGCCGACGCCCAATTTCTCGCCTGCCTGATCCAGGCGCTGGCGCGGCTGGGCGAATAACTGGTCGGCGCGCGGCAGCACGCGGGCCAGTTGCGCCAGATGGCGGCGGCGCTGTTCCACCCCGCGCGTGAAACAGGCCAGCATGCGGCGCTGGTAATCGAGTGTCTGCGACAGAAGCTCGGTGCGCACCGGCACCGCCAGTTCGGCGGCAGCGGTGGGCGTGGGCGCGCGCATGTCGGAGGCGAAATCGATCAGCGTGGTGTCGGTCTCATGCCCGACCGCAGAAATCAGCGGAATAAGACTGGCGGCGGCGGCGCGGACCACCACCTCTTCGTTGAAGGCCATCAGGTCCTCGACCGAGCCGCCGCCCCGCGCCACAATGATGACATCGGGTTTGGGAAAAGCGCCGCCAAGATTGTTCAAGCCGGCGATGCCCGCAGCGATTTCGGCGGCGGCTTTTTCGCCCTGCACCGCCACCGGCCACAGCAGCACCCGGCGCGGGAAGCGCGCATTGAGGCGATGCATGATATCGCGGATCACCGCCCCGGTGGGCGATGTCACCACGCCGATCACTTCGGGCAAGAAGGGCAGCTTCTTTTTGCGTGAGGCTTCGAACAGGCCTTCGGCGGCAAGCTTCTTCTTGCGTTCTTCCAGCAGCGCCATCAGCGCGCCCAGGCCCGCCAGCTCAATCTGCTCGACAATGATCTGGTAGTTGGAGCGGCCGGGATAGGTGGTGAGGCGGCCCGTCACCACCACGTCCATGCCCGATTCGGGGCGCAGCTTGGGCCGCGCCGTCTTCCAGATGATGGCGGCCAGAACCGCCTTGTCGTCCTTCAGGTCGAAATAGGTGTGGCCGGACGGTGCGACTTTCAGGCCCGAAATCTCGCCCCGGACGCGCACAAAAGCGAAGTTTTCCTCGACCACGCGCTTCAGCGCCCCGGACAGTTCACTGACCGAGAATTCGGGGAGATTCGACAGGGTGCTGGCGGCTTCGCTCATGGGTGCGGGCATGATACAGAGTCCGAAGGAAATTCGGATAGCGGTGAGTTGTGAAACTTCTACTGGTCGGATCGGGCGGCCGCGAACATGCGCTGGCCTGGGCTTTGGCCCAAAGCCCCCTGAAGCCCAAAATCTATGCCGCCCCCGGCAATGCCGGGATCGCTAGGCACGCCGAGTGCGTGCCGATTGCCGCCACGGATTTCAATGCCCTGAAGGATTTCGCCGTCGCGCAGAAAATAGACTTCGCAGTGATCGCCGCCGATGCCCAGTTGGTGGGCGGGCTGTGGGATGTGCTGGAAGGCGCAGGCATCAAGGCGCTGGGTCCATCCAAAGCCGCCGCCGTGCTGGAAGGCTCCAAAGGTTTTGTCAAAGACCTTTGCGCCGCCAAGGGCATTCCCACCGCCGCCTATCAACGCTTCCGCGATGCCGCATCTGCCAAGCGCTTCGCCGATAGCATCGGCTTGCCGGTGGTGATCAAGGCTGACGGCCTGGCCGCGGGCAAAGGCGTCATCATCGCGGGCAGCAAAGCCGAAAGCGACAAGGCCATCGACTTTATGTTTGAAGGCGGCTTCGGCGACAGCGGCAATGAAGTCGTCATCGAAGAATTCATGGACGGCGAAGAAGCCAGCTTCTTCGCGCTGTCTGATGGCGAGAATGTCATTGCGCTTGCGGGCGCGCAGGATCACAAGCGCGTCGGCGAAGGCGATACCGGCCCCAACACCGGCGGCATGGGCGCCTACAGCCCCGCGCCGGTTCTGCCGCCGTCACTGGAACAGGTGGCGATGGATCAGTTCATCAAGCCCACCGTGGCCGCGTTCGCCGAACAGGGCCGCCCCTATATGGGCGTGCTCTATCTGGGGCTGATGATCACCAAGACCGGCCCCAAGCTGGTGGAATATAACTGCCGCTTCGGCGACCCGGAGGCGCAGGTGCTGATGCCGCGCCTGAAAAGCGATTTGCTTTCGGCGCTGATTGCCGCCCGCAACGGCACGCTCAATAAAGTGGCACTGGAATGGAGCGCCGATCCCGCCCTCACCGTGGTGATGGCTTCCGGCGGCTATCCCGGGCCGTATGAAAAGGGACATGAGATTTTCGGGCTGGAAGAAGCGGCCCGCATTCCCGGCGTCACCATCTTCCATGCCGGGACCGAAAATCGGGACGGCAAAATTCTAGCCGTGGGCGGCCGGGTGCTGAATGTCACCGCCACCGGGGCGACCATCGCGCAGGCGCAGCAAAGGGCTTACGAAGCGGTGGACAAGATTTCCTGGAAAGGCAGCTTCTTCCGCAAAGATATTGGTTGGAGGGCGCTAAAACGCTGAACCGCGTTTTAGCGCGTGGGTTGGCGGGCTTTGGCGGGATGATCTTTTTGTTGACACTGACAGCGGCAAGCGGCAACTGACATTATGCTTTTCTGGGCTGGACTCATTCTGATTGCGCTTGGGGGTTGCGCCCTTTTCATTGACCGGGCGCTGGCGCACTTCATCTATGACCATGTCAACGCCAGGACCCACAAGTTCGTGGACAGCATTACCCATTACGCCAAGGCCGGCCATTGGCTGGGGGCGGCGATCCTGGCACTGGCCGGCGCGGCCATCGCCCGGCATTTCGGGGCGCGCGGCGCCGACCTGCCGCAACTGATCAATTATCCCCTGGCCTTTATCGCCATGCTGACACTGGGCAGCGCGGTGCTGCATGTCATCAAGCTGGTGCTGGGCCGCCGCCGCCCGCGCGACGATATGGAAATGGGGCTGTATGGCTTTCAGCCTTTCGCCTTCAACCTGGAATACAATTCCTTCCCGTCCGGCCATTCGCTGACCATCTCTTGCGTCGCGGTGATCTTCACGTGTGTGTGGCCGGGCTGGTGGCCGCTGTTCTTCGCCATCGCGTTCGTTCTGGCCAGCACGCGCGCGTTGCTGACGGCGCATTTCCTCAGCGACATTCTGATTGGCGCGGGTATCGGCATTCTGGCCGGGCGCGAAGTGCTGCTGCTGGGCTTCCCGGGTTACGCGCCGGGTTGGTTCTGACGTGACGGCGTCGGCGACCATTTCCAAGCACATCGCCGGGATCAAGGACTGGCGCGGCAAGACATTCGCCACCGTGCGCAAGGTCATACTTTCCGCCGACAAAGACATCGTCGAAGAATTAAAATGGATGGGCAGCCCGGTCTGGTCGAAGGACGGCATGATCGCGGTCGCCAATGCGCACAAGGGCAAGGTGAAGCTTACCTTCGCCCATGGTGCACATGTCGCCGATCCGGCCAAACTGTTCAACGATGGCTTTGGGGGCAATGAACGCCGCGCGATTGATTTCTTCGAGACCGACAAGGTGAAAGAGACTGCGCTGAAGGCGCTGGTCAAAGCCGCGATTGCGTACAATCAGGCAGGCTTGAAAAAGAACAATCCGAAGAAGACGGTGAAGAAAAAGAAGAAGAAGACGCCGAGCCTTAAGGCCTAAGCCAACCTGTCATTCCCGGCGAGCGCTGCACGCTTTGCGTGCGGCGTGAGGGAAGGGAACCCAGGTCTATAAACTGGGTCGGTCCTGCTACCTGGGTCCCCTTCCCTTGCTCAGGCTGCGCCTTCGCTCGCCGGGGATGACACCGAGGGTCAGATCAGGCCCGGTGACAGATCATTCCAACCGGAATTTTCTTTTTCGATCAGCCTGATTTTCCAGGCGCGATCCCAGCCCTTGATTTGTTTTTCGCGTTCGATGGCGGTGCGGACATCTTCGTGGATTTCGTACCAGACCAGAATTTCCACGCCATACTTCTTGGTGAAGCCCGGCACCTGCCTCTCCTTGTGCTCACCGGTGCGGCGGGCAACATCATTGGTCACGCCCGTGTAGAGCGTACCGTTGCGTTGACTGGCGAGCATGTAAACAAAATAGATCATTTGTTTCGTCTGCCTGGGTCCCCTTCCCTCGGCACTACGCGCCTCGCCGGGGATGACACTGAGTTATCGGCGTGCCCTAAAAAAATCCCGAAGAATTTCGCCTGCACCTGCCGCGTCACCGGCGCGGGCAATCACCGGCCGGTGATGGCAGGTCGCCTGTTCGAAAAAGCGCGCGCCGTGCAGCACCGCGCCGCCCTTGGGATCGTCCGCCGCGAAAACCAGCCGCGCCACACGCGCCAGCGCGATGGCGCCGGCGCACATGGCGCAAGGCTCCAGCGACACGAACAATTGCGTGCCGGTGAGCCGCTCATTGCCCAACGCCAACGCCCCTGCCCGCATCACCAGCATTTCGGCATGGGCGGTGGGGTCTTTGCGTTCAACAATCCGGTTGCCGTCCTGGGCCAAAAGCGCGCCATCGGCGGCAAGCAAGACCGCCCCAACCGGCACTTCGCCCCGTGTGGCCGCCGCTTTGGCTTCGGCCAGCGCCAGTGCTATGGCTTCCTCGTCATCCATGGAGGCCATTTTGGCCGAAGAAACAGACGATAGCGATAGGGGCGATAGCGAGACCGCCGATAGCGGGCGCGATGGCGACCGCATTGCCAAGTTTATCGCCCGGGCCGGCATCTGCTCGCGCCGCGACGCGGAAAAGCTGGTCGCGGAAGGCCGCGTGGTCATGGACGGCAAGATCGTCGCCAGCCCCGCCGTAAAAGTCATGCCCCACAATGTCGTTGTGGTGGACGGCAAGCCGCTGCCCGCACCCGAAGGGGCGCGGCTGTGGCGCTATCACAAACCATCCGGCCTGGTGACCACGCACAAGGACGAAAAAGACCGGCCCACCGTCTTCGCCAATCTGCCCAAGAGCCTGGGACGCGTCGTGTCGGTGGGACGGCTGGATTACAATTCCGAAGGCCTGCTGCTGCTGACCAATGACGGCCAGATTGCGCGGATGCTGGAAATGCCGTCTTCCGGCTGGATACGAAAATACCGGGCGCGGCTGTTCGGCAAGGTGACGCAGGCCGATCTGGAAAAGCTCGCCACCGGCGCCACCATCGCGGGCGTCACCTATGGCCCCATCCTGGCCGACATCGAACGCACCAAGGGCATGTATAGCTGGGTGCAGGTGTCGCTGAAGGAAGGCAAGAACCGCGAAGTCAAACGGGTGATGGAATCGCTGGGGCTGAAAGTCGCCCGGCTGATCCGCATTTCCTATGGCCCGTTCCAGCTTGGCCAATTGGCCGAAGGCGCAGTGGAGGAAATTCCCGCCAAGCTGTGGCGGCCTTCGCTTGGCATCACCGCCAAAAAACAGGTAGAAGCCGACCACGACAAGCCTTGGGAAAAGCCCCCTTCCGCCAAATCCAAAGGCGGAAAAAAGGCTGCGGGCACGGTCGAAAAGTCATCCGGCGCCAAAGCGCCTGCGAAAAAAGGTAAAGGCTGGACACCATGAAGAAGAACAAGCAACCGAAGCTGCCGCCGCCCTATGCCGCCGAAGTGAAAGACCATCGCCACTCCGGCACCTTCGAAGTGCTGGTGCCGGTGCCGGATCGCAACAAGCCGGTGAAAGCGCCCCCCTCATTCGAAACCCTCCAGGCTGCGGAAAACTGGATCCACAGCCCAGAGGGCAAGGAATTCATCGCCGATACGATGGAAGAAGCCCGAAAAGGCTAATCGTTTTACGGGCTGCTGTTGCGCAGCCAGAAGCCATCATCATCGAACGGCTGGCCGTTGCGCAGCGGTCCATTCATGTTGGCCGCGCCGGTGACCGAGCCGGATATACCGGCGGTCGGCGCCGCAAGATCATCGGCGACCTTGCCGCCCGAAGGCTGGGTGGTGCCGATGTTACGGCCCGAGGGGCTTTCGCCATATTCAATCGAGCGGCCATGCACGCCCGGATTCTGGCTGGCGGCATCGGCATAGGCCATGCCGGTGAACGCAATGGTGGCCGTGGCGGCGAGGATGATAAGTTTCTTCATGGTGTTCTCCTGTCGTCTCAAGTCCCTTCTTCGTTTTTGATAACGTCACATGTTTACGAAGGCTCCCCTCGGGAACCGGCGTGCGCGGCGGGGACTCAGCTTCTATTTTTCCGCATGGAGGGAACATTGCGGGGTTCCATGATGGTTTCCGCCCTTCCGCAAAAGCCAAGCGATTTCTCCTGATTTGGCACACCGCGCACGCCGGTTTTTCCCGCTTTTCCGCACTTTGCGGGCACAAAGGGTATCGCCCCGGTAACGCTTCGTTAGCGCGGCGCGGTTAACCTCGCATTTGGGTTTTCCGGGAGACCCCGATGCGTAAACTGACCATTGCCGCTCTTGTCATCTGCTTTGCCGCCGCCGCGACCGCGGCGTTCGCCGGCCCGTTTGAAAACGGCGCCGACGCTTTCCGCCGCGGCGATTACCAGGGCGCCATGAACGCCTGGCGCAGCCTCGCTGCTACCGACGCCATGGTGCAGAACAATATCGGCATCATGTACAAAGGCGGCCGCGGCGTTTCGCGCGATTACAACATGGCCATGCAGTGGTTCTCCCGCTCCGCCGCCAACGGCAACAGCTTCGGCCAGAACAATATGGGCGGCATCTACCGCGACGGCCTTGGCGTGCAGCGCGACTATGCCCGCGCGCAGACCTTCTTCCGTGCCGGCGCCCAGCAGGGCAATGCCGGCGCCCAGATCAATCTGGGTCTGATGCTGATGCAGGACCAGGGCAATCGCCCCGATCCGGTTCAGGCTTATATGTGGTTCGACCTCGCCGCCCAGCAGGGCATGCAACAGGCCGTTTCCTACCGCAACCAGGTGCGCCAGCGCATGAGCAACGCCGATGTGGCGACGGCGACCAACGCCTCGCAGCGCTGCCGCGCCAACAACTTCAAGAATTGCGCAGCCTAAAGACTAGCCTCGTCCTCTAGACGGCGGCAAAGGCGCGGACTCCGGTCCACGCCTTTTCTGTTTGGGGCGCGTGCTTCAGGATTGCCCTGATGCATCTTCTGCTTAGTATCGCGCCATGCATTCCGAAGCCCTCACCGCTTTAGCCTTGTTGCTCGCCGCCGCCGTGGTGATGGGGCTGGCCATGTCGCGCTGCCGCCTGCCCGCCGCTGCAGGCTTTATCCTGATTGGCGTGGCCGGCGGCCCCAGCGGCTTTTCCCTGATCGACCCCACCCCCATGATCGCCACCATGGCCGATCTGGGCGTGCTGATGCTGCTGTTCCTGATCGGCATGGAATTGCGGCTGCAGTCTTTCCGCAAGCTGCTTCCACTCGCCCTGGGCGTGACCATCGCCACCATCCTGCTGATCGCTTCCACCGTCTGGCTGTTCACCTTCTATGTCCATGGCGAACTCAAGGGCGGCATCGTCATCGGCTTCATGCTGTCGATCTCATCCACCGCCGTGGCGATGAAGATGATGAACGATGTGGGCGAAAAGACTACCAACGCCGGGCGTCTGTCGGTGGCAATATTGGTGGCGCAGGATCTGGCCGTGGTGCCGCTGCTGCTGATCACCAACGGCATGGGCGGGGATGTAGAGGGCAGCCTGTTCGGCATTGCCTGGCGGCTGGCTCTGGCGCTGGCCTTGCTGGTGGGCTTCATCGCAGCCTTGAGCAAAGTCAAAAGCTTCCGCTTTCCCGGCGACCAGTATCTGCTGAAGGATTTCGATGTCGGCACGCTGGGCATTGTCGGCCTGTGCTTTGCCGCCGCCGCGCTGTCGAGCCTGATCAGCTTGTCGCCGGCGCTGGGCGCGTTCCTGGGCGGCTTGCTACTGGGCCATTCGACTTTATGCCGCGCCGCCGAAAGCATGACGGCGCCGATCCAGTCCATTCTTCTGTTCGTCTTCTTCCTGTCGGTGGGCCTGCTGATCGATCTGCAATATCTGCGCGAACAGATGTGGGTGATCCTGGCGGCGCTGGTGGTGGTGACGGGCGGAAAAACATTCCTCAACTGGCTGCTGCTGATGATCGCGGGCGAGCCCTTCGACACCGCAGTACAGTCGTCGCTGTTCCTGTCGCCGGTGGGAGAATTCTCGTTCGTGATCGCGGGCGCAGGGCTGGCGGCGGGCGCACTCAGCGCCTCGGGCTACAAGCTGGCCATCGCGGTGATCGCCATGTCGCTGCTGGCGACGCCGATCTGGTTCCTGATGGCGCGGCTGATGCACAAAGTGGTGCTGGGCCAGGCGCGAATTCTGGGGTTTGACCTGGCGGGTTTGAGATTGTGGGGCGGTCAAGCGCAGTTGCAGGCCGCTGCCGCCGGTGCCGAAAAAGAATGGGATCCGGGACAGTCAGGCCTGTGAGACAGCCCTAGCAATCCAGTTTGTATCCGCTGCCGCTCGCCCAAGCTCGCGGCGGCTCACGACTTTCGCAGGTCCACTGGACCTGCTCATGCGCTTTGCGCACCGTCGTTCGCCGGGTCCTGGTGAATGATCACTTCGGCCTGGGGAAACGCAGCGCAGAGATCTTTTTCCACCTGGTCTGAAATCCCATGCGCCTGGGCCAGGGTGATGTGCGGGTCCAGTTCCAGATGCACCTGGATAAAGACCGAACCGCCGGCCTGACGGGTCTTCAGTTCATGCAGCGCCCGCACATCATTGTGGCGCTTTACAATATCGACGATCCTGTCGCGCTCGGCATCGGGCAGTTCGCGGTCCATCAATTGGTCGAAGCTGACGCGGAACACGCTCCAGGCGCTGACCACCATCACCAGCGCCACCAGCAGCGCGATAATCGGATCAGCGGCCGTCCAGCCCAGCCGGGTGGAGAGGATGATCGCCACCACCACGCCGACATTGCTGACCAGATCGCCGAAATAATGGGTGGCGTCTGCCGTCACCGCCACCGATCCGGTTTTGGCGATGACGCGGCGCTCATACAGGATCAGCGCAATGGCGGCGGCGATGGCCAGGAACATCACGATCAACGCTTCCAGCGAATGATCGATCGGCTGCGGCGCCATCAGCCGCTGCACGCCTTCGGCCACCAGAAACACCGCCGAGGCGGCGATGAAGGCGCCCTGCGCCAGGCCGGCCAGCGGTTCGGCCTTGCCATGGCCGAAGCGATGTTCGGCATCTGCGGGGCTGAGCGCCGAATGGATTGCCCACATGTTGAGGCCGGAGGTGAAAAGATCGAGCGCCGAATCCGCCAGGCTGGCTAGCATCGCCACCGAGTTGGAAGCGATATAGGCCGCCGCCTTGATCACCACCAGAAACAGCGCCACACCGACCGAGGCCAGCGCCGCGCTGCGCATCACGGTGCCGCGTTGGTCATCCCCAATCATGAAACAAAGCTCACGGAAACAGTCTCACGGTTTGCCAGGGTGCGCTCGCGCCGCCCCGGCGATAGACCAGCCGGTCATGCAGCCGGAAGGGCCGGTCGCGCCAGAATTCGATTTCCAGCGGGGCGACGCGAAAGCCGGTCCAGTAAGCCGGGCGCGGCACCTTGGTCAGGGCATATTTGGCGGCGTATCTGGCGATCTCTTTTTCGAAATGAAAGCGGCTTTCCATCGGCCGCGACTGGGCCGAAGCCCAGGCACCGATCTGGCTGTCCTTGGGACGCGACGCGAAATAGGCATCGGCTTCTTCGGGCGACACTTCGGTGACGCTGCCCCGCACCCGCACCTGGCGGCGCAGCGACTTCCAATGCAGGCACAGCCCGGCATGGGGATTGGCGAAAATCTCGGAGCCCTTGGGCGCTTCCTTGTTGCTGTAAAAGACAAAGCCGTTCTTGTCCCAGCCCTTCAGCAGCACCATGCGGACATTGGGATGGCCTGTGGCATCCACCGTGGCCAGCGCCATGGCGGTGGGATCGTTGGGCTCGCTTTTTTCCGCTTCGCCCATCCAGCCTGTGAACAGGTCGAACGGATCGTCAGCGGCTGCGATGCCGCCATCGCCCCCCACTTCAGGTTTTAAAAAGGGTCCGCCGATATCGCTCATGCTGGGCCGGGTAGCTTCTTGATCGCGGACAAGGTAGCTTGTAACTATAAGAACCGCCATGCGAAACCGCCTTGCAATTCTGTTATGCGCCTTGGCTTTGGCCGGATGCGCTGGCCATTCCGGCCCCGAGCTCAAAGCCAATTTCGATTCGGGCCTGAAGGCCTATGACGCGGGCGATTATCCCACCGCGTACAAAATCTGGAGCACGACCGAAAAATACGACCTGGCCGCCATGCGCAACGTGGCGATGATGCTGCGCAAGGGTCAGGGCGTGGCCAAAGACCCCAAAAAAGCGGAGGATCTGCTCCAGATCGCCGCCGAGGCGGGCTTGCCCACCGCCCAGGCCGATCTGGCCGACATGCTGATGAAGGGGGAAGCCGGGCCGCCCGATCCCAAGCGCGCCCTGCCGCTGTATCAGTTGGCGGCTGCCGGCAACCATCCCGTGGCGCAATTCCAGCTTGCCCAGTGGTACGAAACCGGCTGGGAGGGAATGGTGCCCCAGAACACCCTTGTGGCGCGCCGGCTTTACGCCGCCACCGCCAGCCATGGCATGAAGGCGGCTGAGGAGCGGCTGGCCGTGCTGGGCCCGGAACCACCCAAAGAATCGCCGCCCGAAGCACCCAAACAAGCACCTGCCCAGCCCCTGGAAACACCAGCAGCCCCGGCGGAGCCTGCCTTAGTTCCGGCTGTGCCGCCGCAGCCCTGATTTTTGGCGCGGCGCCCCCTATATTGAGGGAATCATGGCGGACGATCCCTACAAAATTCTTGGTGTCTCAAAGAGCGCCAGCGAGGCCGAAATCAAAAAGGCCTTCCGCTCGCTTGCCAAAAAACATCATCCCGACGCCCATCCCGGCTCAGCCACAGCCAAGCAGCGTTTCCAGGAAATTTCTGCCGCTTATGACGTGGTCGGCGACAAGGAAAAACGCGCCCGTTTTGATGCGGGCGAGATTGACGCGTCGGGCAATGTGCGCGGCTTCGATCCGCGCGCCCATGCCGGACAAGGCGGCTTTCGCGGCAATCCGTTTGGCTTTGGCAATCAGGGCGCGGGCGAGCGCGATTTCCAATTCAGCTGGGGCCCAGGGGGAAGCACAGGCGGCCAGGAGCAGCCGGGCTTTTCAGCGGAAGATGTTTTCTCCGAAATTCTGGGCGGGCGGCGCAGCGGCGGTCCACGCCAGCCGCGCCCCGGCAAAGGCGAAGATTTCCAGATCGCGGTGACGGTGAGTTTCGCCGAAGCCATTCAGGGCGGCACCCGCCGGGTAGTGCTGCAGAATGGCGAACAGATAGATGTGAAAATTCCGCAAGGGTTGCGCGATGGTCAGGCGATCCGGGTCAAGGGCCGTGGCGGCGCGGGGCGCGGCGGCGGCCCCAGCGGCGACATTCTGATACAGGCGCAGGTTGCGCCCCACCCCTTCATCAGCCGCGACGGCAACGATCTGAAGATGGACCTGCCCGTGACCCTGAAAGAGGCGGTGGCGGGCGGCAAGGTGCCGGTGCCGGCGCTGGGGGGAACCGTAAACCTGTCCGTACCCGCCAGTTCCAACACCGGTACGGTGCTGCGGTTGAAGGGCAAGGGCGTGCCCGGGCCCAATCCGGGCGATCTGTATGTGCGGCTGGTGGTCACCTTGCCCGACAAGCCGGATGAGGCCCTGAAAAGCTTCGCCGAAGGCTGGGACGCCCACTATGACCCGCGCGCCAAAATGCGCTAGAACGCGCGCCGCTGGTCATTTTTCCGCGAAATAACTAGAGTTCCGTCACAAGGGTTGGGAGAGTATTTTTATGGCGTTCGAAGGGGTGATGAAGGGGAAGCGCGGGCTCATCATGGGCGTCGCCAACGACCGTTCCATCGCCTGGGGCGTGGCCAAGGTGCTGCATGAAGCGGGCGCCGAGCTGGCATTCTCCTATCAGGGCGACGTCTTCAAAAAGCGCGTCACGCCGCTGGTCGAACACATGAAGCCCGCCGCGATGATCGATTGTGACGTTTCCAATCAGGCGTCGATCGACGCCGCCTTCGCCGATCTGCGCAAGGTTTGGGACAGTCTGGATTTCGTGGTGCACGCCATCGGCTTCTCCGACAAGGAGCAGCTCAAGGGCCGCTATGTTGACACCACGGCGGAAAATTTCCGCATGACCATGGATATCAGCTGCTACTCCTTCACCGCCGTCGCCCAGCGCGCCGAAAAGATGATGCCCAATGGCGGCGCCCTGGTGACGCTGACCTATTACGGCAGCGAGAAGGTGATGCCCCACTACAATGTGATGGGCGTGGCCAAGGCGGCGCTGGAAGCATCGGTGCGCTACATGGCCGAAGATCTGGGCAAGAAGAATATCCGCGTCAACGCCATCTCGGCCGGGCCGATCAAGACATTGGCCGCCAGCGGCGTGGGCGATTTCCGCTACATCCTGAAATGGAATGAACTCAACGCACCGCTGCGCCGCACCGTGACGATTGAGGAAGTGGGCCATTCGGCGCTGTATCTGTGCTCCGACATGGGCAAAGCCGTCACCGGCGAAAACATGCATGTCGATGCCGGGTATCATGTCGTGGGCATGAAGGCCGAAGACGCGCCCGATATCGCAGTGGCCCAGAAGAACGGTGCTTAAGCTTCAGCCGGGTGTGACGCTGTATCTGGCGCGGCATGGCCAGACCAAGGCCAACACCGAAAACCGCTTCTCCGGAAAACGCGACACGCCCCTGACCGAAACCGGCTTTGCCCAGGCCCGCGCCATCGGCGAAATTCTCAAACGCGAAGTGGGCATGCGCCCGCCCCTCACCTTTATCGCCAGCCCGCTGGCGCGCGCCTGCACCACCATGCAGATCGTGCTGCCGGTGCTGGGGTTAAGCGAAAACGCCTACACCATCGATCCGCGTCTTCAGGAAGTTGATCTGGGCGATTGGGATCAGTTGACCGACGAAGAAGCACGCGCCCGCGACCCGGTGTTTTTCGAAGCGCGCATCAAGGACAAATGGCATCTGCCAGTGCCGGGCGGCGAGAATTACGAACAGGTGGCGGCGCGGGCCAGCGCATGGGCGCAAAGCCTGACCGGCGACACCTTCGCCGTCAGCCATGGGGCGCTGACCCGCATTTTGCGGGGCCTTCTCAGCGGCCATGAGCCGGCGAAAATTGCCGGCGAACGCGGCCGGGACGAGCCCCAGGGCGTGGTTTTCCGCATACGGGATGGCCAGGTGGCCCGTTTAGACCCGTAGTTCTGGACCCGTAAGGCCAAATCGGGGTAATTCGGAGCGCCGGCCAGGAAAAATGCGAAGCGGTTTTCCGTTGGCCGCGCGACCATTAGAAGAGCCTCATGTCGTTCAACAGCTTCGGCCACATGTTTCGCGTCACCACCTTTGGCGAAAGCCATGGGCCGGCGCTGGGCTGTGTGATTGACGGCTGCCCGCCGGGCATCCCCCTCACTGAAGCCGATATCCAGAAAGACCTGGATCGCCGCCGTCCCGGGCAAAGCAAATTCGTCACCCAGCGTCGCGAACCCGATGCGGTGAAGATTCTGTCCGGCGTCTTCCAGGACGACCGCATGAAGCAACAGCTGACGACGGGCACGCCTATCGCGCTGTTGATCGAGAACACCGATCAGCGCTCCAAGGATTATGGCGAGATAAGGGACAAGTTTCGCCCCGGCCATGCCGATTACAGCTATCTGATGAAATATGGCCTGCGCGATTATCGCGGCGGCGGCAGATCCAGCGCGCGCGAAACCGCCGCGCGGGTGGCGGCGGGCGCGGTGGCGAGGCTGGTGCTGAACGCGATTTACGGCAAGGTGATTGTGCGCGGCGCCCTGGTGGCGATGGGCGACAAGGAAATTGACCGCAAGCGGTTCGACTGGGCGCAAGTGGCGAAGAATGATTTCTTCTGCCCCGACGCCAAGACCGTGGCGGTGTGGACGCGGTATCTCGAAGGCCTGCGCAAGAAGGGCTCTTCCATCGGCGCGGTGATCGAAGTGGTGGCCGAGGGCATTCCCGCCGGGCTGGGCGCACCGATCTATGGCAAGCTGGATGGCGAGCTGGCGGCGGCGATGATGAGCATCAATGCCGTCAAGGGCGTGGAGATCGGCGACGGTTTCGCCGCCGCCCGTATCAGCGGCGAGGAAAATGCCGACGAGATGCGCAAGGGTCCTTCTTCAGGAAAAATGCAAGGCAAGCCGAAGTTTCTATCCAATCACGCGGGCGGCATTCTGGGCGGCATTTCCACCGGCCAGGAAATCGTCTGCCGCTTCGCGGTCAAGCCGACTTCGTCCATCCTCAGCCCCCGCAAGACGATTGATGTCGACGGCGAGAATACCGGCATCGTCACCAAGGGCCGTCACGACCCCTGTGTCGGCATCCGCGCCGTGCCCGTGGGTGAAGCAATGATGGCCTGCGTCCTGGCCGACGCGGCGCTGCGCCACCGCGGGCAGATCGGCTGACCCTAGGCGTCCGCCACGGCGGGTGTCTGTTCCGCGAGTTTGCCGAACTGGTCATAAGCGCCGATGGCATCGGCCGCATACATCAGCGCCGGGCCTCCGCCCATATAGACCGCCATGCCCAGAGCTTCTTCCACTTCCTGTCGGGATGCGCCCAGCTTGACCAGGGCTTCGGTGTGAAACCCGATGCAACCGTCGCAGCGGGTTGCCACGCCGATGGCAAGGGCAATCAGCTCCTTGGTCTTGCGGTCCAGCGCACCGGGCTTGGTCGCGGCCTGCGCCATCGCGGTGAAACCCTGCATGGTGGCGGCGATATCAATCCGTAGCGTCTTCAAGTGGGCGGATATGTCTTTGGTAATCGTCGGATAGTCTTTCAACGTGTGCTCTCCATCTGTCACGGAAAGCATGCCTTGAGCGGCCCCAGGGCGGTTTGATCTGGCGCAACGCGCCCCGCCGCCATCCCTCTAAACTGACATCATGGTGATTAAGACTGTCGATCCCCTGACACTGCGCCAATGGTTGGCGCAGGACAGCGCTATCCTGGTTGATGTGCGTGAACCGGCGGAATATCGCGCCCTGCATATCGCCCAGGCCCATCCCATCCCGCTGGGACGGGTCGGCGGCGCGGCTTTGCCGGGAAACGGGCGCGCGCTGGTGGTTCACTGCCTGAAAGGCGGCCGCGGCGCCACGGCCTGCGAAACGCTGGCGAAACGCTATCCAGAGCGCGACGTATACAATCTGGCGGGCGGCATCGCCGCCTGGGAGGCCGCTGGACTTCCGGTGGTCGCAAGCAGTCGTTCCATAATACCGCTTGATCGCCAAGTGCAGCTTGCGATCGGGCTGATCCTTCTTGTGTCTGCCGGCCTGACCTATTTTGAGCATCCGCTTTTTGTGCTGGTCACGGGCGCCATTGGCATTGGCCTGACCGTGGCGGGCGCGACCGGCTTTTGCGGCATGGCAAGACTGCTGGCCCGCGCCCCCTGGAATCAATAAGGAGCCGCCATGAAAACCAATGTTGGAAACGCCGACCGGATCTTCCGTATCGTGATTGGACTTGTTCTGCTCGTCTTTGCGCTCGGCTTTATCTTTCCGAACACGGGCTGGAACTGGCTGGGCTGGATTGGCGTGATACCGATTGCCACCGCCATCGTTCGGGTCTGCCCCGCCTATAGCCTGATCGGGCTCAGCACCAAGTAGGATAGCGGGACGCAGAAGAACCGCGCGCCTGTTAACGCCACTTCAGCGTGTCGCCGAAGTCCTTGCCGTAGGCAATCATCGGCTCGGACGGATAATCCACCTTCATCTGGCTTTCGAGCGTGGCGACGCAACGCTGGGTCGCCAGCGCGAGGTCGCGGAAGTTGCCCACGCCCGGCAGTGATTGCAGGAAGCAGCCATCGAAGAAGGTCAGATGATCGTCATCGCCGCAGCCGAAGCTGGTGCGATCGGGCCGCGCCGCCGTCATCACCATGCGATTGCCTCCCGCCAGCACCGGAACGAACTGGCCGGCGAAACAGGCCGACATCACAACCACCGCCGGCTTGGCGCCGCAGGCATTGTTGACGATGCTGCCCCAGTTGGGCGGCGTCATCTGGCCACGATCCATGATGATGCCCTGGGGCGTGCCATGGCTGGTGTAATAGATCAGGCAGCCGCCAGGGGCGCGGTTGGTCAAATCCCACAGCGTGGTCGCGATGGTCTGGGCGTCGGTCTGCATCGCGTCCTTGTCGGGGGTGACCGAGAACTGCGCGATATTGTCGGGATTGAAGCCGATACCGGCAAACGCCTTGACCAGATCGCGGCGGGCATTGTCGAACACCTGGCTGGGGCCGCCGGAATGGGAATGATTGTCCCCGGCAATGACCATCACCGCCCAGTTGGAAAAATCAGCGGCATGCGCGGGCAGCACGCTTAAGGACAGGATCAGCGCCAGAACGATCTTCTTCATGTCTTACTCCGCGCGAACCCCGCCACCAGCTCAATATGCCCCGAGTAGCGGAATTGGTCTATCGGGGTGACGGCGGTGGGCTTGAAACCGGCTTTACCCAGGATGGCGGCATCGCGGGTGAAGGTGGCGGCATCGCAGGAAACATAGGCGACTTTGCTGAGGCGCGAGGCGGCGATTTCCCGGATCTGGGCTTCGGCGCCTTCCCGGGGCGGATCGAGCACCGCCATGTCGAACGCCTTGAGCTCGGAAAAAGAGAGCGGCAGCTTGAACAGATCGCGCCGCTCGGTGGAGATGGGCTTGAGGCCCTGGGCGTTGCGGGCGGCTGCCGCCAACGCGTCCAGCGCCGCCTTGTCCTGTTCCACCGCATGCACCTTGGCGCCGCGCGCCAGCGCGAAGGTGAAGGTGCCCAGACCGGCGAACAGGTCCACGATGTTCCTGGAGCCTTTGGCTAAGGCGAGTACATGATCCTGCAGCAGCGTCTCACCCTGCGAGCTTGCTTGCAGGAAAGCGTGCGGCGGCAGCGGAACGGCCACGCCCGCCAGGGTGACAAACGGCTTGGCATCTTCCAGCGCGATGTCCTTGTTGATCAGAAAGCGCGCGACGCCTTTTCCCGCAAACGCTTTTGCCAGCTGGCTGGTCAGCGCCGGGGCCAGCTTGCGCTCCCAGCGCAGCGCAACGTCGAGGCCGTTATCGGCAAAGGTGACATGGGCTTCCGCCGTTTCACCCGGATTGAGAATGGGCGACAGCCCTTCGCGCAGCGCCGCCACGAACTGGAACAGCGACGGCACCAGCACCAGGCATTCGCGCATATCGACAATGGAGTGGCTTTTGGCGGCATGAAAGCCGATCTCGATGCCGCTTTCGGTTTTCCGGATCTTGAACACGGCGCGGCGGCGGGAAAAATCCGCGACCACGACCGGCGCCTCCACCGTCATATCGCCAAGTCCGGCGCGGGTGAGCGCCGTCACCACCGCGTCACGCTTCAGGGCGCGATAATCCGCCGCGCTCAAATTCTGAAAAGAACAGCCGCCGCAAAGACCGAAATGGGTGCAGGTGTTCAACTCTTCTGCGCCGCTATCAAAAATTCTTTGTTGCCTTCACCGCCAAGGATGGGACTCTCGATATGCCCCAGCACCGACCAGCGGGGTTGCGCGCCGATGAACGTCTTGATGTCGGACAAAGCCTGCATCTGGGCTTCGAGGTCGCGGACAATGCCGCCCTTGCCCACCCAGTGCCGGCCCACTTCGAATTGCGGCTTGACCAGCGCCACGCACCAGGTGCCCGGCCCGGCCATCGCCAGCGCCGGCGGCAGCGCCAGTTGCAGGCCGATAAAGCTGACATCGGCGGTGATGGCGGAAAATCCTTCGGGGACATGGGCACGGGACAGATCGCGGGCATTGACGCCTTCGCGGCTGACCACGCGCTTGTCGTGGCTGATGCGCGGATGCATCTGGTCATGGCCGACATCGATGGCATAGACCTTGGCCGCGCCGCCCATCAGCAGCACTTCGGTGAAGCCGCCGGTGGAGGCGCCGATATCGAGACAGACGCGGTCTTCCGGCGAGAGCTGGAAATGATCCAGCGCCGCCGCCAGCTTGACGCCGCCGCGCGACACAAAGGGATGGGGCTTGCTGTATTCGATGGCCGCGCCCGGGGGCACGGTGCGGGACGGCTTTTCCAGCACTTCGCCATCCACCTTCACCAGCCCGGCGCGAATGGCGGCCTGGGCCTCGCTGCGGCTGGCCGCATGGCCGTTTTCGACAAGGAAGAGATCAGCCCGCGTCATGCGGGGTTCCATAGCGGGAAACGGCTGGAACCGCTACCGGGACGGGAAAGTTGGAGCGCCGGGTTAGGCCCGGCGATGGAGGAAAGGGGTTGGTTTTTCTACAAAATCACCATGGGCGGGCTTGACCCGCCCATCCAACTTTACCGGTGCCAGTTATCGAGAAGGTCGTCCCATTTGGGGTTGTGCTTCTCGATCAGGTTTATTTTCCATTGCCGCTTCCATCGCTTGAGATTGGTCTCGCGCCGGATGGCATCGGCGTAGAGCGGATATTCCTCGAAATAGACCAAGTGATTTACGCCATACCGCTTCACGAAGGTCGAACCTTCGCCTTTGCCATGCTGCTCCATCCGTTCGTGCAGGTCGGAGGTAACGCCGACATAGAGCGTGCCGTGGGGCTCACTGGCGAGGATATAGACGAAGCCGGACATTCGCAGAGACTGCGAAGTTGGATGGCCGGGTCAAGCCCGGCCATGGAGGATTATTGGGTGGATAGAGTCAGGCCTAAGCCCGACCGGCGACAGCCTTGGGCACTTCGTTCGAGCGGCCCAAAGCATTCAGGGCTGTCAGCACGATGCCATCGGCATCCAAGCCCGCCTGGGCATACATTTTCTCAGGCGTGTCCTGATCCTGGAAGATATCCGGCAAGGTCATGGGACGGACCTTGAGGCCCCTGTCCATCAAACCTTCCCAGGCCAGGAACTGCATCACATGGCTGCCGAAGCCGCCGGCGGCGCCTTCTTCAATCGTGATCAGCACTTCGTGTTCACGCGCCAGCTTGGCGATGAGCTCGGTATCAAGCGGCTTGGCAAAGCGCGCATCGGCGATGGTGGGGTTGAGGCCGTAAGCCGACAACCGCTCAGCCGCCAGAACCACTTCCGCCAGACGAGTGCCGAAGGACAGGATAGCGATGCCGCTGCCTTCCTTGATCATGCGGCCCTTGCCGATGGGCAGGACCTGACCTTCGGCGGGACGGGCCACGCCGGTGCCTTCGCCGCGCGGATAGCGGATGGCGCTGGGACGGTCATTGATCGAAGCCGCGGTGGCGACCATGTGGGTGAGTTCGGCTTCATCCGCCGCCGCCATGATGACGAAGTTCGGCAGCGTGGCCAGGAAGGCGACGTCGAAGCTGCCGGCATGCGTGCAGCCGTCAGCGCCGACCAGACCGGCGCGGTCCACGGCAAAGCGCACGGGCAGGGACTGGATCGCCACGTCATGCACCACCTGGTCATAGGCGCGCTGCAGGAAGGTGGAATAGATGGCGCAGAAGGGCTTCATGCCTTCAGCGGCGAGGCCGGCGGCAAACGTCACCGCATGCTGCTCGGCGATGCCGACGTCGAAGGTACGTTCCGGGAAGACCTTCTCGAACAGATTGACGCCGGTGCCCGACGGCATGGCGGCGGTGATGGCGACGATGGACGGATCCTTTTTCGCTTCCGCGATCAGGGCTTCGCCGAACACATTCTGGTATTGCGGTTGCTTGGGCGTGGATTTCTTCTGCTCGCCGGTCAGCACGGTGAACTTGTTCACCGCATGATACTTGTCGGGCGCCGCTTCCGCCGGGGCATAGCCATGCCCCTTCTTGGTCACGACATGGATCAGCACCGGACCCCACATGCGGTCGCGGACATTCTCCAGCACCGGGATCAGGTGATCCAGATTGTGGCCGTCAATCGGGCCGACATAATAGAAGCCCATTTCCTCGAACAGCGTGCCGCCCATGGCCATGCCGCGGGCATATTCTTCCGTGCGCTGCGCCATCTTGAACAAGGTGCGCGGCAACAGCTTGCGCGCCCACACCTTCAACAGATTGCGCACGCCGGTATAGGGACGCGACGACACCAGCCGCGCCAGATAGGCGCTCATCGCGCCGACCGGCGGGGCGATGGACATGTCGTTGTCGTTGAGGATGACGATCAGCCGGTTCTTGTTGGCCCCGGCATTGTTCATGGCTTCATAGGCCATGCCGGCGCTCATCGAACCGTCGCCGATCACGGCGATGACATGGTTCTTGCCGCCCTTGAGGTCGCGCGCCACCGCCATGCCCACGCCCGCCGAAATGGAGGTGGAGGAATGGGCCGCGCCGAACGGGTCGTATTCGCTTTCGCTGCGCTTGGTGAAGCCGGAAAGGCCCTCGCCCTGGCGCAAGCTGCGCATGCGCGAACGGCGGCCGGTGAGAATCTTGTGGGGATAGGCCTGATGGCCGACGTCCCAGATCACCCGGTCGTCGGGCGTATTGAAAACGTAATGCAGCGCGGTGGTCAGTTCGACCACGCCCAGACCGGCGCCGAAATGGCCGCCTGTCACGGAAACGATATCAATCAGGTCGGTGCGCAGCTCGTCGGCGAACTGGCGCAGCTTGCTCTTGGGCAGCTTGCGCAGATCGGCCGGAATATCGACCTGATCCAAAAGCGGTGTCTTGCTGGTCATGTCAGGCCGCGTCCATTGCTTCTACGCCGGTGGGGCCATTGGCACCCAACACCAGCTTTTCGAGGCGACCTTCTGCGGATTTCAACTTGGTTTCGCAATGGCTTTTCAACGCCTGGCCGCGCTCATACAGCGAGATGGAATCTTCCAGATCCACTTCGCCCTGCTCCAGACGCGAAACGATGCCCTCCAGCTCACCAAGCGCAGCCTCAAAAGAAAGGCTAGCGACCTCAGCGGCGGGCTTTTTTTGCTGATTCACCAAATGCTCCACACTCTTGGTACCGGCGCGCGACGCCCCCGACGCGAACCGTTGTCACAATTTCGCAGGTTTGCTGGGCCCGCGCTAGAAGAAACTATATATCCCGATGGCCGCCTTACAAGAATTTTAATTTCCGACCAGTTGCAACAGGCCCGGGGCCCGCAGCTCTACCCCGCGGCGGGGCGCGTCATGCATCGCCTGCACCACATTTTCAACCGCGGGCAGGGTCACCAGGGCCTGAAGGGTGGAAAGGGCGTGCAGGCTGGTCTCGGTGCCGCCGAATACCCGCTCCATATTGTCGAAAAAGCCCTTGGGCTTGGGATAGACCCGGAAGCTCACGGCGGACGGTTCCACCTTGCCCAGCCCCGCTGCCAGCCCGGCCGCCGTCCAGAACCCGCCCAGATCGTTGACCAGGCCCTTGGATTTGAGGTCGGCCCCGGTCCAGACCCGGCCGCGCGCCGTATCCGCCACCTGTTCCAGCGGCAACTTGCGGCCCGCCGAAACCTTGTTGAGGAAATCGGCATAGATAACATCGGCTTGGTGATTCAGGTTCGCCCATTGCTCGTCGGTGAAAGGCTGGCTGGGTGAATCCATCAGCGTGTTCTTGCCGGCGGCGACCTGTTCCAGCTTCACGCCGATCAAATCCTGCGTGCCGCCGAACGAGACTTTGCCGGTGAGCACACCGATCGAGCCGGTGAGTGTGCCGGGTTCGGCGACGATGCGGTCGGCGCTGGCGGAAACATAATAGCCGCCCGATGCCGCCACAGAACCCATGCTCACCACCACCGGCTTGCCCTTGGCCTGCGCTTTCTTGATCGCATCCAGAATCTGATCCGACGCGGTGACCGAGCCGCCAGGCGAATCCACGCGGAAGACAATCGCCTTGATGTCCCTGTCGGCGGTGGCCTGACGGATGGCGGCGGAAAGATCGTCGCTGGCGATGCCCGACGATCCGGTGAAGAGATTGCCCTGATCTGTGCCGTCATTGATTTCGCCCGAAGCCTGGATCACCGCGATATTGGCGTTCAGCACCGGAAGATCGTCGCGGCCCTTGATGTAATCGCTGATCTTGACGCCTTTGGCGCCCGCCCCTGCCCGCTTGGTGGCGGCGCCAAGCGCGTCATCGTCATAACCCACGCGGTCCAACAAACCTTTATCCCGCGCCTCTTCCGCGAATTGCGGGCTGGCTTCGAATGCGGCCTGCACTTGCGCTTGGCTTAACTTGCGCGCCTTGGCCACTTCGCCCGTGGCGGTGTCGTACCAGGAGTTCACCACCCGGGTGAGCTGCTCGCGGTCGGGCGCGGTCATGTCCTTTTCCATGTACATGTCGGCGGCGCTTTTATATTCGGAGCGCTTGGCCATTTGCGGCACGGCCTTGATCTTCTCGAACAGGCCTTTGAGAAAAAGCTCGCCCACGCCTGCGCCCGCCACGCCGAAATTGCTTTTGGGCTGAACCCAGATTTCATCGGCGGCGGTTGCGGCCAGATAGTCACCCATGCCGGGGCCATTGAACGCCGTGGCCTGGGCGATGACGAATTTGCCGTGGGATTTGAATCGCGAAAGCGCGGTGGAAATCTCTTCAGCTTGGGCAATGGAGATACCGCCGCCGCCCAGTTTCATCACAATACCCTTGATGCGCGCATCCTTGCCCGCAGCTTCAAGCGCGAAGATCAAATCCATCAGCGTCACCGGGCGGCTGGCCAGCGGCAGCGCGGGGCGCGCGGCGGAATCCGGCAGCGAAGACCGCAGATCGGCGGTGAGTACGATGTTGGACGGCAGGCCATCGCCCCGCGCCAGACTGACGATCAACACCACCACGCCCACCACAATCAGGAAGGCGACAAAGCGGGCGATGCCGGTGAAGACCCCGGCAAAGAGCGAACGCAGCCAGCGCAGAAAAGCGATCATGAAAAGTCCCTGTAATGATTTGCCGGGAGTATAGCGGATTAGTGACGAGACGATGGGAAAGAACTCCGCTCCTTCAGGCCAAAGCACTACCCCTCAACCACCATGGCCGGCCTTGAGCCGGCCATCCAACTTTGTTGCAAAAAAGATGGATGGGCGGGTCAGGCCCGCCCATGGAGGAGTTGGTTGATACTCGCACAACGAAAAAACCCGGCATCCGGGAAAAACCGGAAGCCGGGCCTTTCAGTATGAATTGTACTTAAGTCTAGTTCTTCAGCGCGTCGCGGACGGCGTCCTTGGCTCCGCCGACGGCGTTCTGGACCTTGCCTTCCACCTTGTCGGCAGCGCCTTCGGCCTGGAGCTTGGCGTCGCCTGTAATCTTGCCGGCGGCTTCCTTGATGGCGCCCTTGGCCTGCTTGGCGGAACCTTCGATTCTGTCTTTATGCATGGAAACTCTCCGAAATGCGGGGTTGGGGAGCTGAGATAACGGCCCGGTCAAGCCTGGAGTTCCCGTAACTTTTTCTCCTGCTCCGAATACCTATATGATGTGCCGCCCCGGGAGAAAAATATGAACAGACGCAACATGCTTTCGCAAATGCTGATGGGCGGCGCCGCTTTGCTGCTGGGCGCCCCCTTGATGAGCAAAAGCGCCTTCGCCTATGCCGTCACCAAGACCAATGCGGAATGGAAAGCCCTTCTGCCGGCGGAATCCTACAATGTGCTGCGCCATGAAGGCACCGAAAGGGCCTTCTCCAGCCCGCTGGATCACCTGTTCAAAAAGGGCACCTATTCCTGCATGGGCTGCAACCTAGACAATTTCAAATCCGAAACCAAATTCGACAGCGGCACCGGCTGGCCCAGCTTCTGGGCTCCGATCCAGGGCGCGGTGGAGCAGAAACACGATCTGTCGTTCGGCATGGACCGCACGGCGGTCAATTGCAGCCGCTGCGGCGGGCATCTGGGCCATGTCTTCGATGACGGCCCCAAGCCGACCGGCCAGCGTTACTGCATGAATGGCGTCGCGCTGAAGTTCAAAGCTGCGGCGTAACACTCACTGTCATTCCCGGCGAGACGCGCGCAGCGCGTCGAGGGAAGGGAACCAGGTCGTGAAACCGTCTTGGTCTCACCACCTGGGTCCCCTTCCCTCACGCTCTTTGCTTCGCAAATCGCGTTCGCCGGGGAATGACAGCCGGTTTAAGCCGCAAGCTGCGTGTGTGCGTCCAGGTGGGAGACAACTTCCAGCGCCGCGTTCATCGCCTTGTCGCGCTGTTCCGGCCCGATCGCCAGGCCTTCGGCGGCGACGACTTCCACATGGGTGATGCCCATCAGCGCGAACACCGAACGCAATTGGCAAGCGGCGTGATGATGATGCCGGGGCTTATGGTGTTGATCCGCGCCCCGCGCTTGCCCCAGCGCACGGCTTCGGCCATGACGCGCAGCGAATTGGCCCGCTTGGATATCTGGTAGGCGTTCAGCGGGTCTGTCACCTGATCCGCTCGAAGCATCGGCAGGGCAAGAAGCTGGTCGGCTGGGGTGGTCGCTAAAGCCATGTTTTGCTCGGGCGTGAGCGCAGGCAAGCGATGCCCTGACTGCGATGCGATCACAACACCGGAGCCGCCCCGCGCGATGACGTTGCCGAACTCCTCAAGCACAAGCGCCGTGCCATACAGGTCCACCGCAAGAATCGTGGCTGGAGGAGCCTGTGATGGAGAAACGCCAGCCGCATGGATCACGCCGGTCACCTCACCGATTGCAGTGGCCTTCTGCGCAAGCGCATGAACCGATGGACGTGAAGAAACATCCACGGTGGTGGTGCTGACTTCAAAACCGGCATCGCCGAGAACCTTTGCCGCCGCATCGGCGGTTTCAAGGCGCAAATCGGACAGCAGAACATGCTTGCCTGCGCTAATTCTGCGGGCGATTGCCTGACCGATAGAGCCGGCCCCAATTACCACCACAACATTCGGCATGAACTGCTCCTTTCACTCCGAACGGGTCTAAACGTTCGTCATTTTCTCCATCGCTTCGGGATAGCGGTCGCCCAGGACGGAGATGACGGCGGCGGCGTCATCCATTTCTTTCAGGTCGGCAGCGGTCAGCGTGATATTTGCCGCGCCGTTATTTTCGTCCAGCCGCGACAGCTTGGTGGTGCCGGGAATGGGCACGATCCAGGGCTTCTGCGCCAATATCCAGGCCAATGCGATCTGGGCCAGTGTTGCACCTTTCTTGGCGCCGATGTTCTTCAGGATGTCCACCATCGTCTGATTGGCCTTGCGCGCCTGCGCCTGGAAGCGCGGCAAAGCAGAACGGAAATCGCCGTCGGCGAATTTGGTGGTCTCGTCGATCTTGCCGGTGAGAAAGCCCCGGCCCAGCGGGCTGAACGGCACAAAGCCGATGCCCAGTTCTTCCAGCACCTTGAATTCCGATTGCTCGGGGCGGCGCCACCACAGGGAATATTCGCTTTGCAAGGCGGTGACCTTCTGCACCGCATGGGCTTTGCGGATACTGCCCACGCCCGCTTCCGAAAGACCAAAGTGGCGAACCTTGCCGGCCTGGATCAGATCCTTCACCGCGCCGGCGACATCTTCCATCGGCACGGCGGGATCGACTCGGTGCTGGTAGAACAGGTCGATCACATCGGTGCGCAGGCGTTTCAGCGACGCCTCGGCCACGGCGCGGATATTCGCAGGCGTGCTGTTGAGCGCCGGCATGCCGCTGGCGGGGCGGATGCCGCCGGGCGGAATGTTGAAGCCGAATTTGGTGGCGATCACCACCTTGTCGCGCATGCCTTGCAGCGCTTCGCCCAGCAGCTCTTCATTGATGTAGGGGCCATAGACCTCGGCGGTGTCGAAAAAAGTGACGCCGCGCTCCACCGCCTGGTGGATCAGTGCGATCATGTCTTCACGCGGCGGTGGCGGGCCGAAGGCAAAGCTCATGCCCATGCAGCCCAGGCCGATGGCGGATACTTCCAAACCACTTTTACCCAGTTGGCGCTTCTGCATGGCGATCTCCCTTGCTGTTTTCATGAGTATAGCCGCAAAAACAAAAAAGCCGCTCCGTGAGGAGCGGCTCTTTGCATTATCTATGTCAGCTTAGCGCTTGCGGGCCGGAGCCGGAGCGGCGGGCGCAGCGGCGGCGGGTGCGGCGCCAGCGGCAGGCGGCGTAACCGCCTTCTGCTTGGCCAGACCGGCCATGGCGTCATGGGCGGCGGCAAAGCCGTTGAGCGAGAACTTCAGCGCATACGGCTTGCCGTCATCGGCCACGATATTGACCGAAGCCGAATTGCCTGCGCCGGCCAGCTTGGCCACCTGTTCATTGGCGAAGATCATTTCGATGTAGCAGCCCTGCTGATCGCAACGGCGATAGGGCAGCTTGGGCGTGGAGAAGGCGTCGGTCTTGATGATCGCGCCGGCCGGAATGCCGATGCCCAGCGGCACGGCAATCTGGATCACATGCTGGTCGCGCGCCGGAACATAGGCGAGCGAGAAGGACAGCACGCGCTGCTGCGAGTTCTGGTCCTGCAGCTCCTGGAACATGTCGCAGGGGCTTTCATTCTGCACCGCGAAGCAGCGCACAACCCAATCGCCGACCTGGCGGTTTTCGGTGACAGCGGCCGGGCCGGCAGCCTGGGGCGTGGGCGCCCCGCCTTGCGCCATGGCGGCGGTGGAGAACATCACGCCCAAAGCAGCGGCTTTAAGAACAGAGTTCATTCTCATGAGAAGAGCCTCCAGAACCAGGAGTTGCGGCGCGATTCAGTCTTGCTGTAGGCGCGCGCGGCGTCAGGATAGCCTTTGAGCGAAACCGGAATGGCAACAACCTTGCCGTCCATGCCGGCGACCAGGATCTTGCCTTCCTTGGCGGTGCCGAAGGTGGCCTTCACCTTGTCGTCCACTTCCAGGTGACCGATGCAACCGGACTGGGTGCAGGTGCGGAACTGGAACACGGTGGGCTCTTTCTGGTCGTCGAACGACAGGCCAACGCCCGCCGTCAGCAACACGCCCAGGGGCACGGAGACATCGAGGACGGTCTTGCCCTTCTCGGTGCCCATGGCCATCTGCAGCACCGACTGGTTGCTGCGATTGTCCATGACCTGTTCGATCATGCGGCAATTCTGGTCCTTGGTCGCGGCGGGAGGACAGGCAATACGCCAGTCGTCATAGGTGGCGACGGACTGGATGTTCGACGGATAGGTGGCAACACCACGCACCGCCCAACCCAGGCCAACGCCAATCACCAGGGCTCCACCCCCCAGCACGGCACGTTCAACCCATTTCTTCATCATCGGATCGCTTTTTGGGGGCCGCGGGGAAGCGGCCTGCTAAAACCGGCGTGTGGTTAGCAGAACCATATGACAAAGGAAACCGGCATTTAGCCCATTTGGCCCAAATGGTTAGCAGTTAAACCGCCTAAAAACGCCGTAACGCAGCATTTTAAGCCACTCAGGCCCGCCTCCCCCCTTTTGCGCGAAGCGCATGAAAGGGGGAGATGCCGTAGCAACGCGAGGCGGCGGCTACGACCGGCCGCCGAGCAAAGTTGCGAAGGCAGAGGGGGTTAGAATTAGCGAAAGCCGTCCGCGGCGCGGGAAGCGGGATCGGCCAGCAACACCGGACGTTCGCGATAATATTGCGGCCAGATCTTCTTCAAGGCGGCGATCTTGGGCAGATCGTTGACGATGATGTAGGGCTGGGTGGGATTATTGATCAGATAGTCCTGATGATAATCCTCGGCTTTATAAAAGCCCTTCAGCGCTTCGACTTTGGTGACGATGGGGCCTGAGAACAGCTTCGCCGCCTGAAGCTGGGCGATATAGGCGTTGGCGGTGGCTTGCTGGCCCGGATTGGCAAAGAAGATTTCCGAGCGATAGCTGGTGCCGCTGTCCGGGCCCTGGCGGTTGAGTTCGGTCGGGTCATGCGCCACCGAGAAATAGATCTGCAAAATCTTGCCGAAGGAAATCTGGCGCGGATCAAACGTGATCTGCACCGCTTCGGCGTGGCCGGTGGTTTCGGTGGTCACTTGCGGATAGGTGGCGGTGTTCTTGGCGCCGCCGGAATAACCGGCCACCACCTGGGTGACGCCCTTCACATGTTCAAACACGCCCTGCTGGCCCCAGAAGCAACCGCCGGCCAGCACCGCCACTTCGGTGGCGGCGTCGTTGGCCGGATCCATCGCGGGCGCGGGAATGGGTTTGCGCAAATCGTCAGCCCTTGATGCGGATAGCGGGGCGGCCGACATGAAAAGACCGAGAGAAAGAGCGGCGAGAACCGACGAAGTCTTCATGGAAAATCTCCTGTACCAGTCTATTCGGCGCGCACGCCCGGCGGTTACACGAATTTTTTCGCCGCCTCGCCAATCGCATCATACACCAGATCGAGTTCCGCCGCAGTGACGCAATAAGGCGGCATGACATAGATGGTGTTGCCCAGGGGTCTGAGCAAGACGCCCTTTTCCAGGAAAAACCGGGCCAGATTGGGGCCGATGCCAGACAGATAGCCGGGATCGCTCACTTTCAAATCCAGCGCCGTGACGGTGCCGATGCGGCGAAGGCCTGAAAACCGGGCGTCGGACTGGAAGCTGTCCAGACGCTGCTGCTGCGCCGCCGCCAGAGCCTGGATGCGGTCCAGCACCGGCTCGCTGTTCCAGAGCTCCAGGTTCGCCGCCGCCGCCGCACAGGCGATGGGATTTGCGGTGAAGGAACTGGAATGGAAAAATGTGCGGGCGCGGTCGGGCGAATAATGCGCCTGGAAAATCGCCTCGCTGGCCAGCGTCGCCGCCAGGGGCAGCGCGCCGCCGGTCAATCCTTTGGCCAGACACAGAATGTCCGGCGTCACACCCGCCTGCTCACACGCGAACAACGTGCCGGTGCGGCCAAAGCCGGTCAGCACTTCATCGGCGATCAGCAGCACGCCATGGCGCGCGCAGATTTTTTTCATCGCTGCCAGAATTTCCGGCGCATAGGTCAGCATGCCGCCCGCACCCAGCAGCAGCGGCTCCACGATCAGCGCGGCGGCATCGGGCGCAAGACGTTCGAGCGCCGCCAGGGTCTCTGTGGCCGAGCTATTCGGAAACGGCAGGCGGTCCACGTTATACAAAAGCGGTTCATACGGCGCGTTGAACAAGCCCCGTGTCCCCACCGCCATCGTGCCGATGGTGTCGCCATGATAGGCATGCTCCAGCGCGATAATGCGGTGGCGGGGCTTGGGCTGTGCTTGCCAATAGCCCAGCGCCATTTTCAAACCCACTTCCACCGCCGTCGAACCGCTGTCGGAGAAGAAGACGCGCGGAAGGCCTGTCATTTCGACCAGCCCGCGCGCCACATCTTCCGCCGGCTGATGGGTAAAGCTGGCGAAAATCACCTGATCGAGCTTTTTGCCCTGCGCTTCCACCGCCGCCATGATCTTGGGGTGGCGATGGCCATGGGTGATGACCCACCAGGAGGAAATGGCGTCCAGGATGCGCTTGCCGTCTTTATCGGTAAGCCATGCGCCCTCGCCCGTCTCGATCAGGGGGAAATCCGGCGTCAGCGCGTGTTGCGTAAACGGATGCCAGATCGGGGAACTCATTGGAAATCCCGCAGCGAAAATCCGGCGGCGAACGCCTTGGCGAGATTCCTGGCGTTCAGGCGCGGCAGGATAGGAAGCCGCCCCAGCCGTTTGGCCTTGCCCAGTTTGACGATGATGCGTTCGCTGTCTTCGTTGGCGTCACCGATGAAGGCGATGCCCAGCAGCGGAATTTTGCGTTTCCGGATCGCTTCCAGAGACAGCAGCGTGTGATTGATGGTGCCAAGGGTGGTGCGGGCGCACAGGATCAGCGGCGTCTTCCACCGCGCGAACACATCTATATAGAGCGTGTCCTGCGTCAGCGGCACCAGCAAGCCGCCCGCGCCTTCCACGATCAGCGGCGCTTTGGTTTTGGGCAGCGCCAGCTTGGCGGGATCAATGCGGATTTTTTCCGCACGCGCCGCCTTGTGCGGCGAGGCTGCCAGCTTGAGGCGATAGGTTTCCAGCAAGGCGGGCCGGCCGGAAAGCCGCCGCACGATTTGGCTATCGGTCTCTTCATCGAGCCCCGCCTGCACCGGCTTGAAGTAAACGCCCTTCAACGCGCCCGTCAGCGCGGCGCAGAATACCGTCTTGCCCAGCCCGGTATCGGTGCCGGTGACGACGAACCGCTTCACGCCGGTTCCATCGCCGGCACCAGCGCATCCACCAGCCGGTCCAGCGAGCCCGCATCGGCATGCAGCGTCACCGCGATGCGCAGGCGCGCGGTGCCTTCGGGCACGGTGGGCGGCCGGATGGCGCGAATGTCGAAGCCCTGTTCCTTCAGCATGGCGGCGACGCGCAGCGCGCGCTCGTCGCTGCCCAGAAGAATGGGCTGGATCGGTGTGCCCGAGTGCACGATGTTCAAGCGCTTTTCCAGACTGTCATCCAGCAGCGCCACCAACTCATGCAGCTTGTCGCGCTGATCGTCGGCGGCGGCCACCAGTTTCAAGGCGGCGCGTACGGTGGCCGCCATCAAAGGCGACGGCGCGGTGGAATAGATGAATCCGCGGGCGCGGTTGACCATGAAGTCGCGCAGATGTCTGGGCAACGTCACCAGCCCGCCCATCACACCCAACGCCTTGCCGCAGGTGTGCAGGCAGATCACGTTCGGCTGGCCTTCATAGGGCGCGGCCAAACCACGGCCCTGCGCGCCATAAACGCCGGTGGCATGGCCATCATCCAGCATCAGCATGCAGTCATGTTGCTTGGCCAGCGCCGCCAGTTCAGACAAAGGCGCCTTGTCGCCATCCATGGAATAGATCGTTTCCACCGCGATCCAGATGCGGCCTTTGCCGCCATTGCTGCGCCAATGCTTGATCAGATTCTCGATGGCGCTGACATCGTTATGGGCAGTGGCGGCGATGGGAAATTGGCCGCGCAAGCCTTCGCGGATGCTGGCATGGATCAGTTCGTCATGAATGAGCAGGTCTTCCCGGCGCGGCAAGGTGGCTGCCAGCGCCGCGTTGGCGGCAAAGCCGGTGGGGAAATAAAGCGCCGCTTCAGCATGGAAGAACTGGGCGGCTTCTTCTTCCAGCAGCTCATGCTCGGGATGATTGCCGCGCAGCAGGCGCGAGCCCCCGGCCCCGGCCGGCACGCCGCGATCCAGCGCCGCGCGGACCGCGTCTTTCAGAACCTGGCTTTCGGCCAGCCCGAGATAATCGTTGGAGGTAAAATCCAGCCCGGCGCGGGACGCCAGCGACCTGAGGCGGTGCTTGCCCGCCAGCTCTTCCAGTATCTTTTGGTGTTCTTCAGCCATGGCGGAACCCATCCCATAGGGCCCCGCCCCCAGGCAAGTCCCCAGCAAAACCCCACCCCTTTTTTGAACCAAAGTTGCGCGAGGGAGTTTGTTCCCTGATAGAGGGAGAGACATTACATGCTGAGAACCGTTCTACTGATCATATTGATCCTGGCCCTGCTGGGCTCGTTTCCGCTTTGGCCCTATTCCATGGGCTGGGGTTACGGCCCCGGCGGCGGCGTCGGGTTGGTGCTGGTTATCCTGATCGTCCTGATCGTCGCCGGACGCTTATGACCGCCCCCTGAAAACAAAAAAACGCCCCGGCATCACCGGGGCGTTTTGCTTTCAACTCCCAGTCATGGCCCGCCAGGTGCGGGCCATCCAGGTGAACCAGACTCTTTTTAGAAGTCGTGCGCTCTCGCGTTTTCTGCTAGTTTTGCCGCGCAGATTTCCGGGCACCCCCATGCGCTCCATCCAGCATTTTTTGCCGCCGGTTCTGGCTTTGGCGGCGCTTCTGGCGCTGGCGGGCTGCTATTCCGATCAGAAGAAGCAGTTGGCCCAATGCAGGACAACCGCCACCCGCACCGGCCCGGGCGAACCCTTGCGCTCCATCCGCAAATGCATGGACGACAACGGCTATAAATTCGTGGGCTTCGCCAACACCGACGGCCCGACCGTGGAGTGCGACCTGCCCGCCATCATTCAGGGCAAGCCCAGCGAGACCGGCACCGATGCCTTGTGCTTCGAGCCCAAGGGCAAAATTGCATTGCAGCTTTATCGTTGGGAAGTGCCGGTCAAACAGCCGGGCGAAAAATAAAACCATCAAACGGGGGATGTCATGATCATCAAGCGATTGCTGCTGACTGCTGTTGCCATTGCCGCGCTGGGCTCACCGGCCTTGGCGCAAAGCTATCCCCAAACCGTGGTGCCGCAGGGCAAGGGCCCCTACACCTTCCCCGAAGGCTACCGCACCGATTTTCCCAAGATGGAATTTACGGTCGCGGAAAAATACGCGGCCAACATCTTTGTCCTGCGCGGCAATGAAGGCGTGGACATGACCCACCCGGAAGCGGGCGGCGGGCGCAGCGCCGTGCTGTTCGGGCCCGATGGCGCGCTGGTGGTGGATACCGAATATCCGCAGACCGGGGACAAGCAGCTGAAAGCCATCCGCGCCTTCACCAATGCGCCGATCAAATATGTCATCAACACCCATGTCCATCCCGATCATTCCGGCAACAACGCCCTGTTCGCCAAAGAGGGCGCCAAGATCATCGCTTCGGAAAATCTGAAGATGGAAATGATGCCCAACCCGGCCGGGCCGCCACCGGCATCGGCGCCCGATCCCACCAGCTATCCCACACAGACTTATGCGTTTGATCCCGCCAACCCGGGCAAGCCCGCTATGACGCTGACCCTGAATGGCGAGACGGTGGACGTTATTCCCTTAGGGCCGGGCCATACCGGCGGCGACAGCGCCATCCGTTTTCAAAAAGCCAATGTCATCATGTTCGGCGATGTCATCCGCAATTTCGGCGGACCGTTCATCGATCAGGGCAATGGCGGCTCGATCCAGGGCGTCGTCGCCAGCATCGATCTGCTCAGCAAACTCGCCGACGACAAGACCACGCTGGCGCCAGGCCATGGCGCCCTGATGCACAAGAGCGATCTGGTGCCGTTGCGCGCCATGTTCGTGGACCTGCTGGCCAAGAGCGACGCGCTGGTGAAGGCGGGCAAGACCATGGACGAGGTCAAGGCCGCCGATCTGACCAAGCCGTATGAAAATGTCTGGCCCGGCTACAACAAGGCGGCTTCGGACCGTTTTGTCGAAGAACTGTATCTGGAAGCCAAGGGCCTGCCGCCGATTGTGAACGGCCGCCGCGCCATGCCGCGCCTCTGAAATTGCTCCATCCAGCGCGCCATGTTAGGTGCGCTGGATGCAGACTTTCTTCAGCCCCGTGCAACTGGCCGATCCCGGCACCGCCGACGCCAATGTGCAATTGCGCACCTGTGTTCATTGCGGCTTCTGCACCGCCACCTGCCCCACCTATCTGCTGCTGGGCGATGAGCTGGATGGCCCGCGCGGCCGCATCTATCTGATCAAGGAGATGCTGGAGAAGGAACTGGAGCCGCCGCCCGGCACCATCACCCATCTCGACCGCTGCCTCACCTGCCTGTCGTGCCAGACCACCTGCGGCGCAGGCGTGAACTATATGCATCTGCTGGATCATGCCCGCACCTATATCGAAGAGAAGAAAGCGCGCCCGGCAGGCGAACGCCTTATGCGCGCCGCGCTGGTGAAAGTGCTGAGCAACCGCAAACTGTTCCGGCTGGCAGTTTTCCTTGCCCGGCTGGCCAAGCCTTTCACCGCGCTGCTGCCGGGCTCATTAAAGGCGATGGTGCGCCAGGCGCCCGCGTCACTGCCCACGCCCAGCAAAACCGCCCTGCCCGGCACCTTCCCGGCGGACGGCCCAAGAATATCCCGCGTGGCGCTGCTGTCGGGCTGCGTGCAGCCGGTGCTGCAGCCTTCGATTGACGATGCGGCGGTGCGGCTGCTCACCCGTCACGGCGTGGAAGTGACGATCGCACAAGGCCAGGCCTGTTGCGGCGCCATGGCCCAGCATATGGGCGATGCGCACGGCGCCAAGGCCCGCGCCAAAGCCAACATCATCGCCTGGGAAGCCGAAATGGCGCGCGGGCTGGATGCGATTGTCATCACCGCTTCGGGCTGCGGCACGGTGGTGAAGGATTACGGCTTCATGCTGCGGGATGAACCCGAATGGGCGGCGCGCGCTGCGAAAATTTCCGACCTGACCAAAGACATCAGCGAAGTGCTGGCCGGGCTGAATTTGAAAGCCCCGGTCATCACCAACGCGCCTGCCGTGGCCTATCACTCCGCCTGTTCGCTGCAACATGGCCAGAAGGTCAATGACGCGCCGCGCAATCTGCTCACCCGCGCCGGATTTACGGTCAAGGAAATCGGCGAAGGCCATATCTGCTGCGGCTCGGCCGGCACCTATTCCATGCTGCAGCCGGAACTGGCGGGCCGCCTGCGGGAACGCAAGTTGGCGAACATCCAGGCTACGGGCGCTTCCATAGTGGCGGCGGGCAATATCGGCTGCATCCAGCATCTGGCTGACAGACGTGGGGAAGTGGGTGGCGCGCGCATGGTGCATACGGCGGAATTGCTGGATTGGGCGACCGGTGGGCCGAATCCGTCTGGACTTTAACGCGCCAGGAATTCGTCCCGCATCTTCTCAAAGGCCGCTTCCAGATTGCGGGTGAAGCGGCTGCTGTCGAACAAGGGCGTGGTGAGGCGATTGGCTTCCAGCTTCTGTTTCAGGGCGGCAAGACGGCTTGGGTTGTTGGCCAGCGCCAGCGCCAGCGTTTCATAGTCGTCCAGATTTTCGACGATCAATTCGTCCATGCCGATGGCGGTGTTGAGGCTGGCGGCCACGCGGCTGGGGAAACCGCCGCCGATACAAGTCAGCACCGGCAGTCCAAGCCACAGCGCATCGCTGGCGGTGGTGTGGGCGTTGTACGGCAGCGTATCCAGAAACAGATCGGCCAGACGCTGGCGGGCCAGATGCGCGGCGGGCTCCATCCGCGGCGCAAAGACCAGGCGTTCCGCCGCCACGCCGCGCGCGGCAGTCTCGCGGCGCAGATTGGCCACTGCCTCATCGTTATCTTGCAGCAGCCACAGCACCGAACCGGGCACGGCGCCCAGCAGCCGCATCCAGATATCAAAAACAGGCGGCGTGATCTTCCAGTTGTTGTTGAAGCAGCAGAAGACGAAACCTTGGTCGGGCAAACCCGCTTCAAGGCGGCTCATCGTTGCGCCCGCCACGCGGGTGCGGTCATTGGGCTGGTAGCAATCGGGCAGATGCAGAATTTTTTCGGCATAAAAGGGCTGCTGCGCCAGCGGCAGCACCACCGCATCGGCCAGGATGTAATCCATGAAATCGGCGCCCATGGTGCCGGGATAGCCCAGATAATTGACCTGCACCGGCGCCGGGCGGTTGGCGAAGATCGCCGTCATCGCCTTGTCGGTCAGGCCTTTCAGGTCCACGGCAATGTCCACGCCTTCATCGGCGATCAGCTCGGCGATGGCGGCAGCGCTGCCGCCTTCGACATGATGAAACTGGCCGAAGGCTTTTTTCACCCGCGCCCTGAGCGCACTGCCATCGTCGGGGCCGTAATCAATGGCGATGACGTCGAACCGGGTGCGGTCGTGTTTTTCCCACACTTCCACCATCAACTGGCTGGTGGCGTGGGTGTGAAAATCCGCCGAGCAATAGGCAAGCTTGATTTTATCGCCGGAGAACGGCTTGCCGCGCCACAGCGTCTCGCCGCGCGGCATGTCCGCCGTCAGATTGCCCACCGCCATCCGCATCAAGGCGGGATCGTCGCTATAGGGAAAAAGCCCGGCGGGCTGGATTTCGGTTTTGCCGGCGCGCAAGCCGGCGGCCAGCGCATCGCGGGTTTCATCCCAACGGCTCCAGTTGCAGGAATGGGCGGCGGCGAAGGCCATGCCGTTCAGGCTCTGACCGTTGCCGGGCGACAGCGCTTCGATTTTTGCGAAGGCCGCGGCGGCGTCACCGAAGCGCTTTAACTTCAGCAGCACCGTGGCGCGGTTGACCATGGCGGCAAAGCCATCCGGCTCCAGCGCCAGCGATTTGTCATATTGCGCCACCGCGTCTTCCAGGCGGCCCAGCCGCTCGCGGCTCAGCGCCGAAAAGAAAAAGGCATCGGCCAGGTCAGGCCATATCTGGGTGGCGCGGTCGAAACAGGGCAGCGACTCTTCCAGCCTGTGCAGCCGTTGCAGCGCGATACCCTTGCCCAGATGCGCCTGGGCCATGCCGGGCTGGATCGCCAGGGCATTTTCGAAATCGCGCAAGGCCTCAGCGGGAAGCTTCAGCGCCAGCAGCGTGTCGCCGCGATTGTTCAGCGCCCCCGCCGCATTCGGCCGCTGCAACAGCACCGCGTCGAAATCGGAGCGCGCTTCGCTAAGCCGGTCCAGCGCCTTGAAGGCAGTGGCGCGGCCGAACAGGGCATTGAGATCGCGCGGGTTGGCGCGCAGCTCCGCTTCGAACGCGGCCAGGGCCTCGTCAAAGCGGCCCTGGGCCAAAAGCGCTTGCGCCGGATTCTGCATTCCGGATGATTAAGACAGGATCGGGTTGGACGCTAGTGCGGCAGGGCGATGCGCCTGGCCGATACGCGCAAGCCGTTCAGGCCGCGCTGAACATAGCGCTGCTCCCAGCCGGTGAATTCCTCGACCGAGATTGACCTGACCGGGTCTTTTTGTACCAAGCGGTTTGATAGAAACTGACTTGGAAAGGAACCTGGTTATGCCGAAGAAGCGTTTTAGCGCGGAGCAGATAGTGATTTTGCTGCGCCAGATTGAGATTTTGATATCGCAGGGCAAGTCTGCGCCGATTGCGTGCCGAGATGCTGGGATATCGCAGCAGA
>CANJIS010000002.1 GCA_947474565.1 Alphaproteobacteria bacterium
CCGCAACCGACCCGCCCTGCGAAAGCACAATCTCCGCCTCCCGCAGCTTGCCAATAACTTCATCAGGCTGATGCCTGCGGCCCATTCCAAATCTCCCTCCAAGGTTCCAATATGATAGTCCCTGGACCACTTGGAAGGGGGCAGATCAAGCCCATGATGGCCAACCAGGTCACCACCGAGCAGGGCTTCACGGCCGCCATGGTGCCGATGAAGAAATTCATGTCCGGCCATGTCCGCAAGGCTGACTTGAACCTGTTTCTGGACATGAGCAAAACCAAAGCGCCTGCCAATCCCACCGATGTGGCGCTGACCACCCTGGCGCCGGCCTTCATGCTGTCGGAGCTCAAGCCCGCCTTTGAAATTGGCTTCCTGATTTTCGTGCCGTTCCTGATCATCGACATGGCGGTAGCGTCCATCCTGATGAGCATGGGCATGATGATGCTGCCGCCGGTGATCATCTACCTGCCCTTCAAGCTGATCTTCTTTGTGCTGGTGGATGGCTGGCGGCTGATTTCCGGCTCACTGATCCAGTCCTATATGCACGGCCCGCCGCCGGGCTGAAAATGCCCGATTTTTCGGCATTAGTGTAACTTGACGGCCCCCTGCCCGCGTTAGAGGATCGTCCCATTGCCGCGATTGAGACGGCATTGGGAGGACTTCATGACGCGCGCATCCCGTTCACGGCTTCTGGCTTTTGCATCCGTCTTCGCGCTGCTTCCGGTGCTGGCGCTGGACAATCACGCCGGCGAGGCGATGGCCGCCGACCGCGATGACGCGGCAGCGTGCAAGGCGATGACCGGCAAGAGCCTCGGCGGCGGCACGATCACCAGCGCCGAATATAATTCCAACGGCGCGACCATCGAGAAAACCAACGTAAGGGGCGCGTTCTGCCGCATCGTCGGTGTGGCCGCACCCAGTGCGGATTCGCATGTCGGTTTTGAAGTCTGGCTGCCGCCGGCTTCCAAGTGGAACGGCAAGTATCAGCAGATGGGCTCGGGCGGGTCGTCCGGCAGCATCGGCTGGGGCTCGCTGGTCGAGCCGCTGGACGCGGGCTATGCGACGCTGGCCACCGACAACGGCCATATCACCGACGCCACGGCGCCCGAAGGCGGCAGCGAAAATCGCTGGGCCGTGGGCCATCCCGAGAAGATGATCGATTTCGCCCATCGCGCCGTGCATGTCAGCGCCGTCGCGGCCAAGGCGATTGTGGATCAGTATTACGGCAAGAAGGCTTCGCAATCTTATTTCGTCGGTTGCTCAACCGGCGGCCGCCAGGCGCTGGTGGAAGCGACGCGCTATCCTGAGGATTTCGACGGCATTCTGGCGGGCGCACCGGCCTGGCACTGGACCAACCAGATGACCAACGCGATCTGGAATACCCAGGCGGCCTTTAAAGATCCCAGCGCCATCACCGAACAGAGCGTGCAGATTCTGCACAAGGCGGTGATGAACCAGTGTGATGCGATGGACGGGGTGAAGGACGGCGTGATTTCCGATCCGCGCCGCTGCACGTTCGAGCCCAAGACCATTCAGTGCAAACCGGGCCAGAGCGATCAATGCCTGACGCCGGTGCAGGTGGATGCCGCTGAACGTATTTATGGCGGCTCGCACCGTTCCGATGGAACGCGCATTTTCCAGGGCTATGCCAAGGGCAGCGAGTTGAACTGGCCACGCATCTGGGCCGGCAAGACGCCGGGTGGCTCATCCTGGGAATTTTGGCGCAAGGCCGTATCGCAGGACATGAATGCCACCAGCACCGCGTTCGATTTCGACAAAGATGCCGACAAGATGCTGAACGGAAAGCTGGGCAATGAAACCCTTTCCCAAGCTTATAACGCCAAGACCGACCTGACCGCCTTCGAGGCGCGTGGCGGCAAGATCATTCAGTATCACGGCTGGGCCGATCAGCAGATCAGCCCCTATGCCAGCATCGATTATTACCATCAGACGGTGGGCAAGATGAGCGCAGCCGACCGCGACAGCTTCTACCGGCTTTATATGCTGCCGGGCATCTATCACTGCTCCGGCGGGCCGGGCACTGGCAATATCGGCGATTCCTCGACGGCTGCCAGCCACGATGCCGAGCATGACCTGGTGGTAGCGATCGATGAATGGGTGACCAAGAACAAGGCACCCACCGTGCTGATCGGCGCCCACCTGGATGAAAACAAGAAAGCGGACCGTACGCGCCCGCTTTGCCCCTATCCGCAGGAAGCGGCTTACAAGGGAACCGGCGACAGCAATGACGCCAAGAACTTTGTCTGCCGCGCGCCGGGCACGCTTCCCACCGGGCCGATGTGAGCAGCCGTTATTAAGCTGAAATTGTCCTGACGCGGGGTTACACTGGCGCCATGACGGTTCATCACGACCACGCGCACGATCATCACGCCGGGCATGTTCACGATCATGCCGAGGCGCATGACCATGGCGAATGGACCAAGGACCATGTCTTTCTGGGCGCAGGCCATGGCCGCTCCGAAAGCAGAGCCAGGCTGGCGGCGCTGGTCACCGCACTGTTCATGGTGGTGGAGGTTGCCTGCGGCCTGGCGTTCCATTCCATGGCGCTGCTGGCCGATGGTGTGCACATGGCGACCCATGTCGGGGCGCTGGGCCTGGCGGCGGGCGCTTATTGGCTGGCGCGGCGGCATGCCGGCAATGCCCGCTTTACCTTCGGCTCCGGCAAGTTCGGCGACCTGGCGGCTTTCGCCAGCGCCATCATTCTGGGCATCACCGCAATAGCGGTAGCGGTTGAATCCTTCCAGCGGCTGATCGCGCCCGCCGATATCCGGTATGGCAGCGCCTTATTGGTCGCGGCCATCGGGCTTGGCGTCAATCTGATCAGCGCCCTGATCTTGAAGGATGACCACAGCCATCACGGCCATGACCATGCGCACGGCCATCACCACGACAACAATATGCGCGCCGCTTACCTGCATGTGCTGGCCGATGCCGCCACCAGTGTGCTGGCGATTGCGGCGCTGGCCAGTGGCTATTTCTTCGGGCTTCAGTTTCTGGATCCGCTGGCGGCGCTGGTAGGCGCGGCGGTCATCGCCTCCTGGTCCTATGGGCTGATCCGCGACAGCGCCATGGTGCTGCTGGATGCTGATTCCAATCCCACGCGCTCGCGCGCCATCAAGGAAACGATTGAGCGGGAAATGAATGCGCGGGTGGCCGACCTGCATTTGTGGCGGCTGGGGCCGGGGCATGAGGGGCTTATTGTGTCGCTGGTCTCGCCGGACCAAACTTCAGCCGAGCAGATCAAGGCGGCCCTGCGCCAACATTACCCTGACCTCAGCCATGTGACGGTGGAAGTCGCTGTTTGTGCTGACTGTACTTAAAACCGTCTTGTTGGCGGGCGAAGTCGGCCCTACATAAGGCCCATGTTCTGGCGCCGGAAAAAGAAGTTCAGCGAAGACCTGAAATCCGTGGCCGAAGTGGCCGGGGAGCAAATTGCGCCGGGCGCCGGAACCCTGATGCTGGTTCTGGGCGCTGCCGCCTTGGTGGGCGTCACCGCCTATGTCGTGCAGCAGAAGCGCAAGAGCAAAGCCCAGCCCCGCGACCAATAAAAAAGCCGCCCAGTAAGGGCGGCTTTTTTTCGGCTCGCTTCGCTCGCACTGGATTCCCGCCTTCGCGGGAATGACAGGGAGGGTTAGCGCGGCAACAGCCCTTCACGCTGCAGGCGCTTGCGCTGGAGCTTGCGGTAGCGGCGGACGGCTTCCGCACGTTCGCGGGCGCGCTTTTCGCTGGGCTTCTCATAGGCGCCGCGCAGCTTCATCTCCCGGAAGATACCTTCGCGCTGCATCTTCTTCTTCAGCGCCTTGAGCGCCTGGTCGATATTGTTGTCGCGGACTATGATCTGCAAAAGAGGCTCCTAACCGGGATTTTTGAAGGCCGGGGTAGATAACAGAAGGCATTTCCCCTGTCTACCTGCGGGTTTAACGCTTTTTGGTCTTGGCCAGTGCCATCCCCAGCCCCATATTCTTGGCCATGGCTATCCTGAAAATCGCCCGTATGGGCCACCCTGTCCTGGCCCAGGTCGCCCGCCCCGTTGCCGACCCCACGGCCCCGGAAATTCGCTATTTGGTCAATGACATGGTGGAAACCATGATGGACGCCAACGGAGCGGGCCTGGCCGCCCCCCAGGTCCACATCCCCCTGAGGTTGGTCATCTTCCAGGCCCCCGGTGAACGGTCCGATCCGGGCCTGGCCGAGGACGAAATATTCGACCACACCGCCCCCCTGACCTGCCTGGTCAATCCCGAAATCACGGTGCTGGATGCCGCCACCGAAGGCGGCTGGGAGGGTTGCCTGTCGGTGCCGGGGCTGCGCGGCTTTGTCGAGCGGCCGGCCCATATCCGCTATCGCGGCTTCGGGCTGGACGGAAAACTGATCGAGCGCACGGCGCGGGGTTTCCATGCCCGGGTGGTGCAGCATGAAGTCGATCATCTGGACGGCAAGCTTTATCCCAGCCGGATGGGCGACCTCTCCCGGCTGATCTTTGAAAGCGAGATTCGCCATTTCGCCAAGACCGAGGAAGCGTGATGGCCAAGGCGAAGAAAAGCGGCGATGCGGCGCTAAAGCAGAAGGTGGTGGAAGCCGCCTTGCCCAATGCCGCCTTTGACGGCTTTACCGATGCGGTGCTGGCCAAGGCAGGTGGCGCGGCGGGCCTTGAGAAAGCAGAACTGGAGCGGCTGTTTCCCGAAGGCGCCCGATCCCTGATCGAAGCCTATTCCGTATCGGTGGATATCGAGATGGAAGAGCTGCTGGGGAAAATGGAGCTTTCGAAAATGAAGATCCGCCAGCGCATCGCCGCTGCGGTGCTGGCGCGGCTTTCGATTTTAAAGCCGCATAAGGAAGCGGCGCGGCGTGCCGCCGCCACCTTGACCTTGCCCATGCATGCGGCGCTTGGCGCCAAGCTGATGTATCAGACCGTGGATGCGATGTGGCGCGCGGCTGGCGATACCGCCACCGATTTCAATTTCTACAGCAAGCGGGGAATTCTGGCGGGCGTGTATGGCGCGACCCTGGTGCGCTGGTTCAACGACACCAGCGCCGGCGAACAGGTGACGCGGGATTTCCTGGCGGCCCGGATCGAGAATGTGATGCAGTTCGAGAAGATTAAAGGCCAGGCGAAGAAGGCTTTTGCGAACTTCCCCGATCTGTCGAGCTGGATGAAGCCGAAGGGGAAATAGGCTCACCCTTCAGCGAGTTCAGCGTGAGGGCTTTTTGTTGGCTCGCTAAGTTCGCACTGGATCCCCCTCCCTCGGCACTACGCGCCTCGCCGGGGATGACAATCAGGTCTTTGGTTTTAACCGGGTTACGTGGCCCATTTTGCGGCCGAGTTTGGCTTCCTGCTTGCCATATAGATGCAGCGCGCCGCTTTTGGCGAGGCTTTCCCAGGCATCGGCTTCGGCACCGATGATATTTTCCATCACCGCATCGGCATGACGGCTGGCATCACCCAGCGGCCAGCCGGCCACGGCGCGGATATGCTGTTCGAACTGCGAGCATTGGCAGGCTTCGATGGTCCAATGGCCGGAATTGTGCACCCGGGGCGCGATTTCATTGACCAGAAGCGATCCGTCTTTGGTCACAAACAATTCCACCGCCAGCACGCCGATATAGTCCAGTGCCTCGGCGATTTTTCGCGCCATCGCCTTGGCTTCTTCATTTTGGGCCCTGGTCAGTCGGCCCGGCACGGTGGAGCGGCGCAGGATATGGTTCTCATGCTCATTCTCCGGCGGATCGTAAGCGGCAAAAGAACCATCGGCGCCGCGCGCCGCAATCACCGAAGCTTCAAAGGAAAAATCGATCAGGCCTTCCAGAATGGCGGGCGCATTTTTGAAATTGTCGAAGGCGCTGGCTGCCTGATCGGCGCTGGTGACTTTGGCCTGGCCCTTGCCGTCATAGCCGAAGCGGCGGGTTTTCAGGATGCCACCGCCGTTCAATTTTGAAAACGCAGCGCGGGCCTGGTCGGCACTGGTGACATCGAAAAAGGGCGCGGTGGCGAGGCCCAACGACGCGACGAACGTTTTTTCGATAAAACGATCCTGGGTCTGGCTGAGCGCCTTGGCGCCGGGATGGACCGGCTTCAAGGCGGACAGAAATTCGATGGTGGCGGACGGAATATTCTCAAATTCAAACGTGATGACGTCGCAGATTTCGGCAAAGCCCCGCAGCATGTTCTGGTCTTCGTACGACGCAGCCACCTGGAGCGGTGTCACCTGAAACGCGGGGGCGTGGTTCTCGTCATTATAGATGCAGGTCTTCAGGCCCAGCCTGCTCGCGGCCAGCGCCAGCATGCGGCCCAACTGGCCGCCGCCGATAATGCCGATCACGCCGCCGGGTTTGACCGGTGCATCCAAAGTTTTCATTTCGGCGACTTATTCATTTCGGAGATTGGGCCACGGATTTGGTCTGTTTGGCGCGCCAGGCTTTCAGGCGCTTGTCCAGGCCTGCATCCGACAACGCCAGAATGGCCGCGGCCTGAAGCGCCGCGTTCTTGGCGCCGGCTTCGCCGATCGCGAAGGTCGCCACCGGCACGCCGCCCGGCATCTGGGCGATGGAGAGAAGCGAGTCCAATCCCTTCAGGGTTCGGCTTTCCACCGGCACGCCCAGCACCGGCAAGGTGGTCATGCTGGCGACCATGCCCGGCAGATGCGCCGCGCCGCCCGCGCCCGCGATAATCACCTTGATGCCGCGCTTGGCCGCGCCCTTGGCATAGGCGCTCATCCGGTCGGGTGTGCGGTGGGCCGAGACGATGCGCGTCTCATGGCCGACGCCGAGCTCAGTCAGAATGGCCGACGCCTTTTCGAGCGTGGGCCAGTCGGACTGGCTGCCCATGATAATTCCGACCCAGGGCGCCGATGCGCCCCTCTTTTTTTTATGGACCAGTTTTGCGGGCATGCTTCGAATCGCCTTGGGCCGTAGGGGTGGCCCGGTTCAGGAAGCGGCGCAGTATAGGCAGCAAAAACACCGTGGAAAGGGGCGTTTTAACGCCTGTTAACCATTTCTTCGCACTCATAAACGTAAGTTTAAGGCCTTCCCGCCATTCTGGGCGGACCGTTTGAAGGGCAGAAAGCCGCAAAATGAAGATCGAACGCACCAGCGCCTCGCGGGCCGCACGCCCGGTCGCCGCCGCTGCCTATGCCCGGCGGATCGAGGCGTCGAGCCAGATCGAACCGGTGGATCAGATCGTGCCCGCTTCTGTGCTGGGCATTCCCGAAGCTGAACTCACCCCGCGCGTGCGCGACGCCATCATGGGATTGATGGGCGAAGTGGACAATCTTCGCCGCGAGCTGACCCAGACGCGTGCCCGCCTGGACGAAGCGGAGAAGACCGCCGATCAGGACCAGCTTCTGCCGCTGCTGAACCGCCGCGCCTTTGTGCGTGAGCTGACGCGCTACATTGCCTTTACCGGCCGTTACAACACGCCGGCGTCGCTGATCTATTTCGACCTGAATCACTTCAAGCTGATCAACGACACGTACGGCCATGCCGGCGGCGATGCCGCCCTAAAACATTTCGCAGAGACTCTGCTGGCCCATGTGCGCGACAGCGACTGTGTCGGGCGGCTGGGCGGCGATGAGTTCGGCGTACTGCTGACCCATGCCGACCAGAACAACGCTTTGAAGAAAGCCGATGTGCTGGCCCAGGCGCTGCACAATTCGCCCACCATATGGGATGGCAAGCAGATTCCTGTCAGCTTTTCCTATGGCGCGTTTGAACTGAAGTCGGGCGACAATGCCGATCTGGCGATGGCGCGGGCGGATGAAGCCATGTATGCGCAGAAGCGCGCGGCGCGAGCAGCGGAATAATTCGACGTGACCGAGCGGAACGATCCGTTCGAGCGTTTGACGGCTTTGCAGAAATTTGGTTGCGGCTTAATCGTCATGGGAACAATCATGGCGTGGATTGTTGGCCGCATTGTCATACTTGCCAACGGCTCTCCTGTGTCCCGGGTAGAACTGGGGCAAACCCACGCCATTCAACTGGGCCGGTTCGAACCGCGCCATACCGTTTATCTCGACACCACGCATTTGGTTATCAGTTGGGTTCTACAAGCACCGCTATATCTCTTTGTTGCCATGTGCGCGGGGTACACTGTTTATTTCATCGGCCGACGAATTTCCGGCAACAGAAAATGAAAAAGGCCGGCGTTTCCTCCGGCCTTTTCTTTTTGGGTCACTGGATTCCCGCTTTCGCGGGAATGACAAGCGAGTTTATGACATCGCCTTTTGCAGGTTTTCGTCAACCTTATCCAGGAAGCCCTCGGTGGTGAGCCACTTCTGGTCCGGGCCGACGAGCAGCGCCAGATCCTTGGTCATGTAGCCGGCTTCCACCGTGTCGATGCAGACCTTTTCCAGCGTGTCGGCGAACTTCTTCAGTTTCGCGTTGTCGTCCAGCTTGGCGCGATGGGCCAGGCCACGCGTCCAGGCGAAGACCGACGCGATGGAGTTGGTGGAGGTGGACTTGCCCTTTTGATGCTCGCGGTAATGGCGGGTCACGGTGCCATGCGCGGCTTCGGCTTCCACGATCTTGCCATCGGGCGTCATCAGCACGGAGGTCATCAGGCCCAGCGAGCCGAAGCCCTGCGCCACCGTGTCGGACTGCACGTCACCGTCATAGTTCTTGCACGCCCAGACATAGCCACCGCTCCACTTCATGGCAGAGGCCACCATGTCGTCGATCAGGCGGTGTTCATAGGTGATGCCGGCGTCCTTGAACTGGGGCGCGAATTCCACGTCGAACACTTCCTGGAACAGGTCCTTGAAGCGGCCGTCATAGGCCTTGAGGATGGTGTTCTTGGTGGACAAATAGACCGGGTACTTGCGGTTGAGGCCGTAATTCATCGAGGCGCGGGCGAAATCGCGGATCGAGTCATCCAGATTGTACATCGCCATCGCCACGCCCGCGCTGGGGGCCTTGAACACTTCGTGTTCGATCACCTTGCCGTCATCGCCGACAAACTTGATGGTGAGGGTACCGGCGGAGGGGAACCTGAAATCGGTGGCGCGGTACTGGTCTCCGAAAGCGTGACGGCCAATAACAATAGGCTGAGTCCATCCAGGAACAAGCCGCGGCACGTTGGAGCAGATGATGGGTTCGCGGAAAATCACGCCGCCCAGGATGTTGCGGATGGTGCCGTTGGGCGACTTCCACATTTTCTTGAGCTTGAATTCTTCCACCCGCGCTTCGTCGGGGGTGATGGTGGCGCACTTGACGCCGACGCCGTATTTCTTGATCGCCTCGGCGCTGTCCACCGTGACCTTGTCGTCGGTCTTGTCGCGGTATTCGACCGACAGGTCGTAATAGTGCAGGTCCACGTCCAGGTAAGGCAGGATGAGCTTTTTCTTGATGAGGTCCCAGATGATGCGGGTCATCTCATCGCCGTCGAGTTCGACAACCGGGTTGGCGACCTTGATCTTGTCCATGACTTTTCCTCGAAAAATGTGGCGGGAGGGTCTATAGCGGGGCTCCCAATAGCCCGCCCGGCACCCAGCCGTCAAAGGTGCGAATGACCGCCCCGGCCATCATCCTGTCCCAGCCCCAGATAGGGGAAAATATCGGCGCCACCGCCCGGGCGATGAAGAATTTCGGGCTGACGGAATTGCGTCTGGTGGCGCCCCAGTGCCGCTGGCCCAATGACCGGGCCGAGGCCCTGGCCGCAGGCGCGGGCGACATTCTGGCGGCGGCCAAAGTTTATCCCGACATGGCCAGCGGCCTGGCGGGGATAAGGCTGGTGCTGGCCACCACGGCGCGGGACCGGGACACGTTGCGGGAAATTCTGACGCCGGAATCGGCGGCCTCGCGGCTCAGGGACGCGCAATCCAACGGGGTGTCTTCGGCCATCCTGTTCGGGGGGGAGCGGGCCGGTCTCAGCAACGACGAATTGTCGCTGGCCGATGCGGTGATCACCATTCCCACCGCCGAATTCTCGTCCCTCAACCTGGGCCAGGCGGTGCTTCTGCTGGGCTATGAATGGCTGAAATCCGCCGACCGCACGCCGGCCAGCCGCATGCGCAAGACCATCGCGGTGCCCGCCCTGCGCCAGGAACTGGTAGAGTTGTTCGAGCATCTGGAACGTGAACTGGATGCGGGCGGCTTTTTCTTTCCCGCCGCCAAGAAGGAAGCCATGGCGCGCAACATACGGGCGATGATATTGCGCTCTCATCTGAGCGACCAGGAAGTGCGCACCATCCGCGGCATGATCGTGGCCCTGGTGAAGAACAAGTATCGCGGCCCTGCTAAAACGACATAAGAAAAAGGAAGAGACGTGATCGCCGTTCCGTTCATCGGTTTTGCCGTGGTAGCCTTCGCCGCCATCGGCTTCGCCACCTTCGCGCTGCTGCGGCGCAATGCCAAAGGCGGCACGGTGCTGGCGACCGCCATCGCGCTGTTCATGCTGGGCGTGGGCGGCGGCACCTATTGGATGGTGGGACGGCCGATGATGGCCACCCGCGATGCGCAAGGCCTGGCCACGCATGATGTCAACGGATTGGTGCCGTATCTGATCAAGCGGGTGCGGCAGCAACCGGGTGATCTGCAAGCCTGGGTCTACCTGGCGCGCGCTTACATCACCGCGAATGATCCGGTGAATGCCGCCAAGGCCTATGGCCGCGCCGTCACGGTCGCGCGGCTGCAGCACAAGGAAGACGCGGATCTGAATGCCGCGTATGGCCAGACGCTGGTTGCCGCCAGCGGCCAAGTCACCGATGAAGCGGTGGCGGCATTCAACGCCGCGCTGAAGCTTGAGCCCAGGAATGAGCCGGCGCAGTATTATCTTGGCCAGGCCAAGATGGAGCGCGGCGACAAGCGCGGCGCGCTGGCGGCGTGGCAGACACTGATGGCGCAGGTGCCGGAGAATTCGCCTTTGCATCAGGCGCTGGTGGACCGTATCGCCATGCTCACCTCGCAAAATGGCGGTGGTGCACCCGATCCCAAAGCGATGGTGGCCAGGCTGGCGGCGCGGCTGAAAGACAATCCCAATGACGCGGGCGGCTGGCAGCGGCTGATCCGCGCTTACAGCGTGCTGGGCCAGCAGACGGAGGCGCAGAGCGCGCTTGATGCCGCACGCAAGACCTTCGCGACGGATCGGGACATTATGGGCGCGCTGGAGTCGGAACGGAAAGAGTTGAAATTGAATTGAAGTTGGATGGCCGGGTCGGTTCGTACGCGGTTGCTACGAACCACTTCGCTCGCTGCCCGGCCATGACAAATTCTAAAGTCGTTCGAAGCGGACGGCTTTTTCGCGCAGCATGGCTTCAATCGCCGACGCCGCGCCTTCCACGATTTGCACATCGCGCCCGCGTGCCACCAGCTGCGTTCCGGGACCGGCCTCGCTGTAAAACGGATAAGAACCAATCGAGACGGTGGGGTTGGCTTTCTGGATGGCGGCAAGGGTTTCGGCAATCGCGCCTTCGGGTATCTGCGCCGAGATCGTCACGGAGGTCACGGTAACGCCACGCGGCATTTCCGGCGCGATGGCTTCCAGCATGGCGCGCATCACCATGGGCACGCCGGCCATGACATAGACATTGCCGATATGGAATCCCGGCGCCACGGAGACTGTGTTTTTGATCAAGGACGCGCCATGGGGAATGCGCGCCATGCGCTTGCGCATATCGTTGAAGTCGCCGGGCGGATAGCGCGCTTCCAGCAAGGCATAGGCTTCCGAATGATAGCCGATGTCCACGCCGAATGCCTTGGCCACCGCATCGGCGGTGATGTCGTCATGGGTGGGGCCGATGCCGCCACTGGTGAAAACAAAATCATAGCGGGTGCGCAAGGCATTCAGCCCGGCCACGATTTCAGCCTGGTCGTCGGAGACGACGCGGATTTCCTTGAGGTCGATGCCGAACCCCATCAGGAACCGGGCGATGGCGCCCGAATTGGTGTCCTGGGTGCGGCCGGACAGGATTTCGTCGCCGATTACCAGAACTGCTGCGGTCTTTACGGGGCTTTGGGGGGCTTCCATGTTCCGTTCACTGTTCCACATTATGAAGGGGTGGAAAACCGCAAGATTTCGCCTAAATTGGTCACATGACCATCATCCCCGACACCGAAATCTTCGAAGCCGCCCGCAAGGCCCATTTCACCGTCACCGTGCACCAGCCGGAAGACTTTGAAGGCATGCGCCGGGCCGGAAGGCTGGCCGCCGAGGTGCTGGATCTGATGGTGCCGCTGGTCAAGCCGGGCGTCACCACCGCGCAGCTGGACAAGGTGGCGTATGATTACGTGATTGCCCACGGCGCCATTCCGGCCTGCCTGGGCTATCGCGGTTATCGCCACACCGTCTGCACCTCGATCAATCATGTCGTGTGTCACGGCATTCCGGGCGACAAGCCCCTGCGCGATGGCGATATCGTCAATATCGATGTCACCGTTATTCTGGATGGCTGGCATGGCGACACCTCGCGCATGTATCAGGTGGGCGAGATCAAGCTGAAGTCTCAGCGCCTGATCGACATCACGTATGAATCCATGATGCGCGGCATTGCCCAGGTGAAGCCCGGCAACACCACCGGCGATATCGGCCATGCCATCCAGGTTTATGCCGAAGGCCAGGAACGCTGCGCCGTGGTGCGGGATTTCTGCGGCCATGGCCTGGGACGGATTTTCCATGCCCTGCCGAATGTGGTTCACTATGGCAAGCCGGGGACCGGCATCAAGCTGACGCCCGGCATGTTCTTCACCGTTGAGCCCATGATCAATCTGGGCGCTTATGGGGTGAAGGTGCTGAACGATGGCTGGACGGCGGTGACGCGCGACCGCTCGCTTTCGGCCCAGTTCGAGCATTCGATTGGGGTGACGGAGAATGGCGTTGAGATTTTCACGCTTTCGCCCAAGGGCCTGGATAAACCGCCTTATAGCTGACGCTTCTCAATGAAGACGCCGCCATCGCCTCATGCTGGACATAGGGAGCGGTTGCGGACACGCTTCCTGAAGGGCGGCGCCGATGCCATGCCCGATTATGAACTGCTGGAGCTGACGCTGTTCGCCGCCGTGCCGCGGCGCGACACCAAGCCCCTGGCCAAAGCCTTGCTCGCCCGTTTCGGATCTTTCGCCGAAGTGATCGCCGCCAAGCGTGAGCGCCTGATGGAAGTGGAAGGCGTGGGCGATGCGGTGGTCAATCAGCTCAAGATCACCGAAGCCGCGGCGCAACGCCTGGCGAAAGGCAAAGTGATCGGGCGTCCGGCTTTGTCATCCTGGGCCGCGCTGCTGGATTACTGCATGGCGGCGATGGCGCGGAGCCAAACGGAAGAATTCCGGGTGCTGTTCATGGATCGCAAGAATGTGCTGGTGGCCGATGAAGTGCAGTCGCGCGGCACGGTGGATCATGCCCCGGTCTATCCGCGCGAGATTGTGCGCCGGGCGCTGGAGCATGGCGCGTCTGCCATTATCCTGGTGCACAACCATCCCAGCGGCGACCCCACGCCGTCGCGGGCCGATATCGACATGACCCGCAATATCGCCGCCGCCGCCAAAGCCCTGAAGATCACCGTGCATGACCATCTGGTGATTGGGCGCGGCGGTCATGCCAGCTTTAAATCGCTGGGATTGCTGTAAAAAAGGACAAGTTCCTCGGGTCTGACAAAATTGCAATAAAGGACAAAACCGGCTATCCCCTTCTCACACAGCTATTATTAAGTGGGGCACGAAATGTCCGCTGGCGGAACAGTAATCGCGAAGCGCGTGTATCCGGCGGATATGCCGATCCGGCGCGGCGGCATTGCCAGCGGGCTGGTGCCGGCGATTTGCGATGTCTAGGTCACCAATGCCTGCAACGCCACCTGCAGCTTCTGCTCCTATGCCCATGACAAGGGCTTCGTCACCGATCGCAAATGGCTCGACGCCGACAAGTTCGCAGCTGCCATGCCGATCCTGTATGAGCGCGGCGTCCGCTATGTGAATTTTCAGGGCGGCGAACCCTTGCTGCATCCGGCCATCGCCAATCTGGTGGCCGCTGTGCGCGAAGCGAACATGCAGCCCGCCATGATCACCAATGGCTGGCTGCTGCCCGACAAGCTTCAGGGCATCATTGATGCCGGCCTTTCTACGCTTCTGGTCTCGCTGGACGCCGACACGGTGGAAAAGCATGAAAAGAACCGCGGCCTGAAAGGCCTGTGCGAGCGCATCCGCAAGGGCGTCGCCATCGCCAAGGACAATGGCGTTACCGCCATTACCGTGGTCACCGTCAATCATCTGGTGAATTTCGAGAACCTGCCCAACCTTCTCAAAGACCTGGGCTTCGACGCCGTCAGCTTTTCCTATCCGCGCAAGGAGCCGTTCGGTTCTTCCTCGCTGGTGTTCAGCCCGGATTCGGAGCTGGTGGATTTCACGCCCGATCAGCTGATCACGGCGATGGACGCCATCAAGCTCCTGAAGAAGGAATTTCCGGTGATGAACCCCAGCGGTGCGCTGGAAGACATCAAGCGCGCCGCCCGCAATGAGCCGCAGCTGATCGGCTGTGTCGGCGGCCACAAATATTTCTATCACGACTGGAATCTGCAAATCTGGCGCTGCGAAGCCTGGCATGAGCCGATGGGCTCGGTGTTCGATCTGAACAAGATTCCCGACTATCGCGACCGCTGCACCGCCTGCATGCAGAATTGCTATCGCGACACCAGCACCCTGATGCATGCCGGCGTGCAGGTGGCCGATGCCGTGGACGACGCCTCGAAGGGCCACCTGGTCAAAGCTGCCGGACAGATTTTCCGGCGCAGCGTCGCCAAGTCGCTTAAATCGGTGGTGGAAGAAGCCAACGTCATCCGAAAGTTGGCGCGCAGTGGGTCCAAGCCCCGCCGGGAAATCGAAGTGATGCCGGCGGCGCCGAAAAAGAAGCCCTGGCAGAACGCCGCCGAATAACTGACGCCTTAGCCGATTTTCGTTCGCTGATTGTCGATCAGCGCCGTGAGCTTTTGCGCGGCGTCTGGTGAAACGGCAGACGGCAAAGCGGCGGACAGATTTTTCAGCGCTTCCTGCGATTTGGCCCCATCGCCCGCTTCCACAGCGCGGAATGCGGCGAGATAGCGATCTAGCAAAGCCGTGCGTTGCTCTTTGGCGTCTTTGACAAACGATTTGTCATCCAGCTTGGCGATGGCCGATTTGAGTTCGCCCCAGCCCAGATCAATCACCTTGGGATCGACCCGCATCAGATCGCCCGCGATCTGGGACAGGCCACCGATCTGGGCGCGGAAATAATCCTTGTCGAAACCGGCAAGCCCGGCCTCGGTATCGAATTGGGAATAGGTCTGGGTCCAGCCGCCGGGCCAATCGCCCGCCAGGCCGATGCCGGGAATCTTGAACTCGCGGCCTTTGTTCATTGGACTGCGGACGCGCGCCTGCCGCCCGCCATTGAGGCCGGGCCCGGCATCACCGGATTTCACATCCACCCGCACCCAATGATTGTCGGTAGCGGCGCGCGCCACCGTATCCACCAGCCAGGCATTGTTGTTGTTGACGTCAATCAGGCTGGTGATGACGCCGCCGTCTTCGGGGCGCTCAGGTGAATAAGCGTAGGTATTTCCGCCTTCGCCGGTCTCGATGGTCTGGCGGCCACCCATATGCTCCATGCCCATGGTTGCCACCACCGGTGTCAGTTTCTCCTTATGGATGTTGTAGTAGTCGAATTGCGGCCAGCTGGCTTCGGCGCCCGGCATGAAATGGCGGCAGTCGAAATAAAAGGCGAGCGTGCGTTCGCGGCTATTGCGCGGGATATGGCTGAAATAATTCATCAACCCGATCATGCCGAGGCCGCCATTATCCTCGACCAGCGACATGGCGTCGGTGTGGGTGGCGATCATGATGTGCCGGTCGCGGGGCGTGCCGTAATCCCTGCCCGGCAGGAAGGCGATGGTGGATTTGGCGATGGTGCGCTGAAAGCGGGCCCGCAGAGTGAGGGTCGCGTTCTTCCCAGCTTTCGCATCGCTGAGAACCTTGGCGCCATTGACGCGGTCCAAAGTCAGTGTCGGGCAGTTGGTATATTGGGCCCCCAGGCTGGCCTTCCCATCCGGGGTGTAAACACTGCGCTGAACCAGGCCGAACGCTGCGCGCTGTGACAGATCATAGACCACCACGATGCCGGCGGCATTGTTCTTGATGCCGATGGCGGCGAAGGCATTCAACTGACTGAACACCCAGCGCGTATGATAGGAGCTCATCACGCTGGCCGGCGGCGGGGCAAACAGCGGTGGCCATTTGCCGGGTGAACGCCATTCGTAATCGGTGGGCGTATAGCTGTCGATGAAGGCGCCATCATAAGGCGCCGCCGGATAGGGCGCGGTGGCAAACACCAGAATCTTGCCGGCCATCTGTGCTGCCGCCGGCGGATTGGCCGGATCGACATGGAGCATTTGCGCCGCGACGCCTTCCTGCGGCGTCGAGCCGGACGTCATGCCGTAGGACGCCACCACCGGCACCGGCGTGCCGTCACTCACCAGTTTTTCGATCGCGACGCCGGACTCATATTGATGGGCGCCACGGTCGGGCCAGTCTTCGACGATGTAGCGGTCATAGGGAATTTCGACATAGTCGAAATCCACGGCGCCGAATTTCTGGGCCTGATCCGTCAGAAAATCCGTGTAATCGGTCCAGCCTCTGCTGCCGGCATAGGTGGGGCCGCATTCCGCCTTGAATTTATTCCAGGCCAATCCCTGATCAGCGGTGATCAGGAATTTGGGATCAATCTTGAAAGCGTTGGCGGCGCGGGCGGGCGCGAACGGAACGCCAAATGCGGTAACCGCGGATGCGCCCGCGGCGCGTTGCAAAAAGGAACGCCTGGATTGAGACATGCTTTCCCCGTCTATTTTATTTTGGCCGGGTTATAGCATGAAAACGCCCGCTTAGCTGGCAAACGCCTTTTCGAGGGTTGCGAGGTCCAGTTTGACCATGGTCATCATGGCTTCGCTGGCGCGCTTGGAAGCGTTGCGGTCAGGGCTTTTCATCATCTCCATCAGACGGCGCGGGGTGATCTGCCACGACACGCCCCATTTGTCGGCCAGCCACCCGCAAGCCTGCTCCTTGCCGCCATTGTCGAGATGCGCCTTCCACAGACGGTCCAATTCCTCCTGGGTGTCGCACAGGATCATGAAGGAAATCGCATTGTTGAAGGCGTCATGCCGCCCCGCATTCATGGCAAAAAAGGCTTCGCCCTGGAGGGTGAATTCCACCACCTGGACACTGCCCCGGGGACCGGAGGGCGAATCCGCCGCCATGGCGGTGACATTATCCACCCGGGAATTGGGCAGCAGCGAAACGTAAAAGCGGGCGGCCGTTTCGGCGTCTTTTTCGAACCAGAGGAAGGGCGTGACTTTGGAGATGGTCATGGTGTCGTTCCTTGTGCATAGCAGCCCTGTTTTCATGCTCTGAAATGCCCGCGCGCGTGTCAATTGCTTGGCCCCGCGGAAAGCTTCTGTTAGAAACAGCCGCAACCCTTTGGGCCTTCCCATGATCCCCCGTTATGCCCGCGAACAGATGGTTTCAATCTGGTCGCCTGAAACCAAATTCCGCATCTGGTTCGAGATCGAGGCGCATGCCACCGACGCGCTGGCGGAGCTTGGCGTGGTGCCGAAAGACGCCGCCAAGATTGTCTGGGAAAAAGGCAAAAACGCGAAATTCGATGTGGCGCGGATTGATGAGATCGAGCGCGAGGTCAAGCATGACGTTATCGCCTTTCTGACCCATCTGTCGGAGATCGTGGGCCCGGAAGCGCGCTTTGTGCATCAGGGCATGACCAGCTCGGACGTGCTCGATACTTGCCTGAATGTACAGTTGGCCCGCGCCGCCGACCTGCTGATTGCTGATACCGATGCCTTGCTGGCGGCGCTGAAGAAGCGCGCTTTTGAATTCAAGAAGACACCCACCATCGGCCGCAGCCACGGCATTCATGCCGAACCCACCACCTTCGGCGTCAAGCTGGCGGCCTTTTATGCCGAGTTTGAACGCGCCCGCGCCCGGCTGGTGACGGCGCGCGCCGAAATCGCCACGTGCGCCATTTCCGGCGCCGTTGGCACCTTCGCCAATATCGATCCGCGCGTCGAAGAACATGTCGCCAAGGCAATGGGACTTTCCGTCGAGCCGGTTTCGACTCAAGTAATTCCGCGTGATCGCCATGCCGCGTATTTCGCGGCCTTGGGCGTGGTGGCGTCTTCGCTGGAGCGTTTGGCAGTGGAAATACGCCATCTGCAGCGTACCGAAGTGCTGGAAGCCGAAGAATATTTTTCGCCGGGCCAGAAGGGCTCATCCGCGATGCCGCATAAGCGCAATCCCGTGCTGACGGAAAATGTGACCGGGCTGGCGCGCATGGTGCGCGCTTACGTCCTGCCCGCCATGGAGAATGTGGCGCTGTGGCACGAGCGGGATATTTCGCACTCCTCCGTCGAGCGTTACATCGGCCCCGATGCCACGATTACTTTGGACTTCGCGCTGGCGCGCATGACCGGCGTGATGGAAAAGCTGGTGGTCTATCCCGAGCGGATGCAGGCCAATCTGGATAAGACCCAGGGGCTGGTGCACAGCCAGCGCGTTTTGCTGGCATTGACCCAGGCCGGAATCGCCCGCGAGGACGCCTATCGGCTGGTGCAGAAGAACGCCATGCGCACCTGGAATGGCGAAGGGCCGCTGCTGGATTTGCTCAAAGCCGATGCGGAAATTTCCGGGAAAATCGCGCCTGAAAAACTCAGCGCCATGTTCGATCTGGATTACCACCTCAAACAGGTGGACACGATCTTCAAACGGGTCTTCGGCCAGGCCTAGACAGGCCACTAACCCATTGATTTCAAACAATCCTGTGGACGGGAACCTGTTATGTCCCCGGTGCGGCCACGGCAACATTGCGAGTGCCGCCTCCCATCCCTAAATTCAGGCTCCGCCCGGATTATTTCAGGCGGTCCCAAGGACAAACGCCATGAAGCGCCGCCGCGTTATCTACGAAGGCAAAGCCAAGATCCTTTACGAAGGCACCGAGCCGGGCACCGTCATCCAGTATTTCAAGGATGACGCCACCGCCGGCAATGGCGCCAAGAAGGACACGATTGAGGGCAAAGGCGTCCTCAACAACCGCATCAGCGAATATCTGATGACCCAGCTGGCCGGGATCGGCGTGCCCACCCATTTCGTGCGCCGCCTGAACATGCGCGAGCAGCTGATCAAGGAAGTGGAGATCATTCCGCTTGAGGTCGTGGTGCGCAACGTCGCCGCCGGATCCATGTCCAAGCGGCTGGGGATCGAGGAAGGCACGGCCCTGCCCCGCTCCATCATCGAATATTACTACAAGAATGACGCGCTGAATGACCCCTGGGTCAGCGAAGAACACATCACCGCGTTCGGCTGGGCCAGCCCGCAAGACCTGGACGACATGGTGAACCTGACCATTCGCATCAATGATTTTCTCTCCGGCCTGTTCCTGGGCGCCGGCATCAAGCTGGTGGATTTCAAGCTGGAATTTGGCCGCCTGTGGGAAAACGACTTTATGCGCATCGTGCTGGCGGACGAAATCAGCCCGGACAATTGCCGGCTGTGGGACGTCACCACCAACGAGAAGCTGGACAAGGATCGTTTCCGCCGCGATATGGGCGGTGTGGTTGAAGCGTATTCCGAAGTGGCGCGCCGTCTGGGCATCATGCCGGAATCCATTCAGGGCGAGAATAAGGGCCCGGTTTTAGTCAAATGAAAGCCCGCGTTTTTGTGACTCTTAAGAACGGCGTCCTTGACCCCCAGGGCAAGGCGATTGGCCATGCCCTGAACGGGCTGGGTTTCGCCTCGGTCGGCGATGTGCGCCAGGGCAAGGTGATTGACCTGGAGCTTTCTGAAACCGATGCGGCCAAGGCCAAGGAAACCGTGAAGGCGATGTGCGAGAAGCTGCTCGCCAATACGGTCATCGAGAAGTACGAGATCGAACTGAAATGAAGTCCGCCGTCATCGTTTTTCCCGCTTCCAATTGCGACCGCGATGCGGCCACCGCGCTGGAGCAGATGACCGGCCAGAAGACACATATGGTCTGGCATCAGGACAGCGAATTGCCCGATGTCGATCTAGTGGTGCTGCCCGGCGGTTTTTCCTATGGCGATTATTTGCGCTGCGGCGCCATGGCCAACCAGTCAAAAATCATGGGCGCGATCAAGAAGCATGCGGATAAAGGCGGCGCAGTGCTGGGCATCTGCAACGGCTTTCAGGTACTGGCGGAAGCCGGGCTGGTGCCCGGTGTGTTGATGCGCAATGCCGGTCTGAAATTCGTCTGCAAGCCGGTGGCGCTGACCGTGGAAGAAACCCAGTCCACCTTTACCCGCAAATACAGCGCCGGCCAGACCGTCACGTTCCCGGTGGCGCATGGCGAAGGCAATTACTACGCCGACAAGGACACGCTGGACCGCCTGGAAGGCGAAGGCCGGGTGATGTTCCGCTATCAGAACAACCCCAACGGCTCGGCCCGCAATATCGCCGGTATCCTGAACGAAAAGCGCAATGTGCTGGGCCTGATGCCCCACCCCGAGCGGGTGGTGGACCCATTGAATGGCGGCACAGACGGGCGCGCCCTGTTCCAGAGCCTGATCGAAACACTTTCCTAGACTGAAAGCGGCATGACCAAGATCACTCCAGAAATGGTCCGCGAGCATGGCATTTCGGATTCCGAATACGCCATCGTTCTGAAATTGCTGGGCCGTGAGCCCAGCTTTGTGGAATTGGGCATTTTCAGCGTGATGTGGAGCGAGCATTGCTCCTACAAATCCACCCGCGTGCATCTGAAGAAGCTGCCGACCAAGGCACCCTGGGTAATTCAGGGGCCCGGCGAGAATGCCGGCGTGATCGACATTGGCGATGGCGATGCCTGCATCTTCAAAATGGAATCGCACAACCATCCCAGCTTTATCGAGCCCTATCAGGGCGCGGCCACCGGCGTGGGCGGCATCATGCGCGATGTCTTCACCATGGGCGCGCGCCCCATCGCCATGATGAACGCCCTGCGCTTTGGTGAGCCGTCGCACCCCAAGACGCGGCACCTGGTGTCGGGCGTGGTGTCGGGCATCGGCGGTTATGGCAACTGCATGGGCGTGCCCACGGTGGGCGGCGAAATCAATTTCCACAAAAGCTATAACGGCAACATTCTGGTCAACGCCATGTGCGTGGGCCTGGCGCGCCAGGACAAGATTTTCCTTTCGGCGGCCAAAGGCGCGGGCAATCCCGTCGTCTATGTCGGCTCCAAGACCGGGCGTGATGGCATTCACGGCGCCACCATGGCGTCGGCAGAATTCGATGATGCTTCGGAAGAAAAGCGCCCCACGGTGCAGGTGGGCGATCCCTTCACGGAAAAGCTGCTGTTGGAAGCCTGCCTGGAATTGATGGCGACGGATGCCATTATCGCCATTCAGGACATGGGCGCCGCAGGCCTGACGTCATCGTCTGCCGAGATGGGCGACAAGGGTGGCAGCGGCATCGAGCTTGATCTCGACAAGGTGCCCCAGCGCGAAGCCAACATGACGGCCTATGAGATGATGCTGTCGGAAAGCCAGGAGCGCATGCTGGCCGTGCTCAAGCCCGGCCGCGAAGAGCAGGCGCGCAAGATTTTCGAAAAGTGGGAACTGGATTTCGCGGTGATCGGGGTCACCACCGACACCAATCGCCTGGTCATCAAGCACAAGGGCAAGGTGGAAGCCGACATGCCCATCACCGCTTTGTCGGACGCAGCCCCCATCTATGAGCGGCCCTTTACAAAACGCGCGCCCGTCACCGGCGTGCCTGCGTTTGACACCAAAAAGCCGGTGCTGGCGTCGCTGGAAAAGATCATTGCCGCGCCCGACATGGCCAGCCGCCGCTGGGTGTGGGAGCAGTATGACAACAGCGTGATGAACGACACGACACAGCATCCGGGCGGCGACGCCGCCGTGGTGCGGGTGCATGGCACCAAGAAGGCGCTCGCCATCACCACCGATGTCACGCCGCGCTATTGCCGTCCCGATCCGTTTGAAGGCGGCAAGCAGGCGGTCGCCGAAGCCTGGCGCAACCTGACCGCGGTGGGCGCAACGCCGCTGGCGGTGACCGACAACCTCAATTACGGCAATCCCCAGAAGCCGGAAATCATGTGGGAAATCGTGGCCGGGATTGACGGCATCGGTGCAGCCTGCCGGGCGCTGGACTTTCCCGTCATCGGCGGCAACTGCTCGCTTTACAATGAGACCAATGGCGAAGGCATTCTGCCCACGCCCGCCATCGGCGGTGTCGGTCTTCTGAAAGACGTCACCAAAATGGCGACGGTGGCGTTCAAGCGCCAGAACGATGTCGTGATCCTGATCGGCGAGACCAAGGGCCATCTGGGCCAATCCATCTACTTGCGCGAAATCGAAGGCAAGGAAGAGGGCGCGTCACCGCCCGTGGATCTGGCCATGGAAAAGAAGAATGGCGATTTCGTGCGCGGGCTGATCGAAGCCGGCCGCGTGGATACGGTGCATGACCTGTCCGATGGTGGGTTGCTGGTGGCGATTGCCGAGATGGCGATGGCCTCGGGCATCGGCGCCAGTGTGGGACAAGCGGAAATCGCGGGCGCTGTTCCCTTCTGGTTCGGCGAAGACCAGGCGCGTTACCTGATCACCGCGCCGTTCGCGGAAGCCGAGAAGATCGTGGCCGAAGCGCGCGCTGCCGCGATCATTGTCGCCGAGCTGGGCAAGACCGGCGGCGAGACGCTGATGATCGACGACAAGGCCAGCATCAAGATCGCCAAACTGCGTAGCCTGCACGAAGCCTGGTTCCCCCGCTTCATGGCAGGCGAAGAAATCCCCGTTACCAACTAGAGGCCCCCTTGGAGGGATTAAGTTCTATGGGCATGAAAGCCGCCGACATCGAGAAATTCATCAAGGACGCCTTCCCCGACGCGGAGGTGGAAATCCGCGACCTGGCGGGGGATGAAAACCATTACGCCGCCACGGTGAAATCGGCCGCCTTTCAGGGCAAAAGCCGCGTGGCCCAGCATCAGATGGTGTATGCCGCCCTGAAGGGCAATATGGGCGGGGTGCTGCATGCCCTGCAGCTCAATACGAGCCCCAAGGGTTAAATAAGCGGAACCTTGATTCCACTGTCACCGGGGCTTAAGTCAGGCCCCTCGCCTTAAGGAGCGACCCATGTCCGACGCCCAGACCCGCATCGCCGATGCCGTCAAAACCAATGATGTGCTGCTTTACATGAAGGGCACGCCGGTTTTCCCGCAATGCGGCTTCTCAGCCATGGCGGTGCAGATCCTCAATCATCTGGGCGTGAAGTTCGCGTCGGTGGACGTGCTGGCAGACCCGGAGGTGCGCGAAGACATCAAGGCTTTCTCCAACTGGCCCACCATTCCCCAGCTCTATGTCAAAAGCGAATTTGTCGGCGGCGCCGATATCATGCGCGAGATGTTTGAAAGCGGCGAACTGAAGACCCTTATGGCCGACAAGGGTGTCGCGGCTGAGACCGCCTGAACAGTTTGCCTCGCGGAAATAAAAAAGCCCGCTCGTGAGAGCGGGCTTTTTGTTTGAGTATCGCGTTGAATTGGCGCGAATAGAATTCGCCCCCTCGCGCTTTAGCGCGAGTAAAATTCAACAATCAGGTGCGGTTCCATCTTCACGGCATAGGGAACGTCGGCCAGCTTGGGGACGCGCACCAGCTTGGTGGTCATCTTGCCATGATTGACTTCCAGGAAGTCGGGCGTGTCGCGCTCAGCGCTTTTGCTGGCTTCCAGCACCAGCGCCATGTCCTTGGCCTTGGGGCCCAGTTCTATCACATCCTTGCCGGTGACGTGGTAGGAGGCGATGGTGACCTTGCGGCCATTGACGCGCACATGGCCATGGCTGACCAGCTGGCGGGCGGCAAACGGCGTGGGCACGAATTTGCTGCGATAGACCACAGTATCGAGACGGGTCTCCAGCAGGCCGATCATGTTCTCGCCGGTATCGCCGGGACGGCGCGAGGCGTCCTGGTAGTATTTGCGGAACTGACGCTCGGTGATGTTGCCGTAGTAGCCTTTCAGCTTCTGCTTGGCCTGAAGCTGGGTGCCATAGTCGGAGAGCTTCTTGGCGCGGCGCTGGCCATGCTGGCCCGGACCATAAGAGCGCTTGTTCACCGGGGACTTGGGACGGCCCCAGATATTCTCGCCCATGCGGCGATCTAATTTGTACTTGGCGTTGGCGCGCTTGGTCATCGGACTCTTTCGGTTTGAATTAGAGGCCGCCCTCGGCTTTCGCCTCGGTGCGGGCCAAGCTTTTCTAGTCTTCGACAAGAAAATCTAAGGCAAAGGCCGCGCACTATATGCAGCGAAGTCTGCGAGTCAAACGACTGCAATCATGGGTTGAGTGATGTCTTTCAACATCATTATTTTCAATGTCTTAGACTGTTAGTGCCCTACCTTTTGGCACTGGTACAGGTTCAAATAAACCGGGGTTGAGGACGGGGCTAGGGTCTGTTCGGGCCCTTGGGACCGGGGCCTCCCGTACACAGACCGGCAGGTTGCGCGGGGTTAATTGCGCGATGCAGCCGTAACAAGTTCCAGAAAACACGCCGCCGCCGCGATGTTTCTCGGGCCATGTTGCGCTGCACATAACCATTTTTATTTCAGCTATTTGTGGCTTGCAGAACCAGTTCTAATATTCCCTTATCACGACACGAATATCGAGAACGCGAAAAGACATAAGGGAGCGACCATGCTGGCCAAATTACGGAATTATGTTCCTTACTTGATGTTCCCGCTGCTGGGACTTGCGTTTGAGGGCTTTGGTTATGTGATGAAAGGCGGCGTCGTCGCCAAGGCGTTCCCTTACTGGCATAGCTTTGTGGTCCTGTTCGTCATGATCACGATGGAACGCTTCTGGACCTATCGCCGTGCGGTGTCGCAGCGGCATGTGATCTGGCGGGACCTGACCTCCACCATGGTGCAGACCTTCCTGGTGGGCGGTATTTTCGGCGCCATGTTCCTGCCGATCCTGCACTATTTCCCGGAAACCTTCCTGGGCCGCCGTTTGCTGTTTGGGCTTTCCAATCAGCTGGGCCCGCTGTGGATGCAGATCATCGCGGTGTTCCTGTTCACCAGCTTCTGGGGCTACTGGGTGCACCGCTTCGAGCATTACAATAATTTTCTCTGGAAGCTGCACGGCTATCACCACAGCGTGACCAACGTGCAGGTTTCCAACGTGCTGGTATCCAATCCGCTGGATTACGCGCTGCGCAACGTGATGGGCGGTTTGGTGCTGAGCATTATCGGCTTCAATCCGGTTGCCATCGGGCTCGCCAGCCTGATCGACCTGAACTATGGCAACTTCTCCCATAGCGGCACGAGCTTCAAAGGCGGCTGGTTGAACTACATCTTCAACGGCCCGGAAGTGCATCGTTGGCACCATGCGACGAAGCTGCCTGATGATCCCAGGTTCCGTTATGGCGCCAATTTCGGCGTGTCCACGACGTTCTGGGACCAGTTGTTCGGCACCTTCTGCTTGCCCAAGGATGAGAAAGGCGAGGTGCTGGCGCCCGCCGCGATTGGCCATCCAGAAGGTTATCCGGATGAACCCAACTATCTGAAGATGCTGTTCGCGGTGCGGGCTTTCCCTTCTCTGGAACGCTTCTTCGACAGAAAGCCAAAAGAAGACGAAGCCTTCACCGTGCCGGCGGAATAAGAAACGCAGGGCTGAAAATCGCGGCGCCGGCACATTGCCGGCGCCGTTTTTTAATGGCGCGCCGGGGTTGATAAGAAAGCCTCGCAACTGCGTGTGCCCTGCAAATAACCATTTTTATTTTAGCTATTTGCGGCGCGACGAACCGGTTCTAACTTCCTTACTTATCGCGGCCGAATTTGAAGCAGACATAACGACAATAGGGGAAACTTACATGGACAGTAAATTACTGACTTACTCTCGTTACGCGATGCTACCCGGGCTTGGGATTGCTTTTGCAGCCATCAACATGGCGACGCGCGGCTCGGACTTATCGACGTCGTTCCCCTACTTCCGAACCTTCATCCTCTTTTTCGTCTTGATCACGCTGGAGCGGATCTGGTCCTATCGCCACGCGAAGTCGCAGCGGCACATGATCTGGCGCGATCTGACGTCCACCGCGGTGCAGACCTTCGTCGCCGCCGGCATCATGGGCGCCATTGTACTGCCGATCCTGCACTATCTGCCGGAGACGTTCCTGGGACGGCGCTTCCTGTTCGGGCTTTCCGACCAGCTGGGCCCGCTGTGGGTGCAGGTGGGGGCGGTTTTCCTGCTTTCCAGCTTCTGGCAGTACTGGGTACACCGCTTCGAGCACACCAATGACTTTCTGTGGAAGCTGCACGGCTATCACCACAGCGTGACCCATATTCAGATTTCCAATGTGCTGGTTTCTAATCCACTGGATTGGGCGCTGCGCAACGCGCTGGGCGGGTTGGTGATGGGCATTGTCGGCTTCAATCCGTATGCAATCGTACTGGGGGGTGCGATCGCCTTGAGTTATGGCGATTTGTCCCATTGCGGCGCCGATGTGAAAGGTGGCTGGCTGAACTACATTTACAACGGCCCGGAAGTGCATCGCTGGCACCATTCCACGGAATTTCCCGACGATCCAAAATTTCGCTATGGCTGCAATTTCGGCGTGTCAGTGACCTTCTGGGACATCCTGTTCGGCACCTTCTATTTGCCCAAGGATGAGAAGGGCAATGTGCTCGCGCCCAAAGCCTTGGGTCACCCGGAGGGTTATCCCGACGAACCCAACTACCTGAAAATTCTGTTCGCGACGCGATGCTTCCCGTCCCTAGAGCGCTTCTTCGACAGCAAGGCGAAGAATAATGACGATCCCGTTACGATTGCCGCAGAATGAGCAGCCCAGAAAAAATAGAGCCGGCCGTCGCCCAGAAGGGCCCTTACGCCGTCAATGTCGTGGAAGGAAAAACCTATTGGTGGTGCTCTTGCGGGCTGTCCAAGAAACAGCCTCTTTGCGACGGCTCACACAAAGGCACGGGTCATGAACCCATGCCCTACAAGGCCACCGAAACCGGAACGATAGAATTTTGCGGCTGCAAGCAGACGGTCACCAAGCCCTTATGCGACGGCAGTCATGAGAATCTGTAAAGGAGGGCTTTCATAATGAATTTCATTCGTAAGAAGTGGCCCTATTTCCTCGGCTTCGCCATCATTGAAATCGGCATGTATTACTTCAACGGAGCACGGGGGAATCTGACCACCGGCTTCCCGGGAATCTTCGCTATCTATATGTACTACAGCTGGATGACCCGGCATCACGCCGAGGGGCCTTAGCCTGGTTTTTTCTTGTCGAATTTTCTGGGGCCTGACTTCTTGCCCCAGAATTTCTTCTTTCCGTCCTTGCCGCCAAATTTCTTTCCCTGAAATCCTGGCTTGCGCGGCGGTTCGCCGCCCGGTTCGTCACCGGGTTTAGCGCCCTGCACCGGCTCGGCACGCGGCCGTGCGTGGGATTCGCCACTCTGGTCCAGCGCCGGCGAAATGCGAACGCCGCCCTTTTTGCGTTCACTGACCAAGGTGGCAAATTTCGGCGCGACATCGCCTGACACCTGGAACAGGGTTTCCATATCAAACACGCGGATGGCGCCGATATCCTTTTTGGTCAGCTCGCCCTGGCGGCAGATTTCCGGCAGAAGCCATTTGGGATCGGCATTGCGCTCGCGCCCGACATTCAGCCGAAACCACACGCCATTCTGCATGTCGCCTTCGCGGGGCGGCCGTGGGCCGTCGTGACGCGCGTGATCGCGCGGCTCGCGTGCTCCGTGCTCACGAGGACCATGTTCGCGCGGGCCCCGCGGCTTATGATCGAAATCCTTGTGCGACCGCTCCTTATTGCCGTGCGGTTTGCCCTCTCGCGGCTCGCGCGGCTCGCGCTTCTGGAATGGCACCTCTTCGTCAATATCTTCGGGCGCGGGCAGCCCGGCGCGATAGATTTTTACAAAAGCGGCCGCAACGGTGCGCGCATCGCGCGACTGCAGCAACTGGTCCGCCATGGCCAAGTCGTCTTCGCTCGGCGCTTCGGTCAGCATCGGATTTTCCAGCAGCCGCTGCTGGTCGAGCTGGCGGATTTCCGCCGCCGAAGGCGGCTCACCCCAGGTGGCGGTGACGCGTGCTTTACCCAGCATCTCTTCCACCCGGCGGCGGCGTGACGGCGGCACCAGAAGAACACTGATGCCCTTCTTGCCGGCGCGGCCAGTGCGGCCGCTGCGATGCTGCAGCACAGAGGCATCGTTCGGCAGATCGGCATGGATCACCAACACCAAACTGGGCAGGTCAATGCCACGCGCCGCCACATCGGTCGCCACACAGACGCGGGCGCGGCCATCGCGCAAAGCCTGCAGTGCATGATTGCGTTCGCTCTGGGACAGTTCGCCCGACATCGCCACCGCGGCAAAACCGCGTTCCGTCAACTGCGCCGCCATGTGGCGCACCCGTTCGCGCGTGCCACAAAAAACCAGCGCGCCGGGCGGATCCAGAAAGCGCAGCAGATTGACCACGCCCCGTTCGATCTTGTTACCGGCGATCCTGAGGGCGCGGTATTCGATATCGGCATGCCCCGAGGCCGCGCCCCGGGTGGCGATACGCAAGGCATCCTTCTGGTAATGCGCCGCCAGGGTGACGATGGCCTTGGGCAGGGTCGCGGAAAACAGCAGGGTGCGGCGCGAAGCCGGGGTTGTTTCGAGGATGAATTGCAGGTCTTCGCGAAAGCCCATATCGAGCATCTCGTCGGCCTCATCCAGCACCGCGGCTTTCAGGGATGAAACGTTGAGAGCACGGCGTTCCAAATGATCGCGCAGCCGCCCCGGCGTGCCCACAACAATATGGGCGCCCGCGGATAGTTCGCGGCGCTCGCGGCCGGGGTCCATGCCACCGACACAGGAAACAATGCGCGCGCCGGCATATTGATAGAGCCAGCTCAATTCGCGCTGCACCTGCAGCGCCAGTTCGCGGGTGGGCGCGATGATAAGCGCCAGGGGATCGCGGGCGGGGCCGAATGTGGCAGCGCCTTCCAGCAGGGTATCGGCAAAGGCCATACCGAACGCGATGGTTTTGCCCGAGCCGGTCTGGGCCGAGACCAGCAAGTCGCGGCGTTCAGCGTCTGGCTCCAGCACCGCCAACTGAACGGGGGTCGGGACTGTGTAATTGCGCTCGGCGAGCGCACGGGTCAGGGCGGGATGGGTGTCGGGGAAGGCCGGATCGGACAAGGCGGGAACTTTCGGGGGCGAATTTCGGCCCCTCTTTAGTCCTATCCGCCAAAAAAGATAGAGAAACGCGTCAGCGCGTCATGCCGATGCGGGCCATCATCTGGCGGTCCTTGTTGGACTGCATCAGTTGGGAAAAGCCCGCAATTGTGCCCAGTCCCAGCCCGCCCGGCATGCCGTCTTCGTCGGCTGTAATCTTGGAGTAGCTCTCACCGGCGACCTTCTCCCATTTCCCGGCCGGCTTCTTGATTTCGACCTGGGCCATGGTGGCTTTCAGCACCAGCCGCACGATGGCGGGGTGCGGGGCGCTGGGCTTGGTCAGGCTGGGAAAGCCATCGATCATGCTCCAGCCATTGGCCAGCGCCCATTGGGTGATTTCGTCTTTGGTCATGACGGTATTAGAGCAGAATTCGGCTCAGTTGTCCTGGAATATGCCGCCCTCTTGCCCTGTTATGCTCCGCTCAGTATCTGGTTGACCAAGGCCCCGTGGCGGAACTGGTAGACGCACCGGACTTAAAATCCGTTGATCCGAAAGGGTCGTGTTGGTTCAAGTCCAACCGGGGCCACCAGCAATTCTATCGCAGTCTTTCCTTCAAGAATGCCACGACCTTGGGCCAGCCATCGGCGTGTGCAGCCGCGATGCCAGCGGGCGTACCACCCAAGCCGCCCAGATGTGCGTAATGCGGGTCCGATTGGGAAATGGGTAAGCCGAACACTTCATGTCCAGCGCCGGCATAGCGCAGTATCTGGGGCATGGGCTTGCCGAATTGCGTGCGCCGGGCGGCAATCTGATCCGCCATCGGACAAGACGGCCACAGACTGTCAGCTTCGCCGCATACCAGAAGAATGGGCGCGTCGATGCGTTCGACCGGAATGACGGCATCCGGGTGTTGGGGCGACCTGAAAGAGATCGATGTGATCGGCACCGGCAGGGTTGTGCTGCGGCATCTGTCCCGCGACAAGCTCACGATCAATGTCTCCGGCGCAGGCCGGCTTACCGCCGACGGCCATGTCGGGGATTTGACTTTGAATGTATCCGGCGCGGGGCGGGCGCAGCTGGGCAAGCTCAGTGCGGACAAGGTGAAAGCGGAGCTTGATGGCGCCGCCCGGGCCAAGATCGCGCCCGGCGACAGCGCCGATATCACCATTCGCGGCGTCGGCCGCGCGATACTGGCGACCAAGCCGAAAAGCCTGACATAAAACGTTTCAAGCTATGGCAAGCTCGTCCAGCGCGACGACGATGACGATGATGACTAGCCAAATGTAATTCGCGCAGCGAATTACATTTGCATGGTCCAGCCTTCAACACCCATGGACGCCTGACGCACGGCTTCGCTCAAGGTCGGATGGGAATGGCAGGTGCGGGCGATATCTTCCGAAGACGCGCCGAATTCCATCGCCAGCACCACTTCTGCCAGCAGGTTGCCGGCTTCCGGCCCGATAATGGCGCAGCCCAGCACCTTGTCAGTCTTGGCGTCGGCCAGGATTTTCACAAAACCGTCCGTGGCCATGATGGTCTTGGCGCGGGCATTGGCGGTGAAGGGAAACTTGCCGACCTTGTAAGCCACGCCTTCGGCCTTGAGGTCTTCTTCTGATTTCCCCACCACGGCAACTTCGGGGAAGGTGTAGATCACCGAAGGAATGGCATCGTAATTCACATGACCCGCCTTGCCGGCGATCAGTTCGGCGCAGGCCACCGCTTCGTCTTCGGCTTTGTGCGCCAGCATCGGGCCTTCGCGGCAATCGCCGACGGCATAGATGCCCATCACATTGCTGCGGTAATGCTTGTCGGTGATGACACGGCCGCGTTTGTCCAGCTGCACGCCGACACCGTCCAGGCCGAGATTGTCGGTGTAGGGACGCCGGCCGATACAGACCAGCATGACATCAGCTTCGATTGTGCTTTTGCTGCCGCCCGCCGCCGCTTCGACCGTCACGGCGAGACCGGTCTTGGTTTTTTCGACGCCGGTGACCTTGGTGGAAAGCTGGAAGGTCATGCCCTGCTTGGTGAGAATGCGCTGAAAGGCCTTGGCCACTTCCAGGTCGATGCCCGGCGTGACGCGATCCAGGAATTCCACGACATGGACTTCGCTGCCCAGCCGTTTCCACACCGAACCTAATTCCAAGCCGATCACGCCCGCGCCCACCACCAGCAGCTTCTTGGGCACTGACGTCAGCGACAGCGCGCCGGTAGAAGACACGATTTGTTTTTCGTCGATGGTTACGCCCGGCAAGGGCGCGATGTCGGAGCCGGTGGCAATGATGATGTGCTTGGCGGTGAGGCTGCGGACCTTGCCATCCGGGGTTTTCACTTCGACTTTGCCGGGAGCCAGAATGCGGCCCTCGCCGACAATGCCTTCGACCTTGTTCTTCTTGAACAGGAATTCGACGCCCTTGGTGAGCTCACTCACCACCTTCGTCTTCTGCGCCATCATGGCGGGCAGATCGAGTTCGATCTTGGCCTTGATGCCAAGCTTGGCGAAATCATTGTGCGCTTCATGGAAGCGCTCGCTGGCATGCAGCAGCGCCTTGGAAGGAATGCAGCCGACATTCAGGCAGGTGCCGCCGAACGCGCCACGCTTGTCCACGCAGGCGGCACTGAGGCCGAGCTGGCCCAACCGGATGGCGGCGTTATAGCCGCCGGGGCCGCCGCCAATGACAATCGCGTCAAAAGAATCCGCCATGGACAGCCCGCCAACCTTGAATCCGCGCCGCTGATATAGGGATAAAAAGGGCGGAAAACCATGCCTTTTTAGAGGGCACGCCCGGCTTTTCGCAGGAGGTTCAGGCCGGCGCCGCTTCCGGCTTCCTGGCCGGGGCCTCGTCCTTGTGGGCCGGGTCGGGGAAGACCAGCGACACCACCGTGCCCTGGCCCTCTTTCGAGGTCACAGAGGCCACGCCGCCCAGCTGGGCGCCAAAGGTGCGGATCAGGCGCGAACCCACGCTCTTGCCCTTCTCATCCATGCGGAAACCCACGCCGTCATCGGCGATGGCGAGCGTGCCGTCGAAACTGCCGTCCGGCTTGTGCAGCGACACCTGGGAGCCGATCACTTTGAGGCCGGTGGCCCGGCTGGTGAGCAGCGTTCCAACAATCAGCGTGTCGCTTTTGCGCGCGCCCTGAAACTGAGGCTGTGCGCTGATATTGATGCCTTTGGCAAGCGGCAGCGCCGAGCAGACGATAGTGCCGTCAGCGGTCGCCCGCGACAGGTTGGTGAAATAACTCACTCCGATCATGGCGTCGGACAGGATGGTGTCGCAATTGCCGGTCATGGCGCGGACATCGGCAATGCTGCCCACCGCGCGCGTGATCTGTTCGCCGGAGACAAAGACGCTCTGATAATCCTCGGCGGCGGCGCGGGCAGATTGGCTGAGCTGGGCGCGCACATCGCCGACGTCGCGCTGCATCCGCCCGGCCGCCCTGGAAAATACTGACCACGACAATGGGGATAAGCGCGATAGTAACGATCAGGAGAAGCCGGCGGCGAAGCGTGCTCCAACCATGGGGCAGGGCTTCAGGCGCAGGAATCTCGTGAACGCTATTTCGGGCGGCGTTTTCCACCTGGAGCCCCGGTATCGGGCGTGGCAAGCCTGTCTAATTGCGCCATGATTTTACGTGCGGCGTCCCCTCCAGCCGAGCGCGTAACATCGGCCAGCGTATCATTGCCGTCCAATATTTCTATCAGCGCCTTGCGGGCGCGCGCCACGCGGCTTTTGACCGTGCCGACCGCGCATTTGCAGATTCCCGCCGCGTCTTCATAAGAAAAGCCGCCCGCGCCGACCAGAATCAGGGCTTCGCGTTGCTCATCGGACAAGACGCGCAGGGCGCGCACCGTGTCAGAGAGCTGGGCGGAGAACACTTGATCTTCGCCGCCGCATGGAATGCGTTCGGCCGCTTCCTGATCCCACGGCGCCTGACGCCAGGCGCGCCGGCGATCGGAATAGAATTGATTGCGCAGGATGGTGAACAGCCAGGCCTTCAGATTCGTGCCGGGGATAAAGGTGGCACGGCTTTGCCAAGCCTTCACCAGCGTCTCCTGGGCAAGGTTCATCGGCATTTTCCTGATTGCCGGTCAGCGAGCGGGCAAAGGCGCTCAAAAAAGGGACCAGCGCCAGCAGCTAGGTTTTGAACTCGCCATCCTCGGGACGGTCATTGGTGCGGTTGTTCATTTGGGGAGCGGGGGCCGGCATTACGACACCTTTCTTTCCGCCTTTGGAGCCTTCCGCTTCGTCGATCTTGCGATCAGGTCCATAAAGTCATCGGGGACGGGCTCCTGGGCCACGTCGTCGTACATCCGGCGCAATTCGCGCCCGATAGCCCGTTGGCGGGCACGGATGGCGCGCGCCTTTTCGTTAGGCTTTTCCTCGTTCGACACGGTCGTTTCCCATTGCTGCGTCATGACAGTCGAGCCATAATCCGTAGCGGTTTCAACGGGGAAGCCCCGTCTTAGACATCCAATTTCCGCCCCGTATTCTGCCCTTCGAAACCCAAACGCCCCCCTTTTGGAAAGGTTCCGGTTATTATGGAACTTTTTCGGCTGGCGTCAGTTCCCAATTCGCGCTTTCCTACTTCCAAGGAGCCTTTTCTCATGAGCATGACGCAAACCCTTGCGCCGCATCTGCCCTATCTGCGCCGCTATGCCCGCGCCCTGACCGGGTCGCAGCAATCGGGAGATGCCCATGTCCGGGCCGCTTTGCAGGCCCTTTTGACCGGGGATGAATCCCTGACCGAGGGGGTACCCCCCCGGGTCGGCCTTTACCGGCTTTTCCATGCCATCTGGCAGAGCGGGGCCGAGCATTATGACGAGGCCAGCGAACCCGCCTCCATCGGCGCCAAAAGCCCGGAAGCCCAGAAGACCATCGACAGCCAATTGGCCAGCCGGGTGATGATCATCGAGGGCGAACCGATTATCGCCATGGACCTGGAAAACCTGGTGACGGAGCTGGGCCACAAGGTGGTGGCGGTGGCTTCCACCAAGGACGAGGCGGTCGCCAAGGCGCATTCTGAGCGGCCCGGCCTGGTTCTGGCCGACATCAACCTGGGCGAAGGCCGCTCAGGTATCGATGCGGTGAGCGAGATTCTGGCGGCCTTCGATATTCCGGTGATTTTCATCACCGCCTATCCGGAAAAGCTGCTCACCGGCGAGCGGCCGGAACCCACCTATCTGATCGCCAAGCCTTTCCTGCCGGAAACCGTGCAGGCCACGGTGGGCCAGGCGCTGTTCTTCCATCCGGTGGCGAAACAGGCTGCATAACAAGCCTTATTTCCCAATTGTGCGTTTGATGCTTGTGCGTTTTGGAGATTGTCATGGCTGCCAGGAAAAAAAATTCCGTGTCCACGGTTGATACCCGCCTCGCCGCGTTGCGCGAGGATTTTGCAGCACTGCAGGCTGACCTGAAGGGTCTGGCCGGTGATGTCGGTGCTGCCGCCTCGGAACGCGGCAAGATCGCGCTGCGCGGCGCGGAAGATGTTGCCGACCGCGCCATGCGGCTGGCGGAAGAAGCGGCCCGCGAAGCCAAGGTGGCGGCGGGCGAATTTCGCGATGATGCCGAGGAATGGGCTCAGGAAAATGCCGAGACGCTGCGCGTCCAGGTGCGTGAGAAGCCCATCACCTCGCTTCTGATCGCCGGCGGCATCGGCGCTTTTCTGGGCGCGATTTTCCTTCGCCGTTGAGAGCCGCTTCCACCCCTGATAAAGCTGGGTTTAGGGTAATTCCGTTGGGGGTTTCATGTTCGCGCGTCTGAGCGCAAAGGCGATGCTATTGGCGGCTCTGGCCGCCATGGTGTTCTTTGGCATTGGCCTTGTCGGGCTGGCAACTGCCACCTGGCTTGCGACCCAATTCGGCGTTGCGGGCGGCTATCTGATGGCCGGCGGACTGCTGATCCTGATCCCAATCCTGTGGATACTTTTGATGGCGGCCTCGCGGCCGCGAAAGAAGCCGGAAGAGAAAGATTTCACCACCATCCTGTTCACTGCCATGGCGCGGGAAGCGCCCTGGGTCGCGGTGCTGGGCGCCGGCCTGGTCGGGGTGGCCAACCTGTTCCTGAGCCGCAACAAGAACAAAAAATGACGTCGCCCCAGCAGGGCCGGGAACTTTCACGTCGTCGCCGTGTTTTTCCTCCTGACGGAGGAAAGTCATGCTTGGTTGGGCACTTACGTTTCTGATCCTGGCGCTGGTCGCTGGCTATATGGGCTTTTTCGGCCTGGCGGGCCTTGCGGCCACCATCGCCAAATTGCTGTTGATCGTCAGCGCATTTTCCGGTGCGCTAGGCGGGCGTCCGCCCATCTAAGAGGTGGTTCCCATGCGTCTGCCCGCTCCCATTTTGGAACATCCCATCGAAGCGATGATCGCCCGCCTGTTGCTGGTGGCGTTGTTGTTTGTTTCCGCCGATCCGCAGCCTGCCGCGGCCCCAGCGGTGAAGGTCACAGCCGTCGCCGAAAAAATGTGAAAATTTTGGGGGTCCCCGGGAACGAACGTTTGGGCTCCCGGTTATTATCAACGAGCGGACGTCTGATCCGGAACGCCCCCGGCCCCTTCGACAGCCCGCCTCGGGTGTCCGCTCAATCTTTCCCAATATATATATGCATTATTGGGATGTTCTGTCCCCAAGCGTCCATTGATGTCCGCCCTAATCCGCCTATCATTTGTAGGATAGTTTGTGGGAAGGATTTGGCATGGGACACGCACGCGAAAAGCTCAATGCCCTGACGGTAGAGCGGATTTCCAAGAAACCCGGTCTGCATAACGACGGAGGCGGTCTTTGCCTTCGTGTGACGTCGCCCACAGCCCGGTCATGGGTGCTGCGCTACATGCTGGACGGCAAAGCCCGCGAAATGGGCATGGGAGCCTACCCAGACACATCCCTTGCCGACGCCCGCCTCATCGCCTCTGAAGCCCGTAAGCTTAAGGCCCAAGGCAAGGATCCTATTGCCGTGCGTAATTCACTACATAGTCTTGCGCTACGCCAAGACCATCCTGATACATAGTGCCTAGCCACCACTGCGCCACGGCATCGCCCCGCGCCACCAATGCAGGAAGCAGTCTGAGTTGTGTGGTGTAATCCTTGCGACGGTTAGCAGCAAAAATCGCATCCCAAGGATCAAACACCTTAGCCTGTGCGGGCTTAGGTTTCGACGTCTGAGCCACAGCCACACCACCACATCCCAGCGTGAGCGTTATGGCGAGCAGAGCTGATGTGAGCGAGCGGTTCATGGCAGTTCCTGATCAGGCTATTTCAAAACAGTAGGGGTTATTTGAACAGCGCATCATCTGTTGCGTACACACCAGTCACCATCACCATGCCAGCCTGGTCCGCAACCAACTTCACCGGGCTGCCTCAATCGAATTTCGGGGGACTGTGCGTTATTAGGGATGCAACTATCCCTTCCGTCACTATGCCAGCCCATTGGGCAACCAGCTGCACTCGCAACCGTAATGCTGGAAAGTAACAATGCAATTCCAAGTGCCACTACGCGCATACTAGCCTCCGTCTAGGCCCATCGCATGAGCCAAGCAGCGCCCCGCATGGAACGCCATGGCATGAGCCTATGCTCATCGCAAAGAATATAAAGGGGCGACATTCAGTCAATTTTCGAGGCCCCTTTCACCCGCCTTCTGTATCCCGGCCGGATGGCTCGCCGGGCTGATCTAGGCTAGGGTTTGGGCGGATTAGCCGGGGCGGGCCATGTCATTAAGCACCATGAACCGGAAGCGCGGGCTGCTAAGGCTTTGGGCATTGCAGCCGCACCACAGGGGCAGCTTAGCGGTCGAACGTCGAACGGTTTTAAGAAGCTCCAGATCAGCAAGTTAGGACAAATCGAATGGTCACCAAGAACAAGAAACTCCTCGCCTGGGTCGACGAACAAGCGAAGCTCTGCCAGCCCGACGGCATCTATTGGTGCGATGGCACCGACGCTGAGTTCGATCGCATCTGCGCGGAGTTGGTGGCCAACGGCACGTTCATCAAGCTGAACCCGGCGAAGCGTCCCAATTCCTATCTCGCGCGTTCCGATGCATCCGATGTGGCGCGCGTCGAAGACCGCACCTTCATCTGCTCGGAAAAACAAGAAGATGCCGGCCCGACCAACAATTGGATCGCGCCCGCCGAAATGCGCACCAAGCTAAAAAACCTTTTCACCGGTTGCATGAGGGGCCGCACGATGTATGTCGTGCCCTTCAGCATGGGCCCCTTGGGCTCGCCGATCTCGCATATCGGCGTGCAGCTGACCGACTCGCCCTATGTTGTCGCCTCGATGAAGGTCATGACGCGCATGGGCCGGGCGCCGCGCGACCTGCTGGGCGAGAATGGCGATTTCGTGCCGTGCATGCATTCGGTCGGCGCGCCACTCAAGCCCGGCGAAAAAGACGTCGCCTGGCCGTCGAACCCGGTCGACAAATACATCGTCCACTTCCCGGAAGATCACTCGATCGTTTCCTACGGCTCGGGCTATGGCGGCAACGCGCTGCTCGGCAAAAAATGTTTCTCGCTGCGCATCGCGTCGCTGATGGGCAAGGAGCAGGGCTGGCTCGCCGAGCACATGCTGATCCTGGGCGTTGAGGATCCGCAGGGCGAAAAGACCTATGTCGCCGCCGCGTTTCCGTCGGCTTGCGGCAAGACGAATTTCTCGATGCTGGTGCCGCCCGACGGCTTCGACGGCTGGAAGGTCTCGACCATCGGCGACGACATCGCCTGGATCAAACCGCGTCCCGACGGCACGTTCCGCGCCATCAATCCCGAATATGGCTTCTTCGGCGTCGCGCCGGGGACATCCATCCACTCGAACCCGAACGCGGTGGCGATGCTGGGCCGCGACGTCGTCTTCACCAATTGCGCGCTGACCGATGACGGCGATGTGTGGTGGGAAGGCCTGAGCGAAACGCCGCCCACCCATCTCATCGATTGGCAGGGCAAGGATTGGACGCCGGCCTCAAACACCAAAGCCGCGCATCCCAATTCGCGCTTCGCGGTGCTGGCGCGCGCCTGCCCGAGCTTCGATCCGGTGGCCGACGATCCGGAAGGCGTGCCTATCTCGGCCTTCATCTTCGGCGGCCGTCTGTCGAAGACCTTCCCTCTCGTCTACGAAGCGTTCAATTGGCAGAACGGCGTCTATGCCGCCGCCACCATGGGGTCCGAAGCGACGGCAGCAGCCGTTGGCCAGGCCGCCATCCGCCGCGATCCTTTCGCGATGCTGCCGTTCTGCGGCTACAACATGGCCGATTATTGGAACCACTGGCTGAACATCAAGAACAAGGTCACCAAGCTGCCGCGCATCTATCGCGTCAATTGGTTCCGCAAGGACGAGGCCGGCAAGTTCATGTGGCCGGGCTTTGGCCAGAATATGCGCGTCCTCAAATGGATCGTCGATCGCGTGCATGGCCGCGCCACGAGCGCCGTCGAAAGCGCGTTCGGCTACATGCCGCATTACGAAGACCTGAACTGGAAGGGTCTCGACTTCTCGAAGGACAAATTCCTGAAGATCATGCACATCGATCAAAAGGAAGCTGCCGCCGAGGCCGACGCTCAGGGCGAATATTTCCAGATCTTCGGCAGCCGCCTGCCGGCCGCGATGGAAGAGGAACGCAAGAACCTCAAGCAGCGTCTGCAGCCCGCCGAAACCGCGGAATAAATCTTCGCGCTTCGTTGGAATAAAAAGGCACGCTTCACGCCCCGCGCCAAGAAACAATAAGCTCAAGCGGCTCGCTTTCACCTTCTGTGCCAATCGCCAAGCTGGGACGCCCCCAAGCTCGATTGAGCAAAGCCTCGCTGGCGGCAACGCGAGCCGATGCCGGTGCTGTCAGGTCGACGGCTATGCCGCGCAGGGCTTCGATGGCGTCCGCTGTGTGAACGCGGGCTAGATCCCGGATTTCGCCAACTTCGCGTGGCCTGCCGCCGGGGTTGCCGGACTGGCCCTTCATGAAGCCCCCAGCTCCAGTTCGGTTCATCTTGCATCGTCCTGTTTTCAAGCTCGCCTAATATATACACTTGAATGTGTGTATTTAATAGCCAGCAGGGTCGAGCCTAAAATTCAGGCCCATTTACATGGCGGGTCTATGTGGATGTGGACCCCACCCCGTCGAAGGCGAAGGGGGGTGGGGGTAGTCGACGAGACAGGCCCAGCGAATTTCTATTTGTTGGATGGATTGTGGGATCGATTATCCGACTGCATAAAAGTATCAACTATATCAATATGTTATAGTTGTTATATAGCGGACGTCTGATCCGGAACGCCCCCAGCCCCTTCGACAGCCCGCCTCGGGTGTCCGCTCTCTTCCCCAAAAACCTGAAACTTCAAGGCATGCGGCCCAAAACGGGGCCTTTTGGCGTTTCCACCAGATAGATCTGATAGCGGGCGAGTTCCACCTTGTTGCGGGCAATCTGAAGTTCCGTGACGAAGGAAATCTTGGAAAAGCTCTGCTGCACCCGGTCTCGCCGGTCGCGTTTTTTTTCCACGACATAGAGCCAGGGCCCGGTCTGGCCGGCAGCAGGCGCGGTGGGATAGCGGTCGAGCTCGCCTAGCTGCACCACTTTGGCGCCGGGCTCATACCAGCGCAGCCAGGCGGTGGTTTCATAATCGGTGGTGAGCAAGGTTTGCCCATTGCGGATAGCGGTGGCGGCGACGCCATCCATCGCCGGACGAAAGCCCGCACCGAAAAGCCGCGCCAGGGGATCGCCCTTGCCCAAGGGGATGATGCCGGTAAGCGCCTGGGTATAGACGAGGGCCAGAAAAAGCGCGGCCACCGGCGCCGCCAGCTTCGCACACCATTTGCGCCAACCGGTATCAGCGAAAGCTGAAACCGCAAGGATCGCGAAGGCGGGATAGAGGAAGGCGGGCCAATTGCCTTGCACCCGGTCATGCAGGGCATGAACGAAGAAATAGACCACCGCCAGCCACATCAGCATCGCGGGCAAAAACAGATCGCTGTTCCGCCGCGCTTTGACCAGACCGATCACGCCCAGCACGAACAGCAACGGGGAAGCCATGCCGAGCTGGGCGCCCAAAAATTCGAAAATGAATCGCGCCGTGATTTGGTGGCCCGCAACGCGGCTGAACTGAAAGACAAACGTCGCCCAGTGATGCGTGGTCTGCCAATAAAGATTGGGCAGGAAGATCAGCAGCGCCAGCCCGGCCCCAGCCCAGGGCCACATCGTTCGCAGCCATGGCCGGGCACGCGGCGATAGCAGCAGCCACAGGAAGGCGCCCGCGATCAGGAACAGGGCAGAATATTTGGACAGCAACGACAACCCGGCCGCCACGCCCGCCCATAGCCACCAGCGTCCGTTGCCGCTTTGCTGCAGCCGGACAAGACAGAAAAGAAATCCTGCCGCGGTGACGGTAGAAGGCATGTCCGGCGTCGCCGCCAGCAGCTCTATGTTCGCCATCAAGGTCAGGTTGAACAACAGCGCCGCGGCGACGGCGCGGCCTTCGCTTTTCAAAAGGATGCGCGCAGATTCGAAAATGAAAAATGTCGCCAGCCCGGACAGCAGAACGCCACTGGCGCGCACCCCGAAAGCCGTGTCGCCAAACAAAAGCGTTCCAGCACGGATCAGAAAGGCGATGGCAGGCGGATGATCGAGATAGCCCAGGCCCAGATGTTTGGACCATAGCCAGTAATAGGCTTCATCGGCGGTCAGCGGCAAAAGTCCCGCCATGATCGCCCGCGCGAATATCAGAAAATGAACGGAGTAACGGGAGCGCCACGGCACAGGCATGGCGGCCGCGCTCATCGCGCCCGCCACACAAACAGAGTGGACATGGCGTAATTCCACAACGCGCCCATGATCGCACCGGCGGCGCCCGCCAGCCACCAGACGGAGCGGCCGGCATAAAGCCAGGAGGCGAGGTCTACATTCGCCAACGCGCCGGCCGAGCAGAGCAGACAGAACAACAGATAGCCGCGCAGCGCGGAAAAACCCTTCAGCCGCCGGTCACGATAGGTGAGTTCATTGTTGAGCAGGAAGTTGCTGGTCATGGCCACGAACGTGGCGATCACCTGCGAGACCTGGAAAAGATCGGCGCCCGACGCAGGCAAAGACGGTGCCGAAAGGAAGGCCAGGCACAGTTTCAGCACGATCAAATGCACGATCAGGCCCAGCGTGCCGACGATGGCGAAAAAGATGAACCGCGGATCCACCAGATCGCCCGTCATCTTGGCGAGCAGAAGCCCCAGAAATTCGACGCCGATCTGGACATTGAATTTGGATTCGCCGGCAAAGCGCTCGCTGAACTGATAGGGCTGTTCGGCGATCTTGAGCCGGTCGCCGGCGGTGGCGGCGATGTCGAGCAGGATCTTGAAGCCCACCGGCGATAATTTGGGCGCCACCTCTTCCAGGCGGTCGCGGCGCATCATGAAGAAGCCCGACATGGGATCGCTGAGCGGCGTGCCCACCAGCCGCTGGGTCAGGTGTGTCGCAAGGCGCGAAATTGCGCCGCGCTTTTCGGACAGGCCGCCCGTGCTGCTGCCGCCTTCGACATAGCGCGTCGCCGCTACCAGATCGGCTTCCCCGCTTTCCAGATGGGCCAGCATGTTTGGCAGAATCTTTTCATCGTGCTGGAGGTCGGCGTCTATGACCGCAACGTAAGGCGCAGCGGACGAGAGCATGCCTTCGATACAGGCCCCCGCCAGTCCGCGCCGTCCCACCCGGCGGATGCAACGCACGCGGCTGTCATTGGCCGCGATGTCCTTTACCGCGCCAGCGGTGCCGTCAGGCGAATTGTCGTCGACGAAAATAGCTTCCCAGGCGATGCCCGCAAGCGCCAGATCCAGCCGCCGCACAAGTTCAGCGACGTTGCCCCGTTCCTTATAGGTGGGCACGACAATGGAAAGCTTGGCACTGTGCAAGCGGGTGGAACCCCAGAAACAAGGTTCCTAGGTGACGGGACCGCGCTGCCCCGTCAAGGGCAAACTGATGCGCTGGGAAATCACCTGGCGCGCGCCCGCTCAAGACGCTGTCGCGCGCGGGCGCTTGCCAATTGATCCGCCGGGGCGAAACCCCGGCAGATCAATTAATGGAAGAAGTTGGCATAGCTGAAATAGATAGCCACGCCGGCAAGTACCGCCAGACCCAGGCTGATACGCAACACCCAGCGCACGGTGCCAAGTTTTTTACCCTGGCGCGCATCCTGGGTGCTCAAGTCGTGGGAATGATCTTCTACGGTAGCCATCTGTCTCTCCTATTCTGCCGCATGGTCGGCCGCGTGGGCCGGCATGCGGGCTGTCAGTTCATCAATTACGGTCAGAATTTGCGGCTTGAGCGGTTCGGCGTCCGGATCAGCGAGCCAGGCATGGAGGATCTCCAGCCTTTCGCCATCAGCAAAGCGGCGGTCGCGCATCACATCACCGGGCAGGCGATAGAAGCGCGCCGGTTTCAACTTGATGTCTTCGAGCAGCTTTTTCTTAGCCATCAACGCACCCGGTCAAACACATCCCATCAGTGCCAGAACCAGCACAATCACCAGCACCAGACCCAGGCCACCCGAGGGGTAGTAACCCCAGTCACGGCTATGCGGCCAAGACGGCCAGGCGCCCAGAAGAAGCAGAAGCAAAACGATGATTAAAATAGTTCCCATGGAAATTTCCTTCTTCAATTCTGGTTTGTGAACTCCCCGGCGGGGTCGGAGTTCCGGGCGAACCAGGTTCCGGGTCAAGGAACGTCAGGCGGGAGAGCCGTTTTCTACAGGCTTTGGAAATGGAGTTTGCCATGAACAGGCGGTTTGATGCGACTGTTCAACGCAATGACTCCGCTGCTGCTGGAAAGGTCGGCTGTCGCCGCCGCAGCCGGCCCGATCAGGAACGCACCGGAAAGAATAAGCGCGCCTTCCACCACCCTTGCCCTCGGCCACTGTGGCGGACGCCAATGGGATTCTGGTTGGCGGGGTTCAAAAGGTCGTTCTGGACACCAGCGGCAAGCCGCAAACTGTGGAAGTGGCGTTGCTGGGTTCGCACGCGGTGGTGGTGATCGACGCGGCGCGATTCAACTATGACCAGGGCCATAATGTCCTGATGGCGCAGATGGAAGCGCATGAGATCGCCGCCGCCCCGATTGCCCCGCCCGGCTGAGAAACACTCTCAACGCTAAGTCTTTGATCGGCTTGGGACGCTTTTGCTGATCCGCCCGCCAGCCTGCTACGTATCTATTGGGTGAGAACCGAAAAAGATATAAACAGGCGGGGGGATTAGTTATGAGCATCATTCCTTCGTCTTTTATCGCCGCCAAATGGCGTGCCGCCATCGCGCGCATTGAGACCGGCACGCTGACATTCGTCGCGCCCGATGGCGAAGTTACCGTCGTTAAGGGCGCAAAGCCCGGTCCCGAAGCGCGCTTTGCCATTTCCGATTGGGATGTGATCCGCCGGATTTTGGCCAGGGGCGATATCGGGCTGGGCGAGGAATTTATCGCGGGCAGCTGGAGCACCGACGATGTGGAGCAACTGATCATCCTGTTCCTGCTCAACCTGGAGCAGTTGGAAGGGTTCTCCGACGGCAATTTCATCAACCGTCTTGGCTTTGTGATTCATAACGCCCTAGTGCGGCGCAATTCCGTCGCCGGATCGGCCCGCAATATCAAAGAGCATTACGATGTCGGCAATGACTTCTACAGGCTGTGGCTGGATGAAAGCATGACCTATTCCTCGGCGCTGTATGCCGGGACCGACCAGCTTTATCGCGCCCAACAGAATAAGTATGAGCGCATCCTGTCCAAATTCGAAAAACGAAATGCCGACGTGTTGGAGATCGGTTGCGGCTGGGGTGGTTTTGCCGAGCGCGCCGCGGCGGACAACCATCACGTCACCGGCTTGACCATTTCACCGGCCCAGCATGGCTTTGCCACAAAACGGTTGTCCGGAAAGGCTGAGATAAGGCTGGAAGATTATCGGCGCTGCAAAGGCACTTTCGACAATATCGTCTCCATCGAAATGTTCGAAGCCGTTGGCGAACATTACTGGCCGCAATATTTCGCTTGTGTCGCCGAACGCTTGAAGCGTGGCGGGCGGGCCGTGATCCAGACCATCACCATTCGTGATGAATTGTTCGCAGGCTATCGCACGCGTTCGGACTTCGTCCGCCACTATGTCTTTCCCGGCGGCATGCTGCCCTCACTGGCGCGCTTCCGCGAAGAGGCGGAAAATGCAGGCTTGAAAGTCGCAGGCGCCTTCTCCTTCGGCAAGGATTATGCCCGCACCTTGCGGGAATGGTCGGCGCGCATGCAGAGCAGAAGCGACGAGATCAAGGCGCTTGGCCATGACGACCGCTTCCTGCGCAACTGGCAATTCTATCTGGGGATGTGCGCCGCCGCCTTCAACGTCGCACGCACCGATGTAGTGCAGGTCGAACTGGTCAACGCTTAGCAGCGCGTATCAACGGCACCGTCAGCAGCGCCAGCAGGAACAAGCCGGCGAGCAGGAACCAGCCTTCATTGAGCGACTGCGTGAGCGCCGCCCGCTCCACCAGCGGCCGGACCATGACGCGGGTGATCGGATCCACCGGCCCCATGTCATGGCCCAGGAAGGTGGCGGTGGGCAGGCCCACAAATCTGGCCATGGCGGCATCACCGGCCTGAAGCCGGGCGCCGATGGCGGCGGCGTGACCTTCGGTGCGCGACTGCATCAGGGTGTCGATCAAGGCGATGCCGATGGCGCCGCCGAGATTGCGCATCAGGTTGAACAGGGCGCTGGCATCGGCGACATCGCTTTTATCCCAGCTATCCAGCGCCAGCCTTGTGGCGGGCAGGATGCACAGCATCACCGCGCTGCCGCGCAACATCTGCGGCCAGAACAGACCCCAGAATTCACTGCGGGGATTTTCCAGCCCATTGGCGGCAAGCCCCAATCCAAAAAACAGAAAGCCCGTGGCGGCCAGAATACGGGCATCGATCTTGATCTCGGCCCATGCCGCCACCGGCGCCATCAGAAGCTGGGCGGCACCGGAAACCACCATGATCTCGCCGATAATTAAAGGGGAATGCCCGCGCACCAGCCCCAAGAACAGCGCCAGGATATAGGTGGAGCCGTAAAGGCCGGCACCGAAAATGAAAGAGAGAAAACATCCCAGCGAGAAATCGCGGCGGCGAAAGCGGCGAAGATCAACAAAGGGCGCGGCGTGACTGAGCGCGCGCCATACACCGGCCACCGCGGACAGCACACAGACAGAAGCTGTGACAAAAACAAATACGCCCTGCCAATGGCGGGCGGGCGATTCACTGAGAAGTAGTTGGAGACTGCCCAGAAAAATCGCCGCCAGGATCAAGGTGGCATAGTCCAGACGGCGCAAGACTTTGGCATCGGCTTCGCCCGCCTTGACGCAGAACGCCACCACCAGCGCGACCAGAAGGCCGGCAGGAATATTGATCAGGAAAATCCAGTGCCAGGAGAAATGCTCGGTGACGTAGCCGCCGACAAACGGCCCGATGGTGGGCGCGATCATGGCGAACAGGCCGGCCAGGGTGGTGGCCAGAACTTCCTTGTCCTTGGGGATCATCACAAAGATGGAGGTGAACACCGCCGGGATCAGCATGCCGCCGCAGAAACCCTGCACCACCCGAAGCGCGATCAGCATGGTGACACTGGTGGACAGGGCACAGCCCAGGCTTGCCAGGGTGAAGGCAAGCGTGGCGGTGACGAACATCCAGCGCAGTGACCAGGCGCGGGTGAGAACGCCGGTAAGCGGAATGGCAATCACTTCCGCCATCAGATAGCCGGTTTGAATCCAGCCCAGCCGCGCCGGTTCAATATCGAGCGATGCACCAATATTGGTGAGCGCGCTGGCCACCACCTGGATGTCCAGCACCGCCATGAACAGGCCCAGGCACATGGCGATAAAGCCCAGCCAGAGCTTGAAGGAACTCATGGTGGCGCCCGCCGGGTGGAGAGCGCGGCGTCTTCTTCCCGGATGCGCCACAACAGCAGGCCAGCATTAAGGATGGAGAAAATAATCGCCACCATCCATTCCCCGAATGCCAGCGGCAGAAACAGAATCTCGCCCGCTACCGCCAGATAATTGGGATGGCGCAGATAACGGAAAGGCCCCGTAGTCACCAACGGTGCGCCGGGCACGGATATAATGCGGGTGGTCCAGAACACGCCCAGCGCCCGGATTACCCAAAGGCGCAATAGCTGAAACAGCGCGAAGACCGCCAGCAATGGCCAGTAAAATGGCGTGGGATGGGGCAGGAACACCACGATCGCCGCCAGCCACAGGACATGCAGGCCGACGATCAAGGGATAATGGCCAGCGCCAGTCTCAACCGCGCCCCGGGCCCTGAGGGCTTTGGTGTTGCGGGCAGACAGCGGCAACTCGCTCAGCCTTTGCAGCGCCACCAGCGCCAGCACGGCATAGGCGAGGGCCGTCGCGCTCACCGCCCGTCCAGCATCAGGAAGACGGCGCTGAATCCGGGGCCCAGCGCGGTGAGCAAAGTCTGCTGGCCCATCAGGCGCATGCGTTCGGCCACAAACAGCACCGTCACGGCCGACATATTGCCGAACTGCCGCAGCACATCGCGGCTTTCCTTGAGATCGCCGCGCTGCAAATCCATGGCGTCTTCCAGCGCATCCAGCACCTTGGCGCCGCCGGGATGGCAGGCAAACGCGTCTATCTCGTTGCGCGGAATATGATGACGGGCAAGGAATTCATCCAGAAGCTTGCGGAAATCGTTGGCGACCAGGCTGGGAATGCTTTTGGCGAAGCGCGCCTGCAGCCCGTCTTCCGCCATGTCCCAGCCCATCACATCCAGAGAGTCGGGCCAGGTATATTCGCCCGCCGGTCCAACCTTGGGGCCTTCACCTTCCGTGGAAAGAATGGCGCCGGCCGCGCCGTCGCCGAACAGGGCGCTGGCGATGATATTGCTTTTGGACAAGTCGTTTTTGCGGAAGGTGAGCGCGCACAGCTCGACCGCCAGATAGAGGATCTTGGCGCCGGGTTGGACCTGGGCAAGCTGCGCGGCGCGGGTAAGCCCAATCACGCCGCCGGCACAGCCAAGACCGAAAATGGGAAGCCGCTGAATATCGCGGCGCAGCTGCATCCGCTCGATCAGGAGCGCATCCAGGCTTGGCGTGGCGACACCGGTGGTGGACACCAGCACAATGCCGTCCAACTGATCCTTGGTCAGGCCGGTCTGCTTCAAGAGCTTGAGCGTCACCTGCTCCAGCAGATCGACGGCGTTGGAAATATACAGGTCGGTCCGGTCAACCCAGCCGTGATCGTCCAGATACCAGTCTATCGGCACGCAGGAATAACGGCGGTCAATGCCGGTATTGGCAAAGACGGGCAGCATGCGGGCAATTTCAGCGACGCCGCCAAACAGCTTCTGGGCATAAAGCGCCGCGTCACTTTGTTTGATGACAAATGGCGGCACGGCTGACTGGAGGCCTAGAAGACGGGCAGGCATTGGGCCTCTTATGTCCTTGAAATAGCGCGCGGGCAGCGGGGGCATAATGCATGCTTCAGACCCATGCGCCAGTCCCGCCGGACATCTCTATTTTAAGCCGCCAGCAAGGTCGCAATGTGTTGGAATTGCGGCGTTTGAACCCGTTGCGAAGCCCTGCCCGAACATGCGAAACTGGTGTGGTTGAGGGGCCAAACAAAAAGACGGAATTCCATAAGATGCGTATCTCGGCTGTCGTGGCGACTGTCACCCTTGTGGCGTGCAGCGCTGTTTCAAATCTCGCTTATGCTCAAGATGCCCCCGGTGATCCGGTGGCGGGCAAGACCGTGTTTGCGCGCTGCGCCATCTGCCACAAGGTCGTGGCCGGTCAGCCCAGCCTGGTGGGCCCCAACCTGTTCGGCGTCGCCGGCCGCAAAGCCGCGAGCATGCCGGGCTTTAATTATTCCGGGCCGCTGAAGGGCGCCAACATCACCTGGTCGGACGACAAGCTGTCCGAATGGGTCTCTGGTCCCGCCAAGATGGTTCCGGGCACCAAGATGGCGTTCCCCGGCATCACCAGCAAAGGTCAGGTTCGCGATGTTGTCGCCTACCTGAACACGCTGAAGTAGCTCGGGCCTCGGCACCCACTAATCCTTGTGGCAGAGTGACGCACACGGACCTGTCCTGTGCGCGCGCTGCCGCTTGCGTTCGTTGACAGCCAGCAACCGTCGCGCCTAAATTTTTGCACTGCACAACAAACGGCCGCTAGGCGCGCCTCTTGGGATCCGACAACAGCATGAAGGTTCTGGTGCCCGTAAAGCGGGTGGTCGACTTTAACGTCAAGGTCCGCGTCAAGTCGGACCAGAGCGGCATCGACCTCGCCAATGTCAAAATGTCCATGAATCCGTTCGACGAGATCGCGGTCGAGGAAGCGGTCCGCCTGAAGGAAAAGGGCAAAGTGAAAGAGATCGTGGCGATCTCGATTGGGCCTGCTCAAGCAGCAGAGACCATCCGCACCGCCCTCGCCATGGGCGCCGATCGCGGCATCCTGGTGAAGACCGATGGTGAGGTTGAGCCGCTGGTGGTGGCGAAAATCCTGAAAGCGATTTGCGAGGCCGAGAAACCCGATCTGGTGTTCACCGGCAAGCAGGCGATTGACGACGATTCCAACCAGACCGGCCAGATGCTGGCGGCGCTGCTGGGCTGGGGCCAAGGCACCTTCGCCCATAGCCTGGAGCTGACCGATGCATCGGCCAAGGTCGCGCGCGAAATCGATGGCGGCTTGCAGACCGTGGAATTGAAATTGCCGGCGGTGGTGACCACCGATCTGCGGCTGAACGAGCCGCGCTATGCCTCGTTGCCCAACATCATGAAGGCCAAGAAAAAGCCGCTCGAGGAAAAGACGCCGGCTGATTATGGCGTGGACGCCACGCCCCGGCTGAAAGTTTTGAAAGTCAGCGAGCCGCCCAAGCGCGGCCCCGGCATCAAGGTCAAAAGCGTTTCCGAACTTCTGGACAAGCTGAAAGAAGCGGGGGCGATCTGATGGCCGCGCTGGTTATTGCTGAACACAACAATCAAACCCTGAACGAGCAGACCGCCAAGACGGTGACGGCCGCGGCGCTGGTTTCCACGCCCGTGCATGTGCTGGTGGCAGGTGAAAACTGCAAAGCCGTTGCCGAAGCGGCGGCGAAAATCGCCGGCGTGGAAAAAGTTCTGCTGGCCGACAACGCGCTCTATGCCCGCATGCTGGCGGAAAACATGGAGACGCTGATCCTGTCGGTGGCGGAAAAATATGACGCCATCCTGGCGCCGGCTTCCACCAGCGGAAAAAATTACCTGCCTCGCGTCGCCGCCAAGCTGGATGTGCCGCAGATTTCCGAAATCCTGAAAGTGGTGAGCGCCGATACGTTTGAGCGCCCGATCTATGCCGGCAACGCCATCCAGACGGTGCAGTCGCCGGCGGGAAAGAAAATCATCACCGTGCGCACAACCGGGTTCAAGGCGGCGGCGGAAGGCGGCAGTGCGGTGATTGAAAACCTGGCGGCCACCGCCGATGCAGGACTTTCCAAATTCGACAGCGAGGCTTTGTCCAAGTCGGAGCGGCCGGAGCTGACCTCGGCCAAGATCGTGATTTCGGGCGGCCGCGGATTGGGATCGGCGGAGAACTTCAAGCTGATCGACAAGATCGCCGACCGGCTGCACGCCGCCGTGGGCGCCAGCCGCGCCGCGGTGGATGCCGGCTATGTGCCCAATGACTATCAGGTGGGCCAGACCGGCAAGATCGTGGCCCCGAACCTGTATCTGGCGGTGGGCATTTCCGGCGCTATCCAGCATCTGGCGGGAATGAAAGATTCCAAGGTCATCGCCGCCATCAACAAAGACGAAGAGTCGCCGATTTTCCAGGTCGCGGATTTTGGCCTGGCGGCGGATTTGTTCCAGGCGTTGCCGGAACTTGACCAGGAACTGGCCAAGCGCGGGTATTGAAGGAAAACGAGTATGACACTTTCGAAAATCGGCATTATCGGCGCGGGACAGATGGGCACCGGCATCGCCCATGTGATGGCGCTGGCAGGCTATGACGTCGTGCTGGATGACCTCAACAAGGACGCACTGGGCAAGGCGCTGGACCGCATCGAAAAGAACATGCAGCGCCAGGCGGCCAAAGGCATGATCGAAGAAGCCGCGATCAAGCCGGCATTGGCGCTTATCCGCGTTACCCAGACGCTGGACGATCTGAAAGACCGCGATCTGGTGATCGAGGCGGCCACCGAAGATGAAGCGATCAAGAAGAAGATTTTTCAGGAACTGTCGCCGCGGCTGAACGACAAGGCGATGATCGCAACCAACACCTCATCCATTTCTGTGACGCGGCTGGCGGCGGCGACCGACCGGCCGGAGCGTTTCATCGGCCTGCATTTCATGAATCCGGTGCCGCTGATGCAGCTGGTGGAAGTAATCCGCGGCATCGCCACAGACGACGCCACTTTTCAGGCGGCGCTGGAGATTGTGCGCAAGGTCGGCAAGACCGCCGCCTATGCCGAAGATTTTCCGGCCTTCATCGTCAACCGCATCATCATGCCGATGATCAATGAAGCGGTGTACACGCTGTATGAAGGCGTGGGGAATGTGGACGCGATCGATACCGCGATGCGGCTGGGCGCCAACCATCCGATGGGGCCGCTGCAACTGGCCGACTTTATCGGCCTCGATACATGTTTGGCGGTGATGCAGGTGCTTTACGAAGGCCTGGCGGACTCCAAGTACCGCCCCTGCCCGCTGATGGTGAAGTATGTCGAAGCGGGTTGGCTTGGTAAGAAAACCGGCCGTGGCTTCTATGATTACCGCGGGGAACATCCTGTTCCCACGCGGTAACAGAATATAAGGGTCGCTACGGCTTCGCCGACGCGCTGACCGACGTCAGCTCTTCAAGCTTTTGAAATAGGCGATGGTGTCGGGGGCAGCCCATTCGGCAGGGCCTTCGGCGCGGCCAACGACATTACCCTTCGGATCAATCAGCACCGTGGTCGGCAGGCCAAAGGCGCCGAAGCTGCGCATCAGGGCGATATCGGTATCCCGCAGCGAGCCCAAATTGGCGGCATTGTGCGATTTGAGGAATGCGGCGGCATCCACCTTGCCCCGGTCCATATTGACCGCCAGCACGGTGAGGTTGGGCGCTGCCGCCTGAAGCTTGTTCAGGGCCGGCAGTTCGGCGACGCAGGGCACGCACCAGGTGGCCCACATATTCAGCAGGACATATTTGCCCTTATAGGCGCTGAGCGCATGGCGGGTGCCCGCCGCGTCGGTGAAGCTGACCGCAGGCGCGGATTTGACCGGTTTCGGGGCCACCATCGGCTTGGGCATGGCGGGGGCCGCGTGGACAGGGGCCGCCACGGTGCCATATACGAGGGCCAGGGCCAGTATGGTCTTGTTCAGCTTCATTTCTGTCTTCCGGTTGTGACCATGAATTCAAACAAAATGTGGGGCGGGCGGTTCGATGCCGGTCCTGCGGCCATTATGGGGGAGATTACCCCCTCTATCGATTTCGACAAGCGCCTGGCGGGCGAAGACCTGGCCGGATCCAAGGCGCATGTGCGGATGCTGTCCAACGAAGGCATCATTTCCAAGGATGACGGCCAGTCCATCCTGGCCGGGCTGGAACAGATCGAAAAAGAAATCGCCGCTGGCGCGTTCGTGTTCAAGCGGGAATTGGAAGACATTCACCTGAATATCGAGGCCCGGCTGGCCGAGATTATCGGCCCGGCGGCGGGACGGCTGCACACCGCACGTTCGCGCAACGACCAGGTGGTGACGGATTTCCGGCTTTGGGTGCGTAGCGCCTGCGAGCGGGCCGATCATGGTCTTTTGGCGTTGCAGCGGGCGTTGTTGGTGCAAGCCGGGAACCATGTCGAAACCGTGATGCCGGGCTTTACCCATATGCAGGTCGCCCAGCCGGTCACGTTTGGCCATCACATGCTGGCCTATGTCGAAATGTTCGCCCGCGACCGGGGCCGCTTCGAGGATGCACGCAAGCGGCTGAATGAATCGCCCTTGGGCGCAGCGGCGCTGGCGGGAACGCCCTATCCGATTGACCGCGACTTCACGGCCAAGGCGCTGGGCTTCGCCCGGCCAATGCGCAATTCCATGGACGCGATTTCGGCGCGCGACTTCGCGCTGGAATATCTGGCGGCAGCGACGATCCTGGCCACCAACCTGTCGCGGCTGGCGGGGGAGCTGGTGCAATGGTCCACGCCGCAATTCGCCTTTGTGAAATTGTCGGACGCGTTCACCACCGGCTCTTCCATCATGCCGCAAAAGCGCAATCCCGATGCGGCGGAGCTGATCCGCGGCAAGACAGGCCGGGTGCTGGGCGATTTCGTGGCGCTGGCGACGGTGGTCAAAGGCCTGGTGCTGACCTATGGCACCGACCTGCAGGAAGACAAGGAACGTGTGTTCGACGCCGCCGACACGATTGAAGTGTCGCTGGCGGCGATGGCCGGCATGGTGGCCGACATGACCGCCAATCCCGAAAAGATGCGCGCCGCCGCCGAACCCGGCTATCCCACTGCCACCGATCTGGCCGACTGGCTGGTGCGTGTCTTGAAGAAGCCGTTCCGCGAGGCACACCACATCGCCGGCAGCATTGTGAAGAAGGCGGAAGACGCAGGCGTCACGCTGGACAAATTGCCCCTTACCGATATGCAAGCGGTTGAACCGGGCATCACCCAGGACGCGCTGGCGGCGGTGTCGCTGGATGCATCGGTGAATGCACGTATGAGCCTTGGCGGCACGGCGCCGGCACGGGTGAAGGAACAGATTGCCTTCTGGCGGAGCCATCTGAAATGAAAACCCGAACTGTCTTGCTGATCGTGGTGTTGGCACTTGGCGTCCAAGCCTGCGGCGTGAAAAACCAGCTTGTCACGCCGAACGGCAAGGAACAGGCCCGCGACCAGCCCAACCCGTCCCAACCGCGCTATCCCATCGGCCGTTGATCGCATGAATTATTTTTCTTACCAGAACGGTGTTCTCAGCGCCGAAAGCGTGTCGCTGGAAACCCTGGCGCGCGAAGTCGGCACACCTTTCTATTGCTATTCCAGCGAGACTTTGACGCTGCATTACAAAGTCTTTTCTGAAGCGGTGCCGAAGGATTCGCTGATCGCTTTTTCCGTCAAGGCCAATGGCAATCTGGCAGTGTTGAAAACGCTGGGTGATCTGGGCGCGGGTGCCGATGTGGTGTCGGGCGGCGAGTTGAAGAAGGCGCGGGCGGCAGGAATTCCGGCGGAGCGGATCGTGTTTTCCGGCGTCGGCAAGACGCGCGCCGAGATGAAGCTGGCGCTGAGCGAGCGCATCTATCAATTCAATGTCGAGAGCGAGCCGGAACTGGAGCTGCTGAATATCGTGGCGCTGGAGATGAAGACCTGCGCGCCGGTCTGCGTGCGCATCAACCCCGATGTCGATGCCAAGACTCACGCCAAGATCACCACCGGCACGGCGGAAACAAAATTCGGCATTCCGTTCGTGCATGCGCGCGAAATTTATAAAAAGGCCGCAAGCCTGAAGGGCATCGAGATTGTCGGCGTCGATGTCCATATCGGCAGCCAAATTACCGACCTAGAACCGTTCGGCGCCGCCTTCGCGCGCGTGGCCGAACTGGTCAAGGATTTGCGCATTGATGGGCATGCGATTTCCCGGCTCGATCTGGGTGGCGGACTGGGCGTGCCCTATGAGCGCAACAACGAACCGCCGCCCGATCCGGAGGCTTATGGCCGCATCGTGAAACACGCGACCGCGACATTGGGCTGCCGCTTGGTTTTCGAGCCGGGCCGGCTGATCGCCGCCAATGCCGGCGTGCTGGTATCGGAAGTGATTTACGTCAAGCAGGGCGACGCCAAGACGTTCCTGATCATTGACGCGGGCATGAACGATTTGATCCGCCCTGCGATGTATGACGCCTATCACGAGATTGTCCCGGTCCGGGAACCGGCGCCCGGCGCCCCGCGTATCGCCTATGATGTGGTCGGGCCGGTGTGTGAAACCTCGGATCTTTTTGCGGCGGACCGGTCCCTGCCCCAGCTCAAATCCGGTGATTTGGTGGCGATTCTGACGGCCGGGGCTTACGGCGCCACCATGTCCTCGGCTTACAATGCCCGCCCCCCCGCCCCGGAGGTCTTGGTCAAGGGCGATGAGTGGGGCATTGTACGGGCCAGACAGGATCATGACGACCTTATCGCCCGAGACCATCTCCCAGGCTGGCTCACCAGCTGAACGTCTGACGCGAATTTCGCGCCTGATCCTGTTGGCGCGCGCCTCTGTTGCGCTGGAACGTTTTCTTCCCGGTCTGTGGCCTGCTCTGGGTTTCGCCGCCGTCTATCTGAGCGCTGCGCTGTTCGGCGTGTTCGCCTTCGTGCCCTGGATTTTGCAGGCGCTGATTTTGGCCGTCACCATCACCGCCATCGGTCTTTCGCTGGCCTTCGGCTTTGAGCATTTCGCGTGGGCCACCTGGAAAGACGGCGCCCGGCGGCTGGAAGAGAAGAGCGGACTGAAGCATCGCCCGATTTCCGAAGGCCAGGACAAGCTTATCGGCGAAGACCCGTTCGCTGTGATGTTGTGGAAGGTGCATCAGGCGCGCGCGCTGGCCTTCACCACATTGAGCGCGGGTTGGCCAAAGCCCGATCTGTCGGCGCGCGATCCGCGTTATTTGCGCTATGGCGCGTTGCTGCTGCTGGCAGCCGCGCTGGCCTTTGCCGGACCCAATTGGAAAAACCATTTGTTCCGCGGCTTCGACAGCGGCGCAGGCATGGCGGTGAGCCTGGATGCCTGGGTGGACCCGCCGCCTTACACCGGACTGGCGCCGGTCTATCTGGCGCCGGGCGACAAGAATGTGATTCCTGTGCCGGCGGGATCGGTGCTCAATCTGCGCGCCCACAACGCGCCGCATGCACCGGGGCTTTCGCTGGGCGGCGCGTTCTCGCTACACAATCCGCCGCGCTTCATCGGCGGCAATGGCGAATATGCCGACAGCGCCAAGCTGACCCATGACGCGCGGGTGAAGGTGCGGGCCAACGGTCATGTGATCGGCGACTGGCGCGTTCACGCTATTGCCGATGCGGCGCCCGTGATCGCCTTTGACGGCGTGCCCAGTGCCACCGAGCGGCAGGCGATGAAAGTCGCCATCAAGGCCAGCGACGATTATGGCGTGGCGACAGCCAAGCTGGTGATCGTGCCGCATGGCAAAGCCGGAGCCGCGCCGCTGGTAACCGACATTCCGCTGGCGCCGGGCAAGCGCATCGCCCAGACCAACTATTTCGATCTCACGGCGCATCCCTATGCCGGGCTGGTGGTGGATGCGCATCTAGAAGCGCGCGACGCCGCCGGCAACACCGGCCAGAGCAAAGTGGTCAGCTTCAAGCTGCCGGCGCGGGTCTTCACCGATCCACTGGCGCGCGCGTTGATCGAACAGCGGCAGAATCTGGCGACCAGTGACAAGGAAGGACAGCGGCGCGTGGTTCGGGCGCTGGACGCGCTGGCGATTGCGCCGGAAGCTTTTTATGCCAACAAGACCAACCTTTATATGGGCCTGCGCAGCGCCTACTGGGGCGTGCGCACGGCGCGCGAGCCCGCCGATATCGTCCATGTCGAGGAGCTGCTGTGGCAGATCGCGGTCAGCCTGGAACAGCAAGGCTTGCTGGAAGCGGCCGCCCAGTTGCGCCAGCTGCAATCGCAGATCAACCAGGCCCTTTCCCAGCATGCGCCGCAGGACGTGATTGATGAATTGATGAAGCGCTATGGCGAAGCGATGCAGAAATATACCCAGGCCCTGCAGAACAATCACGGTGCACAGCAGGGCCAGCAGCAAAAGCCGATGCAAGGCCAGAATTCCAAGACCATCACCCAGAAGGATTTGGATGATTTGCTGAAGGCGATCCAGCAGATGGCGGCGGCGGGCAACCGCGAAGGCGCAGCGCAGATGATGGCGACGCTGCAGAACATGCTGGAAAACATGAAAGTATCGCGCGAACAGGGCGGTCAAGGCGGCCAGCAGAACAAAGCGCTGAACGACGCCATTCAGAAATTCGGCGACATGATGGGCCAGCAGCGCAGCCTGCTGGACAAGACCATGCGCCAGCAACAGGGCAATGGCGACCCGAAGGATGGTGGCGCGCAGGGCCTGGCCGGACAGCAGCAGAAGTTGCATCAGGATTTGAACAAGCTGATGCAATCGCTTGATCCCAAGACCGCTGCCCAATTGGGCAAGGCGGGCGAGGCCATGGACAAGGCGCAGCAATCGCTGAACCAGAAAAATCTCAGCAACGCGTCCAACGAACAGAAGAAGGTTCTGGAAGAGCTGCGCCAGGGCGCCAACGCCCTGGCCAAGCAAGCCAAGGACAATGAGACTTCCAAGACCGGCGAAGTGGATGACGATCCGTTGGGCCGGTCGCGCGGCGCCAATGGCAACAATGTGAAGATTCCAGACGCCAGTGATATGGCGCGGGCGCGCGAGATTCTGCAGGAATTGCGCAAGCGGGCTGGGGAGCGCGGCCGTCCACAGCAGGAATTGGAATATTACGACCGGCTGCTGAAGGAATTTTAATCTCACCCTTCGACAAACTCAGGGTGAGGATTTTTTGAGGGGTCATAATGAAGATGTTTGGCTTTGAGACCACCACCGATGAGGTGCTGGAAGGCATAGACCTGCGCGGCAAGCGTGTGCTGGTCACGGGTGTTTCTGCGGGGTTGGGCGTGGAAACGGCGCGGGCTCTGGCCGCCCATGGCGCGGAAGTCGTGGGCGCGGCGCGCGATCTGAACAAAGCGAAGCGCGCCACGGAAAGCGTCAAGGGTGCGCTGGAGCTGGTGGAGCTGGACCTGGGCTCGCTGAAGAGCGTGCGCGCCTGCGCCGATGGGCTGAACAAGGCGGGAAAATCCTTCGATCTGGCTATCGCCAATGCCGGTGTGATGGCCTGCCCAAAAAGCACCACGGCGGATGGCTTTGAAACCCAGTTCGGCACCAATCATCTGGGGCACTTCGTGCTGATGAACCGGATCGCGCCGCTGCTGAGGCCGGGCGGCCGGCTGGTCAATCTATCGTCCGCAGGGCATCGCTACGCCGATGTCGATCTGGACGATCCCAATTTCGAGCACACGCCCTATGCCGAGTTTACCGCCTATGGCCGCTCCAAGACCGCCAATATTCTGTTCTCGGTGGCATTTGATGCCCGCCACAAAGGGCGCGGCGTGCGAGCGACTGCCGTGCATCCCGGCGTCATTCATACCGAACTCAGCCGCTACATGACGGCGGAAAAACTTCAGGAGTTGATCGACAATCTGAACAAGAATCAGCCGGCGGGAATGCCGCCTGTGAAGTTCAAGTCCATCCCCCAAGGCGCTGCGACGTCAATTTGGTCCGGCGTTGTCGCCAAGGCGGAAGATGTCGGCGGGCGCTATTGCGAAGACTGCCATGTGGCGGAAACCGTCAATGCCACCGATCCCAATATTCGCCACGGCGTGCGGCCTTATGCGGTGGACCCCAAGCACGCAGAGGCGCTGTGGGCACTGAGCGAAAAGATGGTGGGAGAGAAATTCTGAGCCCGGCGAAACCCTTTCTGCTTGCGGCCGCGCTGCTGATGCCGTTCAGTCAAAGCGCCAGCGCCCAGTCATCACCCAGTACCCAAGCATCACAAAGAGTGAAGCTGCCGGCAGGCGTCATTCTCAAGAATGTGATCCTGTCCTGGGAGGGGCGGAAACTGATCCTCCACGCCATCTTCAACCAGTACGGCCATGAGATGCCGATCTATCTGCGATGCAATTCGGCAAACGGCCAAAGCGAAATCGCCGAGATCGACACCATCGAACAGTTCGGCCGTGACATGTGGCTGGAAGTGACGTTGATCACCCTGGAGAAAAGCCCCTCCGGTCAGGCCATCGTCTGGATGGGCCACCCCGCCCCCAATACGCTCAGGCTGGACGGCAATGACGCGGTAAACCTGTCGGGGCACCTCATCATGACCAATGACGATGTCGGCAGCACCGACGAGTATGACTTTACGCTGTCGGCTGACGGTGATGCGCTGCCGCGGATTTCGGCTTCTAAGTGACTTTGCCGATATAGGGCAGCGAGCGGAATTTTCCCGCGTCATCCATGCCATAGCCGATCACAAAGTCATTGCCGGTTTCGAAGGCGACAAAATCGGCCTTGGCCACGGCATCGGGGCGTTTCTTGTCCAGCGCCACCGCCACCTGAACGCCTGCGGCGCCCGCCGCTTCGATCAGCGCCACCGCCTTCTTGATGGTGCGGCCGAAATCCAGCACGCCATCGATCACCAGCACATGACGGCCAGCAATCTGTTCTGAAGGCCCCGCGATAATGGACACGGCGCTGGCGGCGCGCTTGTCGCCATAGGAGCGCAGCCACAGCATTTCGATTTCCAGATCCACGCCCTGACGGGACAGCGCCCGCACCAGATCGGCGGCAAAAATAAAACCGCCCACCAGGATCGGCATGGCGATATTGGGCAACAGCGGCGCGCGAGCAATTTTCTTGGCGGTCGCTTCGACCCGGGCGGCGATGTCTTCCTGGGTGAAAAGAACGTCCTTGCTCACTTTATTTTTCGCCTTCCGGCTTTTCGTTTTCCGCCTTCTTGTCTTCAGCGCCGCCCTTGTCGAAACGCACTTCCAGATGACGGGCGGCGGCGGGCGGACTGGACAGGCGCGTGAGGAACGGCGCGGACTGGCCGGGGCGCAGGGTCTGCACCTCAGGCGTGAAATTCCAGTGATAGAGTTCCTTGTTGCCGCTATCGCTCAAGGTGACGCGCACGGTTTGGGGCACGGGCAATTCGCGGACGCCATCGTTGACGATCCGGCCGGTGACCGCCAACACCACCTGGCTGTCCTCGCTTTCGCGGCGATAGGTGACATCGGTGAAATCAATGCCGTCGGTTTTCACCGGCATGCCCAGACGGGAATAGACCCCGGCCGATTGCGGCCAGATCACCGTGATCTCCTGGCGGTAGCGCACCGCCGACAGGCCGATCAGCAGCACCACCGCAATCAGGCCGACCCAGCCCAGCGCCACGCCCAGCATGGGCAGGATCGCCATGCGCTGTTTGGGTGTGGATGGCTGCGCGACGGGCGCGCGGGGACGCGGCATCGCGGGTTCTGCCCAGGCCTGCTCGGCGGGCTTTTCGGCTTCCGGCGCGGCCACGATTTCAGCCGCGACAGGCGTCGCTACGGGCGCGGGCTCCGGCGCGAAGGATTCGGGTTCGGGGCCCGGCTGATGCCAGGCATTGCCGCATTTGGCGCAACGGACCTTGCGGCCCTGAGGCGGAAATTTCGCCGCATCGGCCTCATAGCGCGTGGCGCAGGCGGGACAGGTGAGAATCATGCGGGGATATAAGCCCTTTCTGCGAAAATAAGAGCCAATAAAGATGACCGCAAGGCGGCAGGGACGCTAATGTCCCCGCCATGGTCCGCTTTGAAAATGTCGGCATGCGCTATGGCTCGGGCCCTGAGGTGCTGCGCGACGTCACCTTTTTCCTGGAAGGCGGTTCTTTTACCTTTCTCACCGGCCTGTCGGGCGCGGGCAAGACCACCCTGCTCAAGCTGATCTATCTGGCCGAGCCGCCATCGCGCGGGCTGATCACCCTGTTCGGCCGGGATCTGGCCACCGCCAAGCGCACCGCCCTGCCCGGCCTCCGGCGCCGCATCGGGGTGGTGTTTCAGGATTTCCGGCTGCTGGATCACCTGTCGGCTTTCGACAATGTGGCCCTGCCGCTGCGGCTGGCGGGCAAACGGGTGTCCGATTACGCCCATGACGTGGAGGAGCTTCTGTCCTGGGTAGGACTGGGCGACCGCATGAATGCGCCGCCGCCCACCCTTTCGGGCGGCGAGCAGCAGCGTGTCGCCATCGCCCGCGCCGTGGTGGGCAGGCCCGATCTTCTGATCGCCGATGAGCCCACCGGCAATGTCGATCCCGAAATGGGGGCGCGGCTGATCCGGCTGTTCGGAGAATTGAACCGGCTGGGCACCACCGTGTTGATCGCCACCCATGACCGCGCCCTGATCGAAGCCACCCGCGCCCGCGAAATGCGGCTGGTGGATGGCCGGCTGGTGGAATTGCGGGCGGCATGAACATGAACGCGGGCGCGCATGTCTTGCCGCGCGACAAGGGCGCTGCGCCGCTGGATTTTGTGATCGCGGTGATGGCGTTCCTGGCGGCGCTGGCGCTGGGCGCATCGCTGATCGCAGACCGCGCCGCACAAGGCTGGCAAGCGGGACTGGCGGCGAAATTGACGGTGCAGGTGCTGCCGCCGGAAAGCGGCGATCCGCGCGCCGGACTGGAACAGCAAGTGCAAGCGGCATTGGATGTGTTGAATGCCACGCCTGGCATCGCCCATGCCGCGCTGATATCCGACACCGACACCGAGGCGCTGGTCGAACCCTGGATCGGCAAAAACAATCTGGTGACGGATATTCCCTTGCCGCGACTGATCGACGCCACCATCACGCCCGGCAGCCACATGGATATCACGGCGCTGAACGAGAAATTGAAACAGGCCGCGCCACAGGCCTTGCTGGACGATCATCGCCGCTGGATTTCGCGGCTGGGCGCCCTGGCCGACACGGTGCGCTATTCGGCGTATGGCATTCTGCTGTTGATCGCCGGCGCCACGGCGGCGGCGGTGTCCTTCGCCACCCGCGCCGGGCTTTCGGCGCATCATGACATGGTGGAATTGCTGCATCAGATGGGGGCGCTGCCCAGCTTCATCGCCCGCACCGTGGAATGGCATTATTTCATTTCGGCGCTGCTGGCGGCCGCGACCGGCACATTGTTCGCCGCCGCCCTGTTCCTGGCCGCGGGCGGGCTGGAGGTTTTTGGCGTCGAGGCCGTGCCTTTTCTGCCGCCTTTGTCGCTGCGCTGGAGCGAAATACCCTGGTTGCTGGCGGTTCCGCTGGCAACCAGCGTGATTGCCTGGGCGACGGCCCGCATCTCAGTGCTTTCGGTGGTCAAGGCCATCTACTAGACTCATCCCATGATGCGCTTTCTGGCAGCAATGATCCTGGTGGCGCTGGCCTATGGCCTGGCGTTTTTCGTCTGGGTTTCAACCCTGCCGTCCCCCCCTGACATCAAGCCCGAGGCCGATGGCATTGTGGCGCTGACCGGCGGCGCGCCCCGGCTGGACACCGCCGTGGCGCTGTTTGAAAGCGGCGTGGGCAAACGGCTTTTGATCAGCGGCGTCGGTCAGGTCACCACCCGGGAGAGTTTGAAGAACGTCACCGACGGCGGATCGCGGTTCGATTGCTGCGCCGATATCGGTTATGCTGCGCAGGACACGCGCGGCAATGCCCAGGAAGCCGCGGAGTGGGCGCACAGACATCAATTTCACAGCCTGGTGGTGGTGACGAGCCGCTATCACATGCCCCGCGCCATGCAGGAATTTTCCAGAGCGCTGCCCGATATCACCTTGCTGCCCTATCCGGTGGATCAGGAGAATGTTGATCTGGCCGGCTGGTGGACGCATCCCCAGACCGCGCAATTGCTGCACCGGGAATACATCAAATATCTCGCCAGCGTGGCGGCGGGCCTGATACCGCGATGAATTTTCTGCGGTCGCTTCTGTTCATGGTGTGGTTTCTGGCCGTGACCATCGTCATGTCCATCCTGTTCCTGCCGCTGTTGGCCGGGCCTCGAAAATTGTGTGTGGCCATGGCGAGAGGCTGGGCCGGCGCGACGCTGTGGGGGTTGGAAATATTTGCCGGCACCGGCATGCGGGTTCTCGGCACGCCGCCGGAAGGCGCTGTGCTGGTGGCATCCAAGCATATGAGCATGTGGGACACGCTGGCGCTGTATCTGCTGCTGGACGATCCGGGCATTGTGCTCAAGCGCGAATTGCTGCGCATTCCCTTTTACGGCTGGTATCTCAAGAAATGTTGCGCGATTGCGATTGACCGCGGCGCGGGCGCCGATGCCATGCGGCGCATGACCCGTGACGCGATGCGTGTGTTCGATGAAGACCGGCCGATTCTGATCTTCCCCGAAGGCACCCGCAAAAAGCCGGGCGCGGCCCCCGACTACAAGCCGGGCGTGGCCGGGCTGTATGCCATCCTGAAAAGGCCCTGCGTGCCGGTGGCGCTGAATTCGGGTTTGTTCTGGCGCGGCTTTTTCAAATATCCCGGACGGATCACGATCGCCTTCCTGGAGCAGATTTCCCCCGGCCTGAAGCGGGGTGAATTCATGGCCATGCTGGAAAGCCGCATCGAGCAGGGCACCGACGCCCTGTTGCCCTAAAACGCTGCATTAAGGCTGTTTTTGGCGCGAAACCACCTCTGGAACGTTTGCAGAACATTTGCCATATTAGGGCGGTAGCGGAACCCCTATTGGACGTGATTGGTACTGTGTTGATGAGCGAGATTTCCCGCCAGATCTGGGACATGAAATACCGCTTCAAGGCGCCAGAAGGCTTTGAAGGTGGCGGCGACCGCGATGTCGCCGACAGCTGGACCCGCGTGGCCTATGCCCTGAGCCTGGCCGAAAAGCCGGCGGCGCGCCTGACCCATGCCAAGGACTTCGCGTCTGCCCTGGCGGGTCACAAATTTCTGCCGGCGGGACGCATTCTGGCGGGCGCGGGCACGGGGCGCGCCGTCACCCTGTTCAACTGTTTTGTGATGGGCGCCATCCCTGATTCCATGGATGGGATTTTCGGAAGCCTGCGCGAGGCCGCTCTTACCCTGCAGCAGGGCGGCGGCATCGGTTATGACTTTTCCACGCTGCGGCCCAAGGGCGCGCTGGTGAAAGGCGTGGGCGCGGATGCGTCCGGTCCCGTTTCCTTCATGGACGTATGGGACGCCATGTGCCGCACCATCATGAGTGCGGGCGCACGGCGCGGCGCGATGATGGCGACCTTGCGCATCGACCATCCCGACATCGAGGAGTTCATCGACGCCAAGCGGACGAGCGGGCGGCTTTCCAATTTCAACCTGTCGGTGCTGGTGCCCAACACCTTCATGGAAGCGGTGAAGGCCGACCGCGACTGGAAGCTGCAATTCGGCGGCCGGGTTTTTTCTACCGTCAAGGCGCGGGCGTTGTGGGAGCGCATCATGCGCTCCACCTATGACTATGCCGAGCCGGGCGTGATTTTCATCGACCGCATCAACCAGGAAAACAATCTTTCCTATTGCGAGAGCATTCACGCCACCAATCCTTGCGGTGAACAGCCCTTGCCGCCTTATGGCGCCTGCCTGCTGGGTTCGATCAATCTGGCCAAGCTGGTGCGCAATGTTTTTGAAGACGGCGCATATCTGGACCTGGATGAGCTGGAGCGGCTGGTCACCATTGCCGTGCGTATGATGGATGACGCCATCGACGTGTCGCGCTTTCCGCTGGACGAACAGCGGCAGGAAGCTATTGCCAAGCGGCGGGTCGGGCTGGGCGTCACAGGCCTGGCCGACGCCCTGATCTTCTGCAAGACCCGGTATGGTTCGCCGGACAGCATTGCGCTGATCGAGCAATGGCTGTCAGCACTCAGTCACGCCGCCTATCGCGCTTCGGCGGCGCTGGCGGAGGAAAAGGGCGCCTTTCCCCTGTTCGAGCGCGAAGCCTATCTGGCGCGGCCGCATATCCAGGCCCTGCCGCGCGATATCCGTGATGCCATCGCCGCGCATGGGATCCGCAACGGGCTTCTCACCTCCATCGCCCCCACCGGCACGATTTCGCTGTTCGCCGACAATGTCTCCAGCGGTATCGAGCCGGTCTTTGCCTTGAGCTACAGCCGCAAGGTACTGCAGCCGGATGGAGCCAAGCTTGAGGAAAGCGTGGAGGATTACGCGCTGCGCAAATTCCGGGCGCAGTTCGGCGCGGAAGCGGAACTGCCGGATTATTTCGTCACCGCCCAGACCATAAGCCCCGATGATCATTTGGCGGTGCAGGCGGCCTGCCAGCCCTTTATCGATTCGGCAATTTCCAAAACCATCAACGTGCCGCGCGAAATTTCCTTTGATGCCTTCAAGGATGTTTATCGCAAGGCCTATGAGGCGGGCTGCAAAGGCTGCACCACCTATCGGCCCAATGATGTCACCGGATCGGTGCTGCAGGTGGCGGACGTTCAAGAACCCAAGGACGTGGTGCCGGCGGAAGCCGTGATTGGCGCCGAGCCCGAATTGCCGCTGCCCTTGCCGGAACCGCGCTCGGCAAAAGGCGGCGTGGTCTATATGGCCAAGCCGCTGGATCGCCCGGAAGCGCTGCTGGGCCGCACTTACAAGATCAAATGGCTGGAAAGCGATCACGCCTTCTACATCACCATCAACGACATTGAGAAAGACGGGCGGCGGCGGCCGTTCGAAGTGTTCATCAACTCCAAGAATATGGAAGCCTATGCCTGGGCCCTGGCGCTGACCCGCATGATCTCGGCGGTATTCCGGCGCGGCGGCGATGTGTCCTTTGTGGTGGAGGAGCTGAAGGCCATTTTCGATCCGCGCGGCGGGCAATGGATGAACGGACGCTATGTGCCGTCCCTGCTGGCCGCCATTGGCGAAGTGATTGAGCGCCACATGATGGAGATCGGCTTTCTGGGCCAGCGCATACCGAATGTGGTTCCTGCACCGGTTCCCCGTGAGGGTGCGCCAGCGCATTTCTGCCCCCGCTGCGGCGAGGCCAGCTTTGTGCATGTGGAAGGCTGCGATTCCTGCTTGTCCTGCGGCTATTCCAAATGCGGCTAATTCTATGGTACGCGCTGGACCGCACATGACGGACGGTATCCCCGCGTGAACTATTCCTCCCGCTTCTGGCTTTTCGCACCGATCGCCCTTCTTCTGGCTGTCGCCGCCACCGCCATGGCGCGTTGGTATACCGTGGCCGGCGCAGTCGAGAAGAAACTGGACGCCGCGAACGGCCATGAGATTGCGCCCGGCATTACCCTGTCTTTTGCCGGCAAGAAGGTTTCGGGGTTCCCGTTCAACATCGATGTCGTGTTCGAGAAACTCGCGGTGGAAGGCCAGGGCGCGCATGGGCCGTTCCGATGGACCAGCGAGAACTTTGCCCTGCATCGCCTCACCTATGGCCGTGACCAGGGCATCTATGAAGCGGCGGGCAAGCAGACTCTGAACTGGACCGATGCGGGGGGCAGAAGCCATGGGCTGAATTTCTTGCCGGCCATGCTGCACGCCAGCACCGTTGCCGATGCCAAGGGGCTGGTGCGTTTCGATCTGGAAGCGGTGAACGCAGGCGGGCAGGACAGCGCCGGTGTGGCGTTCACGGCCGCCGATACCCAGGTCCATTTTCGCCGCGATCCCAAAGCCGATGCCGTGGATCTTCAGTTGAGCGGCAGTGAGATCAAGGCGGGCGGCAACATTGCCGGCCTGTTCGGCGATCACATCAGCCGCATTTCGGTCTATGCCACCTTGAGCAAGGGTTCGGCCTTTGCGCCATTGCTGGCGGGCACGGGATCATGGGCGGATGCGTCGGCCGATTGGCGCGCCAAGGAAGGTCAGGCGGTGATGGGGCCGGTGGAGATAAAGTCCACGGGACTGAACCTCAACGCCACGGCCTTTGCCGATACGGGCGGCGATCTGGCGGCCGTATTTGATCCACTTTACTAGCTCTTTTTTGATGGTCGCGCGGCCGGACGGAAAACCGCTACTCACTTTTCCTGGCCGTCGCTCCGCTTATCGCGCCCGAAATTCGGCGACGCGGTGTCCTGGCCGGCGGTGATGATGCCGCGCCGGATGGCGCGGGTCTGGGTGAACAGATCGAACAGCGCATCGCCATTGCCGTCGCGCACCCAGCGCTGCAGGCGGCTGAGATCTTCATTGAAACGGCCCAGCACTTCCAGCACCGCTTCGCGGTTGTTGAGAAATACGTCGCGCCACATGGTGGGGTCTGAGGCGGCGATGCGGGTGAAGTCGCGGAAACCGCTGGCGGAGTATTTGATCACTTCGCCTTCGGTGACCTGTTCCAGATCATGCGCCGTGCCCACGATGTTATAGGCGATCAGATGCGGCACATGACTGGTCATGGCCAGCACCAGATCGTGATGGGCGATATCCATCACATCCACCTGGGCGCCAAGCCCTTCCCAGAATTGCCGCACGTCGGCGACAGCTTTTTCATCAGCGCCAGGCGGCGGGGTCAGGATGGTCCAGCGGCCATCGAACAGGCTGGCGAAGCCCGCTTCCGGGCCGGAAAACTCGGTGCCGGCGATGGGATGGGCGGGAATGAAATGCACGCCCTTTGGCACCGACGGGGAAATATCGCGGGCCACTGCGCCCTTGACCGAGCCCACATCGGACAGGATGGCGCCAGGCTTAAGATGCGCGGCGATGCTTTCGGCCAATGATTTATAGGCCCCGACCGGCGTCGCCAGAATCACCAGATCGGCATTCTTCACTGCGTCTTCCAAAGTGGAGGCGACGCGGTCGGTGAAGCCCAGCTTGGCGGAACGGGCGCGAACGTCCTCGCTGGCGTCGAAGCCGACGATTTCGCCGGCCACCTTACCGCGCTTGGCGGCATGGCCGATGGATGAGCCGATCAGGCCCAAACCGATAATGGCGAGTTTGCCGAAACTCATGAGCCCATGAACTCCTTCAACGCGGCCACCACCAATTCATTGGCTTCGGCGGGACCGACAGTCAGGCGCAAACATTGCGGCAGCTTGTAGCTGCCCACGCCGCGAAGGATCAAACCACGGGCGCAAAGAAATTCATCGACCGCCTTGGCGTTCTTCGGCCCTTCCGGAAAATGGATCAGGATGAAATTGGCGACGCTGTCATCGACACGAAGGCCGGTCTTGCGGATTTCATCCGTCAGCCAGCGTTTCCATTTTTCATTGTGCGCGACAGCCTTGGCGAGGTGATCGCGGTCGCCGATAGAGGCCGCGCCCACCCGCGCCTGCAGATTGCCGACGTTGAAGGGACCACGGATGCGGTTGAGGATGCCGGCCACTTCGGTGGGCACATAGGCCCAGCCAATGCGCAGACCGGCCAGACCATGAATCTTGGAGAAGGTGCGGGTCATCACCACATTGTCGAATTCGGTGACCAGCTTTGTGCCGTCTTCATAATCGGACGCGGTGACATATTCGCTGTAAGCGGAATCGATCACCAGCAGCACATTCTTCGGCAGCCCGACATGCAGACGGCGAAGCTCGGCGCTTGTGAGATATGTGCCCGTGGGATTGTTGGGATTGGCGATATAGACCAGTCGCGTCCTGGGCGTGACCGCCTTCAACATGGCATCGACATCGACCTTGATGCCGTGATTGGTCGTCTTCTCCGCAACTTCGACGGGACGGGCGCTGTTGGCCAGGGTGGCGATTTTGTAAACCAGGAAGGCGTGGGCGCTGAACAACACTTCGTCGCCCGGCGTCAGATACGCCGCCGCCAGCATGGTGAGCAGATAGTCGGAGCCGTCGCCGCTGCCGATGATGCGATCCGGATCAAGGTTCTCAGCGCTGCCGATAGCTTCGCGCAGGATGCGGGCGGTGCCTTCTGGATAGGCGCTGACATCACTGGCTGCGGTCTTGAGTGCTTCCAGCGCGGCGGGGCTGGGGCCCAGCGGGCTTTCGTTGGAAGAGAGCTTCCAGACTTTCTCAACCCCAGGCACGCTGGAGCGCCCGCCGACATAGAGCGAGATGTCCAGAATTCCGGGCCGGGGTGTGAGTGTCATGGAAGGTCCAAAAAGGGCGGTATTGATAGTGGCAGCAAGGGTTAAAAGCAAAGCAGACCCGCCATTCGTTGACAGCGGGGGACAGCAGCCTTAGCTACATTTCCCAAGGATTACCCGCATGTCTGAAGCCCCCGAATTCCTGCGCCCGGTCAAGGTTCACGCCGCCGACAAGGGCCAGACCGTGACCTTCGGGCCCGACAAGCCGCTGAAGCTGGATTGCGGCAAAAGCCTGTCGCCCTTCACGGTCGCCTATATGACCTATGGCACGCTGAACGCGGCCAAGAGCAATGCCGTGCTGGTGTGTCATGCCCTGACCGGCGATCAGTTCGTGGCTTCGGAAAATCCTGTCACCGGCAAGCCCGGCTGGTGGACCACCACGGTGGGGCCGGGCAAGCCCATCGATACGGATCGTTTCTTTGTCATCTGCGCCAATGTCATTGGCGGCTGCATGGGCTCGACCGGACCAGCCTCGATTGATCCGGCCACCGCCAAGCCATACGGCCTGTCATTTCCGCTGATCACCATCCGCGACATGGTGCGGGCGCAAGGGATGCTGGTGGAGCATCTTGGTATCGCCAAATTGCTGGCGGTGGTGGGCGGCTCGATGGGCGGGATGCAGGCGTTGCAATGGGCAGCGGCTTATCCCGAGCGCGTGCGGGCGGTGATGCCGATTGCCAGCGCCGCACGCCATTCGGCGCAGAACATTGCCTTCCACGAAGTGGGGCGGCAGGCGATCATGGCCGATCCCGATTGGCGTGGCGGCGAGTATCAACTGCACAATGTCAGCCCGTCCAAAGGGCTGGCGGTGGCGCGCATGGCGGCGCATATCACGTATCTGTCGGAAACGGCGCTGCAGCGCAAATTCGGCCGCAGCTTGCAGGACCGCGAAGCGCTGTCCTTCCAGTTCGCGCCCGACTTCCAGATCGAATCCTATCTGCACCATCAGGGCCGCAGCTTCGTGGACCGGTTCGACGCCAATTCGTATCTCTATATCACCCGGGCGATGGACTATTTCGACCTGGCCGCGGACCATGACGGCAAGCTGGGGCACGCCTTTGGCGCCCATCCGCCGCGCTTCTGCATTATCTCGTTCACTTCTGACTGGCTGTTCCCGCCGGCGGAAAACAAATCCGTCGCCCATGCCCTGAACGCGGTTGCGGCAAATGTGAGCTTTGTCGAAATCAAATCCGACAAGGGCCATGATGCCTTCCTGCTGGACGAGCCGGAAATGTTTCAGGCGGTGAAGGGCTTTTTGAACGCGCTGGCGGATTCATGAGCGCGAGCGGTTCAACCAGCGGTTCGACAACCCTGAGGCCCGATCTGGCCGCCATCGCGGCCATGATCCGGCCAGGCACGCGCATTCTGGACGTGGGTTGCGGCGACGGCGCGTTGCTGGAGCATCTGGTGCGCACCAAGCATGTTGATGGCCGCGGCATCGAACTGTCTCAGCAAAACGTGAATGCCTGCGTGGCGCGCGGCCTTTCGGTGATGCAGGGCGATGCCGATACCGATCTGGTGGAATATCCCAGCGGCGCGTTTGATGCCGTGATCCTGTCCAACACCATTCAGGCCACGGAAAAGCCGCGCGCGGTGCTGGAGCATCTCTTACGCATCGGGCGGCGCACGGCGGTGTCGCTGCCCAATTTTGGCTATTGGAAAGTGCGCGGTTCTTTGGTGTTCAAAGGCAAGATGCCGCGCACCAAGAACCTGGATAACAGCTGGTTCGACACGCCCAACATCCATCTTTGTACTTTGTCGGATTTTCTGGATCTGACGCGGCTGTGCGGCGCGGTGGTGGTGGAAGCCCATGCGCTGAATGAAAATGGCGAAACGCGGCCGATGAAGACCGATGCCTGGGGCCCCAATCTGTTGGCGCCGGGCGCGATTTTTCTACTGAAAAAATCCTGAAACAGTTTTACACGCGCCCGTTTTCTTTTGGGCGCCATCTTCTTGCTTAAAAAGGCGTAGGTTCGGACGTTACGCGCACGCCAGCGCGGGCCGGTGCCGTCGCCATGGGGCCGACAGGCGCATAAAGCGACTTGGTCGCTTCCACCAGATGCACCCCGCCCAGGCCATGCAGGAAGCGGCCACCCAAACGCTCCCAGCTCACGCCGGAACTGATCAGGGCTTTGGAATTGAAAGGCGGCATGAAAAGAGCGCGGTCCCAGAATGTAGGCTGGAACAGGACGTCGCGCAGAATTCTTTCCAGTTCACCGCGCGAGAAGGGACGGCCTTGACCAAAGGGCGACCATTCCACCTGGGCCCAAAGGCTGGCGCGATTGGGTGCCACCAGCAACAGCTTTCCTTCCGGGGCCAGCACCCGCCAAAGCTGGCGCAGCAGCGGGCGCAGGGATTCGGCGCTTTCCAGCCCATGCACCACCAGAACCCGGTCGAAAAATGCATCGGGAAAAGCGAGCGCGTCTTCTTCCACCAAAGCGGTAAGGCATCTGACGCCCGGCCAGGCGGTGACGCCCATATGGGCGGGCATGGCGGCGACACAGCGTTCCGCCTCAATCATGAAAGGCCGCAGATACGGCATGGCATAGCCGTAGCCCAGGACGCGCAGCCCTTCGACATCGGGCCAGGTCAGGCGGATGCGGCGCAGCAGGATGCGGCGGGCGACCGCGCCCAAATGGCCGTCATAGAATTCGTTGAGGTCACGGACCTGCATCACACTATGGGTAATCCTGGATGCGTTATCATTCAACGCATAACCTGTTAAAAGGAGTTCCATGTCGGTCGAAATCGTGGTCGTGCCCTGCCTCAGTGACAATTACGCCTATCTGGTGAAGGCGGGGGATGCCTGTGCCGTGGTGGACCCGTCCGAGCCGGGGCCGGTGACGGCGGCGCTGAGCGCACGCGGTTGGCGGCTGACCCATATCCTCAACACCCATCATCACCTGGACCATACCGGCGGCAACCTGGCGCTGAAGCAGGCGGCCGGAGCTATCGTGGTGGGGCCGGGCAAGGATGCGGCCCGGATTCCCGGGATTGATGTGGGCGTGGATGAATCCTCAGGCTGGGACTTCGGAGGCCGTAAGGTTCAGGTGCTGGAAGTGCCGGCCCATACGCGCGGCTCCATCACCTTTGTGATCGATGGCAATGCCTTTACCGGCGACACGCTGTTCGCCATGGGCTGCGGGCGATTGTTTGAAGGCGATCCCGGCATGATGTGGGCCAGCCTTTCCAAGCTGATGCGGCTGCCCGACGCGACGAAGGTGTGGTGCGGCCACGAATATACGGAAAGTAACGGCCGCTTCGCGTTGACGCTGGAAGCCGGCAATCAGGCGCTGCAGGAGCGGATGAAACGCGTGCGGGCAGCGCGCGGTGCGGGCCAAACCAGCATGCCGTCAGACATGGGACTGGAAAAAGCCACCAACCCTTTCCTGCGCGTGTCATCGCCGGAAATTCGCAAATCGCTGGGAATGGAGCAGGCCGGTGATGTCGCTGTGTTCGGCGAGATCAGGCGGCGGAAGGACAGTTTTTAGTCTTTGTCCGAGTCCGATTTGTCGGAGCTGCCGAAAGGCGCGCTGACGACCGTGCCCGCGACGCTCGCCACCCCGCCCACAACACTCGTGGTAGCGCCGACCACCGTGGAGCCAACTTCGTAAACGGCGCAGCCGGAAAGGCAAAACCCCAACGCAACAACGGCAGAAATGCTGATCATGATCCGCATGGAGAACGCCGCTTTGACGGCGGCTTTATGCCATGCAATTGGTCAAAGAACCCCTAACCATTGGGTCATGAAATGTCAGGCTTCCAGACACTTTTCCCAACCCGGTTCTACAGCGCGAAGGTCACGCCACCGCGCGGGCTAGCCGAAACCTGCCTATCCATCGCGGCGGACGACAAGGCCGGACAGCGCTGGGCGAAAAGCCATGGCTATGGCGGTTACACCTCTTATGCCTCGCTGAACGACCTGCTGCTGCGGGCCAGTATTTTCGCCGATCTGGAAAAGGCCATTGCCAAGCATGTGGCGGCGTTCGCGCGCAAAAGCGAATTTGACCTTGGGTCACGCAAGCTGAAACTCGATTCCCTTTGGATCAATGTGATGGACAAGGGCGCAATCCATGCGCCGCATATACATCCGCATTCCGTGATCAGCGGCACCTATTATGTCACGGTGCCGCCCGGCAGCGGCGCGATCCGCTTTGAAGACCCGCGCCTGCCGATGCTGATGGCAGCGCCGCCGAAAAAGCAGAAGGCGAAATTGGAAAACCGCAGCTTTGTGGATGTGGCGCCCAAGCCCGGCCAGCTGTTGCTATGGGAAAGCTGGCTGCGGCATGGGGTTGAGCCCAACCGCGCCAAGGGCAAGCGGATTTCGGTGAGCTTCAATTACCGAGCGGATTAGGCGCGCGGCTAAAGAGAAGTCTGGCGCTTGAGGATGGCGTTGAGCCGGTCCGCCATCCGCGGGACATGGAATTCCCGGTCCCAGGCAATCTTGGCTTCGGAGAGCAGCTTTTCCCGGGTTTCGCGCGGCAGACCTGCCCAGGAGACAACCACCGCGCTGCCCAGGCGGCGGACCAGGCATTCTTCTTCGGCGGGGTATTTGAACTTGTGATCTTCGACAAACGGCATGCGGGCTCACTCTCGCTAAAAAAGTTTCTTATCGATCCGGGGCTGGCGGGGATACCAAACCGCGACGGAAGGCGGGGAGCCACGGGCTCAACCCCAGGCAACCCTAGAACGGACAACGGGAATTTGTGAACTGGAAAGTGAAGGTTCCTGAGGGAACTTCACGATGGGAGAAGCGCCTACCGCTTTTTCTTTCCGCGTTCCTTACGCGCCGCATACTTGGCGTCGCGCTTGGCCTTCTGCTCGATTTCCATTTCCGCCTGGCGCTTGACGGCGTCTTCGGCGGCCTGCTGGGCGGCGATCTTGGCTTCTTCCTCGGCCTTTTTGCGGGCGGCTTCGACCTGGGCCTTGTTCTTTTCCGCCTCGATAGCGGCGATGCGCTTTTCCTCGGCGCGCTGGGCCAGGCGCTCGTCACGCGCCTTGGCGATGGTGGCGCGCTCCTGGACGCGATCATCCGCGCCGGCCTTGGCGGCTTCGGCACGGGCCTTGGCCTTGGCCAGCATTTCGAGGCGCGCTTTTTGGGCGTCTTCCAGGCGATTGGAGAATTTGGATTCGTCGCGGCGGGCCATTGTAAAAAAACCTTCGAATTATTGCTGCCCTCACCCTTCGACAGGCTCTGGATGAGGAAGAGAGTTAGTTATCCAGGAAGCTACGGAGTTTGCGGGAGCGGGAGGGATGCTTCAGCTTGCGCAGCGCCTTCGCCTCGATCTGGCGGATACGTTCGCGGGTTACGCTGAATTGCTGGCCGACTTCTTCCAGCGTGTGGTCGGTGTTCATGCCGATGCCGAAGCGCATGCGCAGCACGCGCTCTTCACGCGGGGTGAGCGTCGCCAGCACGCGGGTGGTGGTTTCGCGCAAATTCGCCTGAATGGCGGCGTCGATCGGCAGGACCACATTGGGGTCCTGGATGAAATCGCCCAGATGCGAATCTTCCTCGTCGCCAATAGGCGTTTCGAGGCTGATCGGTTCCTTGGCGATCTTGAGGACCTTGCGCACCTTTTCCAGCGGCATGGCCAGGCGTTCGGCCAATTCTTCCGGTGTCGGTTCGCGGCCGATCTCATGCAACATCTGGCGCGAGGTGCGCACCAGCTTGTTGATGGTCTCGATCATGTGCACCGGAATACGGATGGTGCGCGCCTGATCGGCGATGGAGCGGGTAATGGCCTGGCGAATCCACCAGGTGGCGTAAGTCGAGAATTTATAACCGCGGCGATATTCGAATTTATCGACCGCCTTCATCAGGCCGATATTGCCTTCCTGGATCAGGTCGAGGAATTGCAGGCCGCGATTGGTGTATTTCTTGGCGATGGAAATCACGAGACGAAGATTGGCCTCGATCATTTCCTTTTTGGCGACGCCGGATTCGCGTTCGCCCTTCTGCACCGTCTGGACGTTGCGGCGGAATTCCAAAACCGACTGGCGGGTTTCCTGGGCCAGGGCCTGAATGTCTTCACGCAGGGTGCGGACCTTTTCCCGCTCCTCGGTGACGAATTCATGCCAGCCCAAACCGGTGAGGCGGCCGACGCGGCGCGCCCAGTTGGGGTCCAGCTCATTGCCGAAATACTGTTTGAGGAATTCGGCGCGATCGACGCCGTGGCTTTCGGCCAGGCGCAGCAGCTTGCCTTCCAGCGACACCAGACGGCGATTGATGCCGTACATCTGGTCAACCAGGGCTTCGATGCGGTTGTTGTTGAGCTTGAGCGACTTGACCAGATCCATGGTCTCATTGCGAAGCTTCTTGAAGCGGCGTTCCTGACCGGTGGAGAGCTCATCACTGGCGAGCGCGGCTTCAACCGAGGCGTCCTGCAGCTTGCCCAGCTTCTTGTAGAGCGCGGCAATCGCGTCCAGCGATTCCAGCACCTGGGGCTTTAAGGCTGCTTCCATCGCCGACAAGGGCAGATTGCCTTCATCGTCGAAATCATCCCCGTCATCGGCAGGCGTTACAGGGGTTTCCCCGCCTTCGCCTTCTTCGCCTTCCGCCTTGGGTGCAGGCGCGGGTTTGGGCGGCGCCGGCTTCTTGAATTCCGGAAGGTGGGCGGCTTCCGGCGGATTGAGCGGCTTGCCGTCCGGGCCCACAGGCGGCGGCACCGGCGCAGGGCTTCCATCGGGACCGGCGCTATACATGGCTTCCAGGTCGATAATATCGCGCAGCAGGACTTTGCCTTCGTTCAGCTCGTCGCGCCAAACCGTGAGCGCTTCAAAGGTGAGCGGGGATTCGCACAAGGCGCCGATCATCAATTCGCGGCCGGCCTCGATACGCTTGGCGATGGCGATTTCGCCTTCGCGCGACAGAAGCTCGACCGAACCCATTTCGCGCAGATACATGCGCACCGGATCATCGGTGCGATCATATTGTTCGCCGGACTTGGCGGTGGTGGCGACGGCTTTGCTGCCGCTTTCGCCCAGCGCCGGCACGGCGCCTTCTTCGGCTTCTTCGGCTTCTTCGCTTTCGATGACGTTGATGCCCATTTCATTGAGCATCGCCATCGTGTCTTCGATCTGTTCCGAAGACGTTTTGTCGGAAGGCAGAACCTTGTTCAGCTCGTCATAGGTGACGTAGCCGCGCTGCTTGGCGCGCGCGATCATCTTGCGGACGCCGACATCCGACATATCCAGCAGCGGACTGTCGGCATCACCGGGGGTTTCGGCCTCGCCTGGCTTCTTGGGCGGAATTTTCGCGCCGGGCTTGAGCAGGGTCGCGGCGCCTTTCTTGGCGTCGGCGGGAAGCAGCCCCTTCTTCTTCAGTTCGGCCTGAGCCTTGGCGGCCTTCTGCGCTTCAAACTTTTTGAGTTCGGCAGCGGTGAGCGGACGGCTTTTGACCTTGCCCGTTTTCTTGGGCGGCGGCGGCGGCTGTTTGGATTTCTTCACGGCCGCAGCTTTGGCGGTCGCGGGCTTGGCAGCCGCCTTCTTCGGCGCAAGCGCCTTTTTGGCAGATGTTTTCTTGGAGGCGGGCTTGGTCACCAAATCTCGTTCCTGTTGGACCCACCAAAATGGGTCGAAAATCCAAGGCTGGCGAGCCTTCTTACTCGCCGGAGGCACGCAAAGACCGCGTGGCTTGTAACCATTCTTCTTCGCTGGCCTCGCCCCCGAGACGCTGAAGGTCATGGGCACGTTCCGGCTCCCATTCCATCTTGCGCAGGTCGGACGCAGCGCGAAGGAAACGGGCTTCAGTTTCCTCCCCCGCTTCGGGTCCGGGTTCGGATTTGGGCGCCTCTTCCGAGACACCCAGACGGGTGAGCAATTCGGTCATCCCCAGACGAACGAAATGGGTCAAAACATGCGGTTTTTCAAGGCTGGAGCCCGAGGCGGCGAGGTTTAAAAGTTCACGCCGCAGCCTGTCAAGCGAAGGGTCTTGGAAGGGCAGTCCCGCCAGCAGTTCCCCATGGGCCAGGGCCAGGTCCGGCCGGGCCGCCAAAAGGGTGGCAAGTTCCATTTCCTTGAGTTTCAGGGCCCCATCGCGGGCCTGCGCCTGCCCCTGGCGGGCCGCCCGGGCCAAAAGGCTCCCTTTCAGGGCGGAAGACACCGCCCCGGTGGCATAGGCCGGCTTGGGGGGACCGAAGCCGCGGCCGCCCCGCCGGGGGGCGGTCCCACTTTCCGGGGCCCGGGGTTTGCGGGCCTTGAAGGCATCGAACACCTTCTGATCGAAATCGCGGCGGTAGTAATCGGCGATCTTGCCATCGGTAATTTCACCGACGATGGCGGCCAGGGTGCGTTCCAGTCCGGCCCGGCGTTCGGGGGTGGAAAAATCATGGCCTTCGGTTTCGGCGCGCCACAGCATTTCCGACAGCGGCAGCGCTGCTTCCAAAATCCTGCCCATGCCGGCGGCGCCGGTTTTGGCGATCAGGGTATCGGGATCTTCGCCCGCTGGAAGAAACGCAAAACGCAGACTGTAACCGGCCTTGAGCTGCGGCAGCGCCAGATGGGCAGCGCGATGCGCCGCTTTCAATCCCGCGGCGTCGCCGTCAAACGCAAGAATGGGTTCAGGCGCAGTGCGCCACAGAAGATCGAGCTGGTCACCAGTGAGCGCGGTGCCCAGCGGCGCCACGGCATGGGTGAACCCGGCGCGCACCAGAGCGATCACATCCATATAGCCTTCGGCCAGAATGATGGTGCCGGATTTGATCGCGGCCGCCCGCGCGGTGTGAAAATTGTAGAGATTGGCACCCTTCGAAAATAGCGAGGATTCACCGCTATTAATGTATTTCGGCTTGGCGTCGGGCTGCAGCCCGCGGCCGCCAAAAGCGATGATGCGGCCACGGCCGTCCGCGATGGGAAACATCAAGCGATCAAAGAAGAAATCGCGCATGGGACGATTGTCTTCGGAAGGCCGCGCCAGACCCGCGGCGATCATATCGTCCTGGGTGACGTTCTTGGTTTTGAGAAATTCGATCAACCCCTGACCGCCTGCAGGGGCGTAACCCAAACGGAATTGCTTGGCGGTGGCGCCGTCGAGCCCGCGGGTTTTCAGATAATCGCGTGCGGCGCGGCCGGCGTCTTCACGCAATTGGGTTTCATAAAAACCGCAAGCCAGGTCCACAATGTCGTAGAGCGATTTCTTTTTCTGCTCGCGCGCCTCATCTTCCGGAGACCAGGCGGGAAGTTCGACGCCCGCTTCGCCTGCCAGCTTCTGCACCGCTTCCGGAAAAGACAGGCCTTCGGTTTCGATCAGCCAGCGGAAACAGTCACCGCCCTTGCCGCAGCCGAAACATTTGTAGGTGCGGCGCTCATTTTCCACTTTGAAGCTGGGCGATTTCTCGCCGTGGAAGGGGCAACAGCCCCACATCACCCGGCCCTTGCGGACAAGCTTCACCCGGCGGCCGACCAGTTGGACAAGGTCTGTCCGCCGCCGGATTTCCTCAAGCAAGCCTTCGCCATAGCGCATGGCCCGGACCTTACGATAAAATCCGGGAATCGGGGGCTGGAATCTCCTGATTCCCCTGTGTATGAGCGTGAAAATGCCCGGTTTCTCCCGGTTTGAGGCTGTCTGATGAACATTTTCGACGATCCCCACGACCCCCGCTGGAAATTGCTGGAGTGGCCGAGGAACGGCTGGAAAGCGCCTCAGACCGCGAGGCAGTCATCGAAGTGGTGCGGATTACCGCCCGGCACGCCTGTTCCGCCGACGGCGTCTGTTTCGTGCTGCGCGAAGGCGATCTTTGCCACTATGTCGAAGAGGACGCGATTGCGCCCCTGTGGAAGGCCAGCGTTTTCCCATGAGCGCCTGCATCTCCGGCTGGTCGATGCTCAATGCCCAGACCGCGGTGATCACGGACGTGTTCGCGGATCCGCGCATTCCCCACGACGTCTATCGCCGGACCTTTGTGAAAAGCCTGATCATGACCCCGGTGGGAATGGATGGGCCAGTGGCCGCCATCGGCGCCTATTGGCAGGACAAGCGCTATTTCAGCGAGCGCGAAATCGCGGCGGTGAAGACGATGGCGCGGCTGGTTGGGCAGGCCTTGTCGGATATTCTGTAAGCGCGGTTTTAGGCCTTCGGAGCGCTGAGAGCGTCTTTGATGATGGATGATGCTTTGGCAAAATCCATCTGACCGGCGAAGCGCTCTTTCATCGCGGCCATCACCTTGCCCATATCCTTGATCGAGGCAGCGCCGAGTTCGGCGATGATCGCCTGTGCCGCCGCCTTGACGCCGGCATCATCCATCTGCGCCGGCATGAAGGAGCGGATAATCGCAATTTCCTCGTGCTCGCCCGCCGCCAGTTCCGGCCGGTTTCCCGCATCGAACGCGACAGCGGATTCGTCACGCTGCTTGATCATCTTGGCCATCAGGGAAAGAATTTCGTCATCGCCCAGAAGGTCGCGGCTGGTTTCGGTGCGAGCGGCGATATCGCGGTCTTTCAGGGCGGCCAACACCAAGCGCAGAGTGGCAAGACGCTTGGCGTCCTTGGCTTTCATCGCCTCTTTCATGGAGTCGTTGAGTTGCTCGCGCAAAGCCATGGAGAGCCGCCTTTGGAATTCGCAGGGAACCTATGCGAATCCGTGGATAAGTACAACCTGTTGAAAAGACAGGGTTTGTTTGGCCGGGCGGACAGTTGACCCCAGCGCTTCGCATCCCTATTTTCGCGCAAATCCAAGGACACTTCCCATGGCCGAAAATCAGCTCCCTTTTTCACGCGGGGGCGTGATGCTTGCCGACGGCACCTTCTTTGAAGGCGCGGGTTTCGGCGCGGTGGGAGCTACGGCGGGCGAAGTCTGCTTCAACACCGCCATGACCGGCTATCAGGAAATTCTGTCCGATCCGTCTTACGCAGGACAGATCGTGGCTTTCACGTTTCCCCATATCGGCATTGTCGGCACCAACAACGAAGACATTGAAACCTTGAACCCGGCGGTGCGCGGCATGATCGTGCGCGCCGATGCCGAGCATCCGTCCAACTATCGCAGCCTTGCGGACCTGGATCGCTGGTTGAAGGCGCACAACATTCCGGCGGTAGCGGGAATTGATACCCGCGCCCTCACCGCTATGATCCGCGAAAAAGGCATGCCGCATGGCGCCATCGTCAATTGCGGTGATGGCCAGTGCGACAAGCCCGCCCTGTTGAAACAGGCCAAGGAATTTCCCGGCTTGGTCGGTTTGGATTTGGCCAAGGACGTCACATCGCGCCAGATATATCGCTGGAGCGAGACGCCCTGGGCGTGGAATGAAGGCTATGGCGAAGAAGGCAAACCCACTTTCCGCGCCGTCGTGTTGGATTATGGCGTCAAGCGCAACATTTTGAGATTGCTTGCCGGCAAGGGCGCCGACATCACCGTGCTGCCGGCCGATGCCAAGCTGGACGAAGTGCTGCGGCATGAGCCGCATGGCGTCTTGCTGTCGAACGGCCCGGGCGATCCGGCGGCCACCGGCGAATATGCCATTCCCACGATCAAGGGCATCGTGGACAAAGGCATTCCCACCTTCGGGATTTGCCTAGGCCATCAGATGCTGGGCCTGGCGCTGGGCGGAAAGACCAAGAAGATGGCGCAAGGCCATCATGGCGCCAATCATCCGGTGAAAGATCTGGAAACCGGCAAGGTCGAGATCGTGTCGATGAATCACGGCTTCACCGTGGACACCGACACGCTGCCCAAGGGTGTAAAGCAGACTCACATCTCGCTGTTCGATTGCAGCAATTGCGGCCTGCGGCTGGAAGGCGCCGATGTCTTCAGCGTGCAGTATCACCCCGAAGCGTCGCCCGGGCCGATGGACTCGCACTATCTGTTCGACCGCTTTGCGGACGCCGCTAAGAAGCGTGCGTAAGGCTGGATTCCCGCTTTCGCGGGAATGACAGTTTTAACGGACGAGCTGGATTGCATCGAATTCGGATTCTTCGGTGGCAGGGTCCGGCAGATCGATGCGCAGCATGTTGCGGCCAATACCCACCAGCGCGCCGACCTGATCGTCAGGCGTGGTCACCGCGCCGACGGATGCGAAACGGCCGGAATAGCGATGCCAGGGTTCGCCCTTGGCGCTTTGCGCGCCGAGATAGACCCACAGGCCACCATCTTCAGGATAGAGGTAACCCGCCATGCGCTGGGTGCCCTGTTTCTCAAACCACAGACTGCCATTGATGCGGCTGATGCTGCAGGGGAACCAGCTGAACACGGCATAACCGGTCATGCCGCCCAATTTCATCTGGCGGCAGCGCCAGCGGCCAATCAATACCTGTTCCGGGACGCCATGCGCTTCGGCGCCGAATGTTTCCTGAATGGCGCGGAAATCGCCGCTGCCGCCGCGCTGTTGCGCTTCCTTCACGCCCTGGGCGCGGGACTCTTCCAGATTGGTGAGGCGGTCGGCGTCGTAATTGCTGATTTGGTCACGCCAGCCAGCGAGAGCCGTTCCTGTCAGCGCGATCAGCGCGAGGAATGCAAAACCTGTCTTATGAAGCACCTTGTTCGTCATGACCGTTCTCCGGGGGCGTCCAGCCCTTCAGATCCGTCGTCGGCGGCATGCCGATGACGTTGAAGCCGGCGTCGACGAAATGCACTTCGCCGGTAACGCCGCCCGATAGGCCACTAAGCAAGTACAATGCCGCTCCGCCGACATGGTTAAGTTCCACGGAGCGTTTTAATGGGGCATGGCTTTTGTTCCACTTGAACACCATGCGGGCATCGCCCACCGCGCTGCCCGCAAGGGTGCGCATGGGGCCGGCCGAAATGGCGTTGACGCGGATATCGTCCCGGCCCAGATCGGCGGCGAGATAACGGACACTGGCTTCCAGCGCCGCCTTGGCCACGCCCATCACATTGTAGTTGGGCATCACGCGCTGCGCGCCCAGATAAGAGAGTGTCAGCATGGCGCCGCCGGGGTTCATCATCGCGGCGGCGCGGCGCGCCGCATCGGTGAAGGAAAAGCAGGAAATATCGAGGGTTTTGTGGAAATTGGTGCGGCTGGTTTCGATGTAGCGGCCCTTCAATTCCTTGGCGTCGGAGAACGCCAGGGAGTGCACCAGGAAATCCAGCTTGCCCCATTTCTTTGCCAGGGTGGCGAACACCGCATCCAATTGTGCTTCGTCTTCCACATCGCCCGGCAGCAGCAAGTCGGATCCAACCGAATCCGCCAACGGCTTGAGGCGGCGGACATACGCTTCACCTTGATAGGTAAACGCTAGTTCCGCGCCATGGGAGGCCAGCATCTGGGCGATGCCCCAGGCAATGGAATGGTCGTTGGCGACGCCCATGATCAGGCCACGGCGTCCCGCCATCAGTCCCGTTTTGGCTTCAGCCATGATCGCCTCGCGCGGGGTTTTCTGTTCCATTTTGAGACATCACTTCTCTAGCCGCTGGAAAACCAGCGAGGCGTTGGTGCCGCCGAAGCCGAAGGAATTGGAAAGCGCGGTGTTGATCACGGCGTTATCGATCCGCTTGCGCACAATGTTGGCGCCTTCAACCGCCGGATCGAGTTCCTCGATATTGGCGCTTTCACAGATAAAGCCCGCCTGCATCATCAACAGGCAGTAGATCGCTTCATGCACGCCGGCCGCACCCTGGCTGTGGCCCGTGAGGGATTTGGTGGCGCTGATGGGCGGGATCTTGTCGCCGAACACGATCTTGATGGCGTTGATTTCGGGGATGTCGCCAACCGGCGTCGAAGTGGCGTGGGGATTGATGTAATCCACCGGGCCCTTCACGTTCTGCAGCGCCATTTGCATGCAGCGCACGGCGCCTTCGCCTGACGGCGCCACCATGTCAGCGCCATCGGCGGTTGCGCCATAGCCGACTATTTCGGCATAGATTTTCGCGCCGCGTGCGCGTGCGTGTTCCAGCTCTTCGAGAATCAGAATGCCGCCGCCGCCGGAAATGACAAAGCCGTCGCGATTCTTGTCATAGGCGCGCGAGGCCTTTTCCGGTGTGGCGTTGAATTTGGACGACATCGCGCCCATGGCATCGAACAATTCGCTGAGGGTCCAGTCCAGTTCTTCGCCGCCGCCGGCGAACATCATGTCCTGCTTGCCCCATTGAATCATTTCATAGGCATTGCCGATGCAATTGGCCGAGGTCGAGCAGGCGGACGAAATGGAATAATTCACGCCTTTGGTCTTGAACCAGGTCGAGAGATTGGCGGAGCAGGTGGAAGACATTGCCTTGGGCACCGCGAAAGGGCCGACCCGCTTGGGGCTTTTGTTTTCGCGGGTGGTGTCGGCGGCGGCGACGATGGCTTTTGTGCTGGGGCCGCCGGATCCCACGATGAGGCCGGTGCGGGGATTGGAAATGTCATGCTCGGTCAGGCCGGCATCGGAGATGGCCTGTTGCATGGCGACCCAGCAATAACCGGCGCCATCGCCCTGAAAGCGCCGCGCCCTGCGATCCACCACTTCGTCGAGATTGATCTTGAGGCTGCCATGGACCTGGGAGCGGAAACCCAGGCGGACATAATCATCCGCCGTGACGATGCCGGATTTGGCATGACGCAGAGATTCTGTGACTTCCGATGCATTGTTGCCGATAGACGAAACAATGCCGAGGCCGGTAACGACCACTCGTTTCATTTAAGACCTCGAAAACGCGAAGTTACGCGGACACAGGCGCGGTGGAGTTCTGGGCAAGCGCAGCAGCGGCGTCGGTGAACAGACCCACGCGCAGGCCCTTGGCTTCATAGATCACCTTACCATCAACTTTCATAACGCCGTCAGCGATGCCCAGCACCAGCCGCCGCATGATGACGCGCTTCAAGGTGACGATATAAGTGACCTTCTTGGCATTGGGCAGCACCATGCCGGTGAATTTGACTTCATCGACGCCAAGCGCCCGGCCCTTGCCGATGCCACCCATCCAGCCCAGGAAAAAACCGACCATCTGCCACAGCGCATCAAGCCCCAGGCAACCGGGCATCACCGGATCGCCTTCGAAATGGCATTTGAAGAACCAGAGATTGGGATTCACATCGAGTTCGGCGATCACTTCGCCTTTGCCGTCCGCGCCGCCATCTTCCGTAATGGATGTGATGCGGTCGAACATCAGCATGGGCGGCATGGGCAGCTGGGCATTGCCGGGACCGAACAACTCGCCGCTGGCGCAGGACAAAAGTCCCGCCATATCAAAACTCGACCTTTTCACCGGCTTGTCCAATGTCCTGTTCCCTTTAAAAACGGGGTCTTTTCAATAACGCCCCAGCCGGAAATGGGCGGCATGCCCGGCTTTTTTGCCTTTTCTTGCTTAGAAACGTTCTAATGTATAATCTGCATTCACTCTAGCAGGGATCGGCGGCTTTGGCAGCGTCCCGGCTTTGATCAAGGAACCCGCCCCCATGGGCAAAGCGACACGCGAGAATTCCAGCCCGGCACCGTTTGCGGCGGAGAAGTTGCGCACCGCCGGGCTTCGCCCCACCCGTCAGCGTATGGAATTGGCCGCGCATCTATTCTGTGGCGATGACCGGCATGTGACAGCGGAAAGCCTGCACGACGAAGTGGCCCGGGCCGGCATCAAAGTGTCGCTGGCCACGGTCTACAACACTCTGCACCAATTCACCGCCGCAGGCCTGCTGCGCCAGGTCGTTGTGGATGCGGTACGCGGCTATTTCGACACCAATACCGGCGATCACCAGCACTTCTTCCTTGAGGATGAAGGCACCCTGATCGACATTCCCGGCGAAGCCATTCAGGTCGCCGGGGTTCCGGCTGCCCCCGCCGGCATGGCGGTAGACCGGGTGGATGTGGTCGTCCGGGTCAAACGGACCTGATTCTATCTTCTTTAGAATTATTCTAAAAAATGTTGACAGGGCCTGTCGACAGGCCCAAGCTTGTTCCCGGATTTGAGCAAAGGAGGGCCCTATGCCCGGACTGAAAGACACCAAGACCTGGGAAAACCTGAAAGAGGCGTTTGCCGGCGAAAGCCAGGCCAATCGCCGCTACCTCTATTTCGCACAGAAGGCGGACGTGGAAGGCCATAACGATGTCGCCGCCGTGTTCCGCTCGACCGCGGAAGGCGAGACCGGCCATGCTCATGGCCATCTGGAATATCTCGAAGAAGTGGGCGATCCGGCGACCGGCGAACCCATCGGCGCCACCGATGCCAACCTCAAGGCTTCGATCGCGGGCGAGACCCACGAATACACTGACATGTATCCGGGCATGGCCAAGACCGCCCGCACCGAAGGCTTTGACGAAATCGCCGACTGGTTCGAGACGCTTGCGAAAGCAGAGAAGAGTCACGCCGGCCGCTTCCAAAAGGCGCTCGACAGCCTCGGTAAATAATATTCACCGCGCATAACAATGGCCGCGCGGAATACTCTGCGCGGCCATTATTTTTTCCAACCGGATATTGCATGGTTTCTCACACGGAGCAGCAGCCAGGAAAAGCGGGAACCGCTTTTCCGTCCGGCTGTGCGACCATCAAAAAACCGAGCGTGACGCCTCCGGCCTATAAAGATAGGCTCGCATCATGACGTCACGCGAAGGCTCTCTGGACGCGCCGACCCGGCACATCATCGACTGGACGAATCCGGATTTTGCCGATCCGGTGAAGCTGGACGAAGAGATGCGGCGGGTGTTCGACATCTGTCATGGCTGCCGCCGCTGCTTCAATCTTTGCGATTCTTTTCCCCGCCTGTTCGACCTGATCGACAACAGCCCCAATGAAGAATTGGCGGATGTGACGTCGGAGGAATTCAAGCCCGTCGTCGAAGCCTGCACGCTTTGCGACATGTGCTTTATGACAAAATGCCCCTATGTGCCGCCGCATCCGTTCCAGCTTGATTTTCCGCATCTGATGCTGCGCCACCGCTTCGTCGAGGCGAAGAAGGGTCATGTCGATCACACCCAGCGGCAACTGGCGGAGATGGACCGCAACGGCACCTTGGCGCGTGCGGCATCGCCGGTGATCAACTGGGCCTCGGACAAATCCAACAAGCCGATGCGCGCGATGATCGAAAATGTGGCGGGCATCGACCGCAACGCCGATCTGCCCAAATTCCACACCCGCACCTTCGTGTCGGCGGACAAGAGCCATCCGATCACGCCCAATCCGGCGGCGCCGGCTTTCGCCAAGCGCAAGGCAGCGCTCTATGCCACCTGCTTCGTCAACTACAACAAGCCGGTCACCGGCATGGCGGCGCGCGCCGTGCTCAACCACATCGGCGTGGAAACCAAGGCCGCCTATCCCGGCTGTTGCGGCATGCCCTTCCTGGAACAGGCCGAACTTTCACGCGTGGCGGACAACGCCGCCAAAGTGTCCAAGGAATTGGTCAAGCTGATTGATGAGGGTTACGACATTGTCGCCCTCACCGCCTCTTGCGGGCTGATGCTGAAATTTGAATGGGCGCTGATCGCGCCAAACAATCCTGATGTGAAAAAAGTGGCGGACGCCACCTTCGACATTGACGAGTATGTGGTGGACATCGCCAAGAAAGAGGGCCTGCCGGAAGGTCTGGCGCCGCTGCCCGAAGGCGTCACTGTGCATCTGGCCTGTCACGCCAGGGCGCAGAATATGGGCCCCAAAGCGGCAGAAATGCTGAAGCTGATTCCGGGAACGCCGGTGGATGTGATCGAGCGCTGCTCCGGCCATGGCGGCACCTTCGGCGTGGTCAAGCCCACCCATGACGTGGCGGTGAAAGTCGGCCGCCCGGTCTATCGCACCACCAACACGGGGCAGCGCGGTCATATCGTGTCCGATTGCCCGCTGGCGGCGCAGCATATTTTCAACCACACCGAAACCCCCGCGCGCGAACCGGAGCATCCGATTCAGATCATGGCGCGCAGCTATGGGTTGCTGGAGAGCTGACATGCCCGAAGCCGTCCGTAAAATTACCAGCGCCGATATTCTGTCCCTGAAGGAATATGACCAGCAGCGCGCCAATCTGAAAAAGAATCTGCTGCCGGTGAAAAAACTGCGTCGTGTGGAAGTCGGCCCGTTCGCCACGTTCTATTTCGAGAATTACGCGACCATGTGGCTGCAGGTGCAGGAAATGCTGCGCATCGAAAAAGGCGGCGAAGAACAGTTGGCGGGCGAGCTGGAAGCTTATAATCCGCTCATTCCCCAGGGCGATGAGCTGATCGCCACCATGATGCTGGAAATCGAAGACGCCGAGCGCCGCAGCAAGGTGCTGCTGACGCTGGGCGGTGTCGAAGAAACGGTGTTCATGGAAGTGGGCGGCGAGACCATCAAGGCGACGCCCACCGAATATGATGATCGCACCACGCCCGACGGCAAGACGTCATCGGTGCATTGGCTGCGCTTCAAGCTGACCAAGGAGCAGGTCGCGCGCTTCGCCAAGGAGCGGGTGGTGATCGGTGTCGGCCACAAGAATTATGGCCATATGGCAGTGCTGGGCGATGACGCCAAAGCGGCGCTGGCAAAGGACTTTGATTAAAGCTTGACGTGATCCGCGACGATGTCGGCATAGATCGCGGGCGTCAGGTTTTCATAACGGTCGGTGTTGGGATTGAGCCAATAGACTGGATCGGGCAGCTCGGATGGATCAAAGCCGTCTTTCACCAGCTCCACCTTGCGCTGCTTGAACGTGCCGGTAACGGCGATCTCAGGCTGAAGCCTTAGAAAGACTGGCTTGCCATAATGCGGCAGGCGCAAGCGGGGCGAGAGCGCCAAGACATCGAAATCGCCATCCACCACCAACGCCACCATGCCGGCGCGCCCGTCCATGCCCGGCACCTTCACGCCATAGACATTGGCTTCCCGCACACCGGGAATAACGGAGAGAGCCTGGGTGACTTCGCTGGTGGCGACATTCTCGCCCTTCCAGCGATAGGTATCGCCAATGCGGTCCACGAAATAGAAATAGCCCAGCGCATCACGGCGCATCAGGTCGCCGGTGCGAAACCAGGAATCGCCTTTCTTGAAAACATCGTGGAGGATTTTCTTCTCGGTGTCGGCGGCCTTGGTGTAGCCCTCGAAATTCCGCCCGGCTTTGGTGGAGATGCCGCCGATCGCTTCGCCCACTTCGTTGAATTCGCATTCGATGCAAAGGCCATTGGGCCCACGCACCGGGATTTCCTTTTCCACATCAAACCGCACCACGCGCGTGGGCAGCATATGCTCGATATACTCCGGCACCCGGCCCACCGCCCCCACGGTGCCGTCATAATTCAGCATGGAAACATTGCCTTCGGTGGCGCCGTAAAATTCCACGATGCGGGGAATGGCGAAGCGTTTCTGGAATTGGGGCCATACTTCGGGCCGAAGCCCGTTACCGGTGATGGCGCGAACATGATGATCCTGCTCATGCGGACCTTCCGGCGCATTGAGCAGATAGCGGCACATTTCGCCGATATAGACAAACATGGTGGCGTCATATTTGTGGATGTCGCTCCAGAATTCGCTGACCGAGAAACGCTTCTTGATGATCAGCGATGCACCCGAAAGCAGCGCGATCCCCACGGCGCAAACGCCGCCGGTGGCGTGATACAGCGGCAGGGCGTCATAGAGCCGGTCGCCGGGCTTTGGCTGAAGCGCGCCCAGAAAGCCGCTCATCATGAACAGCATCCGCATATGGCTGAAATTGGCGGCCTTGGGCAGCCCGGTGGTGCCGGAAGTATAGATATAAAAGGCGCGGTCTTTCTGGCGCACATGCTCGCGCGGCGTACACCCGGGCGATGAGGCAGACGTGGCCGACAAAGCACGATCGAAATCGCTGTCGCTGCCTTCGATCCAGAATTGCGGTTTAACGGTGAAGAAGCTTTCGGTTTCCGGCAGGCATGACGCCAACTCAGCGCCCGCGATCAGATGGCGAGCACCCACAATCTCAATCGAATGTGCCAGAGCCTGGCCGCGCTGATTGGTATTGATCAGGGCGGCGCAAAGACCGGCCTTGAACAGCCCCAGCCAGGCGCAGACGAAATCCGTCCGGTTTTCCATGAACAGGGCAACCGGGTCGCCCGGTTTCAAACCCAGCGTAAGCGCCCAATTGGCGTATTGATTGGCGCGGGCATCCAGCGCCGCATAACTCATCACCGTGTCGAGATAATAAAGCGCAGGCGCGTTCGGGGTTTTCTGCGCCCATCCTTCCACCACATCGACAATGGTGCGCCGGGCCTCGGGCTTGAGGCGGCGGATCATCAGCACCGTGCGCAGCACGGAGGACAGATAAATATATTCCCTGCGGATCGCGTCCCATACGCTCATGGCGGCAAGATTGGTCCGTCCATTTGCGTGGCGCAAGAGAGCTGCCTAAATTCAAGGCATGGACGAAGACATTCTGGATTTGAAGGGCCTGAAATGCCCACTTCCCGCGCTGCTGGCGCGCAAGGCGCTTGCCGCTGCACCGCCGGGAAAAATTCTAATTGTGCTCGCCAGCGATCGGCTCGCGGTGGTGGACATTCCCCATATGTGCAACGAGGAAGGCCATAACGTAGAGAGCGTGACACGTCTGGACGGTCACGCTCTCTTCCGTATTCAACGCAAAGCCTGATTTATCAGGGACGCGGCGGCGGGGGCGGCGGCATCAGATGCCGCACCACCGATTTGGCATCCACCGCACGTGGTTCGTCTTTTGCCTGTTCGTCGGTGAGGACGATGATCTCGGCGAAAGCCTGATAGCGGTTGGTGGTGACGATATCCATGCCACCGCCATAGCCAAATCCGCCGCCAAACCCGCCGCCGAAATAGCCGCCATAGGGATAATAGCCGCCCCAACGCGAGCCGAAGCCCCAGCCGCGGCCCCAAAAAGCCCCGGGGCCATAGTAACCGCTGGAAAAGGCAGTGGTGCGAGTCTGGGTTTGGGTATCGCGGGTGTCGAAGCGGAAATAATTATGCCCGGAGTCCAGTGTCACTTCGGCGGCGCGCAGCATCAGATAATCTTCGACCTGGTCACGCGCGGTGACGGAATTGCCGGTAAAGGTTACCCGCCAACGGGTGTCCGTCAGTTGCCGGTCGGTATAGCCGTTCTGCTGGTAGCGGTCGGCCGGGGCATAGGGGGTGGGGGTGGCGCACCCGGCCAATGCCAGAAGAAAAGCGGCGGCAACCGCCAATTTTGGGAGATTTGAGGCTTTGGGCACGGGCATTCTCCATCAGACACTTCTGTTAATAGGATAACCGCTGAAACCCCCACAAAGTTGCCGGGGATCACGGCACCTTTCGGGGCGATTTTTTCCTTTCCGATCAAGCCCCCTTGCTAATAGTCCCGGGGCATAAGAATGTCGGCTGCGTGCATTGCAGCACGGCCCGACCGGGCTGGATCGTCCACCGCAATGGGGACGGAAATAAGACGCCTTGGGGTCTGAACCTTCGTCATGCTCGGCTACTTCCTTTCCTCCTGCCTCGCCCTCATTCTGATCGCAGTCAGCATGCTGTCGGTCCAGCTGGTGGTGCTGGCCTGGGTGCGCCTTTTCCGCACCGCCCCCCCGGTGCCGTTGGCGCAGCTTTCCGATTCCGATCTGCCACATGTCCTGGTGCAATTGCCGGTCTGCAATGAAGGTTATCTGGCGCTGCGCGTTGCGGCCGCCGCCTCTGCGCTGGACTGGCCACGCAACCGCCTCACCATCCAGATTCTAGACGACGGCACGGAGGAAAATCACGCCGCGCTGGCCGCCGGCCTGGTGGGCCTGGCCCCGGAAGGCGTCAATCTTCAACTGCTGCGCCGCGGCGACCGCAAGGGCTTCAAGGCGGGCAATTTGGCTTTTGGCCTGTCGCATTGCGATGCCCCCTATGTCGCAATCTTTGATGCCGATTTTGTCCCGTCACCCGATTTCCTGCGCCGCACCGTGCCGGCGCTGATCGCCGACAATGGTCTGGCCTTTGTGCAGGCGCGCTGGGGTCACAACAATCGCAATCTGAATTGGCTGACGCGCGTGCAGGGCCTGTTGCTGGATTCGCATTTCGCGGTCGAGCAGGAAGCACGCTTCCGCGCCGGACTGCCGCTGAGCTTCAACGGCAGCGCCGGCGTATGGTCGCGCACCGCAATTGAAGAAGCCGGCGGCTGGATTGGCGACACGCTGACGGAAGACCTGGATCTTTCCATGCGCTGCGCGATGAAGGGCTGGCGCGGCGCCATGGTGTCCGACGTGGTGGTGCCCGGTGAGCTGCCGCCGACCGCTGCCGCCTGGCGCGCACAACAGGCGCGTTGGACCAAAGGTCATGCGCAATGCGCACGCAAATTGCTGCCGCTGGTATGGAAGAGTGTGTTGCCGGCTCACCACAAGTTGGCGATGACCATGCAGATGTGCCAATTCGCTTTCTACACGTTGGCCTTCGCCAGTGCGGCCATCTCGCTTTTCATGATGTCGGTTGGGCTTCCGCCCTATCCCGCCGTCGCGATCCTAGGTCTGATCGTGACCTTTCTGGGATTGTCCTGCTCGGTCGGTTATCTGTGGCTGGGCCAGCGCATGCTGGGCCAGGAAGAGGCGAAAAAACTTTATCGCGCGCTGGTGCTGGCGGTGGTGTTTCCGTCCGGCCTGATCCTAGCCAACACCCGCGCCACCTTCGAAGCCTTCTTCAGCACCCGAATGGATTTTACCCGCACCCTGCGCGCTGGCGAGCTTAATGTTGGCGGCTGGCGCGGTGCGCCCGAACTGATGGTGGGAGTTTTCGTCGCGAGCGTCGCACTGGCGGAATCCGCCAACTGGAGCGCCTTGTTCTTTGTCTTTGCCGTCTCGGGCCTGGTTTCCATCGGCGCCATGGGCATGGTTTCGGGCCTGGGCGAGCCGGTGCGGCAGCGCATTACGCCGGGCGAGTAGCAGCCTTTTCAGCAAGGCTAATTTCTCTTTACCAAAGAAACCCAAGCGCGCCGCCGCGCAAGCGGTGCAGCGTTATTTGATTAAAAGTCTAATGATTCAAATTTGAAGCAAAGGCCTAACGCCGCCTTTGTGGCCGCTGCCCTAATTTCCCAGCATGGGTTCTGGGTCTGGGGTCATGCATAAAAAACTTTGGAGCGTTGCCGCTCTTATCGCTCCACTTCTGGCGGGTTGCGCGTCAAGCTTCGACGACACTGATATCGCGTATAACGACAGCAAGCCTTCCTATGACGGCGTACTGCCACGCGAGACCGGAAAAAGCCGCATCGAAGAGAACGGCCAGTCGCCGCTGGAATGCGTGCCCTTTGCCCGCGATCATTCCGGCGTGCAGATTTTCGGCGACGCCTATACCTGGTGGGACCGGGCGGCCGCCAAGTATGAACGCAGCGAAAAACCGGAAAGCGGCGCGGTGATGGTGCTGGCCGGTTATGCCGGGCCGGACCGCGGCCATGTCGCGGTGGTGCAGAAGATTATTTCCAGGCGCGAAATCCGCGTCGATCACGCCAATTGGCTGGATGACGGCGGGGTCTATATCAATGATCCAGTGGCGGATGTCAGTGCCGATAATGACTGGAGCCAGGTGCGCGTCTTCAACATCCAGACCGGCGCCTGGGGCGGCAACGTCTATCCGGTGAAAGGCTTCATCTTGGCCCCGGGCGGAGCCGCGCCAGATGCCGATGCACCTGCGCCGGTATTGGCGACGCATGTTCAAAAGCCATGGCCCAAGCCACGCCCCTCGCGAGCCGTCGCGCCCAAGACCGCCGACCGCTGGAGCCGCATGATTTGACGCCGGACGATCGTGACTTGGAGCAATCACAGGATACGAACGCACCCGTGGCGGCACACGTGACGACACAGGGCCAAAAACCATTGCCCAAGCCGCGCTCGGCAGCACCGCAAGCAACGCAGCCCTTGGGGCAGCATGACCTGACGCCGGAAGATATGGAGCTGGAACCCGAATCGCCGGCCAATACCGGCCCGGTGGCGATGGCCGAAACACCAAAAAAGCCTGGTAAACCGAGATTTTTGCCGGACCTGTGCAGCCCTGCGCCCCTGCCACTTGCGTTGGGAGGGCGGAGGCATATTGTCCGCGACCTTTCGCATTCGGCCGATCCCCGGCCATGAGAGTTTTACTTGCTGAAATTCCCTTTCAGGCGCCATCACAAGTGACCCGGCGAGCCGCGTGAACCCCGAGCAGCCTCTGCCGAGTTTGCAGCCTGATCCGCAGGCAGGCGCAATCGTGCAAGCGCCGCTGGCGGCCCCCGCCGATGCCAACGATCCCGCCAATGACAAGCGCGGCATGTCCGGCCTGATGCTGGGCGCGCTGGGCGTGGTGTTCGGCGATATCGGCACCAGCCCGCTTTACGCCTTGCGCCAGACCGTGCTTGCCACCGAAGGCGGGCTGCCCAATCACGTGGCGGTGATGGGTTCGCTTTCCATGATCTTCTGGGCGCTGATCCTGGTGGTGACGGTCAAGTATGTCCTGATCATCATGCGCGCCGACAATAACGGCGAAGGCGGCACCCTGGCGCTGGCGGCGCTGGCGCATCGTTCGGCGGGCCTGACGCGCAAAATGAAAACCGGCATCGGCATCGGTGCGATTGTCGGCCTGGCGCTGTTCTTCGGCGACGGCATGCTGACGCCTGCCATTACCGTGTTGTCGGCCGTGGAAGGCCTGACGGTGGAAACGCCGCGCTTTTCGGGGCTGGTGGTGCCGCTGGTGTTGGTGATCATGGCCGGGCTCTTTGCGATACAAAGCCGCGGCACCCATCGGCTGGGGAAATTGTTCGGGCCGGTGATGTGCGTCTGGTTCCTGGCGCTGGCCTGGTTCGGGCTGGTCTCACTGATCCGCAATCCTGTGATCCTGACGGCGGTCAATCCGCTCTATGCGGTGGAAATGTTCATCCATGCGCCCTGGGTGGCATTCGTCAGCCTGGGCGCGGTGGTGTTGGCGGTAACGGGCTGCGAAGCGCTGTACGCCGATATGGGCCATTTCGGAAAGAAGCCAATTCAATATGCCTGGCTGCTGGTGGCGCTGCCCTCTCTGATGCTGAATTATTTCGGCCAGGGCGCCGCTCTGTTGCGCCAGCCCAGCGACGCCGGCATCGCTTTTTTCTCGGTGATCCCGCATTGGGCGCATTACCCGATGGTGGCGCTGGCGACACTGGCCGCCATCATCGCCAGCCAGGCAGTGATCACCGGCGTCTTTTCCATGACCCAGCAGGCGGTGCAGCTGGGCCAGTTGCCGCGCATGGAGATACGCCACACCTCGGCGACCGATTACGGCCAGATCTATGTACCGCGCATGAACGCCTTCCTGGCGGTGGGCGTGGTGCTGATCGTGCTGATCTTCAAGTCTTCCGGCGCGCTGGCGGCGGCCTATGGCATCGCGGTGACCGGGGTCATGGTGATCGACACCATGAACGCCTCGCTGGTGGCGCGCCGGCAATGGCGCTGGAATCGGATGTTGGTGCTTGTCCTGTTCGGCGGCATGGGATTGAGCGACCTGATTTTCTTCACCTCCAACTCCCTCAAAATTCCCGAAGGCGGCTGGCTGCCGCTTCTGATCGCCGCCGCGGTGTTCATCGGCATGGATACCTGGCGGCGCGGGCGCCGGGTGCATCTGGAAAAAGTACGCTCCGAATCCCTGCCGCTGAATCTGTTCCTGGAGCGGGCCGACAAAACCGCCCTGCGGGTTGCGGGCCTGGGCGTGTTCCTGGCGTCGCGCATCGATGTGGTGCCCGGCGCGCTGCTGCACAATCTCAAGCACAACAAGATCCTGCATGAGCGCGTGGTGATCGCCAATGTCGTGGTCCAGGACACGCCCCTGGTGCCGGCCGCCAAGCGCGTCGAAGTGGAGAAGCTGGGCAAGGGCTTTTACACCATGCGCATCCTGCATGGATTTTTCGAGACGCCGGATGTGCCGCGGGCGATGGAAGACGCCCGCCGTTTCGGCCTGGCGCTGGATACCTCCACCGTGACCTTCTTCATCGGGCGCGAAACCGTGGTGCCCGATCCACAATCCGAACTGGGCCGCTGGCGCAACTGGATGTACCGCATCATGGCGAGTACCGCCTTGTCACCTGCCCGCTTTTACCGTTTACCGCCAAACCGCGTGGTCGAGCTTGGAACACAAACTACAATATAAAAAAATACCCGGGAGAAACGCCTCGGATTGCACCCAACGCCCTGCTGCACAGTTTGAAACACTACAAAGTTCTGCATGAGCGCATGGTGCTGGCGACCGTGACCGTGGCCGATACGCCTTTTGTGCCCATCGGCCGGCGGGTGACGGTGGAAAAGCTGGGCAAGGGCTTTTTCGCGGTGCGCTTTGTCTATGGCTTTTTTGAAAGCCCCGACATTCCCCAGGACTTCGCCTTGGCGCGGCCGCTGGGATTGGCGCTGGAGATGGATAGCGCCACCTTCTTTCTGGGGCGCGAAACTTTGGTGCCGGGGCAGAATCCCAGCCTGCCGCGCTGGCAGGTGGCGCTCTATATGTGGCTGGCGTCGAACGCGCTGTCGCCGGCGCGCTTCTATCACCTGCCGCCGGGGCGTGTGGTGGAGTTGGGAACGCAAGTCACGATTTAATCGAGCGCGAAAACCAGCGACTTTAAATAAGCGCTTTCCGGCAGCATGGGATGCACCGGGTGATCGGGGCCGGCCCCTGCAGCACGGATCAGGCTGGCTTTGCGCCCGGTGCGCAAAATTCCCGCCCCGCATTCAGACGCGAAGCGGTCGGCCGGAATATTGTGGGAGCAGGAGGCGAGCAACAGCATGCCGCCCTTTGCCGTGACCGCAGCCCCCAGCCGCGCCAGCTTGCGATAGGCTTTGGCGCCCGGCTCAAGGTCCTTTTTGGATTTCACAAAGGGCGGCGGGTCGGCCACCACAATGTCGAAGACTTCTTTTTGTGCTGATAGACGCTCCAGCTCTTCAAACACATCGCCTTTGACGGCGCGGATGCTCGCCTTGTTGGCGGCGGCGCTTTCTTCCACCAGCGTCAAGGCGGGGGCAGAACTATCCACGCACATGACTTCGGACGCGCCCGCCCTGGCGGCCAGGATGCCGAAGCCGCCGGTATAAGAGTAAGCGTCCAGGACCGACTTGCCCTTGGCCAGGCCGGCGATGAAAGCGCGATTGTCACGCTGGTCATAATACCAGCCGGTCTTCTGGCCCTGGCCCAGATCGGCGAAATAGCGGGCGCCGTTTTCTTCCACCGCGATGCGGCCCATGGCGCCTTTTTCGGCGCGGACATAAAGCTCAAGCCCTTCCAGACTGCGAGCGGGCGCGTCGTTGCGTAGAACTATGCTTTGCGGTGAAAGCACAGTCTCCAGCGCCATGGTCAGCGGCGTGAGCAGGCTTTCCATGCCGGCAGTGGTGATCTGCAGCACCAGGGTTTCACCGAAGCGGTCAATGGTGAGACCGGGAAGGCCGTCGCCTTCGGCATGCACCAGCCGGTAGAACGGCTTGTCATAAAGCGTCTGGCGCAGCTTGAGGGCGCGGGTGAGATGCTGGGTGAAGAACGCGGCATCTACGGCTGAGCCGCATTCCCGCGACAGCAGCCGGACCGCGATCAGGCTTTTGGGATTGAAGTAGCCGGTACCAAAATCCTGGCCGTCATCACCTTTCACGTCCACCAACTGGCCGGGGGTCAACGCCTTGGCGGCGGCGTCCATCGCCACCTCGTTGGAAAAGATCCAGGGGGCGCCGGCGCGGGCCTTGCGGCCTTCCCGGGGTTTGAGGGCGATGATGGGGCGTTTTTTCATGGGCTGGCGTTAGCACGCCCGGGGAAAAATTGCGCCGTTCAATGTCCGGTGGAGCGGTCCGAAGGCTGGGGCGCCGGGGCCGGCGTTGGCGCGGGCGGCAGCGGGTCATACACCACCGTCACGCCCACGCTCATGGTGGCGTGCGCGGTATCGGCAAAAGCCGGTGTGGCGCTGAACAAGACCAGCGCTGCAAGGATCAAACGCGACATCAAAAATGCCCTTCGACAACGGGCGGCTTCTAGGCAGGACGATAATTTCAAACAAGCGAAACCTTTATAAGCTTTTGAATTAAATGGTAAATATCAGCCTTGGCCGCGGCTTTCCGGACTACGTAAGGCGTTGGTTTGCCGCACGGGCGGGAGAAGTTCCGCAATCGCAGCCGCCCGCGAAAGCGCGAGCTTCCTTGTCTTGAACCCGGGCCGCGCTTTAGATGCGCGGCAAACAGGGAGACACGCATGGCCATCGACGGCAATTGGGAAATCACCATCAATTCGCCCATGGGCGCGCAAAAGGCCAAGCTGGAATTGCAGAGCAGCGGCGGCGACCTGACCGGCACCCAGCATGCCCAGGGCTCCTCTCAGCCCTTGGCCAACGGCAAGGTGGACGGCAACAATGTGAGCTGGTCGGCCAACATCACTTCGCCCATGCCCATGACCCTGGAATTCAGCGGCGCCGTCGAAGGCGATGCGATCAAGGGCAGCGTCAAGGCCGGCGCTTTCGGATCGTTTCCCTTCGCGGGCGCGCGGGTCTAAAATAGACCACGTTATTGGGGGAGCGGCGGATTCCACGCCGCTCCTTCTTTTATTCAGGCCATCTTTTAATCAGGGAAGTGCGAATGCCGATTCACAAGGAAGGTTGGCCATTTATCGCCCTCTTCGCGGGGATGAATCTGATCGCTTTCCTGATCGCCTTCTGGCTGGGCATTTTGCTGTTGCCGCTCACCATCTGGTGCGTGGCGTTCTTCCGTGATCCCGAACGCGCCGCCCCCGATGCGCCCGGCCTGATCATCTGCCCGGCCGACGGCAAGCTGTTGCCGCTGGTCGAAGCCGTGCCGCCGGAAGAATTGGGCCTGGGGCCAACCCCACGCACCCGGCTTTCCGTCTTCATGAACGTATTCAATGTGCATGTGAACCGCAGCCCGGTGAGCGGCACGGTGATCGGAAAATCCTATCGTCCGGGAAAATTCTTCAACGCCTCGTTCGACAAGGCCAGTCTATTCAATGAGCGCATGTCGTTGCGCATAAGGCCGGCGGGTGAGAGCAGCGAAGCACGCGACCTGGCAGTGGTGCAGATCGCCGGCCTGCTGGCGCAGCGCATCGTCTGCGAAGTCGGCCCCGGCCAGGGGGTTGAGCGGGGCGGCCGTTTTGGCATTATCCGTTTTGGCAGCCGGGTTGACGTTTATCTTCCGCCGGGCTGCAGCGTTCTGGCGGCGCCCGGCACCATGGTGCGAGCGGGCGAAACCATTCTGGCGAGGTTCGGATGAATCTGGACGAAACGGCCAAGCCGAAAGCCCGTGGTACACGGCGCGCACGCGCCCGCCAGATGGTGGCGGACCGGCTGGAAAAGCTGGAAGACCTTTCCATCAGCAAGCTGGTGCCTTCGACCCTGACCTTGCTGGGATTGGCCAGCGGCGCCACCGCCATCCGCTTTGACTTGGCTGGCGACTGGACCCATGCGGTTGCCAGCGTGATCTGCGCCGCCATTTTCGACATGCTGGACGGACGTGCGGCGCGGCTGCTCGGCGCCGATACGCGCTTTGGCGCGCAGCTCGACAGCCTGGCCGATCTGGTGAGCTTCGGCATGGCGCCTGCCATCATCATATATAGCTGGAGCCTGTCGCAGATGGGCGTGGCAGGCTGGATCGCCGCGCTTATCTTTATCGCCGCCAGCGCCATTCGCTTGGCCCGTTTCAATGTTCAAAGCGTGCGCGACGAAGGCGCCACCAAGGCCGATCCGTATTTCACCGGCCTGCCCACGCCCGCTGCCGCTTGCGTGATGCTGTTGCCGCTGGTGCTGAGCTTCCAGCACCAGGGCGCTTGGGCCCCCGCCCTGCAATCGCCGGTGCTGATGCTGGTGGTCGTGGCGATTACGTCGGCGATGATGGTCAGCCGATTGCCCACCCCTTCAATCAAGCATATGCGCCTGTCGCGCGAACACCGCCTGGCCGCCGGTTTCTGTGGCGGCGTGCTGGCGATGCTGTTGATCGTATGGCCCTGGGCCACCCTGACCGGCGCGCTGTTGGTCTATATCGCCACCATTCCCGTGGCGATCTACAACCACCATCCCCGCACCAAGGCGTTTCGCGCCGCCCGCTCCACGCCGCTGAACGGCATCATTCTGGGCGGCCATGATCACATCATCGAAGTCGGCGTGGATGTCATTCCGGCCACCGACACCCATGAATAGCTCTCTGATCATGGGCATTGCCGTGCTTACTTGCGGCGCCACCATGCTGGGCGGATTGCTGGCGCTGACGCTTAAGCGCCAGGTCGCGCTGATGCTGGGCTTTTCCGCCGGCGCGGTTTTGGGCGTCGCGCTGTTCGACCTTCTGCCCGAAGCCTTGAGGCTGGGCGAAAATCATTTCGGCTGGAGCGCGATTGGTGCGGCGGCGGCGGCGGGCTTTCTGCTCTACGGCTTGTTCGACCGGCTGGTGACGCGCCACGACAAGCCGGGCTGCGGCCCCGATCCGGCGCTGGGTTTTATCGGCGCAGGAAGTTTCTCGTTCCATTCCATGCTGGATGGCTTTGGCATCGGCGTCGCGTTCCAGGTGAGCCATGAAGCGGGACTTGTGGTGGCCGCGGCGGTGCTGGCGCATGACTTCGCCGACGGTCTCAACACCGTCAATGTGGTGGTGAAGAATGGCGGCTCCAAAGCGCAAGCATTGCGCTGGCTGTTGACCGATGCCCTGGCGCCCCTGGTCGGCGCGGGCTTGAGCCTGTTCGTGTCCCTGCCCCCCGATATGCTGGCTTTGCTGCTGGCGGGCATTGCCGGATTTTTCCTTTATATCGGCGGGCTTGATCTGCTGCCTGAGAGCCAGCGCGCCGGGCCGCGCTGGGCCAGTGGCGCGGCCACGCTTCTGGGCGCGGCGTTTTTGTTTGCCGTGGTGCAGTTGGCCGGCTGATTAAGCGAAGTACTGATAGATCCAGGTCTCGCTGAGCGTTTTGTCGCCCAATTGCATGAAGCAGCGCAGATCAATCGGCGCCTTGCCCGTCACCGGCACGTCGAACACAGCGCGCCAGCGGTTGGTGCCTACCACTTTGGTGACATAAGCGCCTGTCGCCGCGCCGCTGGAACAGGTGACCACCGGCTTGATGTCAAAGCGCGGCTGCATGGCGGCAATTTCGCCGCCTTCGAAATCAATGGAGAATTTGCGCGCATTGGCATCCCAGCTTTCCGCACCCGGCGGACCGGCGCGGCCGATGCGGGTGGCAACCACGCGGGCGATGTCCGCGGGATAATTGAAGTCCTGATTCTGCCAATAGAGCCTGTAATCGAAGGACAGTGCTTGGCCCGGCTTGGGCGCGTTCGCCGGCCGCCAATAGGCGACGATATTGTCATGCACTTCGTCGTTGGTAGGGATCTCTACCAGCTCAACCGCACCGGCACCCCAGTTGCCCTTGGGTTCAACCCAGATGCCCGGACGCTTGTGATAAAAAGCGCCGTCGTCCTGATAGTCGGCAAAATCACGGTCGCGCTGGATCAGGCCGAAACCCTTGGGAGCCTGATCGGCGAAAGCGTTGACCTGGACCGTGGGCGGATTGACCAGCGGCCGCCAGATGCGTTCGCCCTTGCCGTTCCACAGCGCCAGCCCGTCATTGTCATGAATCTCGGGCCGCCAGTCGGGCGCGCGGTCGCGCTGATTTTCGCCATACCAGTACATGCTGGTGAGCGGCGCGATGCCCACCCGCCCCGGCGTGGCGCGGAAGAACAGATCGCAATGCACATCCATCACCACCCCATCCTTGCGGACGCAATCGAAGCGATAAGCGCCGGAGACCGAAGGCCCGTCGAGCAGGGCGTAGACGGTAAGCATCTGGCCGTCTTCCGCCAGCCAGAATTGCGTGAAGCGGGGAAACTCTTCCGGCGCGGGCAAGGCGGTGTTGATGGCGATGCCCCGCGCGGAGGCGCCATACTGGTCGTCGGCCCCGGCGGTGCGGAAATAACTGGCGCCCTGGAATGCCAGCCAGTCACTCTGATTGTTCTGAGCGTTGTTGGCGCGGAAGCCGGAAAAACCCAGCGGCCCCAGATCGGCGGGATCAAGACCGGAATCGGCATATTCGAAATACGTGGGCGACCACAGAATCTCATGCGCCATCAATTTTTCCGGCAGCCCATCGAGAGCGAAAATCTTCACCGGCTGCAGGGAGTATTTGTTGAGATGAAAGAACGACACCGGATAGGGCATGTCGGCGTTCAGCCACAGCGCCTGACCGGGGCGGAAGCGGATCTTCTGGACCTTGTCGAAATCGATATCGGCCAAGGCGGTGTTGGGGGCCGGCGGCGCCTTGTAAGGACTGGCCGCCAGGGCCTTGGCCTGGTCTTTGAGCACATCGAAGCTGAAAGCCTTGGCCGGGCCCAGACGCAGGGCGCTGGAGGTGAGGCCAGATGTCGCGGCCCAAACGGCCGTGGAATTCAAAGTTCCCAAGGCAGCGCCCAAAGCCGCCAGGATTTCGCGGCGGTCGAAAGAAAACATTGTCATTGCTCCAGGCCCCGGCAGTTTTGATAGGAAATGATAAGCCGCAAAGGCGGATTGGTAAAAGCGTGCGTGAAACCGCTGTGAACCGCCATCAAACCGCCCTTAAGTCTCTGTGATCGGTCCATTATTTCGCCGCAATGTTCGTCGAAATTGAAATTGCGTTCTTCCTGGGTTCTCCAAGAGCATGGATTCCGAAGCTTCGGCTTTCCAGTCTGGTCTGACGGTTCTTCCGTTCGCCAATTTACCGGCGCGTGCGCCTCTAACCATGGTGCCGGGCGAAATTGTGGCCTGGACTCCCGCCCGGATGGCAAATGCCATCGGCGCCTGGATGATGGAAGAAACCAAGTTGCCGCCCCTCGCCGCATCCGTGAACGCGCCCAAGCGCCATGCCTGATGCCGGCCTCGCCTTCCGGCGATGGCTTTTCCTGTTCCTCACCCTGTCGTCCACCGCCGCCGCGGTGACAAAACTCGGCTCCGTGCTGCACGCGGGCGGGCTGTCCATCGGTGAAGCCTGTTTTCTTTTCCTGTTCGCCATCCTGTTCGGGTGGATCAGCATGTCGTTCTGGCTGGTGCTGTTCGGCGTGGTGGCGCGGCTGGAGAGCGTGAAGCTGTTGCCCCTGGCGGAAGCGCCGTGCAGTGACACACGCACTGCAGTTCTGATGCCGGTCTACAACGAAGACGTCACGCGCGTCTTTTCCGGTGTGCGGGCAATTTATGATTCCGTGCGCGACGCCGGTGAAGACGGATTTGATTTTTATATCTTGAGCGATTCCACCGACCCGGCCAATTGGGTTGCCGAGGAAGTCGCGTGGGAAAAACTGCGTCAGGCATTGCCGGATGCGAAAATATTCTACCGCCATCGCCACCGCAACGTCGGACGCAAGAGCGGCAACATCCAGGACTTCTGTGAGAATTGGGGCTCGCTTTACACTTATATGGTGGTGCTGGACGCCGACAGCTTGATGACCGGCGAAACGCTGGGGCATGTGCGCCGCCTGATGGATGCCAATCCCAGAGCCGGATTGATCCAGGTGCCGGCGCAATTGGTCGGACGCCATTCGCTGTTCGCCCGCATCCAGCAATTCTCATCATCTATCTATGGTCCCACTTTCGCGTCTGGCCTGGCTTTCCTGCAGGGGCCGGACGGCAATTACTGGGGCCACAACGCCATCATCCGCATGCGCGCCTTCCTGCAGCATGGTGCGCTGCCAAAGCTTCCCGGCAAGGCGCCGTTCGGCGGCGAGATCATGAGCCATGATTTTGTCGAGGCCGCATTCCTGCGCCGCGCCGGCTGGGATGTATGGATGGCGCCCGACCTGGGCGGTTCGTTTGAGGAACCGCCGCCTTCGATTTACGATTACCTCAAGCGCGACAGGCGCTGGGCGCAAGGCAATCTGCAACATGCGCGGGTCCTGATCGCGCAAGGCATCAAACTTCCCAGCCGCCTGCACATGCTGGTCGGGCTGATGTCCTATCTGGCATCGCCCTTGTGGCTGCTGATGCTTATCGTCTCCGCCACGGTTCTGGCGCCTTATCGCGCCTCCGACGCCGACAAGCTGGCGCAGTTGCAGCTGGTGCTGGCCACATTGATCTTGCTGTATGCGCCGAAATTTCTGGCGATGGGCATCTTCCTGCGCGATGGCAACGATGTGCGCGCCCATGGCGGCACCGGCGCGGTGTTGCGATCGGTGCTGTACGAAACGCTGTTTGCCACGCTGTTCGCGCCGGTGGTGATGCTGGCCCATAGCTGGTTCGTGCTGTCCATTCTGTCCGGCATCTCCAGTGGCTGGGCGGCACAGACCCGCGATGACCGCTCGTTGCCGCTGTGGTTTGTGATCCGGCGTTACTGGCCGCACACACTGATCGGCATCGGCTGTACCTTTTTGCTGTGGCGGTTCAGGCCGGACGATCTTTATTGGTATGGCGTGCTGCTGGGTGGCCTTTGGCTGGCGGTTCCCATTGTGCGGATCACCTCCAGCTTCAGCCTGGGTGAGCGGGCGGCGCGGCGCGGATTGTTTCTTGTGCCCAGCGAAACGGTGAAGCTGCCCGTTCTGGAGCGGGCCCATCGCCTGCGCACGGCGCAAGGAGAAGACAATCGGGACTTCCGCCGCCTGGTGCTGGACGATGAAAATGTGCGGCGCCTGCATCTGGCGATGCTGCAGGAATCACTGCCCGCCCTGGATATGCCCTGGGAAAAGCTTCAGGCCCTGGCGGAAGCGGCACGGCGCAAAGACACCGGCGCCTTTTCCCGTGCCGACTGGATTGCTCTTTTGTCCGATCCCGACAGTATCGCCGCCGCTAGCCAGCCAAGGATTTGAATTCCGCTTCGCTGAGCGTGATTTCGGCGCCTTCGGTATTTTCCTTCAAATGTGCGCGGCTGGAGGTGCCGGGAATGGGCAGCATCACGGGGCTGCGCTTCAGCAGCCAGGCCAACGCCACCGCGCCGTGCGGAGCATTATGCGCCTTGGCGATTTTGTCCAACACGCCACCTTCTTTGGCCAGATCGCCCGCCGCCAGCGGATACCAGGGTATGAATCCGATACTCTGCTTTTCGCAGTAATCCAGAACATCTTCGCTTTGACGGTCGGCGAGATTGTAGCGGTTCTGCACCGTGGCGACGGGAAAGACTTTCTGCGCCGCTTTTATATCTGCCACCGAAACTTCGCTGAGGCCGGCATGGCGGATCACGCCGCTATCGATCAGCGACTTGACCGCCGCGAATTGCTCATCGCGAGCGACTTTCGGATCAATGCGATGCAACTGCCAAAGATCAATCCTTTCGACCTTAAGCCGGTCGCGGCTGTGGTGGGCGGCTTTCACCAGATAATCCGGATTGCCATTGGGCGACCACACATTGGGGCCGGAACGGGTGAGCCCGCCTTTGGTAGCGATGACAACACCCTTGTAAGGATGCAGCGCTTCCTGAATCAGGTCTTCCGAGACGTCCGGGCCATAGGCATCGGCGGTGTCGATAAAATCAATTCCCAGACCGGCCAGGTCTTTGAGCACGCCCAAGGCTTCGGACTTGTTTTCCGGCGGACCCCAGACGCCCTTGCCGGTGATGCGCATGGCGCCAAAGCCCAGGCGATGGACCGGCAGATCGCCACCGATTTTGAAGATGCCGCTTTTGGCCGCGTTGGGCATGAGGGGTTCCTTTCACTGTCTGAAACGGCAATGATAGAACGTGTTTTCCGCCAGGGGACAGGCATGAATAAGATTTTTGCAGCCCTGATCGCAGCAGGGTTATTGGTTCCCGCCGCCGCCCTGGCTGATGAAGGCATGTGGACCTTCGACAATTTCCCCGCGGGCACGGTCAAAACCAAATATGGCGTCACCATCGATAAAGCCTGGCTGGATCGCGTTCAGGGCGCGGCGGTGCGGCTGTCTTCCGGCTGTTCGGCCTCCATTGTCAGCGCCAATGGCCTGGTTCTCACCAATCATCATTGTGTGCGCGACTGCGCCCAGGCGCTGTCCACCACCGGGCGGGATTATGTCGAAGGCGGCTTTATCACTGCCAAGCATGAAGAGGAAAAACTCTGCCCCGGCATGCAGGCGGAAGTTCTGGCTTCGATTTCCGAAGTTACCGGGCGTGTCACCAAAGCGGCAGCGGGCAAGGCGGGCCAGGATTACGTCAAGGCGCGCGATGGCGAAATCGCCGGGATTGAAAAGCAGAGCTGTGCCGGGCGCGAAGACAAGTTCCGCTGCCAAGTGATCACGCTTTATCAGGGCGGCCAGTACAAGCTTTACACCTATCGCAAATATGACGATGTGCGGCTGGTGTTCGCGGTGGAAGGCCCTACCGCTTTCTTTGGAGGCGATCCGGACAATTTCAACTTTCCCCGTTATGACCTGGATTGCTCGTTTGTACGGCTTTACGAAGGCGGCAAGCCCGTCGCCACGCCCACGCACCTGACGTGGAGCGCCGATGCACCGAAAGACGGCCAACCCATCTTTGTCGCGGGCAATCCCGGCTCTACGCAACGGCTTTTGACTGCGCGGCAGCTTGAGACCTTGCGCGATGTGAATCTGCCGGAGATTCTGATCCTGTATTCGGAATTGCGCGGACGCCTGTTCCGCTTCGCTTCGGAAAGCCCCGAGCATACCCGCATCGCCGATGATCTTCTGTTCGGCATTGAGAACAGCTTCAAGGCGCTGCGTGGCCAGGAAAAGGCGCTGGTCGATCCCGCGTTGATCACCGCCAAGCGCAAAGCCGATCAAGACCTGAAAGCGCGTGTGGCGAAAGATCCCAAGCTGGCTGCCGCCACTGGCGATCCCTGGAGCGATATCGCAAAGGCGCAAGGGAGCCTGAAAGCGCTTTACTGGCGCTATGGCATGATGGAAACACGCGCCGCTATCGGCTCAGACCTGTTCCGCTATGGCCGGCAATTGGTGCGGGCGGCGGCGGAAAAATCCAAGACCAACACGGAACGTTTGCCAGAGTATACCGACAGCCGGTTGGCGCTTTTGTCCAAGAACCTGCTGGACGCCCATCCGGTTTATCCCGAGCTGGAGCAGGTGGCGCTGGAATTCTGGCTGAGCAAGCTGCGCGAGAATCTCACTGTCGATTCCGCCGGCACCAAATTGTTCTTAGGCAAAGATTCTCCGGAAATGCTGGGGGCGCGGCTGGCCAAATCGCAGCTGCGCGATCCCAAGGTGCGCAAGGCGTTGTGGGATGGCGGCATGGCTGCGATCCAGGCCTCGGGCGATCCCATGATCAAATTCATCCTGGCGACCGACGCCATGAGCCGGTCGGTGCGCAAGGATTATGAGACCCTGGTCACCGGACCGGTGGACCGCGCCGCCCAGAAAATTGCCGCCGCCCGCTTCCAGATTTACGGCAGCAGCGTCTATCCCGACGCCACCTTCAGTCTGCGGCTGAGCTACGGCAAGGTTACCGGTTGGACCAACAATGGCGTCACGGTCGCCCCTTTCACTTATTACAAAGGGCTGTGGGAGCGGGCGACGGGGCAATTCCCCTTCGCGCTGACGCCGCGCTGGAAGACCGCGCAAGCCAAAGTAAACCAAGGCACGGTGTTCGACTTTGCTTCCGATAACGACATTATCGGCGGCAATTCCGGCTCGCCGGCCATCACCGCGGACGGACACGTGGTCGGCGCCATCTTCGACGGCAATATAGAAAGCCTGGGCGGCGCCTTTGGCTTCGATGGCCGGACCAACCGTGCCGTGTCGGTTTCCACCGCCGCCATCACCGAAGCGCTGAAAAATATCTATGGCGCGCAAAGCCTGGTGGCCGAATTGATGCAAAAATAGCGGCAACATTAAAGACCCGCTAACGCTGGCCGTGCCAATTTTCCGGCATGAGCCAATCCTTCGGCCGCCGCACAGCAAACCAGCCTTCCAAACCGCCCTTGCCGGCGGTGAGCAAATTCGCCCGCCCTGTGGTCAAACCCGAGGCCACGCCATCGGTGGACGAGGAACTGCGGCAATGGAAAAGCACGCGCCGCTCCACTTTTCCGATTCGGACGCTGGCGCTGGTGGCTTCGCTGTCCTTCGGGATTGCCTCTTTCGCGCTGCCGAAAGAAATCAATGAAGGCGTGCAATACCCGCTTTATGCCCTTTCCCTGGCCAGCCTCTATGCCGGGTTGCGCCGCAAGCGCTAAGTGGTATGGGCCACCGCGCGTTGCAAAGCGACAAAGCGGCGGCGGCGCCATTTGACTGCGGCGGCAAAAAGATTGCCCATCAGCAAAGCGATTTCCGGCGAGAAACGCAGGCTGCCGAAATGGGTCGCCGGGGCGTAGAAAATTCCCACCAGCACGCCGAACGCGATCCGCCAGCCCCAGCCCAGCGGCATGGTGCGCGGTTCTGTGAGCATCACAAAAGCAAAGAACATCATGGCGGACCGGGTGACGATTTCCGAATCGAACATCCAGGCGTAACCGGCAGGCGCCAAAAGCGTGGAAACCACGAGCACGCTCCCGCAGAAGGAAAGCACCAGATCAAAGCAGCGCATCTTGCGCAGCAGAAAAAACCCGCCAACCAGCACCAAACCGAACAACCAGTAATTTCCCACCCACCAGCTAGCAGCGCTTTTGGTAAGAAGACCGGCGCAAAAAACGCCAAAAGCAGCGGGATTGAACAAGAGGCGCCGCCCAAAAAGATATTTCGACGCCATGGCCCAGAGGCCGGCAAGCAGCGGCAGCTCCAGCCCCGCCCAGGATAGCTGCCCCGATGGCGAAATGATCAGGGCGAGAATCAACGCGGATATCAGGACCGATTCCGGATTGCTCTTGGCATGGAAAGCTCGGGAAAAAGCGAGGTTGCCCAGCCAACACACGGCCAGCAGCAGACTGATATGCGCGGCGAGCGGCAGTGGTGATTGCGGAATGGCCCTCAGACATGAGAGCGTCAGCGACGCTGTCAGCAGCAGCGCCAGGAAAAACAGCATCAGACGTCCTGGACTGTGACACTCCAACACATCGTCCAGGACGGGAATTCTCACGGCGGGCTTACGGCGGCCTGGGCCAGCGCCGTGGAGAGCGAAAGGCGAAAACCCAAAGCGGTGAAGGTCGCGCCGGTTATAAGGTCCGCCTGGGACTTCTGCGCCGCGATAGCTTCGCGCGTCAGTTTGGGCATGGCGTCCTGATTAATCTGCCGGGACAGATCAATGTCTTCCGGATCCTGCAGCCATTTTATATCCGTGATCTGCCCATCACGAATGATGGCGCTGACCTGGACCAGTCCATATTCGATATCCACGGGATTGCCGGTGAACGCGCCGTCCTTGTAGGGCGACGGAGGACGCGGTTTTGCCGCCACGCGCTTTTTGGGCTTCTCCGCTTGCGGGGCCGCGTTGCTGTTTTCCTCTGCTGGCGCAGCAGGTGGCGACGGCGCGTAAAAACCGGGGGAAAAAACGGGTTTTGATAGCGAACCTGCCTACAGGAGAGGCTGTTGTTTTGGCGAGACGCGAGAAGTCCCGATTAAAAACCCGGCATTGCGATCAAATAACGGGCGCGCTGCAGTGCACAATGAAGATCAACGGATTGATACCGCTGCTGGGCGGGCATAGGATAACCCCAAGAAGTAAGAACAAGTGTTTCAGGGTTTTCCGGGCCTTTTCCATCAACCATCGCGGCATGGAATCATCCATGTCGTGAGCTTTAACTCCAGGGGTGCGCCCATGACGAAATTCTCGACTGCGTCTTGCGTAAAAAGCTTTGTGGGACTGGCGATGCTGGCCGGTTCGGCGCTGGCGATTACCGCCGGGCCCGGACTAAGCGCTGACCTTGCTTCCCAAAATTGCAGCACCAAACCGGGCGCTAAGAATCCACCTTTCTGCGCCGCGCCGCGCGGCGATCGTTCGCAAGGCTGGCTGGGACAAAGCCGTCCTGAAGTCATGGCGCGCAACGGCATCGTCGCCACCAGCCAACCGCTGGCGGCGCAAGCCGGTCTGGACATGATGAAGCGGGGCGGCAACGCGATCGATGCGGCGGTGGCCGCCGCCGCTGTGCTCAACCTGGTCGAGCCGATGAATGAAGGCATGGCGGGCGATCTGTTCGCCATCATCTACACCGCCAAGGACCACAAGCTGCATGCCCTGAACGCATCCGGCATCACGCCGGGCGGCCAGACGCTCAAATTCATGAACGACCATGGCTACAAATGGGACCCGAAGAACATCAATCCGGGTTCGGGCATGCCCAAGGGCGTGCTGCAGGTGACCGTGCCGGGCGCGGCGTGGGGCTGGCAGGAAGTGCTGGATAAATACGGCACCATGAAATTCAAGGATGTGCTGGCGCCCGCGGCGGAATATGCCGACAAGGGTTTCCCGATTTCCGAACGCATCGCCTATGACTGGCATCTGCCGATTGCGGTGAATGACGATGTCACCCAGGTGGAGCATTGCTGCACCAAGATGGATCAGGACTCGGTCAAGACCTGGTACATCAATGGCAAGCAGCCGGTGCCGGGACAGATTTATCGCAATCCCGACCTGGCCAAGAGCTTCCGCATCCTGATGGCCAAGGGCCGTGATGGCTTCTACAAGGGCGAAGTGGCCCAGGCCGCCGTCGCCAAGATGCGCAAGCTGGGCAGCCCCGTCACCATGCAGGACTTCGCCGATTATAAGGGCGAGTGGGTCGAGCCGGTGACCAGTGATTATCACGGCTACACGCTGGCCGAATTGCCGCCGCCATCCAACGGCTTCGGCGCCAATGAAATGCTCAGCATTCTGGCGGCCTGCACCGGCAAGGTTTATCCGGGGCAGACCCTGGCCTCGCTGGGAACGAAAGATCCGCGCTACTGGCACATGCTGATCGAAGCCAAGGCGCTGGCCTATGCCGACCTCAATGCCTACAACGGCGATCCCAACCAGAATAAGGGCATGGGCGAGAAGGTGAAGATGCTCACCAGCGCCGCGCATGCCAACAGCCTGTGCAACCGTATCAGCCCGACCAAGGCGATGCAGCTGACCAGCGCCGGCCCGGGTGCGGGTGATACCATCGTGCTGACCGCCGCCGATCGCTGGGGCAATGTCGTCTCCTGGGTCAATTCCAACTTCGCTTCGTTCGGCTCGGGCATCACCGTTCCGGGTTATGGCTTCGTGCTGCATAACCGTGGCGGATTGTTCACCCTGGACCCCAACAGCCCCAACGTGATGGCGCCCCACAAGCGGCCTTACAACACGCTTGAGGCCGCCATTGTTCTGCAGAACGGGCGCACCGATGGGCAGATCATGGCGCTGACCCTGATGGGCGGCGACATGCAGGCCCAGGGCCATGCCCAGATGATGGTCAACATGGTGGATCTGGGAGCCAATGTGCAGGCCGCCACCGACATGGCGCGTTTCCATCACAGCCAGAATAACGGCAAGATTCAGATGGAAAGCGAAGCCTTCAAGCTGGTGGGACCGCAACTGAAAGCCATGGGCCATGACATCGCCTCAGCCAATGGTGGGCCGATGGGCGGTTATCAGGCGCTGTTATTCACGCCTGATCCCAGCCTGCCCAAACCCAGCATGGCGGCAAACAGCAAAGAGCCGGTGAATGGCTTTTATCGGGCCGGCACCGATCATCGCAAAGATGGCATGGTCACCGGCTGGTAGCGTTCAATGCGTTCATAATAAAAAACGACACAAGGGAAACTCGGGCGGTGCGCAAGCGCCGCCCGTTTTGTTTTGAGAGTGTGGCTTGTTGGAAGAGGGCCAGTGTCGTCGCCTGACGCGGGCGACACTACGCTGACGCTAGTCGCCCTTTGTCATTCATATCAATGCGCCATGGCGCATTGATATGAATGGTGCCGCCTAGGTGACTCGAACACCTGACCCCATCATTACGAATGATGTGCTCTACCGACTGAGCTAAGGCGGCCCAAAGACCCGGGTTTATTGCCGGAACAGGGCCTGACTTCAACAGGAAATGCTTGAAAAATCACCAAGATCAGGGGTTTTGGCCTTGATATTTCTTGGGTTTGCGTGCCGCTCGCCCAAGCTCGCGGCGCTCGGCCGTTTTCGCAGGTCCCTCGCTAGCGGCAGCGTGGCGAGACCTGCTCATCCGCTTTGCGGACCACGGCCTCTCGGATGGGCCTTTTCATAAACCGCCAGAAGCTGGCTGGTTTCGATGGCGGTGTAGGTCTGGGTGGTGGAAAGCGAGGCGTGGCCGAGGAGTTCCTGGACACTGCGCAAGTCACCGCCGCCGGCAAGGATGTGGGTGGCGAAGGAATGGCGCAGCGCATGGGGCGTGGCGCGTTCGGATAGCCCCAACCTTCCGCGCAAGCGTTGCATCAAGGCCTGGGCCTCGCGCGGGCTCATCGGCTTGCCGCGGCGGGACAGGAATAGCGGCGTGGCCGGTGCGCCGGTGAACGGAATTTGTTGGGCGTACAGATCTATTGCCTGGCGCAACAGCGGCAGCACCGGCACCAGTCTTTCCTTGCGGCCCTTGCCCAGAATGGTGAGGGTTTCGGCCAACGGCACGTCACCGCGCTTAAGCGAGAGGGCTTCGGAAATGCGCAGGCCCGCGCCATAGAGCAGCGTGATCAGCGCGGAATCACGCGCGCCCAACCATTCTACCTCATGCTCGCCTGCTTCTTCGATAACCCGTGCTGCGTCGTCGGGCGTGAGCGGGCGCGGCAGGCGGCGTTTGAGGCGCGGAGTGCGGATGGCGCGGGGTGCGGCATTTTCCAGAATGCCTTCGCGCGCTAGGAAGCGATAAAAGCTGCGCACCGCCGCCAGCGCCCGCTGCACCCCGCCGCCGCCCAGTCCTTCGCCACGGCGGGCGGCGATGAAGGCCCGGATATCGGACGTTTTCAGCGAGGCGAGGGTTTTTTCGCTTAACTCTTTCCCCAAATGGCCCTGCTGGAAGCCCAGGAAACGCGAAACATCATCGCCATAAGCACGCAGCGTGTTGGGGCTGGCGCGCTTTTCATGACGCAGCCAGTCATACCATTGCTTCTGCAGATGTTCCGCGGCCATGAGCCGCTTTTACACTATGTCTTGATGGTGACGTTGGCCTTTTTGGCGTCGGCGGCGAAGGCGGCCAGGCCCTTGTCGGTCAAAGGGTGGTCCATCAGCTTCTTGAAGATATCGGCGGGCATGGTGACGACATCGGCCCCCGCCAACGCAGCCTCGCGCACATGGCTGACGCTGCTGATAGAAGCGGCCAAAATCTCGGTCTTGAAGCCGTAATTGTCATAGATGGCGCGGATATCGCGGATCAGGCCCATGCCGTCTTCGCCGACATCATCCACCCGGCCGATAAACGGCGAAATAAACCCGGCCCCTGCCTTGGCCGCCAACATGGCCTGCACCGGCGAGAAGCAAAGCGTGACATTGACCGTCAGGCCTTCATCGGCAAAAGCGCGGCAGGCGCGCAACCCGTCCCAGGTCGAAGGAACCTTGACCGCGATATTCTTGGCGATTTTGGCGACGGCGCGGCCTTCTTTCAGCATGCCCTCATATTCGGTTGAAAGAACTTCGGCGCTGACCGAGCCTTTGATAATGGACGTGATCTCTTTCAGCGATTCGGCGTAATCCTTGCCGGTCTTGGCGGCCAGAGAGGGATTGGTGGTGACGCCGTCCACCAGTCCGCTTTGCGCATATTTGCGGATTTCAGCCACATCGGCGGTGTCGAGAAAAATTTTCATGGGCGTATCGGACCTTTTTGTTGACCCCCGGCGCCCTGGGGAGCGAATGGTAGAGCCATGAGACCGGCCCGCCTGAAGCCCCAGAATCCAGAGGTTGCTCCAGAGCTTGCGCCCCTGGAACGCGCCGGCATTCTGCTGCCTTTGCCGCTGGCCGGAGCCTATGACTACAAGCTGCCTCGTGGCGTAAACGCAGCGCGGGGACTGGTGGTTGCCGCACCCCTGGGCAACCGCGAAACCATGGGTGTGATCTGGGGCGCTGCCGAAGGCGCGGTAGGCGACAATCGCCTGAAAGTGGCCGAACCGCTGGCGGGCGCCCCTGCCCTGCCCCTTGGCCTTTGCGATTTTGTGGATTGGGTGGCCGATTACACCTTAAGCCCGCCGGGTGCGATTTTGGCGATGGCGCTGCGCTCGCGCGGCGCGTTTGAGCCGGAAGCGCTGCGCACCGCCTATATAAAAGGTGACACCGTCCCGTCCCGCATGTCGGAAGCGCGCAAGCGTGTACTGGCCGTGGCTGAGGATGGATTGGCGCGCAGTGTTTCCGGCCTGGCCGAAGACGCCAATGTGACACCCGCTGTGGTGCGCGGACTGATCACAGCGGGCGCGCTGGTGACGACACAATTGCCGGAGTTTTCCTCCTTCAAAGATCCCGAGCCGGATTACGCCGCGCCGGTGTTGAACGACGATCAGGCGCAAGCCGCGAAGCGCTTGCGCGAGGCGGTAGCGCAGAAAAGTTTTTCTGCCCATCTGCTGGATGGCGTCACCGGATCGGGCAAGACCGAAGTCTATTTCGAGGCCTTGGCGCAAACGCTGCGCCAAGGCAAACAGGCGCTGATCCTGTTGCCGGAAATCGCGCTGACGGTGCAATTCCTGGAACGCTTCGCCGCCCGCTTTGGGGTGCGGCCCGCGGAATGGCACAGCGATCTTTCCGCGCGCGAGCGGCGGCGCACCTATCGCGCGGTGATGAAGGGCGAGGTGAAAGTTCTGGTCGGCGCGCGGTCCGCCCTGTTCCTGCCCTTCACCGAGCTGGGCTTGATCATCGTGGATGAAGAACACGAACAGGCTTTCAAACAACAGGAAGGCGCGATTTATCATGCCCGTGACATGGCGGTGGTGCGCGCGCGCATCGAAAAATGCCCGCTGGTTCTTTCCAGCGCCACGCCGTCACTGGAAAGCTTTCTCAATGCCGGCAGCGGGCGCTACACCCACCTGAAGTTGCTGGCGCGGCATGGCGCGGCGGAAATGCCGAAAGTTCAGATCGTGGATTTGCGGCAAGAGAATAATGAAGAGGGCGCCAAATGGCTGTCAGCGCCGTTGCGCGCGGCAATCACGCAAACATTGGCAGCGGGGGAGCAGGCGATGCTGTTCCTCAATCGGCGGGGCTATGCGCCGCTGACCTTGTGCCAGAGCTGCGGCCACAAACTCACCTGCCCCCATTGTTCGTCCTGGCTGGTTGAGCATCGCTACAGAAAGCGGCTGGCCTGTCATCAGTGCGGTTATGAAATCGCCGCTCCCAACGCCTGCCCGGAATGCAAAGCCGAAGGCGCGCTGATTGCCTGCGGCCCCGGCGTCGAGCGCGTGGCGGAAGAGTTTGCGCATTTCTTTCCCGAGGCGCGCTATGCCATCGCGTCGTCGGACATGATGCACGGCCCGGCCGAAACCCAGAGCGCCATTCGGGCCATGGGCAGGCAAGAAATTGACGTGCTGATCGGCACCCAGATCGTGGCCAAGGGGCATCATTTTCCGCAGCTGACATTGGTGGGCATCATCGATGCTGATCTCGGCGGATCGGATGGCGATTTGCGCGCGCGCGAACGCACCTTCCAATTGCTGCATCAGGTATCGGGCCGCGCTGGACGGGCGGAAAAACCGGGACTGGTTCTGCTGCAGACCAGAAATCCAGCCGATGCGGTGATGCAGGCTTTAGCCTCCAACAACCGCGATGATTTTTATGCCCAGGAAGCTGAATTCCGCGAGCGTGCGGGCGCGCCGCCGTATGGGCGGCTGGCGGCGGTCATTGTCTCTGGTTACGACGCCGAAAAAGTGCGCGAAACTGCGCGCCAATTGGGCCAGGCCGCGCCGGCCGCAAAAGATGTGAAAGTATGGGGGCCGACACCGGCTTTCTATGCCCTGCTGCGCGGACAGACCCGCGAAAGGCTGCTGGTTTCCGCCGCCAAAAGCGTGGATGTGCAGGCTTATATGCGAGCGTGGCTGACACAGGTCAAAACGCCCACGCAAGTTCGCGTGACCGTGGACGTGGACCCGATCAGCTTTTTCTGAACATGCCCAACTGTCATGCCCGCGTAAGCGGGCATCCAGCGACTGCTTAAGTCTGGATTCCCGCTTTCGCGGGAATGACATCAGAGCGTGCGAACGTCGGTGAGATGGCCGGTGATGGCGGCAGCGGCTGCCATGGCCGGTGAGACGAGGTGCGTGCGGCCACCGCGGCCCTGACGGCCTTCGAAATTGCGGTTGGAGGTGGAGGCGCAGCGTTCGCCTTCCTTGAGCTTGTCGGCATTCATCGCCAGGCACATGGAGCAGCCCGGATCGCGCCATTCAAAGCCGGCATCCAGAAAGACCTTATCCAGGCCTTCTTCTTCCGCCTGTTCTTTCACCAGGCCGGAGCCCGGCACCACGATGGCATTGACGCCCGAGGACACCTTCTTGCCGCGCGCAATGGCGGCGGCGGCGCGCAGATCTTCGATGCGGCCATTGGTGCAGGAGCCGATAAAGACATGATCGACCTTGATGTCGGTCAGCTTCATGCCGGCTTGCAGGCCCATATAGTCGAGGGCGCGTTCGGCGGCAGCGCGCTTGTGTTCTTCCATCTTGGCGGGGTCCGGCACATTGCCGGTCACCGGCAGCGCCTGTTCCGGCGACGTGCCCCACGTCACCATCGGCACGATGTCGCGCGCATCCAGCACGATTTCGGCATCGAACTTGGCGTCGGCATCGGACTTCAAGGTGCGCCAGAAATTCGCGGCGGCTTCAAACGCTGCGGCTTTGGGCGCACGCGGGCGGCCCTTGATGTATTCGATGGTGGTCTCGTCCGCCGCGATCAGGCCGGCGCGAGCACCGCCTTCAATGGTCAGATTGCACAGGGTCATGCGGCCTTCCATGGAAAGCGCGCGCACCGCATCACCGGCATACTCGATGACATAGCCCGTGCCGCCGGCAGTGCCGATCTTGGCGATCACTGCCAGCGCAATATCTTTCGCGGTGACGCCGTCCGGCAGCTTGCAGTTGACGTTGACCCGCATATTTTTCGACTTGGGCATCAGCAAGGTCTGGGTCGCCAGCACATGCTCGACATCGGAGGTGCCGATACCGAAAGCAATCGCGCCGAACGCGCCATGGGTGGAGGTGTGGCTGTCACCGCAGACGATGGTGGTGCCGGGCAAAGTCCAGCCCTGTTCCGGGCCGATGATGTGCACGATGCCGGCGCGGATATCGTCCATGGCAAAATATTCGATGCCAAAGTCTTTGGTGTTCTTCGCCAGCGCGGCAACCTGTTCGCGGCTTTCCGGATCGGTGATGCCCTTGTCGCGGTCCTTGGTCGGCACGTTGTGGTCGGCCACCGCCAGAGTCAGTTCCGGGCGGCGTACTTTGCGGCCGGTGTTGCGCAGGCCTTCAAACGCCTGGGGGCTGGTGACTTCATGCACCAGATGGCGATCGATATAGATCAGCGGGGTTTCACCCCGCTTTTCTTCCACCAGATGGGCGTCCCAGATCTTGTCGTAGAGGGTCTTGGCCATGTGAAAACTCTTTGAAAGTTTATTGCGCAGGTAGGCCTGCGAGGTGGCTTACATATAAGGAGGGGGCGGAATCTTCAACGCTGGCGGGTGCATACCCGTTAGAAGCCCAGAATCAGTGGCTTTGGCCGAAGTAAAGCACCGCCAGGATGATCAGAATGGCGATGAACTGGGCCAGGACACGCAGGCGCATCAGCCTGTTGGACCAGCTGGCGGCGACCTGGCCGCCCCGGAACAGGGTCCAAAGCCCCAGGCACAGGACCACAAAAACGATGCCGATGGCGATGGCGACGATCAGCTTGCCCATGGCGGTTCTTTCGACCTTTTAAGCGAGAGCGTCAATCTGATCGTTGGTGAAATTGCCCGGCACGATGGTGACCGGGATCGCCTGCACCGCGCTGGTGAACATGGCGACCAGGGGGCCGGGGCCTTCCTTGGCCGTCGCCGAAGCCAGCACCAGAATGGAAATGTCCCCGTCTTCCTTGATCAACTTCGCAAGACAATCGGTGACGGTGCCGAAAGGGATCACCAGTTCGGGAATGATGCCGGACAGATCGTTGACGATCTTGGCGGCGGCATGCAGCAGCGCTTCGGCTTCGGCATGGGCTTCGTCCTTCATGATCTCTTCCACCCCGCGCCATTGCTGAAACTCACCGGGCGTGGCGGGCGACATCAGCGTGACGCGGCCGCCGGTATGCTGGGCCCGGCGGGTGGCAAAGCGCAGCGCCATATGACACTCCGGCGTCTTGTCGATCACCACCAGGAATTTACGCGGTTGGACGGCCATGCCCCGATGCTAGGACAATTTTTTCTTCAAGTCATATAGCGCTTCCAGCGCCTGTTTGGGCGTCAGCGTATCGGGCTCAATCGCGGCCAAAGCCTCTTCCACGGCATTGATTTTGGGCTTGGGCGCGGTGGCGCCGAACAGCGGCAATTCATCAATATGGGCCAGCGGGGTATGGCCTTCGCGGCCTTCTTCCAGCGCCGCCAGCACTTCTTCGGCCCGCAGCACCACGCTTTGCGGCAGGCCCGCCAGCTTGGCGACATGAATGCCGTAGGAGCGATCGGCGGCGCCCGGCGTCACTTCATGCAGGAAGACGATAGTGTCGTTCCATTCCTTCACCTTCATGGTGACGGGCGCCATGGAGGAAAGCCTTTCGCACAGCGCCACCATCTCATGATAGTGCGTGGCGAACAGGGCGCGGCTTTTGTTGGTCTCGTGCAGATGTTCTGCCGCTGCCCAGGCAATCGCCAAACCGTCATAGGTGGCCGTGCCGCGGCCGATCTCGTCCAATATCACCAGGCTCTTTTCCGTTGCCTGATTGAGAATGGCGGAGGTCTCCACCATTTCGACCATGAAGGTGGAGCGGCCGGCGGCCAGATCATCGCCTGCGCCCACGCGGCTGAACAGCCGATCCACAATACCGATATGCGCCGCTTCGGCCGGAACGAAGCTTCCCATCTGGGCGAGAATGGCGATCAGCGCGTTCTGGCGCAGAAAGGTGGATTTGCCCGCCATGTTCGGGCCGGTCACCAGCCACAAGCGGCCTTTTGAATTGGCCGAGAGATCGCAATCATTCGGCACGAAAGCCCGCGCCGACGAGGATTTCAAAACCGCTTCCACCACCGGATGGCGGCCGCGCTGAATCTTGAACGACAGGCCATTGTCCATCGTTGGGCGGACGTAAGCCGCCACCACCGAAAGTTCAGCCAGCGATATGGATACGTCCAAGGCCGCCAGCGCGCCGGCGATGGCGGCCAGGGGCTCGCTGTTTTCCAGCGCCAGCGCTGTCATCTCGTCAAACAGCGCCTTTTCCAGCGCGAGCGATTGCTCTGCGGCTTCGGCGATGCGGCTGGCAAGACTGGCCAGCTCATCGGTGGAAAAACGCACCGCCCCGGCCATGGTCTGGCGATGGCGGAACAGATCCTTGTTCGCCATCAGCTTGTCGGCATGTTGCTGTGTCACTTCGATGAAGTAACCCAAGACGCCGTTATGCTTGATCTTGAGCTGGGCCACGCCGCTTTCCTGGCGATAGCGGCTTTCCAATGTGGCGATTACCCGGCGGGATTCATCGCGCAGGGCCCGCACTTCATCCAAAGGCGCATGCACGCCCGCGCGGACAAAGCCGCCGTCGCGGGTGAAGAACGGCGGCTCATCCACCAGCAGCAGATTGAGCTTGTCGGCCAGGGTGGAGACCGCAACCAGGCTTTGGGTGATGGCGTCGCTGGCGGCCACCGCTTCGCCGGTGAGCGCAATGCCGGAAAGTCCATCGCGCAAGGCGCGCGCCGCTTTGACGGCATCGCGGATATTGGAGAGATCGCGCGGGCCGCCGCGCTGCACCGACAATCGGCTCAGGCCACGCGACAGATCGAGCGCGGCGCGGAGCGCTTCCCGCAAGCGGCGGCGCAGCTCCGGATTTTTGGCGAACAATTCCACCGCATCATGCCGTGCCGCGATGGTCTTCACATCGGTGAGCGGGGCTGCCAGCCGCGAGGCCAGTTCGCGCGCGCCGGCCGCCGTCACGGTGAAATCAATGGTGGCAAGAAGGGTGCCGGCGCGGCCGCCCGAAAGCGTTTCCGTGAGTTCCAGATTGCGACGGGTGGCGGCGTCAATCGCCATGAAATGCGAAGGCGCAACTTTGGCCAACCGCCCCAGCGCGACGCGCTTACCTTTCTGGGTAAGATCGAGATAGGCGACCAGGGCGCCCGCCGCCGACAATTCCGCGCGCGAAAAGCTGCCAAGGCCATCGAGCGATATCAAGCCGTAATGGCCCGTGAGCGCGCGTTCACCCGCAGCAGAGTCAAACCGCGATGACGGCAACGGCGATAGCGCCGGGCCCAGCGACTTCAGCAACGGCGCCAGCGCCTCATGGGCCAGCAGCGCATCGGGGACCAAAAGCTCGCGCGGATTGATGCGAGCCAATTCGGCGGCGATATCATTTTCACGTAAGCCCGAAACCTGGAACAGGCCGGTGGACATGTCGGCGCAGGCCAGCGCGAAATCATTTCCCGCGCGGCCCAGCGCGGCCAGCATATTGGCGGCGCGTGCTTCCAGCAGGGAATCTTCCGTCAGCGTGCCGGGTGTCACCAACCGCACGACATCGCGGCGCACCACCGATTTGGAGCCGCGCTTTTTGGCTTCGGCCGGGTCTTCCTGCTGTTCGCACACCGCCACCCGGAAACCCTTACGGATCAGTTTTTCCAGGTAGCTTTCGGCGGCATGGACCGGCACGCCGCACATGGGAATGTCTTCGCCCTGATGCTTGCCGCGTTTGGTCAGCGCGATGTCGAGGGCTTCCGAGGCGCGTACGGCGTCGTCGAAAAACAGCTCATAGAAATCGCCCATGCGATAGAACAGCAGATAATCGGTATGCGCCTGCTTGATGCCCAGATACTGGGCCATCATGGGGGTGGCTTCCGCTTGCCCCAGTACAAAATCCGGCTGCTCGTTCATGGGCCGGAACCTAGCAAGGCCCCGCCCCCAGGGCGAGTTTCCGGCCCTCCCGATATTGTGGATGGGCTGGTATCATGTGGCCATGGACGCCCAAAAAACCGCCCGCTTTATGGAAAGCATCTGGGATAACGCGATCATTCCGGCACTGACCGATTATATCGCCATCCCTGCCAAGAGCCCGGCCTTCGATCCCGATTGGGAGAAAAACGGCCATATGGAAAAGGCGGTGAAACTGTTCGAGGCCTGGGCCACGGAAAAACTCAAAGCCCTGCCCGGCGCGACGCTGGAGGTAATCCGCCAAGCCGGGCGCACGCCGCTGCTCTTTATCGAAGTGCCGGGAGAAGCCCGCGGTACTATTCTTATGTATGGCCATCTCGACAAACAGCCGGAGATGAAAGGCTGGAGCACTGGGCCGTGGGAGCCGGTGATCCGGAACGGAAAACTATATGGCCGCGGCGGCGCGGATGATGGCTACGCCATGTTCGCCAGCCTGTCGGCATTGTTGGCGCTGAAAGATCAAGGGGCCGCGCACGCCCGGGTCGTCATTCTGATCGAAGCATCGGAAGAATCCGGTTCGCCCGATCTGCCTTTTTATGTCGACCATCTCGCCACGCGGATCGACACGCCGGATCTGGTTGTGTGTCTGGATTCCGGTTGCGGCAATTACGAGCAGCTTTGGCTCACCACATCCTTGCGCGGCAACCTGATTGGCAATCTCACCGTCAAGGTTCTGACCGAAGGCGTGCATTCCGGCGCCGCCAGCGGCATCGTGCCGTCATCCTTCCGCATCGCCCGCCAACTTTTGTCGCGCATCGAAGACGAAGAGACCGGCGCCATGACATTGCAGCCCTTGTTCGCGGACATCCCGCCGGAGCGGATCGAACAGGCGCGGGCAACCGCGAAAATACTGGGCGACACGGTGTGGCGTGAAATGCCGTTCGACGGCGGCACGCGGCCGATGGGCGAAGACAATGTCGAATTGATCCTGAACCGCACCTGGCGGCCACAACTGGCCGTCACCGGGATGGATGGTTATCCCCTGCCGGAGAATGGCGGCAATGTGCTTTTGCCTTATTCCACGCTGAAATTATCGCTGCGCCTGCCGCCCACCGTTCACGCCGATATCGCGATTCAGGCGATGAAAAAGGCGCTGGAGGAAAACCCGCCTTATCACGCCGAAGTAAATTTCGACGATCCGGCCGCCGATAATGGGTGGAACGCACCCACGCTTTCGCCCTGGCTGGCCAAGGCGCTGGACAAGGCCAGCATGGAAGCCTTCGGCAAACCGGCAGGCTTTATCGGCGAAGGCGGCTCGATTCCCTTCATGGCAATGCTGGGCGCGAAATTTCCTCAGACCCAATTTGTCGTGACTGGCGTGTTGGGACCGCATTCCAATGCTCATGGGCCGAACGAATTCCTGCATATCGCGTTTGCCAAGAAGCTGTCCGCCTGTATTGCTTCCATCCTAGCGGACCATGGAGCGCACTGATGTTTCTGGATCGTGGTGAAGACGTAAAACACGCAGAGAACCGGCCCTTGCTGGCCTTCATTCTGGTGACGCTGTTTATCGGCGCAGGCGCCACGGTGTTCACCGAACCGTCCATTCCCACCTGGTATGCCGGGCTCAACCACCCGTCCTACGCGCCTCCCAACTGGGTTTTCGCGCCGGTCTGGACCACGCTTTATGTTCTGATGGCGGTGGCGGCCTGGCGGGTGTGGCGCAAGACCGGCATGAACAGTAACCCGCTCATCGCCTATGCCGTGCAGCTGGTGCTGAACTTCGCCTGGAGTGGAATTTTCTTTGCCCTGCATCAGATCGGCTGGGCGCTGGTGGAAATTCTGACACTGGATCTGGCGATCCTGGTGACCACCATTCTGTTCTTCCGCCGCGACCGGCTGGCAGGTTTGCTGTTCCTGCCCTATCTGGCCTGGTCCTTGTTCGCGAGCTTTTTGACCTGTGGCTTCTGGCAGCTAAACGGCTGAAAAGATTCCGCTGTTTCCGGCACTTGGCATTGGCCGAAACCTTCCTATATACCCCCAGTCGTCAGTGCGGGCTTTTGCCAACATCTGATTTTATTAATATTTTCAAAGGGATGGGCCGGAAGACGCCGTCAGGGTCAGGACCCCATGCCCCAAGAAGGGGAATAACCCATGGCTAAAGTAATCGGCATCGATCTGGGCACCACCAATAGCTGCGTTGCGGTGATGGAGGGATCGGCCCCCAAAGTGATCGAGAACGCGGAAGGCGCGCGCACCACGCCCTCCATCGTGGCTTTCGCCCCGGATGGCGAACGCCTGATCGGCCAGCCCGCCAAGCGGCAGGGCGTTACCAATCCCGAATTCACCTTCTTCGCGATCAAGCGGCTGATCGGCCGCCGCTTTGACGATCCCATGACCAAGAAGGACATGGGCATGGTGCCCTACACCATCGTCAAAGCCGACAATGGCGATGCCTGGGTCGCGGGCCGCGAGAACAAGAAGTTCAGCCCCTCGGAAATTTCCGCCTTCACGCTCATCAAGATGAAGGAAACCGCCGAAGCCCATCTGGGTGAGAAAGTCACCCAGGCGGTCATCACTGTTCCCGCCTATTTCAATGACGCCCAGCGCCAAGCAACCAAGGACGCCGGCAAAGTCGCGGGCCTGGAAGTGCTTCGCATCATCAACGAGCCCACCGCCGCGGCGCTGGCGTACGGCCTGGACAAGAAACAGTCCGGCACCATCGCGGTCTATGACCTTGGCGGCGGCACCTTCGACGTGTCGGTGCTGGAAATCGGCGACGGCGTGTTCGAAGTGAAATCCACCAACGGCGATACCTTCCTGGGCGGCGAAGACTTTGACATTCGTGTCGTCAATTTCCTGGCTGATGAATTCAAGAAGGAAAACGGCATTGACCTGCGCAGCGACCGCCTGGCGTTGCAGCGCCTGAAGGACGCCGCTGAAAAGGCCAAGATCGAACTGTCTTCGGCGCAGCAAACCGAAGTGAATCTGCCCTTCATCACCGCCGATGCTTCAGGCCCCAAGCATCTGACCATCAAGATCACGCGCGCCAAGCTGGAATCGCTGGTGGATGACCTGATCCAGAAGACTCTCGGCCCCGTGAAGCAGGCGCTGAAGGATGCCGGTGTTACCAACAGCCAGATCGACGAAGTGATCCTGGTTGGCGGCATGACCCGCATGCCCAAGGTACAAGAAGCGGTGAAGGCGCTGTTCGGCAAGGAGCCGCACAAGGGTGTCAATCCCGATGAAGTGGTCGCCATTGGCGCTGCGATTCAAGGCGGCGTGCTGAAGGGCGAAGTCAAAGACGTGCTGCTGCTGGACGTCACCCCGCTGTCGCTGGGCATTGAAACCCTGGGCGGCGTGTTCACGCGCCTGATCGACCGTAACACCACCATCCCGACCAAGAAGAGCCAGATCTTCTCGACCGCGGAGGACAACCAGACGGCCGTCACCATCAATGTGTTCCAGGGCGAACGTGAAATGGCGGTTGATAACAAATCGCTGGGCCGTTTCGACCTGCAGGGCATTCCGCCCGCGCCGCGTGGCGTGCCGCAGATCGAGGTGACTTTTGACATCGACGCCAACGGCATTGTCAGCGTCACCGCCAAGGACAAGGCCACCAGCAAAGAGCAGCAGATCCGCATCCAGGCCAGCGGCGGCCTTTCCGACGCCGACATCCAGAAGATGGTCAAGGAAGCCGAGGCACACGCCGGCGAGGACAAATCGCGCCGCGAAGCGGTAGAAGCCAAGAACCAGGCCGACGCGCTGGTGCATTCGACCGAGAAGGCGATGGCCGAGCATGGCGACAAGGTGGACGCCGGCACCAAGACGGAAATTGAAGGCGCGCTTGCCAGCCTGAAAAAGGCGATCAAGGGCGACGATGCCGAAGACATCAAGGCCAAGACCAACACCCTGGCCCAGGCTTCGATGAAGCTGGGCGAGGCCATGTACAAGGCGCAGCAGGCGGAAGGCGCGGCCGGCGATGCCGCCGCCGATGGCGCAGGCAACGCGCCCAAGCCGGACGACAATGTCGTGGACGCCGACTTCGAAGAAGTCGACGACAACGACAAGAAGGGCTCGGCGTAACAAGCACCGGCCTCTGCGCGGATCGCGCGCAGAGGCCGTTTATTATCCGGGGGCGGGTTTGGCGTCATGAAGCGGTGTTACTACGAGACCCTGGAGTGCCAGAAAGGCGCGACCGTCGAGATTCTCAAAACCAGCTATCGCAAGCTGGCGATGCAATTCCATCCCGACCGCAATCCCGGCGACGCCACTGCCGAAGGCAAATTCAAGGAAATCAACGAAGCCTATGACGTCCTGAAGGACGATCAGAAGCGCGCCGCGTATGACCGTTTCGGTCATGCCGCCTTCGAAGCCGGCATGGGCGCGCGCGCCGGCGCTGGCGGCAACCCGTTCGATTTTGCCGGAAGCTTCTCGGATGTGTTCGAGGATTTCTTCGGCGATCTGATGGGCGGCGAACGCAAGACACGGCGCGGCAATCGCGGCCAGGATCTGCGCTACAATCTTTCCATCAGCCTGGAAGACGCCTTCCGTGGCCGCAACGCCGAAATCAAAGTGCCCACCACCGTGGCCTGCGAGACCTGCCACGGCTCAGGCTCGGAGCCCGGTCACAACCCCGAGACCTGCACCACCTGTTCCGGGCATGGCAAGGTGCGCGCCAGCAAGGGCTTCTTCACCATCGAACGCAGCTGCGGCGCCTGCCGCGGCAGCGGCAAAATCATTCGCCACCCCTGCAAGACCTGCCGCGGCGCGGGCGCGGTGCAGAAAGATCGCCTGCTGAATGTGGATGTGCCGCCGGGCGTGGAGGAAGGCACGCGCATCCGCCTGTCGGGCGAAGGCGCGGCTGGTTTGGGCGGCGGGCCCAGCGGCGATCTTTATATTTTCCTGTCGGTGGAGGAACACCCGATCTTCCAGCGCGACGCGCATGACCTGCATTGCCGCGCGCCGGTGTCATTCGTCACTGCCGCCCTGGGCGGCAGCGTCGAAGTGCCCACCCTGGATGGGGGCCGCGCCAAGGTGGCGATCCCGGAGGGCGCCCAGAGCGGGCGTCAATTCCGCCTCAAAGACAAGGGCATGCCGGTGCTGCGCTCCAGCCAGCGGGGCGACCTTTATATCGAAGTGGCGGTTGAGACCCCGGTCAAGCTGACCAAGCGCCAAAAGGAATTGCTGCGTGAATTCGAGAGCGGCAGCCAGGCGGGGACCCATCCCGAAGCCGAAGGCTTCCTGGCCCGGCTGAAAGAGTTTTGGAACGGCGGCGATCCCGCTTAAGCTGGGTTCCGTGACAGCCCCCGCTGAACTGCTCGCTGACAATCTGAGATTTTTGCGCGCCTTGATGGCGCGGCCGAAGAATATTGGCGCCATCGTGCCATCCAGCCGCGCCCTTGCGCGCGCCATCGGCCGCGAGCTCGACCCCAGCCGGCCCGGTGCTGTGCTCGAACTGGGCCCCGGCACCGGCGTGATCACGGAAGCCTTGCTGGAGCGCGGTGTGGCGGCAGAGCGGCTGACCCTGGTGGAGTTCGATGGAGACATGGCCGCCAACCTGACGCGCCGCTTTCCCGGCGTGACTGTGATTCAAGGCGATGCCTTCGATCTTGGTCACACCTTGGGCGCCAGGACGGAGCAGAATTTCAGCGCCATTGTTTCCGGTTTGCCGCTGCTGAATTTTCCCGCGCCGCGCCGTCACAGCTTTATGGATGGTGTTTGCCGGCGGCTGGCGCCGGGCGCGCCCTTTGTCCAGTTTTCTTATGGCGTGAATGCTCCGGTCAACGCGCCGTCCGGCTTCAACGTCCGGCGGACGGCCATGGTCTGGGCCAATCTGCCCCCTGCCCGGGTTTGGGTTTATCGCAAAATCTAAGGCAAGCTTATATCTAGGCCATGACCCTGAACGACGAAGAGCTGGAGCGTTATGCCCGCCACTTGGCGTTGCGAGAGGTTGGCGGCCCCGGCCAGGCCAAGATCCGCAACGCGCGGGTGCTCGTGATCGGCGCGGGCGGACTGGGCAGCCCCATGGCGCTTTATCTGGCGGCGGCGGGCGTAGGCACGCTGGGATTGGTGGATGACGATGCGGTGTCGCTTTCCAATCTGCAGCGCCAGATTCTGTTCAAGACCGGGGATGTCGGCCGTTCCAAGACCGAAGCGGCGGCAGAGGCCCTGCAGGCGCTCAACCCGGGCGTCACGGTCGTGCCCCACCCAGTCCGGCTGACGGCGGAAAACGCCAAAGAGCTGATCGGGGCGTACGACATCATCGCCGACGGCTCGGACAATTTCGAAACCCGCTTTCTGGTCAATGACACGTGCAGCGCCTTGAAGAAGACCCTGGTGTTCGCGGCGGTGACGGAATTTGAAGGCCAGCTGGCCACGTTCAAGCCGCATGCCGGCAACTACCCCTGCTATCGCTGCCTGAACCCGGCCCTGCCGCCGCCCGGCACCATCCCCAATTGCTCCGAGATCGGCGTGCTGGGAGCCGCAGCCGGGGTGATGGGTTCGCTGGCGGCCCTGGAAGTCTTGAAGGAAGTGGCGGGCATTGGCGAAGGCCTGGCCGGAAAGCTGCTGGTTTACGAGGCCCTAACTGCCCGCTTCCGCACCATTATATTGAACCCCGATCCGGCCTGTCCCCATCTGGGTTAACCCAGGTTTAAGCGCGAACAATGCAAACTTCAGGCGCTTCCCGTGCTCTTGGGAGGCATGGGGGATTTGCACGTGGGCAGAGAGATTCATTACGAGGTTTTCCGCCGTGTCGGCGCCAAGGGCGGCTGGACGCTGCACGATGTGCGCTCAGACCGCGACAGCGCCATCGAGATGGCGCAAGGCCTGATGAAGGCGGAGAAGGCCACCGGCGTAAAGGTGGTCAAGGAAACCTACAATGACGACACCGGCGACTATCTTACCCTGAAGATTTTCGAAGAGGGCCATAACCAGGTCCAGGTGCCGGTGGCGCAGGAAGATGCGCCCCACGCCATTCCCTGTTTCAAGCCGGAAGATCTTTATTCCTATCATGCCCGCGCCACCATTCGCCGGCTGATGCCGGACTTTCTGGCGCGCAACAAGATCACCGTCACCGAACTGATCCATCGCGCCGACATGCTGGAAAAACTGGAGGCCACCGGCACGGTCTATCAGCACGCCATCCAGAAAGTTGCCGTGGCGCAGGCCGCGTCGACGTCGGCCAATGTGCAGCAGATCGTCAAAAGCCTGAATGAGCTGGCGACCCAATCCATCCAGCGCGTCTATCGCGACCAGCGCAAGGGCCTGTTTCCCAATCCTGGCGCCAATCAATTTGCCGAGCTGGCGATCAAGCTGGCGCCGCAAGGTGACGCTTCCTACATTTTCAATGCCGCGCTGGCCAATCACCTGAAAGACGCGCGCGGCTGGGATCAGAAAGTGGAAATGCTGCTCACCGTGATGGAGCATGCGCCGCAGGAAGAAGCTCCGCGCAAGCTGGTGCTGTCATCCGTGGACGCCATCCTGTCGGAAGCGATGGGCGGTTCGGCGGCTTTGCATGAATTGATGGGCAAGACCGAAACCCTGGCGGAATCGCAGGGCCTGCTGATCGAGACGTTCCTGGGCCGCGCGCCCAAGAACGCCAAGGGCGGCCTTTCGATGCTGACCCAGCATTTCGCCAAGGATGATCTGGCGGAAGCGCGCACCGCCGTGGCGGACCGCATTGTGGCGGAATTCAAAAGCACCAAGCGGCTGATGCCCGATTCGCTGGTGGAAGAGTTGAAAGCCCTGCGCAGCCTGGCCAACAAGGTGGTGATGGGCGTGGGCAAATATCTGTCTCACGAAGACCTGGTCGCGGCCTTCACGCTGCGCTCCAAGCGGCTGGTGACCCAGGAAACCTTGTCTTCGTATATCGACGGGGCGGGGGCTGACGAAAAAGTCGAGCGCCTGCTGTTTGTGGAAGAGAACGTCATCGGCGCTGAAAACAAGCGCCAGCTGGCCAGTTTCGTCTTGCCGGTGGTCAATTCCGCGCCGTTCGAGAATGTCTTCAGCAACGGCAAAACCCCCATTCTGGGCCGCTTGCAGCGACTGGTGTTCCTGCAAACCCGCGTGCGCCGCTCCAATTTCATCGAGGAGCATCGCCAGGAAATCGCGACCAAGATCGACAAGATCGCCTTTGCCGCCGCCAATGCCGCCAAGCTGTTTGAAAGCATCGACGGCCGCCCCGGCAGCCATGTTGAAAAAGCCACCACGCTTTTGAAACTGTCGTTGAACGGCATGTTCACCGAAGGCTTGCTGGCCAACAAGGCGCGGGAGATGATCCTGGGCTATCTGGCGACGCCGGGATTCCTGGCAGGCTATTTCGCCACCCTGCCTCAGCCGGGCAAGAACGAAGACGCCATGACGGCGTTGATGGCCGATCTGGGCAAGGCGGGTATCACCGCCGAGACGGGTTTGAAGTCCATCGCCGCCTAGTGGGCGTCATCCCAATTGCCGGCAGCCCGCGCTTCCACAAGCAGCGGCACTGAGATTTCTACGGCAGGGAGCGGCGCGGCCTGCATAACAGATGCCGCAAGCTTACATGTCGCTTCGGCTTCCTTTTCTGGCGCTTCGAAGATCAGTTCGTCATGCACCTGCAGCAGCATGCGGGCAGAGAGATTTTTGTCCGCCAGCGCGCCGGGCAGCTTGATCATGGCGCGGCGAATAATGTCGGCGGCCGCGCCCTGGATGGGGGCATTGATGGCGGCCCGTTCGGCGCCGCCGCGAAAGCCCGGGACCTTCGAATTGATTTCGCGAATATGGATGCGCCGCCCGAACAGGGTTTCAACAAAACCATGAGTGCGGGCGAACTGCTTGGTTTCTTCCATATAATCGCGGATGCCGGGGAAGCGGGCGAAATACTTCTTGATGTAATCCGAGGCTTCGCTTTGGGCGATGCCCAGCTGGTTGGCCAGACCGAAACCGGAAATGCCATAGACGATGCCGAAATTGATCGCCTTGGCTTTCCGCCGCACGTCCGCCGGCATGTCCTTCACCGGCACGCCGAAGATTTCGGATGCCGTCATGGCGTGAATATCGAGGCCTTCGGCAAAGGCTTTTTTCAATTGCGGAATATCGGCGATATGGGCCAGCAGCCGCAGTTCAATCTGGCTGTAATCGGCGCTGATGAGCTTCATGCCTTTGGCGGCGATGAAAGCCTTTCGGATGCGGCGGCCTTCCTCGGTACGCACCGGGATGTTCTGAAGGTTGGGATCGCTGGAGGCGAGCCGCCCGGTGGTGGTGGACGCCATGGCGTAGGAGGTGTGCACGCGGCCGGTTTGCGGATTGATGAAGCCGGGCAGCGCCTCGGTATAGGTGCCGCGCAGCTTGGCCAGTGCCCGCCATTCCAGCACTTTCTTGGCGATGGGGTGACCTTCGGCCGCCACTTCTTCCAGCACATCGGAATCGGTGGACCAGGCGCCGGTCTTGGTCTTGCGGCCGCCTTCCATTTTCATTTTGTCGAATAGAATTTCGCCCAGCTGCTTGGGCGAGCCGATATTGAAGTCCTGGCCCGCCAGCTTGTGGATTTCGGTTTCCAGCCCGCTTTGGGTTTTGCCGAAATCATTGGAAAGCCGGCGCAGCATGTCCGGATCAATGGTGATGCCGGCCCGCTCCATATCAACCAGCACCATCACCAGCGGCCGTTCCAGCGTTTCATAAACGCGCTTCTTGCCGGTTTGCGCCAGCTTCTGCTTGAACAGCAGATAAAGCCGCAAGGTAACGTCGGCATCTTCGGCGGAATATTTTGTGGCTTCCGCCACGGGCACGCAGTCAAACGTGATCTTGTCCTTGCCCTTGCCGGTGACTTCGCTGAAAGCGATGGGGGTGTGGGACAGATGCAGCTCGGACAATTCGTCCATGCCATGGCCATGCAGCCCGCCTTCCAGAACATAGGACATCAGCATGGTGTCGTCGATCGGGTTCAACCGAATGCCGCGCTGTAAAAATATCAGGGCATCATATTTCAGATTCTGCCCGATCTTCAGCACGCTGTCGTCTTCCAGCAGCGGCCCCAGACGCGCAATCACATCGGCTTCGCGCATCTGCACGATATCGCCCGCGTCTCCCGCTGCGGACAGGTCAAGCTGGGTGCCGTCGCCCTTGCGGTGGCCGCAGGGAATGTAGCAAGCCTCGCCCGGCGTCACCGAAAGAGAGACCCCGCACAAGCCCGCCTGCATGGGATCAAGCGACGTGGTTTCCGTATCCACGCAGACAACGCCCTTGGCGAACGCTTTCGCGATCCAGGCATCCAGATCCTTCGACGATGTCACCGTGACATAGGCATCGCGATTGATGGGCGCGCGAATGGCGGCGGCTTCCGCCGGCGGCGCTGCCTTGGGCAACGCAATCTTGGGTTCTGCGACATGCGCCACTGTCGGCGCGGCGGCGATAGCGTCCGGGTCATTTACTTCAAAATGCGAAGCGACCCGCTTGGTGATGGAGGTGAATTCCATCGCTTTGAGAAAAGCGATTAGTTCTTTGGGTTCAGGCTCATGCACCGCGAATTCGGCGGGCTGTTCTTTCAGCGGCACCTTATCGTCCAGCGTCACCAGCCGGAGAGAGATGCGGGCATTTTCCGCATTCTCGATCAGGGTTTCGCGGCGCTTGTTCTGCTTGATCTCTCCGGCGCGCTTTAAAAGCGTTTCGACATCGCCATAGAGATTGATCAGTTCGGCAGCCGTCTTGACCCCGACGCCGCGCACACCCGGGACATTGTCGGTGGAATCTCCGGCCAGGGCCTGGACATGGATCACCTTGTCGGGCGCAACGCCGAACTTCTCCATCACTTCGGCGGAGGCCAGGCGCTTGTTCTTCATGGTGTCGTAGAGTTCGACCTTGCCGTCCACCACCAGCTGCATCAGGTCTTTATCAGAAGAAACGATGGTGACTTTCGCGCCCGCTTCGCGCCCCAGCCGGGCATAGGTGGCGATCAGGTCGTCGGCCTCAAAGCCTTTCATCTCCACGCAGGAAACGCCGAAGGCGCGGGTGGCATCACGCACCAGGGGAAATTGCGGAATCAGGTCTTCCGGCGCCGGCGGACGGTGCGCTTTGTATTCCTTGTAGATGTCGTTGCGGAAGGTCTTTTCACTGGCGTCGAAAATCACCGCCAGATGGGTGGGCGCATCGGACTTCATGTCCTCCAGCAGCTTCCACAGCATGTTGCAGTAACCGGACACCGCGCCAACAGGCAGGCCGTCCGACTTGCGGGTCAGCGGCGGCAAGGCGTGATAGGCCCGGAAGAGATAGCCGGAGCCGTCAATCAGGTAGAGATGGTCGCCCTTTTTCAGCGCCGTCAATGCGAACCTGCGCCGTCCTTGAGAACAAAACGGCGGTCGCAATAGGGGCATTCGACGAAATGCTCGTCGCCCATTTCCAGGAAGACTTTGGGGTGACCGAGTGTGCCGCCAATGCCTTCACAGGAGACGCGGTGGGTCTCAACTTCGACGACTTCGGGCGCTTCGACGGGCATGGAACACTCTTATGAGGTGGATTTATTTTGAAGATGGGGGCGATAATACAAGCTAAGATTTGGCGGGCAAGGCCGGATTCCAAATGGTCACACTATCGAAAATCTACACCAAAACCGGCGATTCCGGGGACACCGGCCTCAGCGATGGATCGCGCGTGCCCAAGCAGGGTTTGCGGATCGCCGCTATCGGTGCGGTGGATGAATGCAATTCCGCCATCGGGGTTGCGCGCCTCGATGCGGAGGGTGACATGGATGCCATGCTGGCGCGCATCCAGAATGACCTGTTCGATCTGGGCGCTGACCTGTCCATGCCCGAGCCCGGCCGAAAAGAAGTGCTTGCCCTGCGCGTTACCGGTTCTCAGGTCGAAAGACTGGAGCGGGAAATTGATGCCATGAACATGAAGCTTTCCCCGCTCAAATCCTTCGTGCTGCCGGGCGGCACGGCGCTGGCGGCGCATCTGCACGTGGCCCGCGCCATCGCAAGGCGGGCCGAGCGGGCGATGGTGGAATTGGCGGTGGCGGAGACGATCAACAAAGACGCTTTGCACTACGCCAACCGGCTATCCGATCACCTGTTCGTGATGGCGCGCACCGCCAACGATGGCGGCATGGGAGATGTGCTGTGGGTTCCAGGCGGCACACGCTGACGATGCCAGTTTGCGAGAAGCCTGAGCGACAGCGAAGGCCCCGCCTGGAAGCGGAAACCGATAGTTATTCGGGACCGAGCTTGCGGCCGAATATAAAGGCCAGAATCACGCCAACAACGCCGGTGAGCGCCCAGCCGGGCAACGCCATCGCCTGATAAATGCCTTGCGCCAAGGCGGGCAGATAATGCTGCACCCAATCCTTGAAACGAAGCAGGCCGTCATTGTTCAGTGTGGCCCAAACCGCGTCCAGGGAGCGCACGGTTATCTCGCCGCCCTTTTCCAAAGACGTGACGGCATCGGCGCCCAGCAGCATCAACGCCGCGACGATCAGAACAAGGCTTACAAGGCGCATCACAACAGCCATGATGCGAAACTAGCTGGCGGCCTCCGGGCGCACAAGCAATGGCCTGCGTGCAGGGTTAAAGCCGCACATCAGCCCTTTTGGCGCGGCGGATAGGGCGTGCCGTCTTTGTGCGTGTAGCCGCCCTGGCCCATCACCACATGCAGATCAATGTCCGGGTAGCTGGCGGTGTCCCGGCCGGTGCGGGTGCCGATTTCCAGATAGAGAGCGTCCCGGGCCGACTTGTTAATGAAGTGATGCCCATCCGGCGTGTTCTTAGGGAAGGCGGCGCATTCGCCCGGCCCTAAAACAGATTCGCCCGCATCGGTGATGAGCGTGAGTTCGCCCGACAGCACATAGACCAATTCGTCTTCCAGCAGATGCCAATGGCGCTGGCTGGACCAGTTGCCCGGCGGCAGGGTAACCAGATTGACGCCGAAATCGCTGAGACCGCCGGCATCGCCCAGCGCCTTCTTGATGCGGTCTTTGGCATTCTCATGAAACGGCGCCGGATAGCCGGAGCCCTGGCGCGGCGGAATGGCGGCGATGTTTATCTTGGCCATCTTGCTCCCCAAAGAAAAACCGCCCGGAGCGTAAGCCCCGGGCGGTGATTTTCACAATCTGCGGAATGTGCAGATCAGCTTTGCGGCGCGTCGCCCTTCTTGGACAGGTCTTCGCCAGTTGCCTGGTCAACCTGCTTCATGGACAGGCGCACCTTGCCGCGATCATCGAAGCCGAGCAGCTTGACCTTCACGGCCTGGCCTTCCTTGACCACGTCGGAGGGCTTGGCGACGCGCGACGACGCCAATTCGCTGACATGGACAAGACCGTCCTTGGGACCGAAGAAGTTCACGAAGGCGCCGAAATCCATCACCTTGACGATCTTGCCGTCATAGATTTCACCGATTTCGGGTTCGGCGGTGAGCGAACGGATCCACTTCAAAGCCGCCTTGATCGATTCGCCGTCGGCGGACGCGATCTTCACGGTGCCGTCGTCTTCGATGTTGATCTTGGCGCCGGTCTTTTCCACGATTTCGCGGATGACCTTGCCACCGGTGCCGATCACGTCACGGATTTTGTCGGTGGGGATCTTGATCTGCTCGATGCGCGGGGCATGTTCGCCCAGCTCAGCGCGAGCGCCATGGATCGCCTTGTCCATTTCGCCAAGAATATGAAGGCGTCCGCCCTGAGCCTGTGCCAAGGCAACCTTCATGATTTCCTCGGTGATGCCGGCGATCTTGATGTCCATCTGCAAGGAGGTGATGCCGTCTGCGGTACCGGCCACCTTGAAATCCATATCGCCCAGATGATCTTCGTCACCCAGAATGTCGGACAGGACCACATAACGGCTGCCTTCCAGGATCAGGCCCATGGCGATGCCCGCGATGGGCTTGGCAATCGGAACGCCCGCATCCATCAGCGCCAATGAGGTGCCGCAGACCGTGGCCATGGAAGACGAGCCGTTGGATTCGGTGATCTCAGACACCGCGCGGATGGTGTAGGGGAAGGAATCCTTGCTCGGCAACATGGGATGGATAGCGCGCCAGGCGAGCTTGCCATGGCCGATTTCGCGGCGGCCGGGCGCACCCATGCGGCCGGTTTCGCCCACGCTGTAGGGAGGGAAGTTGTAGTGCAGCATGAAGGTCTGCTTGCCGGTGCCTTCCAGGCTATCAACGAACTGTTCGTCTTCGGCAGTACCCAAGGTCACGACGCAAAGCGCCTGGGTTTCGCCGCGGGTGAACAGCGCCGAACCGTGGGTGCGGGGCAGGATACCGACTTCGCCGATAATCGGGCGGACGGTGCTGAGGTCACGGCCATCGACGCGCTTCTTGGTGTCCAGCACCGCGTTGCGCATCACATCGGCTTCGACGTCATGCATCAGGCCGGAATACACATTCGCCGGAACCTTGCCTTCGCCTTCGCCGACAAAATCAGCAGCGAACTTCTTCTTGATGCCGCTGAGAGCGTCGCGGCGTTCGAACTTGATCGGCAACTGAAACGCCTTGCCCAATTCGGCCGAAGCGGCGGATTTGAGCGTGGCGCGCACCGGAGCATGGACATCCTGCGGCACCGGACGCGGATCCTTGGCCGCCTTTTCCGCCAGGCGGATAATGGCCTGGATGGCGGTCTGCATCTGCTGATGGCCGAACATCACGGCGCCCAGCATCACATCTTCGCTGAGTTCCTTGGCTTCGGATTCCACCATCATCACGGCGTCATGGGTGCCGGCAACGACCAGTTCGAGCTTGGAATTGGGCATCTCGTCAATCGGCGGATTGAGCTTGTACTCGCCGTCAATGTAAGCGACGCGCGCGGCGCCGATCGGGCCCATGAAAGGCAGGCCCGAAAGGGTCAGCGCTGCCGAGACGGCGATCATCGCCACGATATCGGGATCGTTTTCCAGGTCATGGGAAAGAACCTGAGCCACCACCAGCGTCTCATTGCGATAACCGTCGGCGAACAGCGGGCGGATAGGGCGGTCGATCAGGCGCGAGATCAGGGTTTCGCGTTCCGTGAGGCCGCGTTCACGCTTGAAATAGCCGCCCGGAATCTTGCCGGCGGCGTAATAGCGTTCCTGGTAATTCACAGTGAGGGGAAAGAAATCCACCCCTTCCTTGGGATTGGCGGCGCCGACCACGGTGGCCAGCACGATGGTTTCGCCATAGGTCGCCAACACGGAGCCGTCGGCCTGGCGGGCGATCTTGCCGGTTTCAAGCGTCAGGGTGCGGCCACCCCATTCAAAGCTTTCCTTATGGATATTGAACATTCTTCGTTTCTTTCATTCACGGGCGCCATATTGCGACCCGCGCGTCATGATCCCCCTATGGGATCGGTCTTTCGCGGAAGCTCATCCCCCGCGATAGCAAAACGGAGGCCTGCACCTTATGTGCAAGCCTCCGCAAATTCTGTTTGATGCGAACTCAGCGACGCAGACCCAAACGCGCAATCAGCGACTCGTAACGCTTGGCGTCGGTCTTCTTCATATAGTCGAGCAGACCACGGCGCTGTGACACCATCTTGATCATGCCGCGGCGGGAGTGGTTGTCCTTGACGTGAGCCTTGAAGTGCTCGGTCAGGTTGGTAATGCGCTCGGAGAGCACCGCGACCTGGACTTCCGGCGAACCGGTGTCGTCCTTCTTGGTGGCGTATTCGGCGATAAGTTCTTTTTTGCGTTCAGGTGTAATCATCGGCCATCGTTCCTAAAGTTGGAAAACACGGAAGGGACGAAGTTCGCCTTCGGCGACTTCGGCCAATGCCACGGGGTCATTCCGCTCGTCCGTTAGGAAGACGGTCTGGCCCGCGAGTCCGTCTTCACCCGGCATTCCCTCTTTCAATCGGGCGAAGAGATTCGCGCGGATCAGGATGGGATTGCCGCTTCGAAGGCGGACCGTATCGCTGCCCGTAACAGCCAGCGCCGGGATGCCGTCCAGCGCGGTTGAAAGGGGCTTTAAATACGCAAAAGCGGCGGGACTATGCATAAAAGGGGTCAGTGATTCCAGTGCGGTAGCGTCTTTTTCAGCAAAGGGGCCCAGCCCCGTCCGGCGCAGGGCGCAGACATAGCCCAGAGTGCCGGCGGCAAGGGCCACATCCCGCACCCAGGACCGGACGTAAGTGCCTTTGCCACAAAGGATTTCGAACTCCGCCGTGTCCGGCGTCACCCCCAAAAGACGGGCCTCAAAGACCTCCACCTGGCGGGCTTGTAGGGTGACCTCTTCCCCATCCCGGGCCAGGTCATAGGCCCGCTCCCCCGCCACCTTGATGGCGGAATAGGCCGGGGGCACCTGGGTCAGCGTCCCGGTAAAGCGGGGCAGCAGGGCTTTAATCTGGGCCTGGGTGGGCCGCACATCCGAGGTGCCGGTCACTTTGCCTTCGGCATCGTCCGTATCGCGGGCTTCGCCCCATTGGGCGGTGAAGCGATAGCATTTCCGCGAATCCTGAACGAAGGGCACGGTCTTGGTGGCCTCCCCAAGCGCGATGGCGAGAATGCCGGTGGCGAGCGGGTCGAGCGTGCCGGCATGACCTGCCTTCTGCGCGTCGAAAATCCGGCGCACGGCGCCAACCGCTTGCGTCGAAGTAATGCCGGAGGGCTTGTCCAGGATTACCCAGCCATGGACCGGGTTGCCTTTCTTTTTACGGCTCAATTTCGTCTTCTTCTTCGCCAGGCGTTGCGAGGTCGCGCTGGACTTCGGGAGATTTCAGAATGTCTTCGATCTTCTGCGCCTCGGCAAAACTTTCGTCTTCGACAAAACGCAGGTCGGGGGTGAATTTGGTGGCGATCATGTGCCCCATCTCGCCGCGCAGAAATCCCTTGTGCCGGTTCAAGGCAGCGACGATTTCCTTGGCGTTCTGTCCGCCCAGGGGTTCGCAATAGACCGTGGCATAACGCATGTCGGGCGAAGGCTTGACCTGGGTAATGGTGACAGACACCCCTTCCAGGTCGGGATCGCGGATATCGTTGCGGCGCAAAATTTCAGCCAGGGCGTGGCGCAGTGCCTCGCCGACCCGGAGCTGGCGCTGCGATGGCCCCAAGTCGCGGCGGCCATGGCGGGGGCGGGGTTCGCGGGGTTCATCCGAACGGCCACCACGCGAAGAGCGATGTCGGGACATTTGCAACTCACTTGTCATTCCCGCAGCTAGCAGGAATCCAGGGATTGGACCTGAGCGAACAGTTCAATGGATCCCGGCTCGCGCTTCGCTTCGCTCGCTGGCCGGGATGACAGGCTCTAAAGTACGCGCTGGATTGTTTCGACGTCGAAACACTCGATCACATCGCCCTTTTGCATGTCCTGATAGTTGGCGAATGCCATGCCGCATTCCTGGCCGTTCTGGACTTCGCGCACTTCATCCTTGAAGCGCTTGAGGGTCGAAAGCTCGCCTTCATGGATCACCACGTTATCGCGGATCAGGCGAACCTTGGCGCCACGCTTGACCGAACCTTCGGTGACGCGGCAGCCGGCAACCTTGCCCACTTTGGTGATGTTGAAGACTTCCAGGATCTCGGCATTGCCCAGGAATTTCTCACGGGTTTCCGGCGCCAACAGGCCAGACAGCGCCGCCTTCACGTCATCCACCACGTTATAGATGATGTTGTAATAACGGATATCGACGCCATCACGCTTGGCGCGCTCACGCGCCTGGGCATTGGCGCGGACATTGAAGCCGATCACGGCCGCACCGCTGGCATGCGCCAGGATGACGTCGCTTTCGGTGATGCCACCGACGCCGGATTGCAGAATCTGCGCCCCGACTTCATCGGTACCAATCTTGGCAAGCGCGCCCTGAATGGCTTCCGACGAACCTTGCACGTCGGCCTTGAGCACCAGCGGCAGCAGGCGCTTTTCGCCGGATTCGCGGGTCTTGAGCAATTGGTCGAGCGTCAGGCGGCCGGATGAAGCCTGGCGGGCTTCGCGGCGCTTGCGGCCGCGATATTCCGCCACTTCGCGCGCGCGGGCTTCATTTTCCACCACCACCATTTCGTCACCGGCTTCCGGCGCCGCCGAAAGGCCCAGCACTTCGATGGGCATGGCAGGACCGGCTTCCTTGACGGTTTCGCCGCGATCATTCTGCAACAGGCGCACACGGCCCCATTCGGAACCGGCGACAACGATGTCGCCGACTTTCAGCGTGCCGCGCTGCACCAGCACGGTGGCGACAGGACCACGGCCCTTGTCCAGCTTGGCCTCAATCACCGCGCCTTCGGCGGGGCGATCGGGATTGGCCTTGAGGTCAAGAAGTTCGGCCTGGAGAAGAATGGCTTCTTCCAGCTTGTCGAGATTGATGCCCTTGGTGGCGGAAACTTCCACCGCCTGGGTCTGGCCGCCCAGATCTTCGACCTGGATTTCATGCTGGAGAAGTTCGGTTTTCACCCGCATGGAATTGGCATCGCCTTTATCAATCTTGTTGATCGCGATGATCATCGGAACATTGGCGGCCTTGGCATGGGCAATGGCTTCCACCGTCTGGGGCATTACGCCGTCATCGGCGGCAACCACCAGAATCACCAGATCGGTGACCTTGGCGCCGCGGGCACGCATGGAGGTAAAGGCGGCATGGCCGGGCGTATCCACAAAGGTGATGCGATGGCCGGATTTGAGCTGCACCTGATAGGCGCCGATATGCTGGGTAATGCCGCCGGCTTCGCCTGCCACAACGTCGGTCTTGCGCAGGGCATCGAGCAGCGAGGTTTTGCCGTGATCGACATGGCCCATCACGGTCACCACCGGCGGGCGTGAAATCAGTTCGCCGGCATCGTCGGCGGCGCCGGTGAGGCCTTCCAGCACGTCGCTTTCGGCGACGCGCTTGACCACATGGCCATATTCAGTGGCCACCAGTTCGGCGGTATCGGCATCGATCACATCGGCCGGGGTGGCCATCATGCCGTTCTTCATCAGCACCTTGATCACATCCACGGCGCGGCGCGCCATGCGGTTGGCGAGATCAGAGACGGTGATGGTTTCGGGAATGGTGATGTCGCGCGGACCGGCAGGACCGGCGGGCTGGGCGTGCTGGGCCTTGTTGACGCGCTGCAGGTGACGCTTATAGGCAGCGACAGAGCGCACGCGCTCATCATCGCCTTCCAGCGCACGGGTAACGGTAAGCTTGCCTTTGCGGCGCTCGCCTTCGCCCGCCTTTTTGGGCGCGGGCGCCTTAACCGGAACGATTTTGCCGCCGATTTTCTTGGTGGCGGTTTCTTCTTCTTCTTCCTGGGCCGGGCGGCGGCGGGCGACTTCGCCGGCGGGCGCTGTGGCGGGCGTGCCCGGCGCGCGGCGCGCGGCTTCCGCCTCGGCATGCTTGCGGGCTTCAGCCTCGGCGGCCTTGCGGACATCTTCTTCGGCCTTGCGCTTTTCAGCAGCGGCGCGTTCGACCTTCAGTGTTTCTTCTTCGCTGGCCCGGCGGCGCGCATCTTCGTCGGCCTGGCGGCGGGCTTCAACGTCGGAGACCTTGGCGTCGGCCAGGGCGGCGGCGCGGCGCGCCTTTTCTTCGTCGGAAAGCTGACGCAGCACCACGCCCTTTGAGGCGGGCCTGGCGGCGGCGGACGCCGGTTTGGCAGTTTCGACCGGGGCGGGCGCGGGCTTTTCAGTGGCCGGCACTTTCTTCTCGGCTTTGGCAGCTGCGGGAGCGGGCGCGCCCAGGGTGCGCTTCTTCTCCACCACAACCGCTTTGGTGCGGCCATGGCTGAAGCTTTGCTTGACGGTGGACGTTTCCGTCTTTTTCAGCGACAGCGTTTTGGGGCGTTTGGTTTCATCGGTATCGCTCATGGCTTAACTTTCGTTTTCTGCTCGCGTCCGCTTACGGGCGCTTTGCTCACATCCGCGTGCAGGCTTTCATCCGCGCCGCGCAGCGCGTTCAAGCGCTTAGAATCAAGGGTTAAACGTTCCGCCAGGCCGCCCGGATGGACGGCGGCATGTATCACATTATCGCGCCCCAAGGCCAAGCCCAATTCGGCGCTGGTCAGGCACTCCATCACCACGGGTTTCAAGCCACGCGCATAAGCCGCGTTGAAGAGTTTACGCTTGCCATCCTTGGAACCATCGGATGCTTCCACCAGCAGCGCGGGCGCACGAGGGCTGTCCAGCATGCGCGCGACATTGTCGAAGCCCAGCACCAAATTGCCGCCGCGCCGCGCCAGGCCCAGATCGCCCAGGATGCGCGACACCAGCGCCTTTTCGGTACGCTCACCCAAATCCGCGTCGGCTTTCACCGGCGCCTTCAGGGACCGGGCGAAAAGTTTCTTCTCAACCGCTTCGATGATGGCTTTACGTGAGGCGCTGACCCAGGCGCCGCGGCCCGGCAGTTTGGCCGCAACGTCAGGAACGATATTGCCGTCAGGATCAGCGACAAAACGGATGAGACGATGCTCGGGCATGATTTCGCCCGACACGATGTCGCGACGCTCTCTGTCGCCCATCGCTTCGTCCTCATCCAATTTGCGCGCTGCCGTCATCAGGAAGCTTCACCCTCTTCCGGCGCATCTTCCAAAACTTCTTCCTCGGCCACGATCTCTTCAATCCAGCCGATCTTCACACGCGCCTTCATGATGATGGCGTTGGCGTCGTCGGCGGAAAGATTGAAGCCTTCCAGGGCGCCAGGAATGCGGACGCGTTCCTTGTCCTTGCTGGTTTCGTAGTAACCCAGCAGATCGTCGGTGGCCGCACCCGCCAGATCTTCAAGCGTCTTGATGCCGCCTTCGCCCAGCGTAACCGCCATGGCGGCGGTGACGCCTTCCACTTCCAGCACTGCGTCTTCGACGCCCAGTTCCTTGCGCTTTTCATCCAGCGCGGTGTTGCGCGCGTCGATGAATTCAATGGCGCGGTTCTGCAGTTCGTTGGCGGTTTCTTCGTCGAAGGCTTCGATCTGGGCGAGTTCGCCGGCATCGACATAGGCGACGTCTTCGATGGTGGCGAAGCCTTCCGAAGCCAGCAACTGGGCCACGGTTTCGTCCACGTCCAGCGAATCCATGAACAGTTGGGTGCGGGTGGTGAATTCCTTCTGACGGCGTTCGGATTCTTCGGCCTCGGTCAGAATGTCGATCTGCCAGCCGGTGAGCTGGGACGCCAGGCGCACATTCTGGCCGCGGCGGCCGATGCCCAGAGACAGCTGTTCGTCCGGCACCACCGCTTCGACACGGTTGGTGTCTTCGTCCAGCACCACCTTGGTCACTTCGGCGGGGGCCAGCGCATTGACGATGAAAGTGGCCGCTTCATTGGACCACGGAATAATGTCGATGCGTTCGCCCTGGAGTTCCTGCACCACCGCCTGCACGCGCACGCCGCGCATGCCGACGCAGGCGCCGACCGGATCAATCGAGGAATCCTTGCTGATCACAGCGATCTTGGCGCGGGAGCCGGGATCGCGCGCCACGGCGCGGATTTCGATGACGCCGTCATAGATTTCCGGAACTTCCTGGGCGAACAGGCGCACCATGAATTGCGGATGGCTGCGCGACAGGAAAATCTGCGGGCCGCGGGCTTCGCGGCGCACATCATAGATATAGGCGCGGATACGGTCGCCGGCGCGAAAGGATTCACGCGGGATCATCTCATCCCGGCGCACCACGCCTTCGGCCTTGCCCAGATCCACAACCACCGAACCGAATTCGGAGCGCTTGACCACGCCATGCACGACTTCGCCGATGCGGTCCTTATATTCGTCATACTGACGCTCACGCTCGGCATCGCGCACCTTCTGCACGATCACCTGCTTGGCGTTCTGGGCATTGATGCGGTTGAAATCGACGGGCGGAAGCGTTTCGGCAATGATATCGCCGATCTGGGCATCGGGATTGCGGCGGCGCGCGTCGGCCAGCGAAATCTCGGTCTTGTCGTTTTCGACCAGCTCGACGACATGCAGATAGCGGGAGACATGGGTCTCGCCGGTCTTGGGGTCGATATCGACCTTGATGTCGTTTTCGGTGCCGTAATGGGCCTTGGCGGCGCGTTGCATCGCTTCTTCCATCGCGGTGAGAACCACCTGCGTGTCGATGGACTTGTCGCGCGCGACGGCGTCTGCGATCTGCAAAAGCTCAAGGCGGTTTGCGGCAATGGCGCTGGGCATTACACTTTCTCCTGCTTGTTGGCGTTTTTCTTCGCCTTCAATTCTTCGTCGATAAGTTTGTTGGTCAGAATAAGCTTGGCTTCGGACACGGCGCGGAAAGGAAACTGGGCGCGGCCTTCCGATGTGGTGATCACCACATCCTGACCGTCCAGGCCTTCCAGCATTCCCTTGAAGCGCTTGCGGCCATCCTGCGGCGCGGCCAGTTCGATTTTGGCTTCATGGCCCTTCCAGCGGCTGAAATCGGTCAGCCGGGTCAGCGGCCGGTCGATGCCGGGCGAAGAGACTTCAATTTCATATTCGCCTTCGATGGGGTTTTGCGCTTCGATGAAGTCCAGCAAAATGTGGCTCAGGCTGGTGCAGCCTTCCACGTCCATGCTGCCGTCGGGACGCTCGGCCATGATCTGCAGCGTCTTGGCAGCGCCGCCCATGATGCGCAGGCGCACCAGCTTGAACCCGGCCTGTTCAATGACGGGTTCGAAGATCGGCTCCAGATGGGTCGCGGCAGTGAAGATGCAGAGTCTCCGAAAAACAATGTCTTTCCCCCGCGGCGGACCTTTTTAGGACCGCCACACAACCGGCTTCGTTGTTTGGGATGGGCGCTATCTACGCCTGGAAGGCCTTAAAAACAAGCGCCCGAGAGGCGCCCGGGAAGCGTCAGTGCTTTTTGGCCGGGGCGATACCGACCTCGACCACGCCGGCGGTTTGCGCGCTACCGGCCTGTTCGCGGGCGGCCTTCTCAGCCTTGGCGATGTTTTCCCGCTGAACCCGGTTGATGACCTGATCGGCCTTGTCCAGGCCCTCCAAGGGGTTGGATCCGAAGAGAAAAAGCAGAAATCCGACCAGGAACATGACCGCCATGACAACCGCGCTCCAGTCGCCCCAATGGCGGCCGAATTCGACGCGTTCGTCCGGGTCTTTGTCCCTTTTCATGGCCTTACTTTATCCGTCCGCCGGAAACGAAGGAAGGCGGGCGGGCCCTTGATCGCCTTGGTTTCATAGCGGGTTGGTGGCCAATCGGCCGGCCGGGACAGCCAGTCTTGGGGGCCTTGCGCCAACCATTCAAATTCGGGATGAAACAACAGCCTTTCAAGGGCATAGGGCAGATAGGACTTGTCGTCGGTGGCGAAGCGAAGTTCCGCGCCCGGCTTCAGCACCCGGGCCAGTTCATCCAGCATGGCGATCTGAAGGAAGCGGCGCTTATGGTGCCGGGTCTTGGGCCAGGGGTCGGGGAAGAGCAGAAAAAACCGGCCCAGCGAGGCGTCCGGAAGGGCCGCGATGATGTCCCGGCCATCGCCCTCATAGATCCGAACATTGTTCAGGGGCTTCTCGTGCAGCTTGGTGAGAAGCTTGGCGACGCCCATTTCGTAGGGTTCCGCCCCGATCAGGCCGATGTCCGAATGGTGTTCGGCCTGCCAGGCCAGATGCTCGCCCGCGCCGAAACCGATTTCCAGCCACAGCTCCCGAACATCGTTCGAAAATTGGCTGCGCGCATCCTTCGCGGGGTCAAAGGCAAGCTCGGCTAACAGCGTTCGGCGCAGACCCGCCTGCCGAGGCGACTGCTTGGGGCCTTTGCGACGGCCATACAGTTTCTGGCGGTGGCGATCAGGGTGAGCCGGTTCGGACATCGGGGCCTTAAACAGCATTTCGCCGCCCTGCGCGAGCAGGGCGGCGAAGGATGCGCATGGAACAAGGTAACTTAGACAGCGCCCTTGATCTTGTAGGCTAGGTCCGTCTTCTCCCAGGAGAAGCCACCCTCGCTGTCGGGCTCACGGCCGAAATGGCCATAAGCAGCGGTGCGGGCATAGATCGGCTTGTTGAGATCCAGATGCTCGCGGATGCCGCGCGGCTTCAGGTTCATCAGCTGGGGCAGAATCATCTCCAGCTTGGCCTCCTCGACTTTGCCGGTGCCATGGGTGTCGACATAGACCGACAGCGGCTCGGCCACGCCGATGGCGTAGGCCAGCTGGATGGTGCAGCGATCCGCCAGGCCCGAGGCCACGACATTCTTCGCCAGATAGCGGGCGGCATAGGCCGCCGAACGGTCCACCTTGGTGGAGTCCTTGCCGCTGAACGCGCCGCCGCCATGCGGGGCCGCGCCGCCGTAAGTGTCCACGATGATCTTGCGCCCGGTCAGGCCGCAATCGCCATCGGGGCCGCCGATCACAAACGAACCGGTCGGATTGATGTGCCAGACGGTTTTGGCGTTGATCCATTCCGCCGGCAGAGCCTGGCGGATATAGGGCTCGACGATCTTGCGGATGTCGGCCGAGGTCTGGTCTTCGTGGGAATGCTGGGTGGACAGCACGATCTGCGTGGCTTCCACCGGAATGCCGTTCACATAACGCAGCGTCACCTGGCTTTTGGCGTCCGGCTGCAGCGTCGACTCCTTGCCGGCATGGCGCGCATCTGCCAGCAATTTCAAGATTTTATGGCTATAAAACAGCGGCGCCGGCATCAGCGCCGGGGTTTCGCGGCAGGCATAGCCAAACATGATGCCCTGATCGCCCGCGCCTTCATCCTTGTTGCCGGACGCGTCCACGCCCTGGGCGATGTGCGCCGACTGGGCGTGCAGCAGAACTTCCACTTGGGCCTTCTGCCAGTGAAAGCCTTCCTGCTCGTAGCCAATATCCTTGATTGCGGCGCGCGCCACAGCTTCGATTTCCTTGGCGCCCACCGATTTGGGGCCGCGGGTTTCGCCGGCGATGACAACGCGGTTTGTGGTGCAGAGGGTTTCGCAGGCAGCGCGGATATCCCAGGGGCTCATGCCTTCCTTGGGGCCTTCGCGGAAAAACAGATCCACCACTTCATCGGAAATGCGGTCGCTGACCTTGTCGGGATGGCCTTCGGAAACGCTTTCGGACGTGAACAGATAGTCGGACCGGGCCATGTGAAAATCCTCAAGGGGCCGCTTCCTTTACAGGGAATCCGCCAAGGGTCAAAGGGTGATATGCCGATTTTGACATATCCGTCGCAAAAGGTCGGATTTTGCCGCTATTCGCAGGCCCGCGGTGTGGATTTGCCCAGCGGCCGGATGTCGTGAATCAGCATCTCCACAATGGGAAAGGGCCAGCTTTCGATACCCCGGAATGAGGGCTGACCCGGGCCGGGGGCGTTGAGCGGGCAAGTCGCGGTCGGCTTCTGGTTGATGCCTTTGACGGTGACCGCGGAGATCACCACATCATACTTGATGGCAGAGGTGGTGGTGTTGACGGAGGTGAGGACCATGTCCGGCTTGCCGTCGGTCTGCTTGAACTGAAACGCCAGCGTCTTTTCTCCAGCCGCCGCCTTCGCGAAAGCGTGCTTACCGGAAGCATCAACCGCCTCCAACAGGCGGGGCTTGCCGGAACCATTCCCGGCCAGAGCCAGCGTGATGGTCTCACCCGGATAGATGATCACGTTGCCGTTGGGATCGACATAGGGATAGGGGTTGGTATCGATCTGGCCCGAGCTGCCTTCAGTACGCAACGTCAAGGTGCTGACTTTGCGGCAGGGTACCTGGGCGCACATCTGCTTGAGCATCTGGGCGGAGGGCTGCCCAACAGCCGGTACAGCCGCCAAAAGCAGCATTCCAGATAGCCAGATCGCACGCATATCAATACTCCCTATTCACAAGCCCGGCTGGCCGATGCCGCAAGCGGGCGGATGTTCCGAATGATCATCCGCATAATAGGGTGCTGCCAGCTTTCGGTGTTGAAGAACGCCGCCTGCCCAGAACTGGGCGGATTGACTGGGCATGTCGAAGTCCCGACCCGGTCAATACCCCGGTCACTCACGGCGGACATCACTGCGTCGTATTTTATCACCGCGCTGGTGGCGTTGCTGACCATGAGCATCATGTCTGTCTTGCCGTCCATCTGGGAGAACTGAAATTCCAAGGTCGCGTCGTTGGCGGAGGGTTGGGCGAATTGCTGAGCGCCTTTGGCATCAGCGAATTTCAGCAGGCGGGGCATTCCCGTGCCGTCCTTGGCCAAGGCCAACGTGATGGTCTCGCCCGGGTAAATGATCAGATTGCCGCTGGGATCGAGATAGGGATAAGGGCCCGTCTCGACCTCCCCCACGCGGCCATCCGGCCCGCGCAAGGGAATCTTTGTAACATTGCGGCAGGGGACCTGAGCGCGCATCTGCTTGATACGAGCGTCGGGATCACTGGCGGGCTGCCCAAAAGCCGGGGTAGCCGCCAAAAGCAACATCCCACATAGCCAGATCGCGCGCATATCAGCCCTCCCCCGTTAACCCTTCCCCGCCAAAGGCTGGTTAGATTATAGAGAGACCGCAAATCAGACGAAAGCCGCCATGCGCACCGCCACCGTTGAGCGCAAGACCCGTGAGACCGAGATCGCCGTGTCCCTGGACCTGGACGGCACGGGGATTTGCGACATAGACACCGGCATCGGCTTTCTGGATCACATGCTGGACAGCTTCGGCCGCCATTCCATGATGGACCTGAAGGTCCGCGCCGCGGGCGACCTGCATGTCGATTTCCATCACACCACCGAAGACACCGCCATTGTCATCGGCCAGGCCGTGAAAAAGGCGCTGGGTGATTTTTCCGGCATCAGCCGTTTCGGCAGCGCCCTGATCCCCATGGACGAAGCCCTCACGCGGGTGGTGATTGACGTTTCCAACCGGCCCTATCTGGTTTGGAAAGTTCAGATCCCCAAGCCCAAGCTGGGCGAGATGGACACCGAACTGTTCAAGGAATGGTTCCAGGCCTTCGCCCAGAATGCCGGGGTGTGCCTGCACATCGAAAATCTTTATGCCGACAACAGCCACCACATCGTCGAGACCTGCTTCAAGGGTCTGGCGCGGGCATTACGCCAGGCGGTGACGCCGGACGAGAGGCTCGAAGGCGGAGTCGCCTCGACCAAGGGTTCGCTCTAAACTTCTCTGATGATCTCTTCCTCCACCGCTGCCGAGGTCGCGCGCGGTATTTGCAAGCTTCTGATTCAGGAAGGCTATTCGCCCATCCTGGAATTCACCTTGCCCAATGGACGCCGCCTGGATGTCGCCGCGCTTGGGCCGGGCGGCGAGATGCTGGGTGTCGAGATCAAGGTGGCGCTGGCCGATCTGCGCGGCGATGTGAAATGGCCGGAGTATCTGGATTATTGCGACCTGTTCTATTTCGCCATTCCGCCGGATTTCCCGCCCGAGCATGTACCTGCCGAGACCGGATTGATGATCGCGGACCGCTATGGCGGCGCCATCGTCAAACCGGCAGAGGCGCAATCACTGCACGCCAGCCGCCGCAAGGCGGTGACACTGAGCTTCGCCAAGGTGGCGGCGGAGCGGTTGAGCGCGGTGATGGAAAGCATGGCGGCGGCTTCGGTGCCAAATCTGGTCATTCCCGATGCTGAGTAAAGCCCAGGCGCGCAAGACCATGCTGGGTGTGGAAGGCACATCGGAAGGGCCCTACTTCGGACGGCCTTCGGTATTTTACGGCGAAGCCTTTGGCGGGCGCGTGCATGACAAGGAAGAGGCCGTGGCGCTTCGGGTCGCCAGTATCGAGATGCGCGATGTGATGCTGGAGGCGGAGCCCAAGCTTTTCTACATCACCGATCACTATCGGCCCTGGCCGATGCTGCTGGCGCGGTTATAGGCGCTGGATGTGAAGACGCTGAAGAGTCTGGTGATGGCGCGGATCGGTGAAGTCCAGGCCAAGGCGGCAAAGAAGCGCGCCAAAAAGCCGGCGAAGAAAGCCGCGAAGAAAAAGAAGAAAGTTTAGCGCGGCGAGCGTTTGGCCAAGATTCTTTGAAGCGTACGGCGATGCATGTTCAAGCGGCGCGCCGTTTCCGACACGTTATGGCCGCACAGTTCATAGACCCGCTGAATATGTTCCCAGCGCACACGGTCGGCCGACATGGGATTTTCCGGCGGCTTGGGCTTGGAGCCCGGCGTCGCCATCAAGGCGGTGAGAATGTCATCGGCATCGGCAGGCTTGGGCAGATAATCGACGGCGCCATACTTCACCGCTGCCACGGCGGTGGCGATATTGCCGAAACCCGTCAGAACCACGACGCGCGTGGAAGGGCTGACGGCGTGCAGGGTTTCCACCACATCCAGGCCATTGCCGTCATCCAGCTTCAGATCCACCACCGCATAAGCGGGCGGGGTTTCCTTGGCGCGGGCTTTACCCTCGGCCACCGATTCCGCGATCGCCACCGTGAAGCCGCGCGTTTCCATGGCGCGAGCAAGCCGTTCCCGTAGCGGACGATCATCCTCCACAATAAGCAGGGTTTTTTCTTCGCTCACGCCATGGCCTTTTTATTGGTCGCGCGGCCGGACGGAAAACCACGAGGCCGCACTTTTCCTGGCCGACGCTCGGCGCGCGCCAAGCGCTCGCGCAGGGGGCGGTCGTCTTCGACGATCAGGAGGGTTTTCTCTACTGTCATATCCACTTGTCGCGCGGCAACCGCGAGGCCGCACTTTTGCGGGCCGTCGCTCCGGGCGGGGACATAGTACCCGAGACCGGCTGCGTCAATCGGTCTTAATCAGGCGCCGTGGTGGGAGGTTCTTCCCCGTCAATCACGCCCCGCGCCCAATTAATGGATACACGCGCGCCGCCGCTGTCGGGGTTTACCGCTTTAACCACGCCGCCGGTCTGTTCCAGCAGCACTTTGGCGATGAAAAAGCCAAGCCCCATGCCTTCATGCTCGTCCAGGGAACCGCGCGGGCCCATCTCGGTCTCGCCCAAAGCATAATGGCCGGGCCGCGAGGTGACATAAGGCTCGCCGATCCGCTCATAAATCTCGGGCGCGAAGCCGGGGCCGTCATCTTCGATCACGACAGAAAGCTGCGTCTCGGTCCATGCGGTGGTAATGCGGACCTGGCCGGAGGCAAAATCGGCGGCATTTTCGATCAGGTTGCCAAGACCGTGCAACAATTCGGGCACGCGCCAGACTTGCGGCTCCGGCGTGCCGGTGTCGGGCGCGGTGACTGCAATATCTATATCGCTCCCACGATAGGAAGCGGCGATATCATCCAGCAGCGCGCCAAGCGGCAAACGCGAGGTGGCGCCCAGCATACCCTCTTCGGGCGTTGCCAGCCGGGCAATGATGGCGCGGCAACGCTCTGCCTGGGCGCGCAGCAAACGCACATCTTCTATCTCAGGCGAATTCTCTTTCATGCCGCGTTCCAGCTCGCGCGCCACCACCGCGATGGTGCCGAGCGGCGTGCCCAGCTCATGCGCCGCAGCTGTCGCCAAAGCACCGATGGAAGCCAGACGATGTTCGCGCGATAGCGCCAATTGCGTGGCGGCAAGGCCCGCCGACATGCGGGTGGCTTCAGAGGCGATGCGCCAGGCATAGACCGAGGTAAAGCCGATGCCGATGATCAACGCCGCCCAGATGCCGGCCTGATAGAGCTGCGGCAGCATCAAGGGCTCGCCCACCGGCCAGGGCAGCGGGTAATGGACCATGCCGATGATGGAAACCGAAATGAAGGCGATGAACGCAAGGATCAGGGTGTTGCCCAGATTGAGCGTGGCGGCGGCGATAACCACCGGCGCCACGAACATCAGCGAAAAGGGATTGGCGATGCCGCCAGTGAAATAAAGCAGAGCCGCCAGCTGCACCACGTCAAAGGACAGATAGAAGGTGGCTTCGCGATTGGAGAGGCGGTGGCTGGGCGGATAGCGCAAAGTCAGCACCACATTCAGCACCGCGCTCGCCGCGATGGCCGCGATGCAATATGTAAGCGGCAGGGGATAACCCAGCGCGAAATAAACCAGGAAAAGCGCCACCGATTGGCCGGCAATGGCCAGCCAGCGCAGAACGGACAAGGTGCGAAGCCTGACCCGGCCGCGTTCGGCCCCGGTGGGCGAGGGAAAATATACCCTGGGTCTTGAGACTTTTGCGCGCTCCCGCGCTGCTGCCGCCACTGCCCGCTTCCTTTTTCCTGCAGGATATTAGAGCATGGGGTCATGTTTAAAACCAAGGAAGCCCTGATCCCCTATCTGCTGCTGGTCGCCGCCATAGCGGGCGGGCTGATCTGGCACGAAACCGAAAATGTGCCCCGCCTGGGCAAGACGGTGAGCCAAGGCAAGGTTGATCTGGGCGGACCATTCACCCTGACCGGTCAAGACGGCCAAAAAGTTTCCAGCACGGATTTCCGCGGCAAGTATCAGCTTATCTATTTCGGCTACAGCTTTTGCCCCGATGTCTGCCCCACCACGCTAGGCGTTATCGCCCAGGCGCTGGATAAAATGGGCGTCGAGCAGAAGCGTATCGTGCCTGTCTTCATCACCATCGATCCGGCGCGCGACACGCCTGCGGTATTGAAAAAATATATGTCGGCGTTCGGAGAGCGGTTTGTCGGGCTAACCGGCACGGTGGACGAGATTGCTGCGGTGGAAAAGAAGTATCGGGTCTATGCCAAGAAAACCCCGTTGCCCGAAGGCGAAGGCTACGGCATGGATCATTCCAGTGTCATCTATCTGATGGCGCCGGATGGGCGGCTGGTCAGCTTTTATGACGAGCTGATTTCGCCCGACGATCTGCTCAAAGAATTAAAAGCGAAGATCTAAAGCGCCGGGACCGGCAGCTTGTTCTGATGGCAGGCCGCGATAAGCGTGTTCTGCATCAGGCACACGATTGTCATCGCCCCGACGCCGCCGGGAACGGGCGTGATCGCGCCAGCGATTTCCTTCGCGGCATTGTAATCCACATCGCCGACCAGTTTGGTTTTGCCCTCGCCGGCATCGACACGGTTGATGCCGACATCAATCACCACCGCGCCTGGCTTGATCCAATCGGCCTTGACCATTTCCGGCTTGCCGATGGCGGCAACGACAATATCGGCGCGGCGCGCGATGGCGGGCAGATCACGCGAACGGGAATGCGCCATGGTGACGGTGGCATTGGCGGCCAGCAGCAATTGCGCCGCCGGTTTGCCGAATAGCAGCGAGCGGCCGATCACCAGCACATCCTTGCCGGCGATGTCGCCGACATATTCCTTGAGCAGCAGCATCACACCCGCCGGAGTGCAGGAGACAAGATGCGCCCGGCCCGACAGCAATAGCCCAGCATTGGTGGGCGTCAGCGCATCCACATCCTTGGCAGGATCGAGCGCGTCCAGAACCAGAGTTTCGTCCAGACCTTTGGGCAGCGGCAGTTGCACCAGGATGCCGTGCACCGATTTGTCCTGGTTCAACTCGCGAACCTTGGCGAGCAGCGTATCCATGCCGGTGTCAGCGGGAAGCGAGACATGGACGGATTTGAAGCCCAGCGCTTCTGCCGTCTTGCCCTTGTTGCGGACATAGACTTCCGAAGCCGGATCATTGCCCACCAGGACGGTGGCCAGACCGGGCACCAGACCATGCGCAGTTTTCAGGCGTGTGGCTTCGGCGGCAATTTTCTCACGCAGCTTCGCGGCGCTGGCCTTGCCGTCGATGATGGTGCCGGTCATGGGTCAGTACAAATTGTAATGGCTGACGAGCCAGGGAAGGACATAGGACCTGAGCCAGAGGATCGCGAAAAACACGATCAGCGGCGACAAGTCCAATCCGCCCATGGACGGTATCTCCCGGCGAATTTGACGAAACACCGGTTCCGTCAGCGCGTACAGGATGCGCAGCACCGAGCGCGCGAAGTTATTGTGGACGTTGATGACGTTAAAAGCGGTCAGCCAACTGACAATAACGGCCGCCAGCACCACCCACCAATAAAAGTCCAGAACGAGATAAATCAGGCCAATGATTGGGTTTATGGTGCCGGGCATGTTCCCTTGTACCGGCCCTTCTCGGGGCCCCGCAAGCGGCGGCTTGACCTGCCGGGACGGTATTCCTAAAACCCACGCCCCAGCCGGGATTTACCGGCCGGGAACGGTTCGGGGCTGTAGCTCAGTTGGGAGAGCGCCTCGTTCGCAATGAGGAGGCCAGCGGTTCGATTCCGCTCAGCTCCACCACCCTAAAAAGGTGGTCTTCGAACCGGCAAACACCTTTCAGGCACCTTTTCAGTCAGGCCAGCGGTTCTGCCCGGCCTCGTGGCGTTCGCCCACTGCGGCGTTCGGGCTGCGAAAGATCCGCCGGACCTTTCACTTTTCGCCCTCACCCACTCAGCTCCACCATCCCCCAAGGGGTGGTCCTCGAACCGGAACCCGCCGTCTTAAATTTTGATTTACCACTCCGGGGCTTAAGTCAGGCCCATGCGCGTGAGCCGCCTGATTCCCGTCCTGGCCGCCTGCCTTCTGGCAGCAGCCCCCCTGCGCGCTGCGGAGGAGGGGGCGAAGAAAAAGCCGGAACACAAGGTCACCCAGTCCGAGAGCTATCTGGAAGTGGAGCCGATCTACACCACCATCGTGGGCGATAATCGCGCCCGGGGCATGCTGATGGTGGGCGTTGGCCTGGATGTTCCCAATGAAGAGTTGCGGGAAGAAGCCACCCGCTCTTTGCCGGTGCTGCGCGACGCTTATGTCCGCAACCTGATGGCTTTCACCTCCAGTTCGGTGCGCACCGATGCCCAGCCGGATGTGGGCATGATCGCTGACCGGCTGCAGAGCGTCACCGACCGGGCCCTGAAAAAGAAGGGCGCCAAGGTGCTTCTGGCCCAGGTGGCGCTGCGCGTTACCAATCACTGATCTTCCGGCGATAGCTCTCAAAGCCTAGGCTGCCCCGACGTCCGATTCGGGGCCGCCAGAAATGAGTTTCGCAAAACCGGTCACGGGCTTGATGCCGCCCCTGCTGGTGCTTGGCCTGGCGGCGGCGTGCGTGCTGTTCGATCCTTTGGGCGCCACCAGCACCCTGCGCGGCAAACTGTTCGACACCTATCAGCGCCATGCGCAGGCCGCCCCCGATCCCAAGGTCGAACTCGTCACGCTGGATTCCGGCAGCCTGGCCCGTTTCGGCCGCTGGCCTTGGGCCAATAACGGCCTTGGCCAGCTTACCCGCGCCATCGCCGCCAGCGGCGCTGACACGCTGGTCTTCGCCACACCGCTTGATAGACCCGAGAACGATGCTGTGCCCGCGCCTTTGTCAGGCGTGCCGACCGTGGTGCCAGTCTTGCTGGGGGTGGGCGGGTTGAACCCGCATCCCATCGCCCGCTTCGACTATGGCGGCCAGAAAAATCCGTTCGGGACCGCGCCCAGTTTTTCCAGCGCCGCGGGACCGATTGAAGCGGTGGCCACCACCAGCGCCGGGCTGGGCGCACCCAACCTGATTGCCGATCCCGATGGCGTGGTGCGGCGGATGCCGGTGGTGTTCCGGCTGGGCAATCAACTTGTTCCTTCGCTCGCGATGGAAGCGGCACGGCTGGCCGAAAAAGAAAAAGCCATCGCCGTTGCCAGCGACGAGAAAGATTTGTTCGCGCTGCATTGGGGCGTTGCCGGAATGGCGGGCCTGACCACGCGGGGCGGGTTCATTCCTACCGCCAGCGACGGCCGTTTCTGGATCGATCATGCCCGCGCGCCAGAACAGATTTCTGCCGGTGCGTTGCTGTCGCAAGAGATGGCGGCGGGCCAACTCAAGGGCAAGATTCTGGTGCTGGATACGCCCGAGTACGTGGTGACAACGTCGCTGGGCCAGCAGACCCGTGGCGCGGTCATCGCGCAAGGTATCGAAACCCTGGTTTCGGGGCATGTGCTGAGGCGGCCCAATTTCGCGGTGGCCGCCGAGTTCTGGAGCCTGATCCTACTGGGCGGCGCCACCATGCTGTTGATGCTGCGCTTTCGCGGTTATTGGGCGGCGCTGTTCGTCGCCAGCGCGATTGTCGCTGGGTTTTACGGCGCCTGGTTCGCCTTTGTGCGCGCTCATATCCTGCTGGATGCCGCCACACCTTCCATAAGTCTGGCTTTGATTTTCGCCGCCGGCGCCATCATGCGCGCCGCCGAGATCAATACGGCGCGCGCGAATTTGCGCCTGGCCTTCTCGGAATCCCTGCCCCATGCGAGCGTGGAAAAAATCGCGCACTCGCCGCAGCTTTTGTCGGTCGAGGGCGAGAACCGCACCGTTACCTATCTGGTATGGGGGGTGCGCGGACTTTCAGAGCTGGCCTCGTCGCTCACCGATAATCCCAAAGCCTTCACGCAGATCATGCAGAAGGTCATGACGCCGTTGATGGATCAGGCGTTGGCGCATGGCGGCACCATCGACCGGCGGGGCGAGCCGCATGGGCTACAGCGTCACCGGGGGCGTGGTGCAATTGGCCGGGCGCATCCAGGCGCTATCGCCGCAATATGGCCCGGCAGTGATTGTGGCGGAAGAAACGCAAGCACAGGCGCAGCGCGGCTTTGCCTTTCTGGAAGTCGATTATATCGCAGCCGGCGTGGAGGACGTGCCGGTACGGCTTTATGCGCTGCTGGGAAGCCCGGTGGTGCGCGCCTCGCCCAAATTCCGCGCCTTGATCACGTTCCACGAACACATCTTCGCGTCGCTGCATCGCCAGCAATGGGCCAAGGCGCGCGCCTTGATCGACCAGTGCCGCAAATTATCGGGCGCCAGCCAGAAGCTGTATGACCTGCATCTCACACGCATCGGTTATTTTGAATCGAATCCGCCGGGGCCGAATTGGGATGGCGCGTTCCGGCCGATATTGAAATAAGCGCCGTCCGTTACTCTGCGATCCCCGCGCCATAATGTGCATGCGGTGCGCCGCTCAGCGCCGCCCACATCTGGTCGCCCCAGGAAAAATGCCACCATTCATCGGGATGGCCGGCAAAACCTTCTTCCGTCATCAGCCAGTGCAGCAGACGGCGATTGGCTTGCGCCTCCTGGTCGGAAAAGGAAAAGTTTTCCGCATCAAGCGTTTCAAACCGGTCGCGATTGGCGAGTGCGGTGACATCATCGAACAGCGAGCCCATCCATAGGGTCTCACCGGTTTTCCATTTGAGCGTAAGGTCCACCGCCCCGCCCGTGGCATGGGGCGCAGGCGAATTTTCATCCACCGACGGCGCAGCCCAATAGCGCTCGACTTCTTCGATAAGGGCCGCGCCGTTGAGACCGGGGTCGCGGCGCTGAAGCTCACGCGGCATCCAGATATCGTGGAAAAAAGCCTGCACGGCGCGCGGCCTCCAGGCATCAAACACAAACAATTCAAGCCCCGCTTCACTGGCCCGGGCGTTCACCTTGCCAAGCTTGTCCGCCACGCTTTGGCGCAGCAGCAGCTTTTCAGTGGCGCCTTCAACGCGTTGCCAATAAGGCGGATTGCGCGGATTGGCATAGAAATTTTCGCCTTTGAGGCCAGCATCCCGCGCTTCCACCATCGCTTCGCCAAACAGCGCATTGTCGCGCCGGATGGGCATGGTCTTGCGGCTGTTCTTGCGCGCCGCCCGCGCCGGGCCCTGGTCGCCGATGGGGCGCTGGCGCAATGCTTCCAGGCTTTTAAATACCGTCATGCCCGACTTTATCCATGGTCGCACGGCCGGACGGAAAACCGCTGCACACTTTTCCTAGCCGCGCTTATATTACCCGCGATGGGGAATGAAGCAAATTTGACGAAACACTATCGCCAAGCGCGGCGGGATTTCATCTCTGCCTGCGAAAAACTTGGCGCAGATGTGATAGCCCGCGTGCATCCGCAGCGGGGTCCGGACGGCAAGCCCCTATTCTGTGACTGCGCCGCCTTTGGACCGCGCGGGGCAGAGCGCGGGTTGCTGGTGATCGCGGGCGCGGAAACCATCACGGCCTTGCTCCACAATGCGTTGCCTGGGGCGCAACGGGTGGTGGTGGTGCATGATCCCGATCCCTATGCCCGGACCTGGGGCAAACCAGGAGAAACGGACTGGCCGGCGAAAACGCTTTGCGCCATAGCCACGGAAAACTTGGCCCGCGTTAAAAAACTGATGGTGCTGGATTTGAGCGAGATCGCGGAGGAATCCGGCCTGAAGCAGGCCCTGCCCGCTGCAGCCGTAACCTTCCGAACCGTCAAGCCGAAACAGGCCGAAGAGGCTTTTATGGCGGCGATTGCCGCGCTTTGAGCTTTCGGGTTATAGGGTTGTTGGAGCGTCGGTCCGGAAAAGTGGTTTCCCGGTTTTCCGCAGACCGCGCGACCAAACGCTAAGTACGCGCCCGTAGCTCAGCTGGATAGAGTGCTGCCCTCCGAAGGCAGAGGTCATAGGTTCGAATCCTATCGGGCGCGCCACTTCCACTTCCGAACGCATACAAGCCGTCAGGCGTGAGCGTGATTGCCGGGCGGGTCTTGCGCCTTCTGCACCGTGATGGCGGGCTGCACGAACAGTGCTTTCACTCTGCGCCAGGCGCGGATGGGAAGCGCAACGGCTTCCGGCAGTTGGTGATGACAATAGGCGATTTTGCGGACATAGCGTTCCACATGCCAATGCACGATCATGCCCTGGCGGAACAGAGCGACGTCGCCGGGCGCGAGCATGTGCGACACACCGTCGGCGCCGGTGACGGTGACGCCGCCATCGATCACATGGATGACTTCATCAAAGTCATAGGTCCAGGTGAACTTGCCGGCGGTGCAATCCCACATCATGCTGAAGCCGGTCTTGTCGCTGCTGTTCGACAACATGCGATTGCGCGCGCGCGGATTGTTTTCGAGAATCCAGGCCGGATTGATCGGCGCGTCGCCCAAGTCGAGGCGACCAGAAAAGACGGGAATGTCGGTCCTGCGCATTCCGAAATCATAGCCGCAGGGCGTTAATGATTGCTGACCTGTAATGTTACTTTAGATTGCTGAGTACAGGCCAAAAACGCTGAAGGCCGGGCTTTCGCCCGGCCTTCAACAATTCGCAATTGCAGAACTTCTGCCCGTTCTAGTTTTTCACGTATTTGTTGAGGGTCTTGGGACCGACTTCGGCGCCATAGATATTTCCGGCGGCATCCACCGCAACACCTTCCGCGGCGCTGGTGCCGGTGGTCTTGTCAACCGGATCAGGAATAAAGCCGACAATCTTGCCGTCCTTCAGGCTGCCCCACCGGAGGCCGCGCTTCCAGCCATCGTGATTTTTGGAAACCGATTCCGATTCCGAATCGGCGACATACAGAACATCGTCCTTGGTGACGAAGATTCCGCTGGGCCGGCTGAACTGATGGAATTGTTCAATGAACTTTCCATCCTGGTCGAAGACCTGAACGCGGTTGTTGTTGCGGTCACCCACCAGCAAGCGGCCCTTCGAGTCGAAGGCCAGCGCGTGCGGCTGGTCGAATTCACCCGGCGCGGTGCCCAGCTTGCCCCATTCCTTGATGAACTTGCCGGTCTTGTCGAACTTGATGACGCGGTTGTTGCCCGAGCCATGACCTTCCGAGACGAAAATATCGCCATTGGGCGCGGTGATGACGTCGTTCGGGGCATAGAAATAACCCGGTGACGCAGCGCCACCCGGCGTACCCAGTTTCAGAAGCACCTGACCTGTCGGGCTGAACTTCCACACCTGGTTGCCGACCTTGGCATCGGCGGGCGGGCCGACCGGGCCGGGCGGACGCGCCTGACCGCGCGCCAGCTGCGTGCCGTTGTCCTGATAGTCGGTGACCCAGATATTATTGTCCGCGTCGACATAGATGCCGTGCGGCGTGATGAAGAGGCCCTTGCCGAACGAACCCAACAGCTTACCGTTGGTATCGTAATGCAGCACTGGGTCCATGTCGGCGATCTTGCCGGTCTTGGCGTCATAGCAGGTGTTCTGGCCGCAGCGATCAACGGTCCAGATGGTTTTGCCGTCGCGGTCAATGTCCACCAGGCTGGTCGAACCCCAGCTGCGGCCATCCGGCAATTTAAAATTGTCCTTGATCGTCTTGTACGGATTGGGCGCGTCATTAGTGGGAGTGGTGGTATCCATCCCCTGAGCGAAGGCCGGCGCCAGCGTGAGCGCGGCGGCCAACAGATAAATTGCAGTGCGCATGATTTTCCCACCCTTTATTGAAACCGGTAATCCGGATTGGGGCGGAGACTAGCGTTTTTTGGGCCGCGGTTGAAGCGCCCCCAAACGGAAAGGTGGGGCGGGAAAGAGGCCTAGAGTTTTTTCAAATCCGCCGGGTCCTGAACCGTCACATCCTGGTCATTCACAATCCCGGTCCCCAGGGAATAAACCCAGCCATGCACGCTGAGGGTCTGGCCCCGCGCCCAGGCCTCTTGCACGAATATGTCCGAAGCGACGTTTTTCACCTGGCGCTTGACGTTCAGTTCGCAAAGCCGGTCCAGGCGCTTTTTCCCGTCGGCGATGGCCATCAATTCCGGCTGATGCTCGTCATAGATTTCCCGGATGGGGTGCAGCCAATGATCCACCAACCCGCGCCTTTTGCCGTCCACCGCCGCGGCGATGCCGCCACAGCCATAATGGCCGACCACGATGATGTGGCGCACCTTGATGACATCTACGGCGAATTGCAGCACCGACAGATAGTTGGCGTCCTGCGGCGGGGCCAGGTTGGCGACATTGCGGTGAACGAACAATTCGCCCGGCGCCAGGCCCACAATTTCATTGGCCGGCACCCGGCTATCGGAACAGCCGATCCAGAGATAGTGCGGGCCCTGTTGCGCTTCCAGCCGCTTGAAGAATTGGGGATCCCGCTGGAGCATACGGTCTGCCCAGGCGCGGTTATTGGCTTTCAGGTCGTCCAGCATTACAGGGCCTCAGGCAGCGAAGCGGTAGGCCATAATTAAGCGCCTCAAATAGCGAAGCGGTAGGCCATCAAGGGAGCAATTCCTAAGGTGCTTTGCGCCGCCAGACCAGCAGCTTGGTGGTCTGGATCTGCAGCACTTCGCCCTTCTGGTTGAGGGTCTGGCTTTTGAGGGTCATGAAGCCCCGGTCCGGCTTGGAGCGGGACGGGGTGACATCCAGAATTTCACTTTCCACGTGCAGGATATCGCCGGGCCGGGTGGGCCTGGGCCAGGCAAGTTCCATGCTGGCGCCGATCATGCCACCGGCCAAAGATGGCCCTGACTCCACTTGCAATCGCATACTGATGGCAGCGGTCTGCCAGCCGGAAGCGGCCAGGCCGCCGAAAAAACTGTCGCGGGCCGCTTCGGGATCGATGTGGAAAGGCTGCGGATCGTAATCGCGAGCGAATGATTTGATTTCATCCTCGGTCAAAGGATGACTGCCGGTCGTGAAACGCTGACCGGGCTTGAGGTCTTCCAGATAGAGCAACTCGCGCATGATGGTTCTCCCGCCTCAGGTTATAGCAAACACAGGGCCGCCTCCCCTATGCGCGAAGCGCAGATGGGGGAGGTGGCTGTAGCTGGCCGAGGGCGTGGGCTACTGCCGCGCACCCGACAGTCAGCGAAAGCCGGAGGGGGAAACAAAAAGGCGGGGCACCAAAACATGCAGGGCCCCTGCTCCATGATGGAACGACTGTCGCGATCTGGACTTATTGATCGCGGGACTATGAATCTGTCGCCACCAGCAGCAGGGGCGCCTAAGCTCTGCCGCCCTTCAACGGAGAACGCCTCATGGCCAAAGCCAAGAAGTCCAAAGCGAAGAAATCCGCTAACAAGAAGACCAAGAAGGTGAAGAAGCCTGCCAAGCGCGCCGCCGCCAAAAGCGCGCCCGCGAAAAAGTCCAAGACAAAGAAATCCAAAAAGCCGGCAGCCCGCAAAGCCGCTCCGCGCAAGGCCAAGAAAGCCGCGCCGAAGAAAAAACAGAAGCTGGTCGGCGAAGGCGATTACGCCGCCAGCCGCACTTTCCTGAAAGACCAGTCCAGCTTCGTGAAAAAGAACAAGGCCAAGATTCCCGAACTGGGCCGGGAAGCCCAGCGCGCCCTGGATGGGCCGGAAGGCGACAATCTGCGCGCCGCCGAACAGGAAGCGATGAACCGCTCCACGATCGATTGATGGATCAAAAAACGCCGCGGCCCGAGGGTCGCGGCGTTTTCATTTGTTACTTCTTGTCACCCGCCTGAAATTCCAGGGCGCATCCGTTGGTACAATAACGCAGGCCAGTCGGCTCAGGCCCATCTTCAAATATATGGCCAAGATGACCGCCGCACTGGGCGCAATGGAACTCGGTTCGAGTCATGCCATGACTTGAATCCGTGGTGGTCGCCACCGCGCCGGGCTTGACCTCGTAAAAACTGGGCCAGCCGGAACCGCTTTCATACTTGGTGTCGGAATCGAACAGTTCCGCGCCGCAGCCCGCACACATGAACTTGCCCGTGCGCTTTTCATAATTCAGCGGGCTTGAGCCCGGCCGTTCGGTGCCATGCTCTTTGAGAATGTGATGTTGTTCGGGGCTGAGTTTACGGGTTTCCATGGAATCCTTTCTATGGCGCTTGGGCTTGCGCCATTTTCAGCATCTGGTTGAGGGTGCCGGTATTGCCGGATGATAGATTGGCATCGTAGGCCACATCTTCAACCTTCCAGCCGCCCTGATTGACCAGAACCAGCGTGTCGACCCAGTTGATCGCGGCCTTGCCCTGGTCCTGGCGTGTAAGGGCGATACTGCAACGTGCTTTGGCGCTGTCGCCGCTGCAACTATTCACTGTCCAGGCCGTGGGGCCTTCGAACAACGACGAAAAGATATCGCCAGCGATCATCGGTGGCGCGCCTTTGTTTTTGGTCATGAAACGGGTTTGCGCAGAGGCGGCCGCAGCGAGTGCCTGATTGAGCTGAGGCGACAGCAACGGCGAAAGACGAAGGCGCCCGCCTGCGTCGGGAATCCCGGCGGAGGAAAACCCCTTGCCGGCCACCACGGTATAAAAGCCATTCGCTGCCGCCGCCATGGCGTCGTCAGCCCGCGCCGGGACCGGCAGCCCGAAAAGAGAGGCGAAAAGAAAAAGAAAAACGAAACCGGCGTTCCGGATCACGCCCGGCCTTTCAGGGAGTCGCGAATTTCACGCAACAGCTGAACTTCTTCCGAGGGCGGAGCCGGAACATCAGAGGCGGGCGGCGGGGCCGCCAGCTTGTTGATCTGGCGGATCATCAGGAACAGCACAAAGGCGACGATCAGAAAATTGATGACCGCATTGACGAACAAACCGTAGTTGATGGTGACGGCCTTGGCGGCCTTCGCCGCGGCCAGCGTGTCGACGGCACGATCACCCTTGATCACAAAGAAGAAGTTTGAGAAATCCACCCCGCCCAGCGCCAACCCGATTGGGGGCATCAGCACGTCATTGACCAGCGAATTGACGATACCGGTGAAGGAGGCGCCGATGATCACACCGACCGCCAGATCCATGACGTTGCCGCGCATGGCGAATTTTTTGAATTCTTCAAACATCGCAATCGTCCCGTTCAAAATGCGTGGGCTAAGGCTATTCCATTCGCGGCGCCAAACGCCAGACCAGGAGCGCAACGGTAAAGCCGGAAATTGCGCCCATGCTGTTGGCAACCAAATCCAGAACGTCTGCATCGCGGCCGGTTAGGCGTTGCAGCAATTCCAGCAAGCCGCTGAGGAGAATAATGTCCAAAATGATGGAAGGCCTGGGTTTCGGACCCAGAATCATGGTGACCATGCTGGCCAAGCCGAAATAGGCGGTGAAATGCTGCAGCTTGTCCCACCCAAAACCGGTGGTGAGATCAGGCGGGTTGGGGGTCAGCTCCCCCCATACGACCAGGATCACGCCCGGCCAGAACAGCCAGCGCGACAGCGTGCGTAAAAGGAAAGGCAGGCGTGACATCGCGTGATTCCCGAAGCGCGATGGTTATAGCGGGATCGGCTGCCCTCAAGCCATCCGCGCGTTGGCGACCACGGCCTGCGGCACAGTGAGCCGGAAGGTGGTGCCGAGTGTGTCGGAATGTACATCCAGAACGCCGCCAACCTCGCCGGTGAGCGCGCGGATCACTTGAAAACCGATACCGCCGTCTTTCTTGGGATCGAAGCCATCCGGCAGGCCGACGCCGTCATCGCTGACCGTAACCAGCAGCGTATCATCGGATTGGGTTTCGCAAGACAGGGTCATGTGCAACGGCGCGCCGGCAGGATGGGCGTATTTCAACGAGTTGATCAGGATTTCGCACACGATCAGGGTGATCGGCTGCACATGGCGGGTGATGACATGGCAAGACGCGCCATTGTGCTCGATCGAAACTGCCTGCTGTTCCGACGAAAAGGCCGTAATCAGATTGCTGCAGACATCTGTCAGATGGGCGTTGAGCAAAAGGGCGCCGTGAGACGGCAGGGTCGCCAGCATGCGGTGAAGCTGGCCGATGGTGGAGATGCGGGCGGCGATGCCGTCGAACAGCATGCGGATTTCAGCATTGCTGTAAGCCCGGGGATTTTTCCCGATGGCCCGAGACTGCATGCGAACAAGCCCGCCCAGAAGGGCCAAACTGTTGGCGAGGCGATGATTGGCTTCGGCGACTAGGTCGGTCTGCGGAATGGATTGATCCATGGGGGACCTCCGATCAACAGGCAGCCTCCTCCGTTTTCTGTATTCTGACAAGTCAAATTATATAACAATTTCAAGTAGTTATATTAGTATAAGCCCCTATTTGAGCGGGATTCGGCGGAGCGGTATGGAACTATTCTGATGAGTTCCCCGTTCTTTCAGCTCTAGGCACGCTTCACTCAATGACAGTAAAATGAGTAAGTTGCTAAAAATACTGTTTCGTACGAAGAGGGAGGGATCCCAGGATGAATGACCTAACCCGCGGCGAACGCCTCCAGATTATGCTGACGCCGCAAGAGCTTGAGGCTTTGGACGATTGGCGCTTTCAAAAGCGCATGCCTAGCCGTGCCGCCGCTGTGCGCGAACTTTTAAAGCGCGGCCTGGTGGCGGAAGGTTTCGACTTGGCCGAAGGGGGCGCCAAATCCCAGGATTTCGGCGTCACCGGCGGCTCCAGTTCGCGACCCATCCGCGACCGGCGCGAAAAAGACGGCGGCTGAGCCGCCATCTGCTTGCCTTTTCTCAGAATTTCCTTTTAAACGCGCGCTCTTTCGGGCCGCCCGGCTGGGCATGCCGTGGCGACCCATGAAAGCGACCGAGGTCCTGTGGACCTCCAGAGGAGAGCGAAATGCCCAAAATGAAGACCAAGTCGGGCGCTAAAAAGCGCTTCAAGTTCACTGCGAACGGCAAGATCAAGACCCACCAGGTCGGCAAGCGCCACCGGTTGATCAACAATTCGCCGGCCCGCACCCGCGATCTGCGCGGCACCGCGGTCCTGTCCGAATCCGAAACCCAGCGCGTCAAGCGCTGGATGCCGTACGGTTGAGGGAGATAGACCATGTCACGTTCACCCCGTTCCGTACCCAGCCGCGCCCGCCGCAACAAGGTTCTGAAAGCCGCCAAGGGCTTTCGCGGCCGCCGCAAAAACAACATCACCACGGCCAATGCCGCGGTCGATAAGTCGCTGCAGCACAATTATATCGGCCGCAAGGAGCGTAAGCGGAATTTCCGCGCGCTCTGGATCCAGCGCATCAACGCTGCTGTCCGCGAGCATGGCCTGACCTATAGCCGATTTATCAGCGGGCTCGCCGGCGCCGGTATCGAGATTGACCGCAAGGTTCTCTCGGACCTCGCCATCCACGAGCCTGTTGCGTTCAAGGCTCTGGTGGACCAGGCGTCCAAGCCGTAATCAAACTCCCACCAGGGCGAATCGGGGCGCTATCCATGCGCCCCGCTTTCTTCCTTCGGAGTATTGATGACCGATATCGCCGCGCTTCAGTCCGATCTTCTTGCGCAGGTTTCCGCCGCTGGCGATGAGGCCGCGCTGGAAGCTGTGCGCGTGGCCGCCCTGGGCAAGAAAGGCTCCGTCAGCGAGCTGATGAAAAGCCTGGGCGGCATGAGCCCGGACGAGCGCAAGACACAAGGCCCTCTGCTCAACGGCCTGCGCGATGCGGTGGCGGACGCCATTGCCGCCCGCAAAAGCGAGCTGGGCGATGTGGCGCTGAATGCGCGGCTGGCATCCGAGAAGATCGATGTCAGCCTGCCGCCGCGACCCGAAGCGCAAGGCAGCGTGCATCCCATCTCCCAGGTGCTGGAAGAAATCACCGCCATCTTCGCCGATCTTGGCTTCGCTGTGGCCGAAGGCCCCGATGTCGAATTCGACGATTACAATTTCACCAAGCTGAACATTCCCCCTGACCATCCCGCGCGGCAGATGCAGGACACGTTCTATGTGTCGCCGCAGGCCGATGGCTCTTCGCATGTTCTGCGCACCCACACTTCGCCGGTGCAGGTCCGCACCATGCTGAACCAGAAACCGCCGATCCGGGTGATTTCGCCCGGCCGCACCTACCGCGTGGATTCCGACGCCACCCATTCGCCCATGTTCCATCAGGTCGAAGCCCTGGTGGTGGATGAAGGCATTCACCTGGGCCATTTGAAATGGACGGTGGAAGAATTCTGCAAGGCGTTCTTCGAAATCGACAAAATCGAACTGCGCGCCCGTCCCAGCTTCTTTCCCTTCACCGAGCCCTCGCTGGAATGGGATATGCGCTGCGACCGCTCCGTTCCCGGCCAGATCAAATTCGGTCAGGGCAATGACTGGCTGGAGCTGGGCGGCAGCGGCATGGTGCACCCACGCGTGTTGACCAATTGCGGCATCGATCCCAATCGTTATCAGGGCTTTGCGTTCGGCTTCGGCCTGGATCGCATGGCGATGCTGAAATATGCCATTCCCGATATTCGCAGTTTCTTTGAATCCGACCTGCGCTGGCTGAAGGCCTATGGCTTTGCTGCGCTCGATATCCCCACCTTGGACGGAGGGCTGTCGAAGTGAAATTCACGCTCTCATGGCTGAAAGAGCATCTGGAAACGGATGCCGATGCGCAGACCATCGCCGACAAGCTGACCAGCATTGGGCTGGAAGTGGAAAGCATCACCGACGCGAGTGCGGCGCTGAAGGATTTTGTGGTGGGTGAAGTGATCACCGCCGACAAACATCCCAATGCCGACAAGCTGCGGCTGTGCACCGTCAATGATGGCGGCAAAGAACCGTTGCAGATCGTTTGCGGCGCGCCCAATGCACGGGCGGGCATCAAGGTGGTATTGGCGCGGCCCGGCACGGTTATACCGGCCAGCGGCGAAGCCTTGAAGATCGGCAAGATCCGCGACGTCGAATCACGCGGCATGATGTGTTCGGCCCGTGAATTGCTGTTGGGCGAAGACCATGACGGCATCATTGAACTGAACGCGGATGCCAAGGTGGGCGCGAACGTTGCCGATGCCTTGGCGGCCAAGGGCCTTCTTTCCACCAATCCGGTGATTGACGTTTCCATCACTCCCAATCGCGGCGACGCGGCCAGTGTGTGGGGCATTGCCCGCGATCTGGCGGCGGCGGGCCTGGGCAAGCTCAAGACCGAAAAGGTTCAGCCGGTGGCGGGTAAATTCCCTTCGCCCAAGAAAATCACGTTGGATTTCTCTCCGGAGAACAAAGATGCCTGCCCGATTTTCGCCGGCCGGCTTATTCGCGGCGTGAAGAACGGCCCGGCGCCCAAATGGGTCCAGGATCGCTTCAAGGCAGTGGGCATGAAATCCATCTCGGCCCTGGTGGATGCCACCAACTTCGTGGCCCAGGATCGCGGCCGTCCGCTGCATGTGTTCGATGCCGATAAGCTGTCGGGCAATCTGTCCGCCCGCATGGCCAAAGACCATGAGCAGGTGCTGGCGTTGGATGAAAAGACTTACGTCCTCGACAAGGACACCATTGTCATTGCCGACGACAGTTTCGCCCGCGGCATTGCCGGCATCATGGGCGGCATGGATACCGGCAGTTTTGAAGATACCAAGAATGTTTTTCTGGAATCTGCGTGGTTCGATCCGGCGCGGATCGCCCGCGCCGGACGCAAGCAGGCAATCATTTCCGACGCGCGTTATCGTTTTGAGCGCGGCGTTGACCCTGAGTTCGTGTTGCCCGGCCTGGAACTGGTCACGCGCCTGATCCTGGAATGGTGCGGCGGGGAGCCTTCCGACGTGGTGATCGCGGGCAGTTTGCCGCCGCCGCACAAGCCTATCGCATTCGATCCGGGCCTGGTGGAAAGCCTGGGCAATGTGCGTATCGCCAAGAGCGAGATCATTTCCATTCTGGAAAGCCTGGGCTTTGTTGTGGCCCAGCACGCCACGCTGCATGTGACGCCGCCGAGCTGGCGTCGCGACATTGATGGCCCCGCCGATCTGGTGGAAGAAGTGGTGCGCATCCACGGCTTGGCCGATGTGGCTTCGGTGGCGCTGCTGCGCGATGCAGCTGTCGCCAAGCCGGTTCTGTCATCGGCGCAGCGCCGGGCGCGCGGTGTGCGCCGGGCGCTGGCGGCGCGCGGTTTCAATGAGTGTGTCAGCTTTTCCTTCATCGCCCGCGAACAGGCCAAGCTATTCGGCGGCGGTGATGACGCGCGGCAATTGTCCAATCCCATCGCTTCCGATCTGGATGCGATGCGGCCTTCTTTGTTGCCCTCGCTGCTGGCAGCCGCGTCGCGCAATGCCGCGCGGGGTCTTGTCGATTTGCGCCTGTTCGAGATCGGCGCGGCTTTCCAAAGCGGCATGCCGGGCGCGCAGACGCTGAATGCCGCCGGACTGATCATGGGATCAGGGACACGCGACTGGACCAAGTCCGGCCACCCCGCCGATGCCTTCGATGCCAAGGGCGCCATGCTGGCGGCGCTGGAAGCAGCGCAAGGCGCGCCGATGGCGGCCCCGGTGACGGCGAATACGCCTTCCTATTTTCATCCCGGCCGCAGCGGCACCATCGCGCTGGGGCCCAAGGTGATTGCCCATTTCGGCGAGGTTCATCCCAAAATTCTGGCAGCGTTCGATATCAAGCTGCCGGTGGCTGCTTTTGAAATTGTGCTGGATGCCCTGCCCGAACCCAAAGCCCGCAATCGCGCGCCTTTCGCGCCCTCACCGTTCCAGGCCATCGAACGCGATTTCGCCTTTGTCGTGGACCAAAGCGTAGCGGCGGGCGATCTGATCCGGGCGGTGAAGAATGCCGAACGGGTGCTGATCGATACCGTCAGCCTGTTCGATGTCTATGAAGGCAAGGGCGTGCCCGAAGGCAAGAAATCCATTGCCATCGCGGTGCGTTTGCAGCCCAAGGACAAGACCCTCACCGATGCCGAGATAGAAGCGGTGGCGCAGAAAATTATAGCGGCGGCGATCAAGCTGGGCGCGACGCTTCGCGCTTAGGCGAAAGTCAGAAGCTTCGGCTGGGCGCCAATCTCTTGCGCCAGCTTTTCAAACTCCGCTTTGGCTTTGGGATTGGAGCGCTGATGGCGCTCGGCAAAGATGAATTCGTTTTTCAGGGAATGCTCCAACCCGGTCAGTTCGGTGACCCGCACCTTGTAGCCATGGGCTTCCAGATAAAGCCCGCGCAGCACGTTTGTTAAATGAGAGCCAAGCTCCCGGCGGTGATGGGGATGACGCCATAGCTGATCCAGATCATTTTTCACGCCGTCCAGTTCGCGCGCCAGCTCGGCCTGGCAGCATGGCACCAGGGCGACATACTTCGCCTCATGCTTGAGCGCGAACAGGATCGCTTCATCGGTGGCGGTGTCACAGGCATGCAGCGCGGTGACGATATCCACCTTGCCGATGTCAGCCTCCGCGATCTTGCCGGAGACAAATTCCATCCGCGCGAAATTGCTGTCGGCGGCAATCTTCTGGGCGGTCTTGACCAGCTCGGGCCGCGATTCCACGGCGATGACTTTGCCCCGCCCCGCCGGACCGAAATAAAGGTCATAGAGCACAAAGCCGAGATAGGATTTGCCTGCGCCCAGGTCGGCCAGAACCGTCTGCGGGTTTTCCTTCAGGCTGGCGTCGATGGCGGGCTTGATGAGCTGCGCCAGGTGCTGGACCTGTTTCAGCTTGCGCCGGGAATCCGCATTCAGCCCGCCATTATGGGTGAGGATGTGCAACGCCTTCAGCAGCGGCACCGATTGGCCCGGCCAAAGGTCGGAAATGGCTTCTTTAGCGGCGGAACTCATGGCCCCTTATAGCTGCAAAAACGCCTGTTTACCGGGAAAGTGTGGCCTGCTAGACCCCGCGCGGCCTCAAGCAGCAAAGCGGTAGGCCATTAAAGAAGACCGATGCCGGACCTCTCGCAAATCCGCAATTTTTCCATTGTCGCCCATATCGACCATGGCAAATCCACCCTCGCCGACCGGCTGATCCAGTTCACCGGTACCGTGGCCGCGCGCGAGATGACCAACCAGATCCTGGATTCGATGGATATCGAACGGGAGCGCGGCATCACCATCAAGGCCCAGACCGTTCGCCTGGATTACAGGGCCAAGGACGGCAAGGACTATGTCCTGAACCTGATGGACACGCCGGGCCATGTCGACTTCGGGTACGAAGTGTCGCGCTGTCTGGCCGCCTGTGAAGGCGCGCTGCTGGTGGTGGATGCCAGCCAGGGCGTCGAAGCCCAGACGCTTGCCAACGTCTATCAGGCGATTGATGCCGGGCTGGATATCGTGCCCGTTCTCAACAAGATTGACCTTCCCGCCGCCGAGCCCGATCGGGTGAAGCAGCAGATCGAAGATGTGATCGGGCTGGATGCGTCCGACGCGATCCCGATCAGCGCCAAGACCGGCATTGGCATCGACCTGGTGCTGGAAGCGGTGGTCACACGCTTGCCGCCGCCCAAAGGCGAAATCAACGCGCCGCTGAAGGCGTTGCTGATCGATTCCTATTACGATGCCTATCTGGGCGTGGTGGTTCTGGTGCGCATCATCGATGGCGAACTGAAGAAGGGCCAGAAGATCCGCATGATGGCCACCGATGCCTTTTATCAGGTGGAACAGATCGGCGTGTTCAAGCCCAAGAAGGTGGGCGTCGAAAAACTGGGTCCGGGCGAAGTGGGTTACATCACCGCCCAGATCAAGCAGGTCGCTGACACCAAGGTGGGCGACACCATCACCGATGAGCGCAAGGGCACGACCGAACCCCTGCCCGGCTTCAAGCCGGCGCAGCAAGTGGTGTTCTGCGGCCTGTTCCCGGTGGATGCGGCCCAGTTCGAAGATCTGCGCGAAGCTTTGGGCAAGCTGCATCTGAATGACGCCAGCTTTACCTATGAGACGGAATCATCTGCCGCGCTGGGCTTCGGCTTCCGCTGCGGCTTTCTGGGATTGTTGCATCTGGAAATCGTGCGCGAGCGGGTGGAGCGGGAATTCAATCTCGACCTGATCACCACCGCGCCATCGGTCATCTATCACATCTATATGAATGACGGCTCTATGAAGGAGCTGCACAATCCCGCCGACATGCCCGATGTGACCTATATCGATCACATCGAAGAGCCCTGGATCAAGGCGACCATCCTGGTGCCAGATGAGTATCTGGGCGCGGTGCTGAAGCTGTGCGAAGACCGCCGCGGGCGCCAGATCGAGCTGACCTATGCCGGCAATCGCGCCATGGTGATCTATGCCTTGCCGCTCAACGAAGTGGTGTTCGATTTCTATGACCGCCTGAAAAGCGTGTCGCGCGGCTATGCCAGCTTCGATTATCACATCGAGAAGTATGAAGAAGGCGATCTGGTGAAGATGTCCATCCTGGTCAATGACGACCCGGTGGATGCGCTTTCCATGATCGTCAACCGCCAGCGCGCCGAAGGCCGTGGCCGCGCCATGTGCGAAAAGCTGAAAGACCTGATCCCGCGCCACATGTTCAAGATTCCAATCCAAGCGGCGATTGGCGGCAAGGTGATTGCCCGCGAAACCCTTTCGGCCCTGCGCAAGGACGTTACCGCCAAATGTTATGGCGGCGATATCAGCCGCAAGCGCAAGCTGCTCGACAAGCAGAAAGAGGGCAAAAAGAAAATGCGCCAGTTCGGCAAGGTGGAGATCCCCCAGGAAGCCTTCATCGCCGCGCTTAAAATGGACGACAACTGAGCCGCTTCTTCCGGAAATCCGTGTCTTGAGAGCCGCGTTAACCGCGCCGGTTAACCACGGTATCTGACGTAACAAGACTGCTATCGGTGCTTGGATTAAGCACGTTGGCATGACTCACGAGCCCGATCATTGGACCGATACGCCGGCGTTCAACTGGACGCCCGAGGTGCCGATGAGAGTCGAGCCGAAATTCGAAGCCGCGCCTCTGGCGGACGCCGAAGACTATGAGCCCAGATTTGAGAATCCGGTTCTGGTTGAGCGTCCGGTTCCGGCCGCACAACCCCGATCTACGCGCCAGCAAGCCAAACGGTTTGTAATCACGGAGCCGGAGGCGGTGCAGCCAACGCCCTTGTTTTTGCCGCGGCTCTTGGTGGGGTTGATCCAGGGTGCAGGACTGACGCTGTTGTTCGCGGCGCGCCCGGCGATGGATCCGTATGTTTTTTCCGCCGCCATGATGGTGGGCCTGTTCGCGCCGTTGCTATTTTTGTCGGGCCTGGGGCGGGCGCGGATCACGCCGCTGTTGCTTTGGACGCTGTTCGCCGCAGCGCTTCTGGCCGCCGCCGGCTTCTATCATCATGGGCGCACACTCACCTCTGACAGTGGCCATCCTGGCTTCGCGCTGATCGGATTGACCGCGCTGTTCCTGTTCATCGGTCAGGCGCTGGTGGAAGCGCGCGCTGGCGATTATTCATCGCATTACCGTAGCGCCTGGCGGCTGGCGATCCGGGTTTTCATTTGCGTCGCGATCGCGGGCCTGGCCTGGGCCGCAGCCGGCGCCGGAACTGGATGGATGCGGGCGCATTACCCCGCCCTGCCCTATGGCGTTTTCATTATTCCCATTGTTGCGCTCAGCATCGTGCTGGCGGCGCAGCTGACCGGCGACCGGCTGTTGGGTGTGCTGCAATCCGGCGTGGTGTTTGTGTTTGGTCTGGGCCTGATCCCGCTTCTGCTTTTGACCATGGCGGTGGTGGGATTGGGCGCGGCGAATATCTGGCAGCCTTCGCTGGCTATTTCATTGGGCTTGGGCTTTGGCCTGATCCTTTGCATCAACGCCTCTTATCGTGACGGCACAAGCATGCGGCCCTACTGGCGCAGGCGCGCAGAGTTTGCTGGCGGCCTGGTGTTGTTGCCGCTGGCGCTGATCGCTGGTACCGCGCTGGCGGTGCGGGTGGCGCAGCATGGCTGGAGCGACAATCGGATTTTCGCCGCTGCCTGTGCGCTGCTGCTGGCTGGCTATGCCCTCACCTATGCCGGCTCGGCGCTGATTTCGCTGGGCGGCGGCGGCTGGATGCAGCGGATCGAGGGCAGCAACCTGGCGCTGGCTTTCGCCGGGTTGATGCTGGTGCTGGTGTTGGCGTCACCCATCGCCGATCCCGTGCGGTTGGCAGTGGAATCGCAAAGTTTGCGGCTGGACCAAAAACGCGTGACAGCGGATGCGTTCGATTATGTCTGGCTGCGGGATCACGGCTTGCGCTTCGGACGAGATGCGTTGACCCAAATGGCCGCGTCCAAAACGCAGCCGCTGGTGGCGCGCGGGGCTTTTCTCGCCCTGACCGCGCCGCCTGCCGGATTGCGCCCTACCCCGACCGAGATCGGCGCCAATATCCATGTCTATTCCGGCAAAGGCCTGCCGGCGGCGTTGCTCAAACAAGACTGGTCGGCCGCGCAAGGTGCGCCGCCGTGTCTTACCAATGCCTCACTGAGCTGTGACGGCTTTTTCGCCGACATCGATGGCGATGGGCGTGACGAGATCATTTTGGCCTATGGCAACGACGCGCGCTGGTGGGCCAGCGTCATGAAACAAGACACGGCCGTGGGTCCGCACGGCGACTGGCGTGTGGCGGGTACCCTGGCCGCACCGTCCTGCCCCGGCGGCTTAACCGCCCTGCGTTCCGGACAATTCGCCCTGGTCCAGCCCAACAATGCGTGGCGGGATCTGGTGGTGGGCGGGGTCCGCGTGCCGGTGGCGCGGCCGAAAATGCCCGCTGGCTGCCCGCTCTCCTAGAGCTTGGTATTCCGGACCCGCGTGGGTTATAGACGCCGCGAAATGCGCGCGGCTCTTATCGATTACGGCTCCGGCAACCTCGCCTCAGCGGCGAAGGCCCTGGCGCGCGCGGCCGGCAGCACCGGACTTGAAATCATTACCACCGCCGATCCGGAAATCGTGCGCGATGCCGAACGCATTGTGCTGCCCGGCGTGGGCGCCTTTGCCGATTGCATGCGCGGCCTGTCCGCCGTGCCCGGCATGGTGGACGTGCTGCGCGAAAAAGTTTTGAAAGAAGGCGCGCCGTTTCTGGGCATCTGTGTCGGCATGCAGTTGCTGGCCACGGTGGGGCGCGAGTTCGGCGATCATGCCGGACTGGGCTGGATCGCGGGCGACGTGGTGAAGATCACCCCCAGCGATACAGCGCTGAAGATTCCGCACATGGGTTGGAATGAATTGAAGATGGTCCGCAGCCACGCGGTGCTGGACGGAATTCCCGATGGCGCGAATGTCTATTTCGTCCATTCCTTTCAATTAAACCCGGCCCTGGAGGATGATCTTCTTGCCACCACTGATTATGGCGGGCCCATCACCGCTATGGTTGGTAACGAGAATATTGTCGGTACCCAGTTTCACCCTGAAAAAAGCCAGGCCTATGGCCTGAGGCTTTTGGAAAACTTTCTGCGCTGGAAGCCATGATCATATTCCCCGCCATCGATCTGAAAGACGGCCAGTGCGTGCGCTTGAAGCGCGGCGTGATGGAAGATGCCACCGTGTTCAATTCCGACCCCGGTGCGCAGGCCGCGATTTTTCAGAGCCAAGGATTTCAATGGCTGCACTGCGTCGACCTGAACGGCGCCTTTGCCGGCAAAAGCGCCAACAGCGATGCGATCAAGGCCATCCGTGCCGCCATAACCCTTCCCATCCAGATGGGTGGAGGCATCCGCGATCTGGCCGCGGTCGAGGGCTGGCTGGCAGCCGGCATCACCCGCGTGATCCTGGGCACCGCGGCCCTGACCAATCCGGAATTCGTGAAAGAGGCGGCCCGCAAATTTCCTGGCCAGATTGTGGTCGGGGCAGACGCCAAAGGGGGCAGGATCGCCACCGAGGGCTGGGCCGAGGTTTCCGCGCTGACCCCTGTGGAACTGGGAAAGCGGTTCGAGGACGCCGGGGTGGCCGCGATCCTGTTCACGGACGTGGACGGGGACGGGCTGCTCAAAGGGGTGAATGTGACGGCGACCGCCGCCCTCGCCCGGGCCCTGACCATCCCGGTCATCGCCTCGGGCGGAGTAGGGTCCATCGCCGATATTGACGCCTTGAAGGTGGCCGAGGCCGATATCGCCCCTAAGAAAATCGAAGGCGTGGTGGTGGGCCGCGCCCTGTATGACGGGCGGATCGATCCGGCAGAGGCCTTGGCCCGCGCCTAAGGTTTGATCGGCGGCTAAACTTTAGACAGGCGGCGGACGACCTCGTCCAGCTGCTCCAGGGTTTTGTAGCTCACCCGGATTTCCCCACCTTTATCCCCTTTGTATAAAACTTGAACCTTCAGGCCCAAGGCATTGGAGACGCTGGATTCCAGTTGGCTAATATTGGGGTCCGAACGCTGTTTATTCACAGGCTTTTTCTTCGGCACCGAACGCTGTTCGGCCTGCCGGACATTCATGCCCCCGGCGAGAATCTCACGGGCGGCAGCTTCCGGGTCGGGGGCGTTTAACAGTGTTCGGGCATGCCCGGCCGTCAGCTTGCCTTCCCGGATCAGGGCCTTCACCCCCTCCGGCAGCTTCAGCAGCCGGATGGTGTTGGCGACATGGGGGCGGGACTTGCCGACCTCCTGGGCCACCTGTTCCTGGGTGCGGCCGAAGCGGTCGATCAGCTCCTGATAGGCCAGCGCCTCTTCCAGCACATTCAGGTCGGCGCGCTGGACGTTCTCGATGATGGCCAGTTCCAGGGCCTCAACATCGGCCAGTTCCCGAACCACCACCGGCACGTCATGCAGCTTGGCCATCTGGGCGGCGCGCCAGCGGCGCTCGCCCGCCACGATCTCATAGCTCTCCCCCCCTAAGGGCCGGACCAGGATGGGGGACAGAACCCCCTTCTCTTTTATGGATGCCGCCAGGCTGGCGAGCTCATCTTCGCCGAAAAATTTGCGCGGCTGAAATTTGCCGGGCTTGAGAAACGCCACCGGCAGACTGCGCGTCGGTTTGGGCGCCTCGGCCCGCACCGGCACATTCTCGTCGCCGATCAGAGCGGACAGGCCCCGGCCCAATCCGCGACGCGGTTCTTCCTTGGGTGTCATGCCGCGACCCGAATCTTTTCGCGTTGAATCAATTCGCCGGCGAGCTTGATGTAAGCCTGACTGCCGGGACAGCGCAGATCATAGACCAGCGCCGGCACGCCATGACTGGGCGCTTCGGAAATCCGGACATTGCGTGGAATCACGGTGGAATAGACTTTTTCGCCCATGTTCTGGCGCACATCCGCCGCCACCTGGTCGGAGAGTTTGTTGCGCTTGTCGAACATGGTGAGAACGATGCCCTGGATCTCCAGACCCGGATTGATATTGGCGCGCACCAGCTCAATCGTCTTGAGCAGCTGGCTGAGACCTTCCAGGGCAAAGAATTCGCATTGCAGCGGCACCATCACCGCATCGGCCGCCGTCATCGCATTGATGGTGAGCAGCGTGAGGGACGGCGGGCAATCAATCAGCACATAGGAAAAAGCATTTTCTCCGTGTGCGGAGTATTCCTCGAGCGCGTCCTTCAAAATGAAATTGCGGCGGGGTAGGTCGATCAGCTCCAGCTCGGCGCCGGACAGATCCACCGTCGCCGGCACGATCGAAAGTTTGGGAATGCGGGTGGGGACGATGGCCTCGCCCAGGCTGGCTGTGCCGGTGAGGACGTCATAGGTGGTGAGCTTGCGCGACGCCCGGGGAATGCCCAGCCCGGTGGAGGCATTGCCCTGAGGGTCGATGTCGATCACCAGGGTGGACTCGCCAATCGCGGCAAGCGCCGTACCCAGATTGATGGCCGTGGTCGTCTTACCGACGCCGCCCTTTTGGTTGGCCACGACCAGAACGCGCGGTTTTTTGGGAGTCGTGATCATTGTTCGCCAGCTCGGTGAGCTCCAGAAGCGTCCCGGAGGGATCGCTCAGGCTTGGATGCTGCCTGACTTTCATCTTCCAAGATTTATGGGCTTCCGTCAATTCAGACCCCACATTTTGTCCTTTTAGAAACAGACAAACGCTGTTCGGACCTGTGAATGCCTGCGCGTAGCCGAGAAGCTGGGGCAGGGAGGCCAAGGCCCGGGCCGTCACCACATCAAAGGGCTGGCGGGGAGCGTCTTCCATCCGAAGATTGCGGACTGTGACGTCCAGCTTCATGCGCTCTGCCGCCGCCACCAAGAAAGCAGACTTCTTGGCGGTGGCCTCATACAAGGTAACAGAAACCCGGCCTCGCAGCATCTCCGCCAGAACCAGCCCCGGAAAGCCTGCACCAGAGCCCAGGTCAGCCAATGTTCGGGCTGTGGCCGGAACCAGAGGTGCGAGCTGGGCAGAATCCCAGAAATGACGATGCCAGAGGCCTTCCAGGGAACGGGCGGACACCAGATTATGGCGGGCATTCCAGTCTGTCAGGGTGTCGGCATAGGCCTTCAGATGGGCCAATGTTTCACGTGAAACACCGGTTTTTTCGGCGAATTCTTGGGGTCCGAAGTCGGAACTCAAGCTGTTTTGGCCCGCTTTTGGCTCTTTACATGCGCCAACACCAGGGACAGCGCGGCGGCAGTGATCCCTTCGATACGAGCGGCCTGGCCGAGGGTGGCAGGGCGGATACGCTCCAGCTTCTGGCGAACTTCGTTGGAAAGGCCGGTGACGGACCCATAATCGAGGGCGGCAGGCAGGGCGCGGCCTTCATCCCGGCGGAAAGCCAGAATGTCGGCATCCTGGCGATCCAGATACCCGGCATATTGGGCATCGATCTCCAGCTGCTCCACCATATCGGGAGCCAGATCAGCCAGCTGCGGCCAGATGCGGGTGAGGGCGGAGAAATCCACGTCCGGCAGACTCAATAGATCGAGGGCTGTGCGGCGAACCCCGTCCTGACGGACGGCCAGGCCATGCTGGGCCGCCTGGTTGGGGGTGAGGGTAAGGGCGGTCATTGTTTCACGTGAAACAGCCAGCTTTTTCATCTTTCCGGCAAAGGCCTGGGAACGGTTAAACCCAACAATTCCATTGGTTTGCCCTACGGCCGTCAAGCGCTGGTCGGCGTTGTCGGCCCGCAGCGACAGGCGATATTCGGCCCGGGACGTGAACATGCGATAGGGCTCGCTGACCCCCTTGGTCACCAGATCGTCGATCATCACGCCGATATAGGCGGCGGCGCGGTCCAGAATGACGGGCGCCTGGCCGCCAGCGGCGCGGGCGGCATTCCAGCCCGCGATCAGGCCTTGGGCCGCAGCTTCTTCATAACCGGTGGTGCCGTTGATCTGGCCGGCCAGATACAGGCGGGGGACTTTCTTCACCCCCAGGGCGGGGCTGAGTTCACGCGGATCGACATAGTCATATTCGATGGCGTAGCCGGAGCGGCGCACCACGGCCTTTTCCAGCCCCGGAATAGTGGCGATCAAAGCCAGCTGAACATCCTGGGGCAGGGAAGTGGAAATGCCGTTGGGATAGATGGTGTCATCGCTAAGCCCTTCTGGCTCAAGGAAAATCTGATGCGATTCCTTGTCCGCGAAACGGGTGACCTTGTCCTCGATGGAGGGGCAATAGCGCGGGCCAACCGAAGCGATCTGGCCGCTATACATCGGCGACCGATGCAGATTGGCCCGGATGACGGCATGGGTCGCCAGGGTTGTCCGGGTGATGCCGCATTCGATCTGCGGCGTGCTGATTTTTTTGGTCAGAAAAGAAAAAGGCACCGGCGGATCATCGCCCGGCTGCATTTGCAGCGCGGCCCAATCAATCGTGCGGCCATCCAGACGGGGCGGCGTGCCGGTCTTGAGCCGGCCCATCGCCAGACCGAAGCCATAAAGCGTTTTGGACAATCCGATGGCCGGCGGATCGGCTTTATCGGCATCGGCTGTATGCACCGCCATGCGGCCGGCGGGAAATTGCACTTCGCCGATATGCACCAGGCCGCGCAAAAACGTGCCGGTGGTGAGCACGACAGAGGCGCAGGAAATTTCCTCGCCGCTGGCGAGCAAAACGCCGGTGGCAATGCGTTGATCGTTTTGGACCTTTAAAATCAGGTCTTCTGCGCTCGCCTCGCGAATTTCCAGATTGGGAACCTCGCGTAAAGCGCCTTGCATCGCGGCGCGATAGAGCGCGCGATCGGCTTGCGCCCGCGGCCCGCGCACCGCCGGACCTTTGCGCCGGTTGAGCAAACGAAATTGAATTCCCGCGGCATCGGCAACACGGCCCATCAAGCCATCAAGCGCATCGATCTCGCGCACCAGATGGCCCTTGCCCACGCCGCCGATGGCGGGGTTGCAGGACATCTCGCCTAACGTAGAAATTTTGTGCGTGAGCAGCAGAGTTTTCGCGCCCATGCGCGCGGACGCTGCTGCGGCTTCACAGCCGGCATGACCACCGCCGATCACGATCACGTCGTATTTCATGGGCGGGGAAATACGCCGATTTATTTCCCTATGCAAAAATCGCGGAAGACGGAATCCAATATCTCTTCCACATCCACGGCACCGGTGATGCGGCCGATGGCCCGCATCGCCAGCCGCAAATCTTCGGCAAAGAGTTCCGGAGCCGTCGCCGAGGCCGCGTGGCGCAAGGATTTCAGCGCTTCGTTCAGCGCATGGCGATGGCGCGGGCGGGTGAGGGCAGGGGCATCGCCTTGCGTTTCCAGCCGCACAGAAACCAGCGCAGTCAGCGCCTTCACCAAATCATTCAGGCCTTCGCCGGTCTTCAAGGACAGCGAAAGCCCATCTGCATTTTTGAATCCCGGCAGATCGCTTTTGTTGCGCACCACCAGATCGGCTTTGATCGCAGGCACGTCCATTTCGGTGCCGTCCAGCAGCAACAGCGTGAGATGGCTGGCCGCCGCTTCGGCCTTGGCCCGGCGCACGCCTTCCGCCTCGATGGCATCCTGGGTTTCGCGTAAGCCTGCCGTGTCGGAGACATGGAGCGGGTAACCACCCAGATCCAGGCGCACCCCGATGACATCCCGGGTGGTGCCCGGCGTTTCCGAAACAATGGCGATATCGCGCCGGGCCAGAGCGTTGATCAGCGAGCTTTTACCGGCATTGGGCGGGCCAACAATGGCCAGCCGCAAGCCTTCCCGCAGCGCCTCGCCGCGCCCCGAATCATCGATATGTATTTGTAATTGTTTTGTTATTTCAGAAGCCTGGGCGCGCGCAGCGGCCAATTCCGTCTCATCCACCCCATCATCCGAAAAATCGATCGCCGCCTCGGCCCGGGCCAGGGCGTGGAGCAGTCCCGTCCGCCAGCCTTCATAAAGTTCGGCCAGACCGCCTTCATATTGTTTGAGCGCCTGGCGAAGCTGAGCCGGGGTTTCGGCATCCGTCAGATCGGCCACCGCCTCTGCCCTTGTGAGATCGAAACGGCTGTTTTCCACCGCCCGGCGCGAAAACTCCCCCGGCTCGGCCGGGCGCAGGCCTTGATCCAGCAGCGCTGCAAACAAAGCCTCACGCACCGCCCGCCCGCCATGAATATGGAATTCGGCGACATCCTCGCCGGTAAAACTGTCCGGCCCCGGAAACCAGAGCAGCAAAGCCTGATCCAGCACCGCCCCCTTCCAGGAAAGCCGGCGCAGGCTGGCGCGGCGGGGCGGCGGTGTCTGACCCGCCAAAGCGGCAAGCACCAAGGCTGCCGCCGGGCCGGAAACCCGAACCACAGCCAACCCGGCCCGCCCTGGCGCACTCGCCAGGGCGAAGATCGTGGCGCCCTCAGACAATCAGGGCTTGCCCTTCTTGCCGGCCGCCATGCTGGCGCTGTCCCACAAAAACTTCTGGAATTGCTCAAACGCCTTGGCGCCGCCACCCCCACTTCCATTCCAAAGTGGCATCCAGGCCTGCATCATGGCCTCGGGATCGCCGGTATCGAAGGCGGCTTTCATCCGCGCCTGCATCTCTTCCATCATTTTCTGCTGCATCGGCGCGACATCGGGCAGGCCCATGAAACGGCGGGCCTCTTCCGGGGTCATATCCACTTCAACATGCACCTTCATGGCGGCTTCTCCTTTCAAGAGGGCCTCTCAAGACTGGCCTTTCTGAGGCCCCCGGGCTAAGAAGCGCGGCCCAAAAACAACCCTAAAATCATGCCAAACCTTTGGCCGGGAACAGAATGATGACCGTGAACACACTGGACAAGTCCGCCAGCCCCTTCCTTCTCCAGCATAAGGACAATCCGGTTGCCTGGCAGCCCTGGAGCGATGCGGTGTTCCAGGCGGCGAAAGACCAAAACAAGCCGGTCTTCGTTTCTATCGGCTATCCGGGCTGCTACGGCTCCGAGAAGTTGAACGAAGAGAGCTTCAACAATCCCGACATCGCCCAGCTGATCAACGACAATTTCATTCCCGTGCTGGTGGACCGTGATGAGCGGCCGGATATCGACCAGCTCTATCAGACCGCCTCGGTCGCCATGGGCCATACCGGCGGCTGGCCGCTGAACATGTTCCTCACCGCCGAGGGCGCGCCCTTCTTTACCGGCGGCTATGTCCCCAATCCGCCTTTTGAAGATCTGTCGTCCGGCTCCAGCGGCATGGGGATTGATTCGACCCAGCGCCTGAGCGCCGACCGCAGCGGTCAGGGCGCGCAGCCTTCCTTCAAGCGCGTACTGGGCGACATGATCGCGCTGATCAAGGACAAGCCTGAGGAAGTGGCCAGGAACGCCGCCTTCGTGATGGGCCAGATGAACAGCACCTTCAATGTGGACGCCAGCGGCAGTCTGGAATCCATTCAGCTGGACCTTGCCGCCATGCGCATCGGTCAGCGCTTCGATATTTTCATGGGCGGGTTGCAGGGCAACGCCAAATTCCCCGCCGTGGTACCGCTGGAAATTCAGTGGCGCGCTTTCCTGCGCACTGGCCTGCCGCAATATCTGCAGATTGTCTCCACCAGCCTGAACAGCATGCTGCTGGGCGGAATGTACGATCATGTCGGCGGCGGCTTCTTCCGTTACGCCATGGATGAACGCTGGCTGGTGCCGCTATTTGAGAAGACGCTGGCCGACAATGCCCAGCTGCTCTCTATTGTCACCACCTTGTGGCAGTTCAACCGCAACGAACTCAGCCGCCAGCGCGTCGCCGAAACCATCGACTGGCTGATGCGTGAGATGCAGCTCGAAAACGGCTTCGCCAACGGGCTTGCCTCCGGCACCGACGGTGAAGAAGGCCGTTTCTATGTGTGGAGCGAAGCAGAAATCGATGCCGCTCTGGCGGGCACGTTCTCGGCGCGCTTCAAGCAGGTTTATGGCATCAAACGGGACGGCGACTTCAACGGCAAGAATATCCTGCGCCGTTTCGGCGCCGCCACCTCGACCACCGATGCCGATGAAACCTTGATGGCAAAGCAGCGGGAAACGCTGCGGGCCCAGCGCGATAAGCGTACGCGCCCGGCGCGCGACGAAAAAATTCTGGCCGACGCCAATGGCTTTGCCATCCGCGCCCTGGCTTTTGCGGGCTCGGTGTTCGAGCGTCCCGACTGGATCGCAGCCGCGGCCAGCAATTTCGACAAAGTGGTCAAGGTTCTGGGCGAGGGCGATCAACTCTCCCATGCCTGGATCAATGGCAAGGTGCTCTCGCGCGGCATCGCCGACGATTATGTTCACATGGCCGAAGCGGCGCTGCAGCTTTACGAATCCACCGGCGACAAGCGTTATGTCGAACAGGCGCGCCAATGGGTCGAAACGCTGGATGCCAAATTCTGGGATCAGATCCGCGGCGGCTATTGTTTCACCGCCCATGATGCCGATCAGCTTCTGATCCGCATTCGTCCGATCTTTGATCAGCCTGCGCCTTCCGCCAACGGCGCGATGATTTCCATCCTGACCAAGCTGGCCCTGATCACTGGCGAAGACCGTTATGGCGAGCGCGCCCAGGCCGTGCTTCTGGCTTTTGCCGGCGAGTCCGCCCGCAACCTGATTTCCTGCGGTGAGTATCTCAACGGTTTTGAGACCTTCGCCACCGGGTTGCAGATGGTTGTGCTGGGCGACAAATCCCGTACCCAGGAATTGATGCGCACCATCTGGGGCAAGGCGATGCCCAGCCGCCTGGTTGTGCAGGTGGACCGCAGCGAAGAGCTGCCGCCCAACCACCCCGTGTTTGGCAAGCTGATGGAAAGCGGCAAGCCCACCGTCTATCTGTGCCAGCGCAACAGCCATTCCGAACCCATCACCAGCGCGGCCATTCTGGCGCAGGCCCTGACCCTGCCGCAGCAACAGCAGGGCGCTCCAAACTAACCCCCTCTGCCTGTGTTTCCGCAAAGCTGGCAGTCTGCGGAAGGGGCTAGGATTCTGAGGCGGCGCCCGTTTAACTGGAGACCGAAAGCGGGGTCATATGGCAAATCAGCAGGTCACCATCACGGCCAAGGACGGCGGCAGTTTCGGGGGCTATCTCGCCAGCCCGGGATCGGATCGCGGCCCGGGCATTGTGATTCTTCAGGAGATTTTCGGGGTCAACAAGGGGATGCGCGACATCGCCGATGGCCTGGCCTCGCGCGGCTTTTATGCCCTGGTGCCGGACCTGTTCTGGCGCATCAGGCCGGGGATCGAATTGACCGACCAGAGCGAAACCGAATGGAAAGAGGCGTTCGGCCTGTTCCAGCAATTCGACGTCGATAAGGGCGTGGACGATGTCCAGGCTGCGATCAGCTTTTTGCGCGGCCACAAGGGCGTCACCGGCAAGGTCGGCACGCTGGGTTATTGCCTGGGCGGACGCCTGGCTTATCTGTCTGCCGCTCGCACCGACACCGATGCGGCGGTCGGCTATTACGGCATCGGCATTGAAAATCTGCTGAACGAGGCCTTCCGGATCAAAAAGCCGCTTCTGCTGCATATCGCCGAGGGCGACGATTATGTTCCCCCGCCGGCGCAGGAGATGATCAAGGATCGGTTGAAGTCCAACCCCAACATCACCATCCATTCCTACCCCAATGTCGGGCATGCCTTCGCGCGCATCGGCGGCAAGCATTATGACAAGGCCATCGCTGATCTGGCCAATGTGCGCAGCCAGACGTTCTTCCGCCAGCATCTGAGCTGAAACGATCCGAGGACACAGCCATGGTCAAAGCCATTCGTTTTGAAAAGCCCGGCGGCATCGAAGTGCTGGAATACAAGGACATCGATCTGGCGCCGCCGGCCGCGGGCCAGGTGCGGGTCAAGCACACCGCCATCGGCGTGAACTTCATCGATATCTATCATCGCAGCGGCCTTTATCCGTTGCCGCTTCCTTCGGGCTTGGGCTCGGAAGCCGCCGGCGTGGTGGAAGCCGTCGGGCCCGGCGTCACCAATTTCAAAGTGGGCGAGCGGATTGGTTATTGCACGGGCGCAATCGGCTCTTATGCGCAAGCCGCCAATGTGCCGGCCGAGAAACTGGTGCGGCTTCCTGCCAATATCAGCGACGACGTCGCGGCGGCGGTGATGCTGAAGGGCATGACCGCGCAATATCTGCTTCGCCGCATCCATCCGGTGAAGGCGGGTGAGACAATTGTGTTTCACGCCGCGGCCGGGGGCGTGGGCCAGATCGGGGTGCAGTGGGCCAAGGCGCTGGGCGCTACCGTGATCGGCACCACCACCTCGCCGAAGAAGGTGGCGTTGGCCAAGCAGCTGGGTTGCGATCATGTGCTCAACTCCCAGGATGCCGGCTGGGAAAAACAGGTGCGCGAGATCACCGGCGGCAAAGGCGTGCCGGTGGTTTATGACTCCATCGGCAAGGCGACGTTCCTGGCCGGGCTGGATTGCCTTCAACCACGCGGCATCATGGCGACGTATGGGAATGCGTCAGGTCCGGTTGATGCCTTTGCGCCAGGAATCCTGGCCGCCAAAGGATCGCTGTTCGTGACGCGGCCGACCCTGGCGCATTATGTGCGCACGCCCGAAGAGATGCAGGAAACCGCTGATGATGTTTTTGCAGTGGTGGCGTCGGGCAAGGTGAAGGTGGCAATCAATCAGCGTTATGCGCTGAAGGATGCGGCCCAGGCGCAAGCCGATCTGGCCGCCAAGAAAACAACCGGCGCGACGATTCTGACTCCATAGGCCCACGCACCGCGCAAAATAAAAGGCCGGGCGTTGGCCCGGCCTTTTTTCATTCAGTGCGATGGCGCCGTTTACGTATTCATGCTTTCGAAGAAATCGGCATTGTTCTTCGCATGGCGCAGCTTTTCGAGCAGGAACTCGATCGCGTCCACCGTGCCCATGGGCGAGAGAATGCGGCGCAGGACATAGGTTTTCGCCAGCGTGCCCTTCTCGACCAGCAGCTCGTCCTTGCGGGTGCCCGAGCGCATGATGTCGATGGCCGGGAAGACGCGCTTGTCGGCGACCTTGCGGTCCAGAATGATTTCGCTGTTGCCGGTGCCTTTGAACTCTTCGAAAATCACTTCATCCATGCGGCTGCCGGTATCGATCAGCGCCGTGGCGATGATGGTCAGCGAGCCGCCTTCTTCGATATTGCGGGCGGCGCCGAAGAAGCGCTTGGGGCGCTGCAGGGCGTTGGCGTCCACGCCACCGGTCAGCACCTTGCCTGAAGACGGCACAACGGTGTTGTAGGCGCGGCCGAGGCGGGTAATCGAATCCAGCAGGATGATCACATCGCGCTTGTGCTCGACCAGGCGCTTGGCCTTTTCGATCACCATTTCAGCGACCTGAACGTGGCGTGTCGCCGGTTCGTCAAAGGTCGAGGAAATCACTTCGCCGACCACGGTGCGCTGCATGTCGGTGACTTCTTCCGGACGTTCATCGATCAGAAGCACGATCAGGAAAGCGTCGGGATGGTTGGCCGCCATCGCCTTGGCGATGTTCTGCAGAATAACGGTTTTGCCGGTGCGCGGCGGCGCGGTAATCAGCGCGCGCTGGCCCATGCCCTGGGGCGAGACGATGTCGATGACGCGGCCGGTCTTGTCCTTGATGGTCGGGTCATCCAATTCCATCTTCAGCCAGCGGGTAGGATAGAGCGGCGTCAGATTGTCGAAATGGACCTTGTGCTTGATCTGCTCGGGGTCTTCAAAATTGATGGTCGAGACCTTCAGCAGCGCGAAATACCGTTCGCCGTCCTTGGGTGCGCGGATCGGGCCTTCCACCGTGTCACCGGTGCGAAGACCGAAGCGGCGGATCTGGGACGGGGAAACGTAAATATCGTCGGGGCCGGGCAGATAGTTTGATTCCGGCGAGCGCAGGAAGCCGAAGCCGTCCTGCAAAGTTTCAACCACGCCCTGGCCCATGATCTCGACATTGCGCTCAGCCAATTCCTTGAGGATGGCGAACAGCATGTCCTGCTTGCGCATGGACGAGGCATTCTCGATTTCGAGCTCCTCGGCGAAGGCCAGCAGATCGGCGGGTTTTTTATTCTTGAGCTCCTGCAGCTTCATGGTCTGCAGGCCTTCTTGAACGGTCATGGGAATTCAAACCTTGAGAGGGATTGGCCCGGTGAACGGAGCCTTTGAAGCCGGCTCCTGGGTTTTTTCATCGGGATTTCTGCGATCCGCACCGGTGAAATCTTTGGAGGATTTTCCGGCCCCGGCTTCCGGCGATCATCTCGCGGGAGGCCTGCGGTTCATGGGGGAACGGTCGGTTTATAGCCTGATTTTAGAGGCTTGCAAACCGCCCTCCGGCCAGGCGGCGGCGGTTTTAATGATCAGCCAAAGGGCTGCACCACCACCAGGATCACAATCAGCACCATCAACAGGGCCGGAATCTCGTTGATGATGCGGTAAAAGCGGGCGCTGCGCGTGTTTCTGTCCGCTTCAAAATCCCGCCAGCACCGCGCCAGAAAACCATGAATTCCGCTCAAGATCACGACCAGGACGAATTTTAGCTGCATCCAGGTATCGAGATAGGCGCCGGTCAGCCAGGCCAGCAGCGGACCCAAAATCCAGACTGCAATCATGGAGGGATTGGTAATGCCCCTGAGCAGACGCCGCTCCATCACCTTGAAGCGTTCGCTGGCTTCCGAGCCGGGCTTGGTCTCGGTGTGATACACAAACAGACGCGGCAGATAGAGCATGCCGCACATCCACGCGATCACCGCGATGACATGGAACGCCTTGATCCAGGGAATATAGTTCGCCAGAAAATCGCGTAGCGCATCCATGCCAAACTCCCCGGATTATTTTCGCTCTTGGGCGCAGCGGCAGAATTCCGCCGGACAGATGCGCCCGCTGCCACTGTTGATGATGCCGGTGCTTTGCATCGCGCGCCGGGCCAGTTCGGCCAGACCGGCAATGAACAAAGGATCAGCGCCCACCGTGGCTGCGCGGCGATAATCGGGCACACCCGATTGCTGTGCAAGGTGGGCGTATTCGATATCCAGCTCCACCAGCGTTTCGGAATGTTCGCTGACAAAAGCAACCGGCGCGACAATGACGCCCACGCCCTCTTGCCCGGCCCGAATGATTTCCGCATCGCAAGCCGGCTCCAGCCATTTCAGAGGTCCAACCCGGCTTTGATAGCAAACGCGATAATCCAACCCCTCTATCCCCAGGCTGTCCACAAGGGCCTTGGCCGTCTGTTCCACTTGCCATTGATAAGGATCGCCGCCGGCAACAATTTTTTTCGGCAGGCCATGGGCCGAGAACAGCAAGCGATAGCGAAGCCCGGGCTGGGGATTTTTCCATGCGTTGCGGATTGAAGCCGCCGCCGCGGTGATAAATCCCGCTTCATCCGGATAGCAACAAACCTGCGTTGTCGGCTGGGCAAGGCCCGCTTTGGCGGCCGCGCGCTCCCAATCCTTGAACGAAGACGCTGTCGTGGTGGTGGAGAACTGCGGATAAAGCGGCAACGCCACAATATGATCCGGCGCGAAGTTCTTCACAGCCAGTGCCGCACCATCGCTGAACGGGTGCCAATAGCGCATCGCGATAAAAGCTTTGACCTCAAGCCCAGGCGCCGTGAGCGCCAATTCCAGCGCGCGGGCCTGTTTCTGCGTTTCCTCCAGGATCGGCGAGCGACCACCGATATGGCCATAGATTTTTCCGGCTAGCGGGGCACGGCGGGCAGCGATGAACCGTGCCAGCGGCTTCCGTACGATCCAGGGAAGAGAAATGATGGCGGGATCGGAAAACAGGTTTCTCAGAAACGGCTCAACCGCTTCCGTACTGTCTGGTCCACCCAGGTTGAACAGGACGATCGCCAGCTTCACAGCACATCTCTCATAAGAACATTCTTAGATAAGGTAATGGTGAAGATGTTGTTTGGCATGTGAATCTGTGGAGGACTTGGCCGAGAAGGGTGGAAATACATGCTGCCTGGATGCGAATTCAAGGGCTTAGGGTAAAGACGCATTTCACCAAACTGTCCCGAAATGCTATTCTTGTCATCCCTTTTTCATCCACATCCATCCCCATGGGGACCCGGATCTGTGAGGTGGAGGCAGGCAGAATGTGTGTGGCTCTGGGTAAGACGGAAGTAATCGGGACGATCTGTGGAAAAGAAGTTTCATATTCATTTGGTGTCGGATTCAACCGGCGAAACCTTGAACGCCCTGGCCAACGCCGCCCTGGCGCAATTCGAAAATGTGGATGTACAGATCCACTTCTACGCGCTGGTGCGAACTGAGCATCAGCTGGCAAAGGCCTTGGACCATATCACGATTGCTCCGGGCCTGGTGTTCTTCACTTTGGCCAACCCGATCCTGCGCGAAAAACTGATGGCCCGCTGCGATGCCATGTTGATGGAATGTGTAGATATCCTGGAGGGGCCGGTCGGCGCCCTCCGGCAATTTCTCGGTTCCGAGGAAACCCACCGGGTGGGTCGCCAGCATCAGGTGGATCAGCGCTATCTGGAGCGTATTGATACCCTGAACTTCACCATCGCCCATGATGACGGTCAGTCGCTGGATACCATCGGCGAAGCGGAAGTGATCCTGACCGGCGCCAGCCGCACCTCCAAGACGCCGACTTGTGTCTATCTGGCGATACGCGGCGTCAAAGCCGCGAATGTCCCGCTGGTCCCCGGCATGCCGCCGCCCGAAGCTTTGCTGAGAGCCAAGAAGCCGCTGATCGTGGGCCTGTGGGTATCTCCCGACCGGCTGATACAGGTCCGCCGCAACCGGCTCAGCACCATGGGGGAAACCCGCAGCACCGATTACATCGACCTGGATACGGTGCGCGAAGAGATCAACGTCACCAGAAGGCTGTTTGAACAGCATGACTGGCCTACTCTCGACGTCTCACGACGCTCGATTGAGGAAACGGCTGCCGCAGTGATGAACCTGCTCAATGAGCGCGGCGAGGCCAAGCCGTGAATCTGGTGCTGGCGTCGGCCAGCGCCTCGCGCCGGCGGATGCTGGAAGCAGCAGGGATCAAGTTCCAGATCTCAGCCGCCGATCTCAATGAAGATGCGCTGACCGCCGATCTGCAATCCAAAGGTGCAGATGCCGCGGGAATCGCTCTGGGCCTGGCTGAACAGAAGGCCATGGCCGTGTCACGACGCATGCCCGGGGATATGGTGCTGGGGGCGGATTCTGTTCTGGCGCTGGGGCCAGAGCTGATCGGCAAATGCCGTGACCTGGACGCGCTGAAGACGTTGCTGCGCAAAATGTCGGGCAAGACCCACCATTTGATTTCGGCTGCGGCCCTGGCGCGGGACGGCGCGGTGTTCTGGCGGCACAGCGATATGGCGCGCCTGACCATGCGCCGTTTCACCCACAGCTTCCTGGATGCCTATGTCGCGGCGGAAGGCCGGGCGGTGCTTTCCAGCGTGGGCGGTTATCATTATGAAGGCCGCGGGGCTCAATTGTTCGAGCACGTCACGGGCGATAGTTTCACCATCCAGGGTCTGCCCTTGCTGCCGGTGTTGGCGGCGCTTCGCGCTGAAGGATTTCTGACAGCATGAAACGCGCAGGAATTGTCGGCTGGCCGCTTTCGCATTCCCTGTCGCCGGTGCTGCATGGCTATTGGTTGAATCAGCTCGGGCTTGAAGGCGAGTTCGTCAAATTGCCTGCTGCGCCGGAAGATTTCGCGGCCACGATTGCAACCACGCGCGCGCAAGGTTTCACAGGGGTCAATGTCACGGTGCCGCATAAGGAAGCGGCTTTTGGACTGGCCGATGAACCACGTCCCGCCGCCAGAATTGCTGGTGCTGCCAATCTTCTTGTTTTCACAAGCGACGGGCGGATTGGGGCAGACAATACCGACTCCTCCGCCTTGGCGGACAGCCTGGAAGACGAACTGGGTATCGGTTCGCTGGCAGGAAAACATATCGTTCTATTGGGTGCTGGCGGTGCGGCACGGGGAGCAGCGTATGGATTACAAACCCGTGGTGCCGCCAAGATAAGCATCCTCAATCGCAATGTGGACCGCGCAAAAAATCTTGCGGATCGCATTCAACATTATCTTCCTGAAGCGAAGTTTGCCCCCAGACCGCTGGAGGACTGGAGCGACGTTGCCAAGGACGCCTGGCTTGTCATCAACACCACCAGCGCCGGCATGGCCGGCAGTCCGCCTTTGGCAATCGACCTGTCCGCCTTGCCGCAAACAGCGGCGGTTTGTGACATTGTCTATAATCCGCTGACGACGGAATTTCTGAAAGATGCCGCCGCGCGCGGGCACAAAACCATCGACGGGCTGGGCATGCTGATGCATCAAGCCGTGCCGTCTTTTGAATCGTTCTTTGGGGTGCGGCCCCAGGTGTCGCCGGGCCTTCGCGCCGCGCTGGAAAAGGCGCTGGCTTGAAAAGCCCCCGCGGCCGGAGGCCGTCCAACAAACCTTATGTCATCGGCCTGACCGGCTCGCTCGCCATGGGCAAAAGCCAGACCGCCCGGTTGTTCGCCGCCGAAGGTGTACCGGTGCATGACGCCGATGCCGTCATTCAGAAACTGTATGGCAAGGGCGGGGCTGCGGTGGCGAAAGTCGCGCAAGCATTTCCCAGCGCCGTGAAGGAGGGCGCGGTGGACCGCGCCACTTTATCCCGGCTTGTCACCGGCGATGACGCAGCCCTCAAAAAGCTGGAAGCCCTGGTGCATCCCCTGGTGATCGCCGACCGCGATGAATTCCTGGCAGCCAACCGGCAAGCGGACATGGTGGTGCTGGATATTCCCCTGTTGCTGGAAACCGGGGCGGATGACGGGATTGACGCTCTGGTGGTGGTGAGCGCGCCGGCATCGGTGCAGCGCGAGCGCGCGCTGAAACGCCCCGGCATGTCGGAAGAAAAATTCCAGGCTCTGCTGGTCCGGCAGTTGCCGGATGTGGACAAGCGGGCCAGGGCCGATTTCGTGATTGTCACCGACCAAGGTCTGGAGCACGCTCGGGAACAAGTGAAAAAGGCGCTCGGGGCCATCCGGGACAAAATTCAAAAACATGCGTGAGATTGTTTTCGATACGGAAACCACGGGCTTTAAGCCAGGCGATGGCCACCGCCCCCGCGGCTTTCGCGCAGCGAAGGTCGCCATTAAAAAAACGGTGCGGCGATGCGAGAGATAGTTTTCGACACGGAAACGACGGGCTTCGAGCCAGGCGATGGTCACCGCATCGTTGAAATTGGCTGTGTCGAACTGATCGATCATTTCCCAACCGGCAAAAGCTTCCAGGCCTATCTCAACCCCGAACGCGATGTGCCCATCGAGTCCCAGCGGGTGCACGGCCTGTCTGATGAATTCCTGCGCGACAAGCCTTTCTTTTCCCACGTGGTCGAAGAATTCCTGGCCTTTATCGGCGATGCGCCGCTGGTCATTCACAACGCCAGCTTCGACATCAAATTCATCAACGCCGAACTGAAGCGTACCGGCCATGCCGCCATTCCCCTGGCGCGCGCCATCGACACCATCGAAATCGCCAAGCGCAAATTTCCGGGCGCGCGCTATTCACTCGATGAATTGTGCAAACGCTTCAGTGTCGATCTGTCAGGGCGCACCAAGCACGGCGCGTTGCTGGACGCCGATCTCACGGCGCAAATCTATCTGGAGCTGATCGGCGGCCGGCAGCGCGGCTTGGCATTGGCGCCGGTGGAAATGGCTGTGACTGAAGTCGCGATGGATTCCGTTCGCGCACACGCCCGGCCACGGCCCTTGCCACCGCGCCTGTCGGAAGAGGAACTCGCCCAGCACACAGCCTTCGTCGCCAAGGAACTGGGCGACAAAGCGTTATGGCTTGAATTCAGCGAAGCTTAAGCGCTGCCGGAAGGTGGTGTCGCCTGGGCCTGGGCAACGCGCGCCTGGTACAGCTTGTTGAAATCAATCGGCTCGATCACCAGCGGCGGCATGCCGCCATCACGCACCACATCGGCGATAATGCGGCGGGCAAACGGGAACATCAGGTAAGGCGTCTGCACCATCAGGCCGATGGCCAGCATGTCTTCGGGAACATTTGCCACGCGAACCAGCGCGCCATACGCCATTTCCATCAGGAACAGGGGCCGGCCTTCGCCATTGGCCCGCACGCGCATATGCAGCACGACTTCGTGATGGTCGGGGCCAACGCCACGGGTCTGCACATCAATGCCGAAATCCAGTTCCGGCGCACCGGAAAAGCCTTGGGGCGCGCTGGGATTTTCGAAGGAAAGATCCTTGATGTACTGGCCCACAATCTGAAGATTGGGCTCGCCGCCGGCGCTGCTCATGGCTGTCCTTTTTGTATAATCGGCCCGCGCGCTACCATGGAATCCGCATTTAAGACAAGGCTTCCGCCCCGTTTGATGCGTTATTGTAAATGCCTGGACCCGAAAAGCCGGGAAAGCTAGGCTTCAAAAGCCTTGGGAATGGACCGATGCCGGATTCACAGCTGATTGGAATTTTGATCGCCGCCATGGTGGCAGGGGTTCTGCTGTTCCGCCTCTACACCGTGCTGGGCCGCCGTACCGGGCACGAGCCGAGCCGGGAACAGCAGGCGCCGCGCGCGGCTGCATCGTCGCCGTTGCGGTCGCCGGCTGCTGTCGAAGCGTTACCGCCCGAAGGCGCCTGTGCGCGGGGCTTGATGGATATCGAGCTGGCCGATACAAGTTTTGATCGGGCGCATTTTCTCAATGGCGCACGCGCCGCATATGAAATCATTCAGAAGGCCTATGCCGACGCTGACCGGCTGGCGTTGCGCCCGCTGCTGTCCGACGAAGTCTATGCCGCGTTTGAACGCGAGATTGCGGCGCGGCCCGGCGCTGCCGACCGCTTGAATCAGATTCTCGATGCGAAGATTGTCGGCGCATCCCTGGACGGCAAGCTGGCCGACATCACTGTGGCCTTCCGCGCCAGATTCACCGCGCCGGGTGGAAGCCCGCGCGAAGTCGCCGACCATTGGAGCTTTGCCCGCACACTCGGCGCGTCCGATCCCAACTGGATTCTGGTGGCGACGGCGGGCGAAGCCGCCTGAGCCGCTTGAAGCGCCTTGGCATCCTCACTGCACTGGCCGTTCTGGCGGCGGCGCTTTTCGGGTTCTATTTTTGGCAAAGCACCCGGCCAGGGCCGCTGCGCCTGACCCAAACGCAATTTTCCAAACTGCCGGGATGGGGAAACGCCGATCTCAACGCCGCGATGGCGTCTTTTCATCGCGGCTGTGAAGCGCTCACGGTCAAACCGCCCGCGACCCCGATGGGCGGCAAGGGCTATGCCGGAACGGTGGGCGACTGGGATTCTGTTTGCGGCGCGGACGAACCTGACGCGCGCGCTTTTTTTGAAAAGAACTTCACGCCCTTTCAGATTTCAGCGGGCGGGGCGACGGCGGGACTCTTCACCGGTTATTACGAGCCGTTGATCCGCGCCAGCCGCAGCCGTCATGATGCGTATCAGACGCCGGTCTATGGCGTGCCGCCCGATTTGATGCGGGTGGACCTGTCGCAATTCAATCCGCGCCTCAATGGGGAGCATATTTCGGGGCGGCTGGAAGGGCGCAAGCTGGTGCCCTTCGCCACCCGGGCCGAGATCAATTCCGGTGGACTGGCCAATACGCCCATTCTGTTCTGGTGCGACGATCCGATTGCGCTGTTCTTTTTGCAGATCCAGGGTTCGGGGCGCGTCGCGTTCGACAGCGGGGAAAATGCCCGCATCGCCTATGCCGGAGAAAACGGCCGGCCTTACACCGCCATCGGGCGCACTTTGATCCGGGAAGGCGCGCTCAAGCGCGAGAATGTCTCTCTGGCTACCATCCGCGACTGGTTGAAAGCCCATCCCGAACGCGCGCAAGAGGTGATGGAGACCAATCAGTCCTTTATCTTTTTTGAGGAAAAGCCCGTCGGCGAAGCAGGCCTGGGCGCCACCGGTACATTGGGCGTGGCGCTCACGCCCCGCGCGAGCATGGCGATTGATCCGCGCCTGAATGTGCTGGGCGCGCCGTATTATGTCGATGCCGCCCCGGTGACGGCGCTGCTGGTGGCGCAGGACACCGGCGGGGCCATTCGCGGCGAAGTGCGCGGCGATGTTTTTTTTGGCGATGGTGAAAAGGCGGAAGCAGACGCCGGTAGCATGAAATCGAATGGCGAGATGTATGTGCTGCTGCCTAATGCGGTGGCGGCAAAGCTGGGCGCGCAAAAGGAATTTCCGTGACCCGCCGCGCCAGCGAAGAGGAAAAGATTCTTTTCCGCAAAACAGTGGCTGAGGCCAGTCCGCAGGCGGTCATAAAGCCCAGGACGAAGAAGGCCACTGCCAAAGCGGTGCCGCCGGGACTGGACGGTGCCACCAGCGCAAAACTGAAACGGGGCGCGAAAGCACCCGATGCCAAACTTGATTTGCACGGCATGACCCAGGCGGCGGCGCATCGCGCGCTCACATCTTTCATTCGCCAGGCGCATAAAAACGGGGTGCGGCTGGCGTTGGTGGTGACGGGCCAGGGCAATCCCGACAAAGAGGCGGCGGGTTGGGCCAAAAGTCCCCATGGCGCTCTAAAACAGATGGTGCCGCGCTGGTTGAACGAGGGCGATCTTGCCGCCTTCATCACCGGTACCGCGCCCGCCCATATCCGCCATGGTGGCAACGGCGCGCTTTACGTCTATCTGCGCAAATGAAGCAGGCTTTCCACACCGTCAGCGTTTCCACGCATGGGCCAGGTCTCTATGAGATCACCGATAAGTTGAGCGCCGTGCTGAAGGGCGCAGGCGAGGGGTTGCTCACCTGTTTCGTCCGACACACGTCGGCTTCGCTGTTGATTCAGGAAAATGCCGATCCCGATGTGCAGAAGGATTTGCAGGATTTTTTTGCACATTTGGCCAAGACGGGACCGCGCTTCCGCCACACCGCCGAAGGGCCGGACGATATGCCCTCGCACATCAAATCGGCCCTGACGCAAACTTCGACTGGCATTCCGGTGCGCAACGGCAAGCCGGTGCTGGGCACCTGGCAGGGGCTTTATCTATTTGAGCATCGCGACGCGCCGCATACGCGCGAAGTGATGCTTCACTACATCGGCGAATAATGATGTTGTCATTCCCGCGAAAGCGGGAATCCAGCGTCCTAAGCTAGCTCCGCCTTTGCAGCCAATTCTTTCAGTGACGTCTCCGGCCGCGCGCCATAGTGCGAGATCACTTCGGCAGCGGCGATGGCGCCCAGCCTTCCGCAATCCGCCAGCCCCTTGCCATGCGTCAGGCCATACAGGAATCCGGCGGCGTATTGATCGCCCGCACCGGTGGTGTCGATTACGCGCGACACGGGTGCGGCGGGAATGGTGTGGACCTGGCCTTCTTCCACCACGACACAGCCCTTGGCTGAGCGGGTGAGGGCGGCGATGCCGCCCCATTTGCGCGCCGCTTCCACCACGCCGTCAAACTCATCGGCCTGGAACAGCGCTTTGGCTTCGTCTTCATTGGCGAACAGAATGCCGACTTCCTTGTCGAGCAAATGCAGGAATTCATCGCGGAAGCGGCCGACGCAGAAGGAATCCGACAGCGACAGCGCCACCCGGCCGCCCGCGCCATTCATGGCGGCGATGGCCTTGCGCGAGGCCTGCTTGGCGTTTTCCTCATCCCACAAATAGCCTTCGATATAGAGAAAGCGTGCCTCTGCGACTTGGCTCTCATCCACATCGTCCGGCACCAGTTCACGGCAGGCGCCCAGATAAGTGTTCATGCTGCGCTGGCCGTCCGGCGTCACTGCGATCATGCAGCTGGCGGTGGTGGAGCCGTCATTGGCGGCGGGGGCGCTGAAGGTGATGCCCTGGGCGCTCATGGATTTGCCGAAGACGCCGCCCAGCCGGTCATCCTTGACCTTGCCGATGAACAGGCCCGTGCCGCCCAGCGAGGCAAGCCCCGCCATGGTGTTGGCGGCCGAACCGCCCGCCACTTCATGCAGGCCGCTCAGGGCCTGGCTGTTGTCGGCCAATGCTTTCATCAATTCCTTGGCGCGGAATTCGTCAATCAGGGTCATGCCGCCCTTGGCGATCTTGTGGGTCAACAGGAAGCGGTCATCCACCGACGCGATGACGTCCACAATGGCGTTGCCCAAAGCCGCGACGTCGTATTTTTTTGCCATGACATGTCCCCTGCAAAGCCAAACCCATACGGAACCGGGCCCCTATGCGCAAGCACCGGAAAGCCCTTGTCGGGCCCCTTGCGGATGTGCATCTGTTTTACCCCATGCGCGAGGAGGCGTCATGATCCGTAAGATCGCGATATCGATGGCCGCCCTGCTGCTGGCCGGGTGCGCCGCCAAAACGCCGGCCCCTGTCCGCACCGCGCCGGTGCCGATTCCGGCGCCGCCGCCAAAACAGTCTGCGCCGCCTGCCTTCGACGGCCTTTCCGCCGACGCCTTGAAAACACGGTTGGGAACGCCGGCCTTTTCCCGCAAAGACGGCAGCACCGATATGTGGCGTTATGACGTGAAGGACTGCCACGCCTTTTTCTTTTTAACGGCCGGGAAGGTTTCGCATGTGGAGACCATTCCGCGCCCCGCGAATCAGACGATCGATACCGCCTGCCTCAACGCGTTGCCGAAGAAAGCTTCTTAATCGGCGCCCGCTTCTTTTCTGATGGCAGTTCCTTGGTCTTGTCCGGAAAATGGCAGAGATCGCGCACCACACAGGTCGGGCATAAGGGCTTGCGCGCCACGCAGGTGTAGCGGCCATGCAGGATCAGCCAATGATGCGCATGGCTGAGATATTTTTCCGGCCCCCGCTTTTCCAGGCCCAGCTCCACCTCCAGAACATTCTTTCCCGGCGCCAGTCCCGTGCGGTTGGAAACGCGAAAGATATGGGTGTCCACGGCGATGGTGGGTTCACCGAACGCCACGTTCAAAACCACGTTGGCGGTTTTGCGTCCCACGCCGGGCAATTCCTCCAGCGCCTCGCGATTTTTCGGCACCTGGCCGCCATGCTTCTCAATCAGCAGCTTCGAGAGCGCGATGACATTCTTGGCCTTGCCGCGATAAAGCCCGATGGTCTTGATCGCATCGGTCAGCCTGGCTTCGCCCAACGCCACCATCTTTTCCGGCGTGTCGATGTGGCTGAACAAAGGCGCGGTCGCCTTGTTCACCGACTTGTCGGTGGCCTGGGCCGACAGCGCCACCGCCACCACCAGCGTATAGGGATTGGAATATTGCAGCTCGGTCTGGGGCGACGGATTGTTTTTCTTGAGCCGCGCGAAGAAGTCCTCGATCTGCGCGCCGGTCATGCGCTTGACCATCAGAGGCCCAGCACATCCGTCATGCTGTAGAGACCGGGCTTCTTGCCATGGCCCCAGCGCGCTGCGGTTACTGCGCCACGCGCAAAGATGCCGCGATCTTCGGCGGAATGGGACAGGGTCAGACGCTCACCCGGCCCGGCCAGGATCACGTCATGTTCGCCGATCACAGATCCGCCGCGCAAGCTAGCGAAGCCGATGGTGCCGTCGGTACGCGGACCGTGGTTGCCGTCTTGGCGGCGCAGTTTTTCCAGCGTGCTGTCACGGCCCTTCGCCGCAGCATCACCCAAAAGCAAAGCCGTGCCGGAAGGCGCATCCACTTTCAGCTTGTGATGCATTTCCAGAATTTCGATGTCATAGCCAGGCAATGCCTTGGCGGCCTTGGCCACCAGCGCTGCCAGCAGCGTGACACCCATGCTCATATTGCCGGATTTGACGATCACGGCATGGCGCGCTGCCGCCTCAATGCGCTTGTCATCGGCGGCGGAAAAGCCGGTGGTGCCGATGACATGGACAATGCGGGCCTGCGCCGCCAGATCGGCCAGCATGATCGAAACCATGGGCCGCGTGAAATCGATCACCGCGTCGGCGTTCGCCAGCAGCGGCAGCGGATCGGCCGTGAGCTTGATGCCGTTGGTCTGCAGTCCCGCCAGCATTCCGGCATCCATGCCCAGTTCGGGCTTGCCTTCGGCTTCCAGCGCGCCCACCAGCCGGGCGTCATGGCCTTGGGCGATTTCGCGCACCAAGGCGCGGCCCATCCGGCCCGACGCGCCTGCCACCACGATTTTCAATTCCGCCATGGCCCCACGTCCCCAATCAGACTTTCGTATCCAGGTTTTCACCGGCGGGCTGGCTTTCGCCGCGCCGCGCCACCGTCACCATCGCGGGACGGAGCAGACGGTCGCCGATCATAAAGCCGGTCTGCATGACATCCACAATCGCCCCCGCCGGCTTGCCGTTGCCGGGCACTTCCGCGATTGCCTGATGCAGATTGGGATCGAATTTGCCGCTGGTGTCCACTTGCTTGACGCCATAGCGCTCCAGCGTCGAGATCAATTCCCGGTCGGTGGCTTCCACCCCATCCAGCACCGCCTTGACCTGCGGGTCGGCGGCTTCGCGCAAACCAGGCGGGCAGGCCGCCAGGGCGCGCGAGAAATTGTCCGCAATGCCCACCATGTCGCGGGCGAATTTGGTCACGGCATACTGAGACACCTCGACCTTTTCCTTGTCGGCGCGGCGGCGGATATTTTCCACTTCGGCCAGGGCACGCAGCCGCTGGTCCTTGAGGCTTTCCACTTCCGCCTTCAGGGCCTCCAGCACTGCGAACTCGGCGGCATGGGGATTGTCCTCAAGGGGCGCTTGCCGCAGATCGTGCACGTCTTCGTTCTTTTCGTCGCTCATATCTATTCCTTAAACGCCTTGTCCTTAAACCGTTAGCCCAGCAGCCGTCCAATGACTTTGGCGGTATGATCCACCATGGGGATGATGCGGCCGTAATTCAGGCGGGTCGGGCCCAATACCCCGATCACACCCACAATCTTGCCGGCCGCATTGGCATAGGGTGCGGCGACAATGGAAGAGCCGGACAGGGAAAACAGCCGGTTCTCCGAACCGATGAAAATGCTGACGCCATCGCCGTCCTTGGCCAGCTCCAGCAGCCGGATCAGGTCTGCCTTGCGCTCGATATCTTCAAACAGGGTGCGGACGCGTTCGATATCGGCTTGGGCTTCCACCGTGTCCAACAGATGCGATTGGCCGCGCACAATCAGAACCCGGTCATCGGCGCCGGCGGCCGGGCGGCTCAAGGTCGCCAACCCTTCAGCCACCACCTTGGCGGTGAGGGCATCAAGCATGGCGCGTTCGCTTTCCAGCTCGGTGAGAATTTCTTCCCGCGCGCCATCCACGGTGCGGCCCGAAAGCCGCGCATTCAGATAGTTCGACGCTTCCACCAACGCCGAAACCGGCAAGCCCGGCGGCGTATCGATGATGCGGTTTTCCACCTGGCCGTCTTCGCTGACCATGATCACCAGCGCCTTGCCCGGACGCACAGCGACGAATTCGACATGCTTCAGGGCCGAATCCTGCTTGGCGGTGACCACCAGCCCGGCACAGCGCGACAATCCGGCCAGGGATTGCGTCGCCTGGGTCAGCACGTCTTCAATGCCGCGGCCGCTTCCGATGATGCGCGCTTCAATGGCGATGCGCTCATCCGGCGCCAGCTCGCCGATTTCCAAAAGGCCGTCCACAAACAGCCTGAGGCCCCGCTCTGTCGGCACCCGGCCGGCGCTGGTGTGCGGGGCATAGAGCAGCCCCATCATTTCCAGATCGGCCATCACATTGCGGATGGAGGCGGGCGACAGCGTCAGCGGCAGGCGCTGGCTCAAGGTGCGCGACCCTACCGGCTCGCCCGACGTCAGGAAGGCTTCCACCAGATGGCGGAAGACTTCCCGCGGCCTTTCACCCAAAGGGGCGCCCAGCGGCACGGTCTGCGGAAAGGGGATGGGACGCGCGCTCAATTATTAAGCCTTTGACATAAAACGAGTTTCTACTGGAGAGGTGGTGCAATGGACGGCCACCGGCAAAGCGGCTAGGTAACCGCCCCACTCCTTCACTTCAAGATATACGAGAGCCATGCGTCCCTCCAACCGCGCCGCCGATATCCTTCGTTCCGTGAGCCTGACCCCCGGCTTTTCCCGCCATGCGGAAGGTTCCTGCCTGGTCAAATTCGGCGACACCCATGTGCTGGTCACGGCCAGCCTGGAAGAAAAAGCCCCGCCCTTCCTCAAAGGTTCCGGCAAGGGTTGGGTGACGGCGGAATACGGCATGCTGCCCCGCTCCACCCATGAACGTATGCGGCGCGAAGCGGCGGCGGGCAAACAGTCGGGCCGCACCCAGGAAATTCAGCGTCTGGTCGGCCGCTCGCTGCGCGCGGTCTGCGATCTGGCGGCGCTGGGCGAACGGCAGATTACCTTGGACTGCGATGTGCTGCAGGCCGATGGCGGCACCCGCACCGCCGCCATCACCGGCGGCTATGTCGCGCTGGCGCAATGCGTGAAGTTCATGACCGCCACCGGCCTAGTGAAGGCGCCGATCCTGAAGGATCATGTCGCGGCGATCAGCTGCGGCATCGTCAAGGGCGAAGCGGTTCTCGATCTGGATTACGACGAAGACTCTACCGCCGAGACCGATGCCAATTTCGTTCTCACCGGCTCGGGCGGCCTGGTTGAAATTCAAGGCACTGCCGAAGGCGCGCCGTTCACCGAAGAGAATTTGACCCAGATGCTGCGCCTGGCGCGCAAGGGCATTGCCGAGCTGATCGAGCTGCAGAAGCAGGCTCTGCAGTGAGATTGCCGCGCGGCAGCCTGTTGGTGGTGGCAAGCCATAACCAGGGCAAGGTGCGCGAGATCAAGGCGCTGCTCGGCCCGCACGGCATCGAGCCGGTGAGCGCGGGCGACCTGAAATTGCCCGAGCCGGAAGAGACGGGCCTTACCTTTATCGCCAATGCCGAATTGAAGGCCCGCGCCGCGGCGGATGCCAGCGGCCACCCCGCTTTGGCTGATGATTCCGGGCTTTGGGTGGATGCGCTGGAGGGCGCGCCCGGCATTTATTCCGCGCGCTGGGCGGGACCGGCAAAAGATTTTCGCATCGCCATGGCGCGCATCGAAAAAGAGTTGAAGGAAAAAGGCGCCACGGATTTTTCCGCCAAATTCGTTTGCGCGCTGTCCATCGCCATGCCGCATGGTGAAATAAAGAGTTTTGAAGGCGAGGTTCATGGTCACCTCAGCTTCCCGCCGCGCGGCGATCGCGGCTTCGGCTATGACCCCATCTTCGTTCCCAAGGGCTGGGACCAGACGTTTGCAGAGATTGACCCGCAAACCAAAAACGACATGAGCCACCGTGCGCATGCTTTTACAAAGCTGCTGCACAGCGGCATCTTCACCGAGAGCCTTTAGCTTGGCCTTCGGCGTCTATGTTCACTGGCCTTTCTGCGCCGCCAAATGCCCGTATTGCGATTTCAACTCTCACGTCCGCGCATCGCTGGATGAAGCAGGCTGGATCGCGTCCATCGAAAAAGAGCTGGACTGGACGGCAGAGGCGCAAGGCGTAGAGCGCCCGATTGTCGAAACCATTTTTTTCGGCGGCGGCACGCCCTCACTGATGAGCGGCAAAGCCGTGGGCCAGGTGCTGGATAAAATTTCCCGCAACTGGCGCATGACGAACGACATTGAAGTAACGCTGGAAGCCAATCCGGCCAGCGCCGATGCGGCCCGCTTTGCCGACTACAAAGCGGCGGGTGTGAACCGGTTGTCTTTGGGCATGCAGGCGCTGAATGACGCCGACCTGAAAGCCTTGGGCCGTTTGCACAATGCCGCGGAAGCGGAAGCCGCCTTGAAGCTGGCCATGGCCAATTTTTCACGGGTTTCACTGGATTTGATCTATGCCCGGCCGGGCCAAAGCGAAGCGGACTGGCGCAGCGAACTGACACGAGCGCTGTCTTTCGGCACCGATCATCTGTCGCTTTATCAGCTCACCATCGAGCCGCAGACGCCGTTCGCCCAGTTGCACAAAAGCGGCGCCCTGCAAATTCTCGATGAAGACATGGCCGCCGATCTTTACGGCATCACCCAGGAATTGACGGAGGCTGCCGGTCTTCCCGCTTATGAGGTTTCCAATCATGCCAGGCCGGGATCGGAAAGCCGGCACAATCTGATCTATTGGCGCTATGGCGATTATGCCGGGGTTGGTCCCGGTGCGCATGGACGCCTCAGCCTGAATGGTCAGCGCGTGGCGACTGCCACCGTGAAACTGCCGGAACGCTGGCAGGATGCGGTGATGAAAGACGGCCGCGCCTTTGCTGATTTTGTCGATGTGCAGGACGGCGAGGCGGCGCGCGAGCATCTGCTGATGAATCTGCGCCTGACGGAAGGCCTTGATCTGTCTGCTTATGAAAAGCGCTGGAGCATGCGGCCGGCACTGGAAAAGATCACGCCGCTTGTGGGGCATGAATTGCTGACACTGTCCGGCGATGTCCTGCGCACCACGCCGCAAGGACGGCTGGTACTGAATGCCGTGATTGCGGCGTTACTGAATTAGGACTGCGACTGGAAAGTCTTGGGCGCCGGGCTGACGACATGAAAGCCGTCGGGCGCCACTTCCAGCACTGCCAATCCGCGCTCCGAGGTGCCATCGGCGTTAAAGCGGAAAATCCCGTCCACGCCCGAAAAGCCGTTGGGGTCCATCAGCGCCGCTTGGGTAAAGCGATGATAGGGCGTGCCACTGGACAGCAGAGCCACCAATGCGATGGCGTCATACGACAGCGACGCCAGTTGCGGCGGTGTGCTGCCAAAGGTTGTCTGGAAGCGAGCGCTGAAAGCATCATCGGCATCCGGCTCCGGCGCGGCGAACCAGCCGCCCACCAGCATGTCTTCCCGCGCGATGCTGGGATCGTCCCACAATCCCGTACCCAGCAGCTTCACAGCATTCTTGTCGAGCCCGGCAAAGCCGAGGCTGGGCGCCACGGCGCGCAGAACCTGTCCGCCTTCCGCCACCATCACGGCATCGGCTTTGGTCTTGGCGATAGCCTGGGAGGGCGCCATCACCTGATTGGTGGCGGGCGTGAAGCGTTGAATGTCCACAGTCGTACCGTTGGCGGCCTTCACGGCATCGCCGAAGGCATTGGCGATCACTGTGCCATAATCATTCTGCGGCACCATCGCCGCGAAATTGTGATGCCCCTGGGAAGCAGCATAGGTCACCACGCGCTTCACTTCGCTTTGGGGCAGGAACGACAAAAGATATGTGCCGTCGCCCGCCACCGATTTGTCGGTGGAGAAAGCCAACACCGGCACGCCCTTGTCGCGGGCAATGGGCGCCACTGCGGACACGGAAGCAGCGAACAGCGGACCGACAATGACCTCCGCGCCCTGGGCCAGAAGCTTGTTGGCTGCCGCCGCGGCTTCGGCGGGCGTGGTGCCTTCATCGGCCGTCATCAGAACAATGTTGGGATTCTTGGCGTCGTACAGCGCCAGCTCGGCGGCTTTCAGCATCGCGCCGGCCAGGTTGCGTGTCGCCTGGCTGCCGCTGTTCAGGGGCAGGATGATGCCCACCCGCACCGGGGTCTGATTGGGATCCAGATTGGGCAGCTTGAGAAAGGCAGGAGAATCAGCGGTCAGGGGATGGCCGGCCACAGGCGCGGGCGGCAGTTCGACCACAGGCGCCGGGGGCGGGGGCTTGGGGGTGGCGCAACCGGCTATGCCAATGGCCAGCAGGGTGGCACAAAGACGGAATGAAACGGCCCGCGAAATCGTCAGAGGCATCCAGGAATCCCTTGTCCGGCGACAGTAAGGCGTCGGCCTTGCCGGGTAAACACACCAAACCGGAACAGTTGGGCGATTTGGCGGCAGGCCTCTATCTCACCGCCACGCCGATCGGTCACGCGCGCGACATCAGCCTGCGGGCGCTGGATGTGCTGGGCCAGGTGGACCTGATCGCCGCCGAAGACACCCGCGTCACCTCCAAGCTTCTGGCTATCCATGGCATCTCCAAACCGCTCACGCCTTATAACGATCACAACGCGGCAAAGGAGCGGCCGCGCCTGATCGGAAAATTGCAGGCAGGCGCGCGCATCGCCCTGGTCAGCGACGCCGGCACACCGCTGGTTTCCGATCCCGGTTTCAAGCTGGCACGCGACGCCATTGCCGAAGGCATCGCGGTTCATGCCATCCCCGGGGCCAGCGCGGTGTTGACGGGGCTTGCATTGTCCGGTCTGCCGTCTGACCGCTTTCTGTTTGCCGGGTTCCTTCCCGCCAAGACGGGCGAACGCCGCACCGTGCTGGAAGAATTGAAGACGCTGCGCGCCACTCTGATCTTTTTTGAATCGGCGCAGCGGCTGGACGAAACTCTGGCGGACATACTGGCGGTGTTGGGCGCGCGCGATGCGGCGGTGGCGCGAGAATTGACCAAGCTGCATGAAGAGGTGCGGCGCGGAAGCCTTGGCGAGTTGGCGGCGCATTATGCGCAAGCTGGTGCCCCCAGGGGCGAAGTGACGTTGCTGGTCGGCCCGCCTCAGGACATCGAAGCGGATTTTGGCAAGATAGAAGAAGCGCTGCAGGCCGCGTTGCCGTTCATGCCGCTCAAAGCCGCCAGCGACATGATCGCGGCCCTTACAGGGGCGCCGCGCAAACAGGTCTATGACCTGGGGCTGCAGAAGAAGAAAAATGCCCAGGGCCAATGATGCACGCGAAGCAGCGCAGAAGCGCGGTCATCGCGGCGAAACGCTGGCCGAATGGCTGCTGCGCCTGAAAGGGCACCGTATTCTCGGGCGGCGCGTCCGCACCCATGCCGGGGAGATCGACCTGATCAGTCTGCCGCCCTTCGGCCCGGTCTGTTTTGTCGAAGTGAAAGCCAGGGCGTTGGGCCGCGATGCCGCCGAAGCCGTCGGCCCAGCCCAGCGGACTCGCATTGCCCGGGCGGCGTCCTTATATCTCGCCAGCCGCCCGCAATTGCAGCAACGCGGCGCCCGCTTTGACGTGATTGCGGTGGCAGGGTTTCCCAGGCATTTCAAGGATGTGTGGCGAGCCGATGATTGAAGGGGAAGAGAAATGGCGCTGACGGTTGCAGTCCAGATGGATCCGATTGAGCGGATCGATATCGGCGGCGATTCCACCTTCGCCATGCTGGTGGAAGCGGAAAAGCGCGGCCACGGCCTTTTGTATTATGGCCCCCGCGATCTGACTTTCCGGGAAAACAAGGTGACCGCCATGGTGCGGCCTTTGAATGTGCGCGCGGTCAAAGGCGATCACTTCGCGTTCGGCGAGCCGTTCGTTTACGACCTGTCGGCGGCGGATGTGGTGCTGATGCGCCAGGACCCGCCCTTCGACATGGCCTATATCACCGCCACCCATATTCTGGAGCGTATCCATCCCAAGACGCTGGTGGTGAATGATCCGGCCGAAGTCCGCAATGCGCCGGAGAAATTGTTCGTCACGCATTTCGCCGATTTTATTCCGCCCACCCTGATCACCAGCGACGGCCGGGAAATCCGTGACTTCCGCGACAAGCACAAGGACATCATTTTGAAGCCGCTTTACGGCAATGGCGGCGCCGGCGTGTTTCGCGTCAAGCCCGATGATGAAAATTTGGGCGCGCTGCTGGAAATGTTTACCGCCTTCTATCGCGAACCCGTCATCGTGCAGCGCTATCTTCCCGATGTGCGCAAAGGCGATAAACGCATCATCCTGGTGGACGGCGAATTCGCCGGCGCCATCAATCGGGTTCCGGCGCAAGGCGAAGCGCGCTCCAACATGCATGTCGGGGGGCGACCGGAAAAGACCGATCTCACGGCGCGCGAAAAAGACATCTGCGCCGCCATCGGCCCGGAACTGAAGCGAAAAGGCCTGATCTTCACGGGCATTGATGTAATCGGCGATTATATGACCGAGATAAACGTTACCTCTCCCACCGGTATCCATGAAGTGCGGCGGTTCGGCGGGGCCGATATCGCGGCTTTGTTGTGGGATGCCATCGAACAGCGCCGTAAGGACAAGAGATGATTACCGTCAGGCGGTCGGATGAAAGAGGGCGCACCAAGATCGGCTGGCTCGATTCCCGGCACAGTTTTTCATTTGGCGAATATTCCGATCCGGAATTCGAAAGCTTCGGCGCCCTGCGCGTCATCAACGAAGACTGGGTCGCGGGCGGGGCCGGTTTTCCGCCCCATCCCCATAGCGACATGGAAATCGTTACCTACATTGTTGGCGGCGCCATTTCCCACAAGGATTCCAGCGGCGGCGGCACCATCAGCCCCGGCGAAATTCAGCGCATGAGCGCGGGCAGCGGCATCGTCCATGCCGAATTCAACGCCAGCGCCAGCGAAGTCTGCCATCTGCTGCAGATCTGGATCATGCCGTCCAAGCGCGGCATCACACCCGGCTATGAGCAGAAGAAAATCAATCCCGACGCCATCGCCAATCATTTCGCCCGCATCGCCGGTCCCGAACCGTCACCGAACGAAGTGCGGCTGGTGCAGGATGCGGAAATCTGGGCGGCCCGGCTCGATGCCGACAATGAAGCGGTGCATACGCTGCGCCCGGGGCGCAGGGCCTGGCTGCACGTGGTCAAGGGCGAAGTCCAGGTCGGCGAAGAAAGTCTGAAAGCCGGCGATGCGGCGGCGCTCACCGACATGACGCAGATTCAAGTGCGCTCACGCGCACCTTCCGAAGTGTTGTTGTTCGATCTGGCCTAAGCGCTACTTCACAAGACCAAAGCGGGACTTGTAGCGCGCATCGATTCCCGACAGCGGGAAATAGATAAAGACATCGGTGGTGCCGAACTGCCGGTCAATCACCGCGCCATCGCCGATGCAGCAACCCGCCCGCACATAGCCTTTCAGCAGCGGCGGCAGGCTGCGCAAGGCTTCGCGCGGCTCAATCGATTCTTTCGCGACGCGGTTCATGTCCACGAACAATTCCGGCCGCGCCTTGACGCGCAGATTTTCCGGCATGGCGTGGAAGTGATGCAGATACGCCAGCGGCAGCGAAAGCTGCTCGACATCGGTACCCGGCAGCGAGGCGCAGCCGAACATCAGGTCGATATCGAAGCGGGCGACATAGGCCATCAGGCCTTTCCACAAAAGCTGCATGCTGCCGGGGCGGCTGCGATAGCTCTGCAGCACGCAGGAACGGCCCAGCTCCAGGAACTTTGTGCCCGGGGCCACGCCCTTCAGCATCGGGGCGATGTTATATTCGCTGGAGGCGTAGAAACCGCCGGCGCGCGCCGCGTCATGCTCGCGAGTCAGGCGATAGGTGCCCACCACCAGCGGCTGGCCATCTTCGTCATGGGCGGCTCTGTCCACCACCAGCAGGTGATCGCAAACATCGTCATACTTGTCGAAGTCGCGGCCCGCTTCGCGCATCGCGGGCGAGGGGATGGCGCTCATCTCTTGGTAGAAGACGCTGTAACGCAGCCGCTGCGCCTGTTCGACTTCGTGCTCGGTCTCAGCCAGGCGCACTTCCAACGTCCCGGCCACGGCCAGAACCGGCCATTGTTCCAGGCGGCCTTCGAACGGTCCGGCTTCGTAGATATTGACCAAGCAAATATTCCTCAGGGTCGTCGGACGGTGAATCTTCAACGTCTGCCAAGGCTTTAGACCCGTAGTGCGACAGTTTTACCGCATGCCCCGGGTGCGAAGCAATCAATTGTGACAGGTCCCCGGGAACCGGGCGGTTTTGTTGTGAAAAACGGGAAAAGCGCCCGGGCGGAAGCTGCCGCGTCGCGGTCAGGTCGCCTTTTCCTTCCCGGCTGTGCCGATAGAACTGTCTATCAGTCCCGTGCGCATCATCAGCCAGAACAACACAATGCCCGGCACCGCCGCCAGGGTGGTCAGCAGATAGAAGTTCACATAGCCCATGGATTCCACCATCGCGCCGGCGCTGGTGCCGGTCAGTATGCGTCCGAAGATGCTGGTCGCCGCCGAGATCAGGGCATACTGCGAAGCGGTGAAGCGCAGATCCGTCAGGATCGAGAAATAGGCCACCACGGTCACGCCGCCGATGCCGCTGGCGAAATTCTCGAAGCCGATTGCGCCCGCCAGTCCCCAGTTCGAATGACCGGCCTGCGCCAGGAGCGCAAAGCTGAAATTGGAAACACCCATCAGGATAAGGCTCGCCAGCACCGAACGCTTCATGCCCATGCGCGCATACATGACGCCGCCCACGAAAATGCCGATCAGGTAGGCCCAGAATCCGACACCGATATCGAAGGTGGCGATTTCATCATTGGTGAAACCCAGATCGTTCAAAAGCAATCTCAGGGTCAACTGGCCCAGCGTGTCACCGATTTTGTGCAGCAGGATGAACAGCAGCACCAGGAAGGCGCCCTGGCGCATGAAGAATTCCACAAAGGGCCCGTAAATGGCCTTGACGGCTTGCGTCACGCCCTGCCGCCGCGCAATTTGATGATGGCGGTTCGGCTCTCCCACCACCAGGCCGGTGATCATGGCGGGCAAGGCCAGGCCGGCGCAGGCGAGATAGGCGATGTGCCATCCCGTGCGCGACGCCAATACCAGCGCCAGGGAAGCTGCCGCGACCGAACCGATGCGCCAGCCATATTGCGTCATGCCCGATCCGACACCCATCTGATCGGGCCTGAGAATTTCGATGCGATAGGCGTCGATGACGATGTCGAAGGTCGCGCCTGCAATGCCCACCAGTACCGCCGCATAGGCGGTCATAATCAGATCGGCCTTGGGATCGGCAAACGCCAGGTTTGCCACCGCCAGCATGACCAGCACACCGGCAAGCAACAGCCAGGAAACGCGCTGGCCCAACTTGCCGAGTACCGGAATCCGCACGCCGTCCACCAGCCAGGCCCAAAGGAATTTCAGATTGTAGGCCAGGAAGGCCAGGGTAAAGGCGGTGACACTTCTTTTGCTGATGCCGTCCTGCGCCAGGCGGGTCGTCAGAGTGGCGCCGATCATCGCATAGGGAAAACCGGAAGAGATGCCCAGGAAGAACGCCGCAATGGGCGCCTTCTCGACATAGGGCTTTACGCTATCAACCCACGTCCGTGCCGCAGCAACAGCCATTATCCGCCCCCGAATGCTTTGGGCAAAAACTATAGGATTTATGCGCTGTGCCTAGTCCCGCGAAGCGGATGAATTCAGGCAGCCGCGATATGCGGCAACCCATCCTCGCTGGGGAAGAGCATCAAGAACATCTCTTCCAACTCTGCGGGGTCCACCGGCTTGGTCAAAAAGCCATCCATCCCGGCTTCCTGGCAGGCTAGCTTGCCGGTCTCCAGGGCGTCGGCGGTCAGGGCCACAATGGGGGTGCGGCGGCGGCCATATTTTTCTTCATTGGCTCGGATCGCCTTGGTGGCGTCGATGCCGTCCATGCCCGGCATATGAATGTCGGTCAGCAGAAGGTCGAACGTCTCTTCTTCCATGGCGGCCACGGCGCCTGTGCCGGTGGTGACTTCGCGAATGGTGTGGCCGCGGCGGCGCAGCAATTCCCGGATCAGCAGAGCGTTCACCGGATTGTCTTCAGCCAGAAGAATTTTCAAACCCTTGCCGGCAGCCTTATGCGGCTGCTTGTCCGGCATGGGCGGCAATTCGGGCTTGGCCTCCTTCTGCGCGACGGGGGGCGGCCCATTTTCGATCCGCGGCGGCGGGGAGGTTTGCGAGAAAAAGCCCGTATCATGGCCCCCGGTTTCAAAGGGCAGGGGCGGCAGGAAAGCTTCATGGCCAGCGCCCGCAGCAGGCTTGTCCTTCATCGCCATGGTGATTTGCAGCCGGTCGAGCAACGAAACTTCGCGCACCGGCTTTACCAGATAGCCGTCAAAACCCATCGCCTTCAGGGCATCCAGCTTGCCGCGCGCGGCGGGGGTGAGCAGCACAAGCGCGGGAATGTCGAACTCCGGCTTGATGAAGGGTGTCGGTTCAGCCTCGGTGCCGGCATCGATCAGAATGGCATCGATCCGGCCGCTGGGCGCCATATGATTGAAGTTGATCGCTTCGCCGCCCATGGCTTCGATCTGTTGGGAGAGCCCGTTCCGCAACGGCTTGTTGCGGGTGACGATGGCGACGCGTTTGCCATGCAGCGGCTTGCCGTCTTCCGGTGCAGCCTCGACCACGGCAGCCGGCAGGTTGAACCAGAAGCAGGTGCCGCCTTCCAATATCGGCTCCAGTCCGATCTCGCCGCCCATGGCTTCGACCAGGCGCTTGGAAATCGCCAGGCCAAGCCCTGAGCCGCCGAATTTGCGGGCATGGCTGGAATCGGCCTGAACGAATTCCTGGAAAATATCCTGACGCTTTTGCGCCGGCACACCGACACCGGTGTCGCAGACGTCGACTCGCAACCGGCGCCGGCCTTCGCTCTGCATCATCTTCATATGAACGCCGACGCCACCGGCCTCGGTGAACTTAACGGCATTGCCGATCAGATTGGTGAGAACCTGACGGAAGCGCATTTCATCGATGCGGATGGCGCGGGGCACATCGCGCGCCACCACCGTGATGATCTCAATGCCCTTGGCATGGCCGCGCGGACCTTGCAGTTCCACCACGCTGTTCAGCAGGGTGCGCAGATCCACTTCATCTTCATCCAGCGTCAGAGTACCGGATTCGATCTTGGAAAAATCCAGAATGTCGCCGATCAAAGTGAGCAGCGCTTCGCCGGATTGCGTGATGGCTTCGGCATAGGTGCGCTGGTCGGGCTTCAGATCGGTTTCCAGCAATAGCCGGCCCATGTCCAGCACACCGTTCATCGGCGTACGGATTTCGTGGCTCATCGTGGCCAGGAAGCCCGACTTGGCGCGGGACGCGGCTTCGGCGGAATCGCGTGCCGCGCCCAGCGCGTCTTCCATCGCTTTACGTTCGGTGACGTCACGGCCTACGCTTTGCACTTCCACCAGGCGACCATAGGAATCGCGGATGGCGTAGTCTTCCCAGGCGATCCAGCGATAGCCATTGGGCGTGCGAATATGCTGGTCATAGCCGGCGCGGCCACGGCCCTGTTCCAGCGCCGCGAAACTGCCGAACAAAGGCGCGCGGCTTTCCGGATGCAGTTCCGGCGCAAAGGGAAAGCCGATTGCCCGTTTGGGATCCAGGCCGAACATCTTGAAGAAGGCTTCGTTGGCGTAAGTCAGGCGGCTGGAACCGTCACGGCGGAAAATCACATCGCCCTGTGCGTCCACCAGGCCCTTGTAGCGGACTTCGCTTTGATAGAGCCGCTGGTTCATCGCGGCGGCATTGCGCAAGCTGGCTTCCAGGCGCGCCTGGGACGCTTTCAGTTCCGAGGTTTGCTTTTCCAGCAGCTCGCGCTTTTCGCGGCTGGTGAGAAGATTGTTGATCAGGAAGGCGAGCGCCACTGCAAGCAGGGCGCCGAAGCTGACCGGGCTGACAAGGGTGAGGCGTCCGAACAGGACAATGTCGGCCAGCGCGGCGATGAGTATCAAGCCCGCCACCACGCCGAAAATAATCCGAATCCACCTTGCGACGGTCACGCGCCCTGAACCCCGGTCTCTTGCTGTCCCATTGTCGCTTCAGACCCGATACGAAAGCCTTAATGCTTTCTTCCACGGAGCGGCTTTTGCCGCACCTATACTCGAAACAAACCTTTTATTATCAATGGGTTAACATTGCGGCGCCATAGCCCCTGCCTGCAACGTCACAAAATCTTTGCAAAACTGTGATGTCCGTGGCGGCAGAAGCGTTGTGAATAACAAAACCCCCACGAACGCTCCCCAAATGGCTGATGTCGCCTTGATTGATGAAAGCGCCCTGACTGCGAGAGCTGACAGCACGCGCCGCGCCAGCCGTGGCGATGACCGGTTCCACTTTGTGACCTGGGCCGCCGCTGTCCTGGTGCTGCTGATTTTCGCGGGCGTTATCTTCTCGCTGGTCGAAGGCTCTCTGCCGGCGATCAGGCAATTCGGTTTTGGCTTTCTGACTTCGAAATCCTGGAATCCTGCGGCCGACCGCTTCGGCGCTTTGCCTGCCATCTACGGCACGCTGGTCACTTCGGTGCTCGCCATGATCGTGGCGGTGCCGGTCGGCATCGGCATCGCGATCTTTCTCACGGAATTGTGCCCACGGGTGCTGCGCCGTCCCATCGGCATTGCCATCGAACTTCTGGCGGGCATCCCGTCCATCATCTATGGCATCTGGGGGCTGTTCGTGTTCGCGCCCTGGTTCCAGGACCATGTGCAGCTGCCGATCATTGAAGGCGTAACGGATGTGCCGGTGTTGGGCACCCTGTTCGGCGGGGCGCCATATGGCATCGGCATGTTCACCGCTGCGCTGATCCTTTCCATCATGATCCTGCCCTTCATTTCGGCCGTGACGCGCGATGTGTTCGAGACCGTGCCGACCATGCTGAAGGAAGCGGCCTACGGACTGGGCTGCACCACCTGGGAAGTGATGTGGCGGGTGGCGCTGCCGTTCGGCCGCTCCGGCGTGGTGGGCGGCGCCATCCTGGCCCTGGGCCGCGCGCTGGGCGAAACCATGGCGGCGACCTTTGTGATCGGAAACGCGCACACCATCAACGCGTCCCTGTTTGACCCGGGCACCACCATCTCGGCCACCATCGCCAACGAATTCACCGAGGCGACCAGCGAGCTTTATACGTCTTCGCTGATCTCGCTGGGCCTGATCCTGTTCTTCATCACGTTTATCGTTCTGGCTTGCGCGCAATGGATGCTGCGCAGCCTGGATGCCCGGGCGGGGAAGTAACATGATCGTGAACAAGGCTCTTTATGCCCGCCGCCGCATCACCAACGGCCTGTTCATCATGCTTTCCATTTCGGCTGCGGCTTTCGGCCTGATCTGGCTGGCCTTCATTCTTTCTGCGCTGCTGACCGAAGGTTTTTCAGCGCTGTCGCCGGCCCTGTTCACCCAGCCCACGCCGCCGCCGGGTGAGGCGGGTGGTTTGCTCAATGCCATCATCGGTAGCGTTATTATGAGCACCATTGCGGTGGTGGTGGGCACGCCGATTGGCGTTCTGGCCGGCACCTATCTGGCCGAATATGGAAAACACACCCGCTTTGCGTTTGTGGTGCGCTTCGTCAACGACATTCTGCTCAGCGCCCCCTCCATCGTGATTGGGTTGTCCGTGTATCAGCTGGTGGTGGTGCCAATGGGTCATTTCTCGGGCTGGGCCGGCTCCATCGCCTTGACGATCATCGTCATTCCCGTGGTGGTGCGCACCACCGAAAATATGCTGTTGCTGGTGCCCAATGGCTTGCGCGAAGCGGCCAGCGCGCTGGGTGCGCCGATGAGTTTTGTTATCCGCGCAGTGACCTGGAAAGCGGCGCAAGCCGGCATCATCACCGGGGCGCTGTTGGCGGTGGCGCGCATCTCCGGCGAAACCGCGCCCCTGCTATTCACCGCCTTGAACAATCAATTTATCAAGGCCGACATGAACGGGCCGATGGCATCACTGCCCGCCGTGATTTTCCAATATGCGCTGTCGCCCTATGAGGATTGGCACGCCCTGGCCTGGGCGGGCGCGCTGCTGGTTACCGCCGCGGTTCTTACGCTTTCCATCGTCGCACGCCTTCTCGAGAAGAAACAACGGAACTGATCCATGGATGCGCACACCGAACTGAAAGCCAAATTGGACATCAAGGATCTGTCTTTCTTCTATGGCGCCACCAAGTCGCTGAAGAACATCACCTTGCCGCTCTATGATCGCAAGGTTACGGCCTTCATCGGTCCGTCCGGCTGCGGCAAGTCTACGTTGCTGCGGGCCATCAACCGCATCTATGCGCTGTATCCCAACCAGCATGCCGAAGGCACGATCACCATGGACGGCGAGGACATTCTCACTGTCGAGGATATGAACCTGCTGCGCGCCCGCATCGGCATGGTGTTCCAGAAGCCGACGCCCTTTCCGATGTCGATTTACGACAATGTCGCTTTCGGCATTAAGCTGTACGAGAATCTGCCGCGCTCCGAGATGGAAGGCCGGGTGGAAGATGCGCTCACCCGCGCTGCGCTGTGGGGCGAAGTGAAGGACAAGCTCAATGCCTCCGGCCTGTCGCTCTCCGGTGGCCAGCAGCAGCGTCTGTGCATCGCCCGAACCGTGGCGACCCGACCCGAAGTGATTTTGCTGGATGAGCCTTGCTCGGCGCTCGACCCGATCTCCACCGCCAAGATCGAGGAACTGATCGATGAATTGTCGGCCGATTACACGATTGTGATCGTCACCCACAATATGCAGCAGGCCTCGCGCTCGTCTGACTTCACCGCCTTCATGTATCTGGGCGAGTTGATCGAATATGGCGCGACGGAAAAGATTTTCACTGCGCCGGATAAAAAACAAACGGAGCAGTACATCACCGGCCGCTTCGGCTGAGCGCGCGCCTTTTGCCCTCTGGCGCCGTCGCTCGTCGCTCATGGGCTACTCGCCCACATCGCTCCTGGCCAGCGGCCAAAATTCGCTGCGCTCAGTTAGGCGTAGTCTTCTGCCGAAGTATGATCCATCGGCATGCCTTTGACGGCATTGGCGACGGCGCTCACCACCAGCGCCACAATCAGATTCAGGACCAAAGCGCTGAGCGCGGCATAGCAGGGAATGGCGATGCCGAATGCGTGCAGCACATAGGTCGAGCTTTTGAAATCCAGGGTCCAGGCCATCCAGGTGCCGGTGACGATCCCCGCCGCCCAGCCCGCGATCAGGCCGATGGGATTGAGCCGGACATAAAGCGCCAGCAGCACCGACGGCACGGTCTGCGCCATCCAGATCCCGCCCAGCAATTGCAGCTCGATGGCGTAACTGGACTTCAATTCCAGCACGAATAGCAGCGCCCCCAGCTTGGTGAGGAACGCCACCAGCTTGGCCATGCGCGCTTCCTCGCGCGGCGTGCAGTCGGGCGCCAGCAGATCGCGATAGATATTACGGGTGAAAAGATTGCCGCAGGCGATGGACATCATGGATGCCGGCACCAGCGCGCCGATGGCGATGGCGGCAAACGCCACGCCGGAAAACCAGCCCGGAAAGCTTTGCAGGAACAAGGCCGGCACCGCGAAGTTATTGCCGAAGCTGGCAAAACCCGCTGCATAGGCGGGATTGGTCTTCACGCCGGACGACGCGGCGGCAAAACCCAGCAACGCAATCAACGCCAGGGCGATGGAATAGGCGGGCAGCATCATGGCGTTGCGCTTGATCACGCGGCGGCCCGACGATGACAGCAATCCCGTTACCGCATGCGGATACATGAACAGCGCCAGGGTCGAACCGAGTGCCAGGCTGACATAGGCAAAGCCCGGCCCCAGATTGGTGGGCGTGCCAGGGCCCAGAATGAGCATCTTGGGATCAACCGTGGAAAAGATTTTGCTGTAACCGCCAAGCTCGGCGGGAATCACGATCACCGCCGCCAGAACCGTGATGTAGATCAAAAGGTCTTTGATGACCGCAATCAGCGCGGTGCCGCGCAAGCCGCTGGTATAGGTGTAAGCCGACAGCACCAGAAAGGCCGCCAGCAACGGCACCGACACGCTGCCGAACACAGGCAGGGTGACGGCGTAATTCAAGCCCAGCGCTGCAATCACCACCTGCATGCCATAAAGCTGCAGCGCAATGTACGGCATGGTGGCGATAATGCCGGTCAGCGCCACCACCAATGCCAGCGCCTTGCTGTCAAAGCGGCCGCGAACAAAATCGGCGGCGGTGACATAGCCGTGGCGGTGCGCCACCGACCACAGCCGCGGGAAAGCGATGAACAACAGCGGGTACATCAGAATGGCATAGGGAATGGCGAAGAAGCCCGCCGCACCCGCGCCGAACATCAGGGCCGGCACCGCAATGAAGGTATAGGCGGTATAAAGATCGCCGCCCAACAGGAACCAGGTGATGACGGTGCCGAAGCGCCGTCCGCCCAAGCCCCATTCCGTCAGTTGGGACAGATCGCCGGCCCGCCAGCGCGCACCGAACAGGCCGATGGCGGCGACCGAAAGGAACAGCAGCACAAAGATCGTAATGGCGACGGGATTGGCGCTCACAATCCGCGCCCTTCCTCAAAGCGATAGACCGCCAGAATGCAAAGCGCGCTCAGCGGAATCCACGCCGTCTGCCACCAATAGAAGAAGGGAATGCCCAGCAGGGTGGGGTCGATGCGGTTGTAAAGCGGCGCCCAGCCATAAGCGGCCAGCGGCAGGAGCAGCAGCAGATAGACCGGATGAAATTTCCGGCGCGGCTTATCCGTGTTCATGACAGTCCCCAGTTCCCGGCATCAAATAGGCTGGAAATACCGAGGCGCGCAATGACGCGCTTCGGTATTGCCAAGCGGCCCGCGCGACAGCGCGCGGCGCTACGCTGTCGCTAGCCGCAGGGCCGCACGGCAGCAGGAGACTGTGCTGTTATCTCGGCTTGGGATTGCCGGTTTCATCGACCTGGATGGTGGTCACCGGGCCCATCCCGACCAGCTCCAAAATTGCGGGTGGTCCACCCGCCTTGGCGCCGTCATAATGCACCGTGCCCGCCACATCGGTGGCGAAGGTGCCGGCAGGCAGAGGATACATTTTGCTCTCGTCATAGACGTTGGACGAGCTGACCCACCAGGTGCCGGAAATCACATAAGCCCAGCGTTCGGTGTTGTGGAAATGCGGTTTGGAAAAATGGCCGGGATTCCACTTGATCAGAACGCCGTAAGGCCCGGGCTTGGAAGGATCGCCGAACAGCGTCGCCTGCTGCATCGGGCTGTTGGCATCGCCGCTCCATTTGATTTTGTCGGGCGGGACGATGGGAAGGTGGCCGGGATCCGGCATCACCGGCTGCGCAAATGCGACAGCACAAAAAGTTGTCGTAAGCGCAAAACCAAAAAGCGTTTTGGAAATGACAGACATGACAATCCTCCCCGCAATTGTTGTTATTGCAGGGAGGTTATCGTGAAAAGGCAGACCGGGAAATGGCCTGCCGGATATTTTGTACCAGGGTGAGTGAGACTACTGCATAGCTGGCGTTCCATCCAGATGGGGTGGCGCGGGCATAAAAGCCTGCGGCGCTGGCGGTCGATATTCCAGCGATGAATGGGGTCTGACGGTGTTGTAGTGGTGGC
>CANJIS010000003.1 GCA_947474565.1 Alphaproteobacteria bacterium
ATAATCTCGGCCTCGCGCAGCTTACCGATAATCTCCTCAGGCCCGTGTCTCTTGCCCATTTTCCTTCTCCTTCAGCGTCCAGACTAAAATAGTCGATGGACCACTCTGAAGGGGGCAGATCAATCGGCTTGAAACCACCCGTTTTGCCGCCAGAAACTGACGCAGAATAGGTTTTGTGGCCGACAAGGCTTTGAAACTTCGCGGCTATTTTGGGGAGCTGGAGAATGCCACTTGGAGAGCAAACTGGGTGGCTGGGGGACTAGGATTCGAACCTAGACAGGCAGAGTCAGAGTCTGCAGTCCTACCATTAGACGATCCCCCACCAAGGGCCCTGGGCCCGCGGGAGAGCCCGTTTAGACCAGCAGCGGGCCGCTTTCAAGCGCGCCAACTCCTTAAAATCAGGGGTTTTTTGTTCTCTCTCCCAATCGCTTGCGAACCTGTTAGTTTCCGCCCCCATTCCAGAGGTTTGGTCCCGTGCACGGCCGCTCCACCGGCAGAAAGACCTACCCCGTCAATCCCGCCCATCCGGCGCTGGCGGTGCTCGATCTTGGCACCAACAATTGCCGTCTCCTGATCGCGCGCCCGGCGGGGCCCGAACGCTTCCGCGCGGTGGATTCCTTCTCCCGGATTGTGCGGCTGGGTGAGGGGGTGGCCACCACCGGCATGATCTCCGAGGCCGCCATGGAGCGCACGGTCGCGGCCTTGAAAATCTGCGCCGACCACATTCAAAAAAGCGGTGCCACCCAGGTGCGGGCCATCGCCACCCAGGCGGCTCGGCTGGCTGGCAACGCCGATATCCTGATCGCCCGCGCCCGCGACGAAGCCGGTATCACCCTCAACGTGATTTCTGCGGAAGAGGAAGCCGATCTTGCCGCCCTGGGCTGTGCCCCCCTGGTGGGGCGTAAGTATAAGGGCGCGCTGATCTTCGACATTGGCGGCGGCTCCACGGAAATCATTCATCTGCGCCGCGGGCCCTGGGGGCTGGAAAAGAAGTTCACCGCTTCGCTGCCCTTCGGTGTCGTGACGCTGTCGGAAACCTATGGCGCCAGCGCACAAAGCCGTCAGGGTTTCGAAACCATGCAAGCCGTGATGCGCGAGCAATTTGCGCCCTATGCCGGCCATCCCTATGACGCAGACCATGAACATCTGCTGGGCACCTCTGGCACTGTCACCACCCTGGCGGCGCTGGCGCTCAAGCTGCCGCGCTATAGCCGGGCGCGGGTGGATGGCAGCTGGCACGAAGTCCGCCAGATTCTGAAAGTGGTGGACCGCACCGCTGGTATGGATGTGAAGGCCTTGTCGCGGCTCGGCCCGGTGGGACCGGAACGCGCCGACCTGATGCTGGCGGGCGCCGCCATCTTCGCTGCCATCTGTGCGCTATGGCCCAGCCGTATGCTACGGGTGGCGGATCGCGGTTTGCGCGAAGGGATGTTGCGCCAGTTGCGCGAGGAGTTGGGTCTTTGACTGCCAAGCCGCCGGGCCGCGTTAAACTGAAGAAAAAGCACACCCAGTCATCGAAGCTATGGCTGGAGCGGCAGCTCAACGATCCCTATGTCAAAGCCGCCAAACAGGAAGGCTGGCGCAGCCGTGCCGCTTTCAAGCTGATTGAGCTGGATAAGAAATTCCACTTCCTGCGCAAAGGTGTCCGCGTGATGGATCTGGGCTCGGCGCCCGGCGGCTGGAGCCAGGTCGCCGCCAAAGCCGGCGCCGTGGTGGCCGCCGCCGATGTCCTCAGTATGGAAGACGTGCCCGGCGTCACGTTTTTCCAGGCCGATCTCACCGACGCCGGGACCCCTGCTTTGTTGCAAGACGCGCTGGGCGGGCCCGCCGATCTGGTGATGAGTGACATGGCCGCGCCCACCACGGGGCACCGTGAGACCGATCACATCCGTACACAGGCGCTGGTGGAAATTGCGCTGGAGGTCGCCGAAGAGTCGCTCAGACCCGGCGGCGCCTTTATTGCCAAAGTGTTTCAGGGCGGCGCGACTGGCGAATTGCTGACGCGGATCAAAAAATCCTTCACCACGGTGAAGCACGTCAAGCCGCCGGCCAGCCGCGCGGATTCGGTGGAGCTGTATCTGGTGGCAGTCGATTTCAAAAAAACAAAGGCCCCCGTCCGTTAAGACGAGGGCCTTCGCAGATACGAACGCGAATTACATTGCTTCGTGCAGGCTGATGGAGCCGATGCCGGCCGCCACGTTCAAACCCTTGCTGCCTTCAAGGCTGACCGGCTGCAGAGCGAACGACTTGTCGAAGCCGCCAACCAGGGCATTGGCGCCGACGCCAAGGCCGGCCGTAACCTGAGCCGAACCGCCGACATAGTCGCCCGCCAGGGCGCCCTTGCGCATGTCAGAGGTGGGCGCGAACACGCCCCAGACCAGCACGCCGCCTTCGGTGTAACCGATATCAACGCCGAACTTGGCGATCGAGCCGGTATAATGCTCGGTACGGCCATTGCCGCGATAGGTGCAGTGCAGGTCCTTGGAAGAACCGAACACAAAGCCCCAGCCGCTGGCGACATTGCAGGTCAGGTCACCGACGCGCACGCCATGGGGCGCGGCATCGGCAGCGCTCGCGAAAGCAAGACCGGCCACCGCAACAGCCGCACCAATCATCAAATGAAACTTCGTCATATCTGTCTCCTTGGGGATAATCGTTTAAAACCGGTTCCCGGCCTGTGCGTGTGAAACGTGTGCCATTGGGTTTAAGTTCCGGAACGCTGGTGCGATTGGTCGTCAAAAAACGTTCCAAACTCGAAATATTACAAGGCGTTGAGCCTGGCCCTTGCGGAATCAGGGAACCGCTGATACAGGCTCGGCGCTCCAAAGGGAGCACAGGCGACATGCCCGACCAGACCATCCGCGAAGCCCTGACCTTCGACGATGTCCTTCTGGTGCCCGGTGCCTCCGAAATTCTTCCCGCCCAAGCCGATACCCGCACCCGCCTGACGCGCACCGTCGAATTGGGCATTCCCCTGATTTCCGCCGCGATGGATACGGTCACCGAAGCGGGCCTCGCCATCGCCATGGCCCAGGCCGGTGGTATGGGCGTGATTCATAAGAATCTCACTGCCGAGGAACAAGCGGAACAGGTCCGCCGTGTGAAGCGCTTTGAAAGCGGCATGGTGGTCAATCCGGTGACCATCGGTCCCGATGCGACTCTGGCCGACGCGCTGGCATTGATGGGGCGGCACCATATTTCCGGCGTGCCGGTGGTGGAGAGCGTGAACGCCAAGGGCGCGGGCAAGCTGGTGGGCATTCTCACCAACCGCGACGTCCGCTTTGCCGCCGATCCCCGCCAGAAAGTTTCCGAGTTGATGACCCGGGACAAGCTGATCACGGTGCGCGAAGGCGTGCAGCCCGAAGAAGCCAAGCGGTTGCTGCATCAGCATCGCATCGAAAAAATCCTGGTGGTGGATGACGCCTATCGCTGCGTTGGCCTGGTCACGGTCAAGGACATCGAAAAGGCAAAAGCCTATCCCAACGCCTGCAAGGATGAGCGCGGCCGCCTGCGTGTCGCCGCTGCCACCGGCGTGGGCGAAGAAGGCTATGCCCGCGCCATGGCGCTGATCGAGGCGGAATGCGACGTGATCATGGTGGACACGGCGCATGGCCATTCCAAGGGCGTGATCGACGCCGTCAACCGGATCAAGAAGCAATCCAATTACACCCAGGTGGCGGCGGGCAATATCGCCACCGCTGACGCCGCCAAGGCGTTGATCGACGCCGGCGCCGATGCCGTGAAGGTGGGCATTGGCCCGGGCTCCATCTGCACCACCCGCATCGTGGCGGGCGTGGGCGTGCCCCAGCTTACCGCCATCATGGATGCGGTGGAAGCGGCGCGGAAAACCGGCACGCCGGTGATCGCCGATGGCGGCATCAAATATTCCGGCGATCTGGCCAAGGCGCTGGCCGCTGGCGCCGATGTGGCGATGGTGGGTTCGCTTCTGGCCGGCACGGACGAAAGCCCCGGCGAAGTGTTTCTCTATCAGGGCCGTTCCTACAAAGGCTATCGCGGCATGGGCAGCGTCGGCGCCATGGCGCGCGGCTCCGCCGACCGCTATTTCCAGGCCGAAGTGCGCGATGCGCTCAAGCTGGTGCCGGAAGGCGTCGAAGGCCAAGTGGCGTACAAAGGCCCGGTGGGAAGCGTGGTGCACCAGATCATCGGCGGCCTGCGCGCCGCGATGGGTTACACCGGCTGCAAGACCATCGAGGAATTTCACAAGAATACGAAATTCGTCCGCATCACCGGCGCGGGCCTGCGCGAAAGCCACGTCCACGACATCACCGTGACGCGTGAATCCCCCAACTATCCCGGCGGTCAGTAAACCCCAATTCCACCATGGGCGGGCTTGACCCGCCCATCCAACTTATTCCTTCACATCCACCACGGCGTATTGATCGCCATAAACGCGATGCCAGCCGGGCATCGTATCCATTATCTGCGCAACGGGGCCGGGCGGCAGGATGCTCCAGGCAATATGCCAGCGCGCCAGCACATCGCTCAACGTTTGCCGGTCCGGCTGCATCATGCGGTCGTAATCCGCCAGGAAGGCATCGCCATACATATCGGTACGGCCATCCACGAACACTTTCACGCCCGAAAAGATCAGATAGCCGCCGAAATCATAAGCATTGAGGACCGGCTGGCTGCGCAAACCCGCCGGCACGTGTCCTAGCGCCGTCATGGGCGTGACGAAATCATCGCCGCGGGCGGTTGGAATGGACAGGCGCACCACGATCAACAGCGCCAACAAGCCCGCGCCCACCGGCAACAACCAACCAGGAACGCTGCGCCGTTCGTCCGGATAGGTGCGCCGCAACCCTTCGGCCACCAGCATGGCGACGACAATGCCGAAAATCATCTGGTGGCGCACATGCGACAGCGCCAGCCACGCCAGCCCCAGCAAAATCAAAATCCGCAGCGGCGACAGACGCAGCTTGCGCGTCACGCCCAGCCACACCAATCCCGCCAATGCGATCAGGAAAGGCGAGGGCGTTGTCAGGCTGGTCGGCCCCCATTCGCCGACATTGCGCAGGCTGCCCAGCATCAGAAGCGTGAAAGGAAAGAAAAGGCCATCAAGACCCTGGGGCGTAATCGCTGCTGCAAGCACCGCAACGATCAGGAACAGGCCCCAGCCTTTCCAGGCCGCCCGATCCGCGATCATCGCTTCCAGCGCGAATGCCGCCGCCAGCGCCAGCCCGAAGGCGAAGCTGCCATGCAGATTGGCCCAGGCCAGCATCACGCCACCCAGCCACAGGCGCGGGCTTCGTGCCTCGGATCTCGCCTTCAACAATTCCGCGGTCCACAGCGCCAGCAGCGGCAGCGCCAGCAAATGCGGCCGCGCCAACAGACTGCCGGAAATACAGGCCAGCCCCATCAGGCTCACCAGCAGGGCCGGCAGCGCCGCGATCCGGCCGCGTACATGGCCCGCAACTGCCGCCGCCGCCGCACCTGCCGCCAGTCCGAACAGCAGATGCTCGCCACTCCAGCCATCCAGCCGGAACAAGCCTGCCATCACCACTTCGGACAGCCATTCATGGGCGTCCCAGGGCTCGCCGAAAAACGTGAAAGAGAACACGTCGCTTTTCAGCACCGCGTGCGTGTCCAGCATCCACTGGCCCGCGGCCAGGTGCCACCAGCTGTCGCCGTCATGGAAAATCTGGGGCGCGAAAGCGGCGACGGCAAAGCCAATCAGATCCGCGAACAGGGCGAAGATCCGGGCCGGAGAACAGGGAATCGTGGGCATCAATCCTCGCGTCGCGCCATCATACTCTATAGAAGGCCAAGTCTAACTTTTGAGTTTCTCGCATGACGCCTTCTGCCCGCCTCCAGGCGGCCATCGACATCGTGGAAGGGCTGGGCGCTTCGGCGCAGCCGGCCGACCGCTATATAAAAGAGTGGTTCACCACCCGCCGCTTTGCCGGCTCGGGCGACCGCCGCGCTGTCGGCGAGATGGTGTTTCGGGTGCTTCGCCACCGCGCCTCGCTGGCTTGGCGGATGCAAAGCGAAAGCCCCCGCGCCCTGTTGACTGCGGCACTGCTGGCCGATGACATCAATCCGGAAAGCCTGTTCACCGGCGGCTATGGTCCCGCGCCGCTCACCAACGAAGAACAAGCCGTCATCGCCGCAACGCCCGCACCCGCACCGTCCTGGGTCAAGGGCGAATATCCCCAGTGGCTGGAAAGTGAACTCACCCGCCGCTTCGGCGACGCGCTGGCCGATGAGATGCATGCGTTCGCCACGCGCGCGCCTGTGGATTTGCGCGTCAACAGTTTGAAAGCGGCGCGCGACGATGTCCTGGCCGCGCTGAAGATCGATGGTTTCGACGCACAGGCCATCGGCACCCTCGGCATTCGCTGTCCGCCCGGTACGCGCAATCTCGACAAGCATGCGCTGTTTCTGTCCGGCGCTTTTGAAATTCAGGATCTCGCCGCGCAAACCTCTGTCGAATTGGCGGCGGTCAAACCTGGCATGCGGGTGCTGGATCTGGCGGCCGGCGCGGGCGGCAAATCGCTGGCGCTGGCGGCGGCGATGCAAAACACAGGTGAGATCATCGCCAGCGATACGCGCGGCGCAGCTTTGGCCGAACTGGAAAAGCGCGCCAAGCGGGCCGGGGCGGACATCATCCGCGCCCATGTATTGGGCGACCTGCCCACGGGCCCCTTCGATCTGGTTTTTCTGGATGCGCCCTGCAGCGGCTCCGGCACCTGGCGCCGCCAGCCAGAGTTGAAATGGCGCCTCACACCGGGGCGGCTGTCTGTCCTGGCCGCGACCCAGGACCAGCTTCTGGAACAGGCGGGTGCATTGGCCGGAACCGCCATGATTTATGCCACCTGTTCCATTCTGCCTCAGGAAAATGAGGACCGGGTGGCGGGCTTCCTAGCCCGAAACCCCGGTTTTCGGCGTGTCAGGCCGGATTTTCAGGCCTCTCCGGCGGCCAGCGGAATGGACGGATTTTATGCCGCTTTCCTCACCCGCAACTGACGCATGACACCTACCCGTGGAATTGACTAAAGTCCGGCCATGGGAGCGTTTCGCGATTCCGGGTTTTGCCTTGTCCTGGCGGCATCTTTGCTGCCGGCCGCAGCGGCTTTTGCCGCCACCTCGGCCAAAGCGCCAACCAAGCCCGCCCCCAAACCAGCCGCCGCCACCGTGGCGCCGCCGCTCGATGCCAATGTTTTGATGACCCAGGCCCGCCAGGCGCAAACCCGTGGCGAAGCCGAACTCGCGGTGCGCCTGGCACAGGCGGCCATCGTGGTCGCGCCCGCCCGTCCCGACACCTATGTCACCCTGGGCGACATGTATATCGCCCAGAACGAGCCTGACTCCGCCCGCAGCTATTACAACGCGGCGCTGTCCATTGATCCCTTCGATGCCGGCGCCAAACAGGCGGTTGCCGCGCTCGACCGTGGCGCCACCGACCAGCGCGCCGCCAATGTCCAGGGATCGCAGACCGGCACCCCATGAGCGTACTGGTCATTGATTTTGGTAGTCAGGTCACACAGCTGATCGCCCGCCGCGTGCGTGAGGCCGGCGTGTATTGCGAGATCGTGCCTTTCAACAAGGCCGAAGCCGCACTCGCTAAGAAACCCAAAGCCATCATTCTCTCCGGCGGTCCTGCTTCGGTCTATGAGAATGATTCGCCGCGCGCGCCAGAGGCCGTGTTCACGGCGGGCGTGCCGGTGCTGGGCATTTGCTATGGCGAAATGACCATGTCGGTCCAGTTGGGCGGCAAGGTCGAAAGCCATGCCAACAAGGAATTCGGCCGCGCCGATATTCATGTGAAGCACGCGTCGCCGCTGCTGGAAGGCTTGGCGGAATCCGGCAGCGAACCGGTGTGGATGAGCCATGGCGACAAGATCACCGCCATTCCGCAAGGCTTTATCGCAGTGGCGACCTCGGAAAGCTCGCCCTACGCCGTAATCGCGGATGAGAAGCGCCGCTTCTATGGCGTGCAATTCCATCCCGAAGTGGTGCACACCCCGCGCGGCGCCACACTGCTATCCAATTTCGTGCGCAACATCGCCGGTATCCAGCCGGAATGGAACATGCACGCCTTCCGCGCCGCCGCGGTGGAAAAAATCCGCAGCCAAGTGGGCACGGGCAGAGTGATTTGCGGCTTGTCGGGCGGCGTGGATTCCTCCGTCGCCGCTGTCCTGATCCATGAGGCCATCGGCAGCCAACTCACCTGCATCTTCGTGGATACCGGCCTGATGCGCGCCGGCGAGTCCGGGGAAGTGGTGAGCCTGTTCCGCAATCACTACAACATCCCGCTGATCCACGCCGAGGCCAAGGAGATGTTCTTGGGGAGGCTGGCCGGTGTCAGCGATCCGGAAAAGAAGCGCAAGATTATCGGTGCCGCCTTCATCGACGTCTTCGACAAGGAAAGCCAGAAGGTTGGCGGCGCGGAATTCCTCGCCCAGGGCACGCTCTATCCCGACGTGATCGAAAGCATCTCCGCCACGGGCGGCCCCTCCGTCACCATCAAGAGCCATCACAATGTCGGCGGCCTGCCGGACTATATGAAGCTCAAGCTGGTTGAGCCCCTTCGCGAACTCTTCAAAGATGAAGTCCGCGCCCTGGGCCGTGAGCTGGGCTTGCCGCCCGCCTTTGTCGGCCGCCACCCCTTCCCGGGTCCGGGCCTCGCCATCCGCATTCCGGGTGAGATCACCGACGAAAAACTGGAAATCCTGCGCAAGGCCGACACCATCTATCTCGATGAAATCCGCAAGGCCGGGCTTTACGATCAGATCTGGCAGGCCTTCGCGGTGCTGCTGCCGGTCAAGACCGTGGGCGTGATGGGCGATGGCCGCACCTATGACCATGTCTGCGCCTTGCGCGCCGTCACCTCGTCCGACGGCATGACCGCCGATTATTTCCCCTTCGACCACAACTTCCTGGGCCGCGCCGCCACCCGCATCGTCAACGAAGTGCGCGGCATCAACCGGGTTGTCTACGACATCACCAGCAAGCCGCCGGGTACGATAGAGTGGGAGTGAGTGTGGGCGGGCAGTCTGCGCCCCATGTTCTCATTATCTATGAGGTGGCCGATTACGCCGCCTGGAAGATTGTCTTTGATGACGCCGCCGCCATTCGCCGCGAAGCCGGCGAACTCTCCTATCAGCTTCTGAAATCCGAAGCCGACGCCAACCGCATTGTCCATTTCTCCCGCTGGCGTTCGCTGACGGCGGCGCGGGCATTTTTTGAATCGCCCCGGCTGGAGGAAATCCGCCGCCAGGCCGGCGTGAAGGTGCCGGAATTCCTTTATCTGGAAGCGCTGGAAACCGGCGTCCTGGAGCAGGAGTAAACCGCTCGCAGGCGGAGTTTTCGCACAAACTGGAATGATTGCAGAGCAGCCTCATGATTCGTCTCGACAACATCAGCAAGCAGAACGGCCATCAACTTCTGTTCATTGACGCCTCGATGGGCATCCAGAAAGGCGAGAAGGCCGGGCTGGTCGGTCCCAATGGCGCCGGCAAGAGCACCCTGTTCCGCATGGTTGCAGGCCAGGACCGGCCCGATGACGGCCAGGTCTCGGTCGAGAATGGCTGGACCATCGGCTATTTCAGCCAGGATGTCGGCGAAATGTCGGGCCAGAGCGCCGTCGCGGCGGTAATGGATGGTGTCGGGCCCGCCAGTGCGCTGGCCGCCGAAATGGCCCAGCTTGAGGCCGCGATGGTCGATCCCGATCAGGCCGCCAATATGGACGCGCTGGTCGAGCGTTATGGCGAAGTCCAGGCGCATTTTGAGGAACTGGACGGCTATGCGCTGGATGCACGGGCGCGCGAGGTTCTTGCGGGGCTCAGTTTCAGCCAGGAACGCATGGACGGCGATGTCGGCCTTCTCTCGGGCGGCTGGAAGATGCGCGTGGCGCTCGCCCGCATTCTGGTGATGCGCCCCGATGCCATGCTGCTGGACGAGCCCAGCAACCATCTGGACCTGGAAAGCCTGATCTGGCTGGAGGAATTCCTCAAAAACTATGACGGGGCGTTGCTGATGACCTCGCATGACCGCGCCTTCATGAACCGCATTGTCGGCAAGATCGTGGAGATCGATGGCGGTTCGCTCACCACCTATTCGGGCGATTACGATTTCTACGAGCAGCAGCGCGCCCTGACCGAGAAGCAGCGCCAAGCGCAGTTCGACCGCCAGCAGGCGATGATGGCCAAGGAAATCAAGTTCATCGAACGGTTCAAGGCGCGTGCCTCGCACGCCGCCCAGGTCCAAAGCCGCGTCAAGAAACTGGACAAGATCGAAAAGATCGAGCTGCCCCGGCGCCGTCAGGCCGTGCAGTTCGAATTCCGCACCCCGCCGCGCTCGGGCGATGATGTGGCCGGCTTCAAGAATGTTCACAAGGCGTATGGCAGCCAGACCATCTATGCCGGGCTCGATTTTCAGGTCCGCCGCAAGGAACGCTGGTGCATCCTGGGCGCCAACGGTGCCGGTAAATCCACGCTCCTGAAACTGGTGGCGGGCGCGACCGAGCCAGATCAGGGCAAGGTGGTCGTCGGCAGCGCTGTGAAGATGGGCTATTTCGCCCAGCACTCCATGGATTTGCTGGACGGCGACGACACGGTTTTCGAGTCCCTGGACAAATCATTCCCGCAAGCCGGGCAGGGCCCGCTGCGCACCTTGGCCGGCTGCTTCGGCTTCTCCGGCGACGATATCGAGAAAAGCTGCCGCGTGTTGTCCGGCGGCGAAAAGGCGCGCCTGGTCATGGCCAAAATGTTGTACGACCCGCCGAATTTCCTGGTGCTGGATGAGCCCACCAACCATCTGGATATGGCGACCAAGGAAATGCTGGTCGCTTCCCTGGCGGAATTCGAAGGCACCATGCTGTTTGTTTCGCATGACCGCCACTTTCTGGCGGCGTTGTCCAACCGCGTGCTGGAACTGGCGCCCGACGGCATCCATCAATATGGCGGCGGCTACACCGAATATGTCGCCCGCACCGGCCACGAAGCCCCGGGCCTTCATCCGTGAGCAACGCGCCGAGCTTGGGCGAGGCGCAGGCGAGCGGCTAGCCCAATGCCGCCACCGGCCCTTCCAGCAACGCCATCAGATCGCTGAAATAGCCTTCCGAGCGCGCCGGCTGGTTGGGGTCCGAGGTGATCGCCACCGCCAAATTCTTCTGCAGATGCGCCGCAATGATCTGGCCGCCATAACCGCGCGCCAGCGCCCAGCCCGTGTCGCTGAGAAACCAGCCATAGCCATAGGCGAGACCGGAGAAGGGCGAGCGGGTACGCGGCGTCAGCGATGCTTCGATCCAGTTCGCCGGTATCACCTGTCGTCCGCCGAAGCGGCCCTTGTCGCGCAGCATCACCGCGGTTTTCAGCAGGCGCGGGACGTCAATCCCATTTCATTGCCGCCGAAATAAAAACCCTGCGGGTCGCGCGTCCAGGGCGGCACATCGATCTTCAACGGCCCGCCCAGCCGTTCCCGCGCCAAAAGACTTTTGCCTGTCACGGTGGCCAGCGCCGCCCCCAGAACATGCGTGCTGCCGGTGGAATAAATCATCCGCCCGCCCGGCCTGTCGATCATGGGCCGCCGCAGCACATAACTGACCCAGTTGGGCGATTGCACCCAGGCGCCATAATTGCGGCCCGATGTAGCGTCGAGGCCCGCACGCAAGGTGACCAAATCTTCCATGGTGATGGCGCCCACGCCCGGTGCGGCGTTGGCCGGGATCAGCTTCGGCGCAACATCGCCCAGGCGCGCGTCCAGCTTGATCTCGCCGCGCGCGATGGCGCTGCCCAGCAGTAGGGCGACAATGCTCTTGGAGCCGGATTTGATATTGGCTGGCCGGTCGAGCCCGCCGCCGCGCACAGCCTCCGCCAGCACCACATCATCGCCGTGGCTCACCAGGATGGAATGAAGCTGGCGCAACCCCCGCGCCGCGCGGCGTACTGCATCCGCGCTCTGGCCGAAAGCAGGCCGGGCAAACGGCAATGCCAGGACGCCCGCGGTAAATCCGCGCCGGGAGAGGAGCAGTGATTTCATCACCGGGGATTTTACACCAAGGACGCAGTATTCAGTTAGCCATTGCACTAAGTATTCGGGTGTGATACTTAGCCTTATGGAACACTATCGAGCCCGTCTGGACGGTCTTTTTCAGGCTCTTTCCGATCCCACCCGCCGGGCCGTGCTTCGGCAATTGAGCAAGGGACCCGCCAGTATTACCAACCTGGCGCAGCCTTTCGATATGGCCCTGCCGTCCTTCCTGAAACATATCCGGCTGCTGGAAGAGAGCGGCTGGGTTCGCACCCGCAAGGAGGGCCGGGTACGAACCTGCGCCATCGAAAAGAAAGCTTTTGCTGAAGCGGATTCCTGGTTGTCGGCGCAGCGCGCCTTGTGGGAAGCGCGCACCGACCGGCTGGAACGGTTCGTTACCAGCGGAAAGAAAGACCAATGAACGGCAATGACCGGACCATATCGCGCATCATCAAGGTGCCCCGCGCCTCTGTCTGGAACGCCTGGGCCAATCCTGGGAACTTTGAACAGTGGTGGATTCCCGAACCGTTGAAATGCCGGGTGGTGGACATGGATTTGCGTCCCGGCGGCGCTTTCGTGACTCAGATGAGTGAAGATGGCGCCACCTACACGCCCCACATGAACGCCTGTTTCCTGGCGGCGGATGCCTTGGAGCGGATTGTTTTCACCAACGCCCTGACCGGCGGCTGGCGGCCGGCGGAAGATTTCTATCCCGTGCCGATGACGGCGATCATCACCTTGCGCGACCACGCCGGGGGCACGGAATATTCCGCCCGGGTGCTGCACCGGAATGAAGCGGACCGCAAGACTCACAGCGATATGGGATTTCAGGAGGGCTGGGGCACGGTTCTGGATCAGCTTGCCCGGAAGCTGGAATCGCGGGACTGATCCGCCGCCTTTGCGGCAGATTGCTCCTGCATTAGCATCCACCCATGACCAACATGCTTCAACAGGCGGTGGCGCAGCACCAGGCTGGACGGCTCCAGGAAGCCGCCGCGCTCTATAAGCAGATTCTGCAGGCGCAACCGAACCATTTCGATGCCTTGCATCTTTTGGGCGTGATCTTTTTCCAGGCCGGACAAAACAGCCAGGCGGTGGAGCTGATTCAGCGCGCCATCGCCATCAATCCCGCTCATCCCGCGCCGCATCTGAATATAGGGTTGGCGTTGAAAGGCCTGGGCCGGGCGCAAGAGGCGCTGGCCAGCTACGACAAGGCTATCGCGCTGAAGCCCAATTACCCTGACGCCTTCAACAACCGCGCCGCTGCGCTACAGGATTTGCTCCGGCTGGACGATGCGCTGGCCAGTTATGACAAGGCTGTGGCGCTCGATCCCGGTTTTGTCGAAGCCTGGAACAATCGCGGCGCCCTGCTGCGCGATCTCAAGCGCGTTGATGAGGCGATGGCCAGTTACGACCGCGCCCTGGCGCTCAAGCCCGATTTCGCCGCGGTGTGGAGCAATCGCGGCGCCTTGCTGCAGGATCTCAAGCGGCACGACGATGCGCTGGCATCTTATGACAAGGCGATTGCGCTGGAGCCGAACTATGCCGACGCCTGGAACAATCGCGGCGTGGTGTTCCGCGATACACGGCGGCTGGAAGATGCGCTGGTCTGTTTCGATCAGGCAATTGCGATCCAGCCGGATTATGCCGATGCCTATGTCAATCGCGCCCCGGTCTTGCGTGACCTGAAACGAATCGACGAGGCGGCGGCGAGTTATGCGCAGGCTCTCAAGCTGAAGCCCGGCTACGAATTCCTGTCCGGCTATCTTCTGGAAACCAGAATGATGATCTGTGACTGGGATGGGCTGGAAGACGGGTTTGCCAGTTGCGCCGCCGGCATCCGCGAAGGCAGGCGCATGACGACGCCGTTCCCCTTGCTGGCCATGATCGATGATCCGGCGCTGCACCAGATGGCGGCGCAGATTTACACCGATGCCAAATGCCCTGAGAACAATGCGCTGGGCGCGATCCCCAGGCGTAGTGCGGGCGAAAAAATCCGCATCGGTTATTACTCCGCCGATTTCCATAACCACGCCACCGCTTACCTGATCGCCGAGGCGCTGGAAGCGCATGACCGCAGCCGGTTTGAACTCACCGGCTTCTCCTTCGGCCCCGACGATCAGGGCGATATGCGCCAGCGCCTCTTTCCCGCCTTCGACAAGTTCATGGACGTTCGGGGCGTCAGCGATGGCGAAATCGCCAAGCTGTCCCGCGGTCTCGGCATCGATGTTGCGGTAGACTTAAAGGGCCATACGCAGCATTCCCGGCCCGGCATCTTCGCTGTTCGCGCCGCCCCGGTCCAGGCGCAGTATATCGGCTATCCCGGGACCATGGGCGCGCCTTACATGGATTATGTGATCGCGGATAAAATCGTGATCCCGCCCGGCAGCGAAAGCGATTACCGCGAAAAAATCCTGCGCCTGCCGCACAGCTACCAGGCCAATGATTCCGGCCGCCGGATTTCCGCCAAAGCCGTAACCCGCCAGGAAGCGGGGCTGCCTGAATCGGGTTTTGTCTTCTGCAGCTTTAACAACAATTACAAAATCCTGCCTGAGACCTTCGAAAGCTGGATGCACATTCTGAAGGCGGTGGAGGGCAGTGTGTTGTGGCTGCTGGAAGACAATGCCATCGCCGCCTCCAATCTGCGCAAACACGCGGCCGCTGCGGGTATTGAACCCGCCCGCCTGATTTTTGCCGGGCGTGTGCTGCTGGATGAGCATCTGGCGCGGCATCGCCTGGCCAATCTGTTCCTCGATACCTGGCCCTATAACGCCCACACCACCGCCAGCGATGCGCTGTGGGCCGGGCTGCCGGTATTGACCCGCACCGGCCGCGCCTTTGCCGGCAGGGTCGCGGCAAGCTTGTTGGGCGCCATCGGCCTGCCGGAGCTCATCACCAATTCCACGGCGGACTATGAAGCGCTGGCGATAGATCTGGCGCGAAATCCGGAAAAGCTGTCCGCCCTCCGCAAAAAACTGGACAGCAACAAAACAACCATGCCTTTGTTTAACGGAAAACTGATCGCGCGGCATCTGGAAGCCGGCTATGCGGCGATGCTTGCCCGCCACCAATCCGGCCTGCCGCCGGATCATATCGAGGTTTCACTGTGACAGTCATTTACGGCATCAAGAATTGCGACACGATGAAAAAGGCCTTCACCTGGCTGGACAAGCACAAGGTCGCATACAGCTTCCATGATTATAAGAAGGAAGGCATTGACCGCGCCCGGCTGGAAAAATGGGTGAAGGCCCAGGGCTGGGAAATCATCCTCAATCGCGCAGGCATCACCTTCAAAAAGCTGCCGGATCAGGACAAAGAAGGCATCACCGAAAAGAAGGCCATCGCCCTGATGCTGGCGCAGCCGTCCATGATCAAGCGGCCGGTAATCGAGAAAGGCGCCAGGCTCCTGGTCGGGTTCAAGCCGGACGATTACGCAAAGGCTTTCGCATGAGTATTTACATCGGCGTCGGCGGGTGGGTCTTTGACGAGTGGCGGGACAATTTCTACCCGAAAGGCCTCAGCCAGAAGAAAGAGCTGGAATATGCCAGCCGCCAGCTCACCGCCATCGAGGTCAATGGTACCTATTACGGTTCGCAGAAGCCGGAAAGTTTCGCCCGCTGGCATGACGAAACGCCAGACGATTTTGTCTTCACCCTGAAGGGGCCGCGGTTCGCCACCAACCGGCGGGTCTTGGCGGAAGCCGGGTCCTCCATCGAAAAATTCCTGGAAAGCGGCATCACCCGCCTGAAAAAGAAACTCGGTCCCCTCAATTGGCAATTCATGGCGACCAAGAAATTCGATCCGGCCGATTTCGAAGCTTTCCTCACGCTCCTGCCCAAACGCCATGACGGCGTCCCGCTGCGCCATGCGGTGGAAGTGCGCCATGACAGCTTCGCCAACGCCGAGTTCGTCACGCTTTGCCGCAACCATGGCGTGGCCATCATTTTCGCGGCCGACAGCGAATTTCCCACCATCCCGGATGTGACGGCAGACTTCGTCTATGCCCGTCTCATGGGCACGGCGGAAAAGGAAAAACTGGGCTACTCAAAACCCGTGCTGGGAAAATGGGCCGAGCGCGCCCATCAGTGGGAGGCCGGCGAAAGTCCCAAGCTCAAACTACTGGCCAAGCCCGCGCCGAAAAAGAAGCGCCATGTCTTTATGTTCGTCATCAGCGGCGCCAAAGCGCGCAACCCAGCCGCGGCGATGACTATTATTGAAGCGTTGCATTGATCCACAGGGACCGCGTCGCCCCGTGCACCCGTTGTGATCAATCAGCGCCGGGCTACCAGTCCTAGACTCGCCCAGTGGGCCGCCACCGTCCGTCCGGTTTTGGCTGTTGATGACCGCTTAAACAGCTTGTTCCGGACCCGCGCACTCGCTTGATTGCCCGCCCCGCGCCGCGGTTGCGCGCGGATTTCAAGGCGGCTTTGAGAAGATTATGGAACAAGACGCCTATCGCCACGTCCCCTACGACATCGACATCGAGCAGGCCCTGCTTGGTTCGATCCTGGTGGACAATCAATCGCTGGAACGGGTCGGCGCGCTGCTCAAGCCCGACCATTTCTACGATCCCCTGCATGCGCGCCTGTTCGAAGCCATGGCGCAGGCGTTCGAGCGCGGCAGTTTTGTCCTCACCCCGCTCACCTTGAATGCCGCCATGAAGGCCGATCCCGGCCTGATCGAAGTTGGCGGTGTCGCCTATCTGTCGGGCCTGGCCTCGGCGGCGCCCGCCATGCCCAATGTGCGCGATTACGCCCGCATTCTGCATGATCTGGCGGTACGTCGGACCCTGATCCGCATCGGCGAGGATATCGTCAACACCGCTTATGAGGCGCCCACCGAAAAGGGCCCGGCGATACAAATCCAGGAAGCTGAAAAAGCGCTCTATGCGGTCAGCGAAACCGCCCGTTATGGCGAAGGCCCCATCGATTTCCATGAATCCCTGCGCCGTGCAGTGGAATCGGCGGAAGCGGCGCAAAAGCGCGGTGGCCGCATTTCCGGCGTCACCTCCGGTTTCACCGATGTCGACAATCTTCTGGGCGGTCTGCAACCCTCTGACCTTCTGATCCTCGCCGGCCGTCCCGGCATGGGCAAAACCGCGTTGGGCACCAACATGGCCTTTCACGCGGCGCAAGCTTACATGCGGGACATTGCGGCGGGCGCGGAAATGCCGCGCGGCGCACCGGTGCTGTTCTTCTCGCTGGAAATGGCGGCGCAGCAATTGTCCGCTCGTATTCTGGCCGAGCAGACCGAAATCGAAATGTGGAAAATCCGCAACGGCCGTTTCTCCGAACAGGAATGGGAGAAATTCGTTCTCACCATGCAGGAGCTTTCCACTCTGCCGCTCTATATCGACGACACCGGCGGCATCTCCATCGCCCAAATCGCGGCCCGTGCCCGCCGCCTGAAGCGGGAAAAGGGCGTCGGCCTGATCATCATCGACTATCTGCAATTGGTTGAGCCCAGCCGCCGTGCAGAGAACCGGGTGCAGGAAATCACCGAAGTCACCAAGGGTCTCAAAACCCTGGCCAAGGAATTGAACGTGCCGGTCCTTGCCCTGTCGCAGCTCTCGCGTGGCGTGGACGCCCGCGACGACAAGCGCCCCATCCTGTCGGACTTGCGCGAATCCGGCTCCATCGAACAGGACGCCGACGTGGTGATGTTCGTGTATCGCGAAGAATATTATCTCAAGTCCCGCGAACCCGATCCCTCCACGCCCGATCATGCCAAATGGCTTGAGAAGTGCGAGCGTGCCCACCGCCGGGCCGAAGTGCTGGTGGAAAAGCACCGCCATGGCGCCACCAACAAGATCGACCTGTATTTCGACGACCGCTTCACCCGCTTCAGCAATCTGGTGGCCGAAGGCTAGTTCTGCGCTTTCCACCGCTGCTTTTTCGCTGAAAATCGTCTAAAATGAACAACTTGTCAGGCCTGCCGGTTTACCGGCGGGGCAGGGCGGTTATGATGGCCAGTGATCCCCCTCGGAACCAATCGCCTTGGTAACGGACGACATTCTGGCCTATCCCGGCTTCCGGACCAGGCGCCGGCTCAGCGACGCGGAACGCCGCCGCCTTGTGGCGCGCGACGGTTTCGCCTGGGCCGTGGTGGGTTTGATCCACCTGATGATGTTTTTGGGGTTGGTGATCTCGCTGCAGCAGGCGCGCGTCAGGCCCGGCAGGCCCAGCAGCACGGTCGAACAGATTTTCGACCTCTCGCTGATACGCCGCAACCGCGCCGTGCCGCTCAATCTTGCGCCACCCGAGCCCAACCAGGAACGCGATGTCAGCGCCAAGCCGCTCACCGTCATCCCACCCAAGACACCGGTGATCGAAGTGGTGCCGTCCGCGCTCACGGATGGCGATGTGCTGCAAGGCATTGGCCGGTACCTGGCTTGCAGCGCCGGCATTTTCGAATATCTCGATCCCCGGCAACAGGCGCGCTGCCAGCACCAGCCCTGGCAGGGCCTGGAATTGCCCAACGGCATGATCGTGCTCAATCCGGGTGCGCAGATACAACCAGCCCCCTCCGGCGGTCTGCAACTTAGCGGCGCCGACGCCTTGCGGCGCCAGACCCAGCAGGGCGGCTCCAATTGCCCGATCATGGTCAACACGCCCTGCCTGGCCGATATGTTCAACGGCGTGCCGGGCCGCCAATGACATGACGGATTTCGAACCCGGCCACTTCGAACCTGCAAGTCTCACCGTGCGCCTCGGCGCCATCGCGCAGAATTATCGTTTCTTCCAGCGCCTGGCCGGCGCCGCCGCCACCGCCGCGGTGGTGAAGGCCGATGGCTATGGTCTGGGATTGAAGATGATTGCCCCGGCGCTGGGCGGCGCGGGCGCCGATACATTCTTTGTCGCCCGGCTGTCGGAAGGCATCGCTTTGCGCCCGCTTCTGCCGCAGGCGCGCATCTATGTGCTGGATGGCGCGCCGCCCGATGCCGTGCCCAGCCTGATCGCCCATCGCCTGACGCCGGTGCTGAGCTCGCTGTCCCAGATCGCGGCCTGGAGCGCGGCGGGCGGCAAACACGATGCCGCTATCCATATCGACACCGGCATGAACCGGCTGGGTTTGCCACCCGATGAACTCGCCACCCTGGCGGCGGAATGGAAAACGCGTCTGGGCGGCATCAATCTGGTGCTGCTGATGAGCCATCTGGCTTGCGCCGACGATCTGGGACCGGACGCGGCGATGAACCGCCGCCAGCTGGAACGCTTTCGCAGCAGCCTCGCCATGCTGCCGCCAACGCGCGCCAGCCTGGCTGCATCCAGCGGCATCCATCTGGGCAAGGATTATCATTTCGATATGGTGCGCCCCGGTATCGGGCTTTATGGCGCCGGACCGAAGGGCCACAAAAACCCCATGAAAAACGTTGCGATTTTGACCGGCCGGGTGCTGCAAGTCCGCCGAATTGACAAGGGGGACAGCGTTGGTTACGCAGCCACGTTCCACGCAAAAAGGCCAACCATGATCGCCACCGTCGCGCTCGGATATGCCGACGGAATGCTGCGCGCGGCGTCCAACCGTGGCATGGCGGCGATCAATGGTGCACGCGTGCCGGTGGTGGGCCGTATTTCCATGGACCTCATCACGCTCGATGTCACCGACTTGAAGACGCTGCCCCAGCCCGGCGATGAAGCCGAGCTGATGGGCGATACCGTTACCCTGGCCGATGTCGCCGAGGCCGCCGGTACCAACGAATATGAAATTCTCACCCGGCTCTCGTCCCGCGTGCCGCGCCGCTACACGGATGCCGCCCAATGAACATTGTGGCTGGGATCGGGCGTGCGGTACTGGCGCTGCTGGCCTCTCTGGGCCGGATCGCCGATTTCACCATCCGCTCGGTGACAAGCATCGTCAGCCCGCCGATTTATGGCCGGCTGATTGCGGTCCAGATTCTGCGCATCGGCTATTTCTCGCTGCCGGTGGTCGGGCTCACCGCGCTGTCTACTGGTGCGGTCTTGGCGCTGCAGATTTATCTGGGCGGCAACCGCTATGGCGCCGAAGCCATCGTGCCGCAGATCGTGGTTCTGGGCATCACCCGTGAATTGGGTCCCGTGATCGCCGGCCTGATGGTGGCGGGCCGCGTCGCCGCCGCCATTGCCGCGGAAATCGGCACCATGAAGGTGACCGAGCAGATCGATGCGCTCACCACCCTGGCCACCAATCCCATCAAATATCTGGTGGTGCCGCGCTTGATCGCGGCGGTGGTTTCGATGCCCATTCTGACCGCGATCGGCGACTCCATCGGCGTGTTCGGCGGTTATCTGGTCGCCACACAAAATCTGGGTTTCACCGGCTCCATCTATCTCAAGAACACGGTGGATTTCGCCACCCGCCAGGACATCATGTCCGGTCTGATCAAGGCGTCGGTGTTTGGTTTCATCGTTGCCCTGATGGGCTGCTATCACGGCTTCAATTCCAAGGGCGGCGCTCAGGGCGTGGGCGCGGCGACCACCAGCGCGGTGGTGTCGTCCTGCATTCTCATCCTTGCCGCCGACTTTGCGCTCACGGCCCTTCTGTTCCACACCGCATGAGACTTGACCCATGACGGTGGCAAAAATTGAACTGATCGGTGTGAAGAAGCGCTTTGGCAAGAAGCAGGTGCTGGACGGCATCAATCTGAAAATCGACAAGCAATCCTCCACCGTCATCATCGGCGGCTCCGGCACCGGCAAATCGGTCACTATCAAATGCATTCTGGGCATCATCACGCCCGATGAAGGCACCATCCTGATCGACGGCGTGGATGTGACCCACCTTCGCGGCGCGGCCCGTGATGCGGTGATGCGCAAGTTCGGCATGCTGTTTCAGGGCGCCGCCTTGTTCGACTCGCTCACGGTTTGGGAAAATGTCGCCTTCGGTCTGATCCAGGGCAGGGGCATGAACCGCAACCAGGCCAAGGATATCGCCATCCAGAAATTGGCCAAGGTCGGGCTGGGCTCCGATGTGGCGTATCTCTCGCCCGCCGAATTGTCCGGCGGCATGCAAAAGCGCGTCGGCCTGGCCCGCGCCATCGCCGCCGATCCGGAAATCATTTTCTTTGACGAACCCACCACCGGCCTCGACCCGATCATGGCGGACGTGATCAACGACCTGATCGTCTCCACGGTGCGCGATGTCGGCGCCACCGCGCTGTCCATCACCCATGACATGGTCAGCTCGCGCAAGATTTCCGACCGCATCGCCATGCTCTATGGCGGCAAGATCATCTGGGACGGCCCCACCAGCCAGATCAACCAGAGCGGCAATGACTATGTGGACCAGTTCATCCATGGCCGGGCTGAGGGCCCGATCAAAATGGCCGTGAAAGCCTAGCCTGCACAGGGCTTGCTAATTCTGTTCTCTTTTTGTACTCATTTGCCATCATGGCCAAATCATCCCCCACCTTCGCCTGCCAGACCTGTGGCGCGGTTACGCCCAAATGGTCGGGAAAATGCGAAACCTGCGATGGCTGGAACACCATTACCGAAGAAGGCGCGGCGCCGCCGCTGGGGTCTGGTGCGGCGCGCCGCAGCAAAGGCCGCAAATTTGCGCTCGAGGATCTCAAATCCCTGGACGCCCCGCCGCCCCGCCGTGTCACCGGCATCGCCGAGTTCGACCGCGTCACCGGCGGCGGCCTGGTGCCAGGCTCCGCGCTGTTGATCGGCGGCGATCCCGGCATCGGCAAATCCACCATCATTCTTCAGGCCCTGGGCGAGTATGTGAAACAGGGCGGCCACGCCATCTACATCTCCGGCGAAGAAGCCATGGCGCAGGTGCGGATGCGCGCCGCCCGCATGGGTCTGTCCGACGCGCCGCTGATGCTGGGTGCTGCCACCAATGTCGAAGACATTCTCGCCACGCTTGAGGCCGGCAGGGCTCCCGGCATCATCGCGGTGGATTCTATCCAGACCTTATGGACCGGGGCTTTGGATGCCGCCCCCGGCACCATTGCCCAGGTCCGCACCGCCAGCTTTGATCTGGTGCGCTACGCCAAGGCCTCCGGCGCGGCGCTGCTTCTGGTCGGCCATGTCACCAAGGACGGCCAGATCGCCGGCCCCAAGGCGGTGGAGCATCTGGTGGACGCGGTGCTCTATTTTGAAGGTGAGCGCGGTCATCATTTCCGGGTACTGCGCGCGGTGAAGAATCGTTTTGGCCCCACGGATGAGATCGGCGTATTCGAAATGACCGGCACCGGTCTTTCCCAGGTCGCCAATCCCTCGGCGCTTTTCCTCGGTGACCGTGACAGCGTCGCGCCCGGCACAGCAGTGTTCGCAGGTCTGGAAGGCACCAGGCCCTTGCTGTGTGAGATTCAGGCGCTGGTGGCGGCCTCCAGCTTCGGCACGCCACGCCGTGCGGTGGTGGGCTGGGATACCGGCCGCTTGGCCATGATCATGGCGGTGCTGGATGCCCGCGCCGGCGTGGGAATCGGCAGCTCCGATGTCTATCTCAACGTGGCCGGCGGCATGAAAATCGGGGAACCGGCCGCCGACCTGGCTGCGGCGGCGGCGTTAATCTCTTCTTTTGGCGGTGAACCTCTGCCCAGGGAGACTGTATTTTTTGGCGAGATATCCCTTTCGGGCGATACCCGTCCCGTGCCCCAGGCCGAACTTCGCCTGAAAGAGGCGGCCAAGCTGGGTTTTAAGTCGGCCTATATCCCCAAGGGAACCAAGGCCGACGGCGCAGGCCTGAAATTAACGGAAGTAAACACCGTGGCTGATCTTCTGATCTTCGCCGGAACCGGGCGCGCGAAGAAGAGAGGTATGGTAGAATCGAATCAATGAACCTGTACTTCACCTTCGTGGACTTCCTGGTGGTGGCGGCGATCATCGTCTCCGCTGGCTATGCCGCCTATCGCGGCTTCACGAGTGAGACGCTCACCATCTTCGCCTGGGCGGCGGCCGCTTTCGCGACCCTCTATTTCGGTCCCTGGCTCGTTCCCGTCACCCGCACCATGATCGCCACATACTGGCTGGCTGAAGTGGCCGCTTATGCCGGCGTCTTCCTGGTGGTGTTCATCCCGCTTTCTTTCATGACCCATCGTTTTTCACAGACCGTCAAAAATTCGCCCATCGGTCCGCTCGACCGCTTTCTGGGAATCGCGTTCGGCGTGGTTCGTGGAATGGTGGTGGTGGGCCTTTGCTATATCGCCTTTACCAAGTTTGAGCCGCCCAGAGATCAACCGCGCTGGCTCACCGAGGCCCGTACCTATCCCATCATGCAGACGACGGCGCTGGCCCTGCTGTCCGCGGTGCCCAGCCAGACCCCCCGCGAATACATAACACCTGAGACCAGCCGTCATAAAGACAGCCTGGGTGAATTGATCCGTCAACAGGATGCAGACGCTGCGGCTTCTGACCGCCACGTTTCCGCCAAAAAGCCCGAAAAAACCTATGGCGCCACCGACCGCCGCGCGCTAGATAGGCTTTTCGAGACGTCAGGCGGAAGCGGCAGGCCATGATCGGCTCTCACGAGCAAAAAGACCTTTTTTCTCTCGACAATCTGGACGCTGACACGCTGCACGAAGAATGCGGTGTGTTTGGCATTTTTGGCCATCCTGATGCCGGGGCGCTCGCGGTCCTGGGCCTGCACGCACTTCAGCATCGCGGCCAGGAAGCGGCCGGCATCGTTACCTTCGACAAGGGCCATTTCATCGCCGAGCGTCATGCCGGGCTGGTGGGCGACGCTTTCGGCCGCAAGTCTGACGCCGCCAAGAATTTGAAGGGCGAATTCGCCGTCGGCCATGTCCGCTATTCCACCGCCGGTGGTTCCGATGCTCGCAACATCCAGCCGATTTTCGCCGATCTGGCGGGCGGCGGACTTGCTATCGCCCATAACGGCAATCTCACCAACGCCCACACGCTGCGCACTGCGCTGGTGGCGGAAGGCGCGATCTTCCAGTCCACCTCCGACACCGAAACCATCGTCCATCTGGCGGCGCGCTCCTCCTGTGTACGCATCGTCGACAAGCTGATCGACGCGCTGCGTCAGGTCGAAGGCGCTTATTCGCTGGTCGCGCTCACCTCCAAGAAGCTGATCGGGGTCCGCGATCCTCATGGCGTGCGTCCACTGGTGCTGGGCATGCTGGAAGGCGCGCCCATCCTGGCGTCGGAAAGCTGCGCGCTTGATATCATCAGCGCGGAATTCGTCCGCGACATCAAGCCGGGCGAAATGATCGTGATCGACAAGAATGGGATCGAAAGTCACTTTCCCTTCAAGCCACAGCCGCACCGTTTCTGCGTCTTCGAATATATCTATTTCGCGCGCCCCGATTCGACGCTCGAGGGCCGCAATGTCTATGAAGCGCGCAAGCGCATCGGCGAAGTCCTGGCCCATGAAGCCCCCACCTCCGCCGATATGGTGATCCCGGTGCCGGATTCCGGCGTCCCTGCCGCGTTGGGCTTTGCCGAAGCCGCCGGCATTCCCTTCGAGCTGGGAATCATCCGCAATCATTATGTCGGCCGCACGTTCATCGAGCCGTCCGACCGCATCCGCCATCTCGGTGTCCGCCTGAAGCACAATCCCAATCGCGCTATGCTGAAAGGCAAGCGCGTGGTGCTGGTGGACGACTCCATCGTGCGCGGCACCACCTCCAAGAAAATCGTGGAAATGGTGCGCGATGCCGGCGCCGCGGAAGTGCATTTCCGCGTGGCCTCGCCGCCCACCACCCACTCCTGCTTCTATGGCGTGGACACGCCCAACACCGACGATCTGCTTGCCCACCGCATGGATGTGGAAGGCATGCGCGCCTTTATCGGCGCCGACAGTCTGGCTTTCATTTCGATGGATGGTCTTTATCGCGCCATGGAAAAGCCCAAGCGCGACCCCAATGCTCCGGCGTTCTGCGATGCCTGCTTCTCGGGCAAATATCCCATCGAGCTGACCGATATTTCCGGCGGCGCCCGCGATCGCCAGCTGTCTTTGCTCGCTGACGTCGCCTGATTTTGCCGTCACCGCCAAACATGACCAAGCCCCTTCAGGATAAAATCATTCTCGTCACCGGCGCTTCGCGCGGCATCGGCCGCGCCGCCGCCATCGCGCTGGGCGAGGCCGGGGCGCACGTCATCTGCATCGCGCGTACGGTTGGCGGGCTGGAAGAAACCGACGACGCCATTGTGAAGGCAGGCGGCACCGCGACCCTGGTGCCGTTGAATCTTAAGGATTTCGCGGCCATCGACCGGCTGGGCGCTTCCATTTTCGAACGCTGGGGCAAGCTCGATGGCTTTTTCGGCAATGCCGGTGTGCTGGGCACGCTTACGCCGCTCACCCATCTGGAGCCGAAGGATTTCGCCGAATTGCTTGACGTGAACATCACGGCCAATTGGCGGCTGATCCGTTCGCTTGATCCGTTGCTGCGCCTTTCCGATGCCGGACGGGTGCTGTTGATGACCTCGGGCATGGCGCGCAAGCACACGCCCTATTGGGGCGGTTACGCCATGAGCAAGGCGGCGCTGGAATCCCTGGGCCTGACCTATGCCGCCGAATGTGAAGGCGGCAAGATTAGGGTCAATCTTCTCAATCCTGGCCCCATCCGTACCGCCATGCGCCGGAAGGCGATGCCGGGCGAGGATCCCGCCACCCTCAAGCGCCCCGAATTGCTGGGGCCGCTGATCGTGGATTTGCTGTCACCGTCCAACCAGAAAAACGGCGAACGGATCGACTTCCAGTAATCCTGCGGATCGCCAATTACGGATCGCCAATTACGGATCGTACGGATTGCGGCTGTTGCCCCGCATCACCAGCCGGATCGGTGTGCCTTTCAGCCCGAAAGCCTCACGCAGGCCATTTACCAGATAGCGTTGATAGGCCTCGGGCAGGGCGTCCAGCTGGCTGCCGAACAGCGCGAAGGTGGGCGGCCGGCTTTTGATCTGGGTCATGTAACGGATCTTCATCCGCCGCCCGCTCACGGCCGGAGGGGCGTGGCGTGACACGGCGCTTTCCAGAAACCGGTTCAAGGCCGCGGTGGGAACGCGGCTGTTCCAGGCTTTGTCGGCAGCGATCACCGCCGGCACCAGCCGGTCCACGCCCTGGCCGGTCTTGGCCGATACCGCCACCATCGCCGCGCCAATAACCTGCGGCAACAACCGGTCCAGCTTCTCGCGCAGCTCCGCGATGGCGCCGCCGCAGTCTTCTCGAATGTCCCATTTGTTGACCGCGAAAACCACGGCGCGGCCTTCGCGCGCAATCAGATCGGCAATCGTCAGGTCCTGTTTCTCGAAGGGCTGGGTGGCGTCGATCATCACGATCACGCAATCGGCAAAGCGGATCGCTTCCAGGGTAGAGGAGACCGACATGCCTTCCAGCACTTCTCCCGCCACGCGCGCCTTTTTGCGCAGGCCCGCCGTGTCATGCAGCAGGATATCGCGTTCGCCCGCCTTCCAGGGCGCGACAATGGAATCGCGCGTGAGGCCCGCTTCCGGTCCGACGATGGAGCGTTCGTCCCCCAACAGCCGGTTGAACAGGCTAGACTTGCCGACATTGGGTCGTCCCACCAAGGCCAGCCGCAGCGGCCGGTCCGTATAATCTTCTTCCCGCTCTTCTTCTTCTTTTTCTTCTGTGTTTTCTTCTGGTTCTTCTTCTTCCCCAGTGTCCGCCGGGACATAAGCATGCGGCGCAATCGGCGCCAGCACTTCGGCCAGATCGATAAAGCCCAGCGCATGCTCCGCCGACAATTCTATCGGCGCGCCAAAGCCCAGCCCATGCATTTCGCCCAGGTCGGTGCGGCCTTCGCATTTGTTGGCGGCCAGGATGATTTTCTTTCCGGTCTTGCGCAGGGCCCGGGCAATTTCCTTGTCCGCGTCTGTCAGGCCTTCCCGGGCATCGGTGATGAACAGCAGCACTTCGGCATCGGCGATGGCGGTAAGCGTCTGTTCCACCATGCGCCCCGTGAGGCTTGTGTCGCCGCCCTTGCCTTCAAAACCGGCGGTGTCGATGACCCGAAGCTCCAGACCATGGAACACCGCCTCCGCAATGCTGCGGTCGCGGGTGACCCCCGGCGTGTCATGGACAATCGCCAGCCGCCGCCCGAGCAGGCGATTGAAGATGCTGGATTTTCCGACATTCGGCCGGCCGACAATGGCAATTGTAAGCGGCATGATGAATCCGGCCTCAAGGTACGAAGCGGTAGGCCTGAAAGCCTACCGCAGGGCCAGCAACGTGGCGTCGTTGGTATAGATATAAACGGTGCCGTCGGCCACCACCGGGGCCACCGAGGTGCCGTCATCCAGGCTCACCCGGCCCAGCAGATCACCGTTATAGGGCGAGAGCGCCTGCATATAGCCGTCCGATGACATCACCAGCAGCTTGTCGGAAACCAGCAGCGGCCCGGTCCAGGTGATGGGGTCTTCCAGATTGGTTTCATCTTCCCAATTCGGCAATTGATGCACCCAACGAACCTTGCCTTCCTTGCGGGTCAGGCAAAGCAAGCGGCTGTCATCGGTGATGACATAGACATAGTCACCTGCTGCCAGCGGCGTCTGGGTGCCGCCGACATCGCGCGACCACACCCGGTCGCCGGTGGAAAGGTTGATACCCGCCATCACGCCGGAATGGCTGATGGCAAAAACCATGTCGCGGTCAATCACGGGACGGCCGGCAATATCGTCCAACTCGCTGAGGGACGTGACCTGGCCCGATTGGGACAGCACATCGCTCCAGGCGACCTGGCCGTTCTGTACCCGCAGCGCGTAAAGCTCACCCGACGTGTAAGGCGCCAGCACGAATTCGCCGGACACGGCGGCGCTGGTGGATGACATGATCCCGGCCGGTTCGGGAATGCCCTGATGCGACCAGAGCTGGCGGCCATCGGCTTCCGCCAGCGCCATGAAATGATTGTCATGGGTGGAAATGAAAACCCGCCCACCGCTCACCACCGGCGCATTGACCATGGGAATGCCGACATCATGGTCCCACACCCGGTTGCCGTTCTTGGCGTCCAGCGCATAGACGACGCCCCAGCCCGAGGTGACGAACAGCTTGCCCGCGTCATAGGCAAGTCCGCCGCTGCCGCCGCTGGTGGGCACGATGGTGTTGGGCGTGCCCAGAAGCCCCCACATCGTCGGCCAGTCGGTGCCGTTTTTGGGTGACAATTCCCGGTCCCACACGCGTTCGCCGTTGCGGGTGTCAAAGGCGAAAACATGGGATTGCGAATCCATGACATAGGCGCGGCCGCCGGCAATCACCGGCGCAGCAGTCACGCGCGACGCGGCATCCGAACCCTTGCCGCCATTGGCGTCCCAGATTTGCCGCAAGGGGCCGGGGGCAGCCAGATGATAGGTGGCGTTGGACGGGAAACCGCCCGGCTGGCTCCATTCCGGATTGCGGTACGGCGCGGGCAGCACCACTGGCGTACTGGCGATGCTGGCATCGGGCCGGATGCTTTCATCAGTGCCCATCAGCGAAATGCGCGCGCCCTTCAGGGTGGATCGCTTGCTGCCGCTGAACCAGCTGCTGACCGTGTTCATGGTGGAACCGCAGCCCGCGAGCGAAATCGCGAGCCCAAGCAGCAATGCGGCAGCGGTGATCCGTTTCATGGACTTCACGGTGCGCTGGCGCCGGGCGGCGTGCCGGGAATGGGCGCCGGTGCGGGCGGCGGCACGGTGCCGAAATTGGCGGCGCCGCCGGCTTTCAGGAAGGCGGCGAAGGCGCGAGACCGTTCCTTCAAGGGATCGGGCGAAGCGGCATCATTGGCCAGAGCGTCGAACTGGATGGCCGCTGCCTGGGTCTTGCCCGCCTTGTAATCGCTATAGGCCAGCACTTCGCGCGCCATCTGTCTCCAGGCGCTTTTGTCATTGTTGATCGGCGTCAGCAGGCTTTCCAGATCGGACCGCGAAGCGGTATCGGCCTGGATCCAGGCGGCACGCAACCGCGCCACCGCACCGATCGGCCCATTGTCCTTGCCCGCGATGTCCTTGTAGAGCGCCACGGCTTCGCTGGTCTTGTTGCCGGAGGCCAGTGCGTTGGCCTTGCTCAACAGCGCCACCTGGGCATAGCCGCTGGGGGCGTCCTTGGTCAGGGCGTCATAGGCAGCCGCAGCCTGGTTGGGGTCAGCAATTTTCTGCGCCACGGTTAGCGCGGCCGAGGCCTTGTCAGCCTGGCTGCCTTGATAGCGCTCCCAAATCTGATAGCCGCCAACGCCCAGGACCGCGAGCACGATCAGCGCGATGACGTATTCGCCATAGCTCTTCCAGAGTTTTTCGAGGCGTTCTTTGCGAACGTCTTCCTCGACCTCGCGGAAAATATCACTCACGCCTTTTTCCTTTCAGGCCGGCTTCATGCCGAATATCGGGGGCAAGGCTAATTAGCCCGTCAGGCCTGTCCGGCGCAACGTTTTCCCGGCTAGTCGCCTGATTTTCAGGCCTTTTATTGAGCTTTCTTCATCGGATAGACGTTTTCCGCGCCGGGGAAACGCCGCTCCCGGACGTCGGCGGCATAGTCCTTCACGGCCGCCTCGATCGCCGGGCCCAGATGGGCATATTCCCGCACGAATTTGGGCGGGTTAGGGTTCAGACCCAGCATGTCCTCCAGCACCAGCACCTGTCCGTCACAGGCCACCGACGCGCCGATGCCGATGGTGGGGATGGCGATCTGCTGGGTGATCTTGGCGGCCAGGGGCTCGGCCATGCCTTCCAGCACCACCGCGAAGGCGCCGGCTTCGGCCACCGCCTTGGCATCGGCTTCAATCGCAGGCCATTCGGCTTCCGTCCGCCCTGTGGTGCGAAAGCCGCCCGTCACATGAACCATCTGCGGCGTCAGACCGATATGGCCCATCACCGGCACGCCGCGTTCGGTAAGGTAGCGAATGGTTTGCGCCATGCGGCTGCCGCCTTCCAGCTTCACGGCAGTGGCGCCGGTTTCCTGGATAATGCGAGCCGCGTTGCGGAAGGCCACCGCAGGGCTTTCCTCATAGCTGCCGAACGGCATGTCCACCACGACCAGCGCGCGGCTCGATCCGCGCATCACGGCTTTGCCGTGGGTGATCATCATCTCAAGGGTGACACCCAGCGTGTTCTCCAGCCCGTGCATCACCATGCCCAGACTGTCGCCGACCAGCATGATGTCCACGTAATTGTCGAGCAGCCGCGCGGTATGGGCGTGGTAGCAGGTGAGGGTGACAACCGGCTTGGCGTTTTTATGCGCGCGGATTTCCGGAACAGTGACGCGTCGGTTCTGGCTATGGACGGACATGGGTGGTCTCCCAAAGGCAGCGCCCATTATAGCCATTTCGCGCCTGCAATAATAACGGATCTGACCGGCAGCGTTGACAGGGCAGACCCATTTAAAATACTTAAGTATATGCCTAACTATCAGGAAATGGACCGTGCTTACCAGGCCTTGGGCGACCGCACCCGCCGCGCCATGGTCGAGCGTCTGGTGCAAGGCCCCGCCAGCGTCAGCGAACTGGCCAAGGATCAGCCCATGTCGCTGCCGGCGGTGATGCTGCATCTGAAGGTGCTGGAAGAATCCGGCCTGGTGAAAAGCCGCAAGCAGGGCCGGGTGCGGACCTGTGAAGTGGTGCCCCAGATGCTGTCCGAAGCCGAACGCTGGCTCAGCGAGCGCCGTCAGATGTGGGAACTGAGCCTCGACCGGCTGGGAAAATATCTGGGAGTAGAAAAATGAGTTCACGCTCCGCCGTTCACGGCAGTTTCACCATCACCCGCAACTGGAAGGTGTCGTCCGCCAAGGTCTTCGCCGCCTTCGCGGACGAAGCGGCCAAGGACAAATGGTTCGGAGGACTGCCCGGCTGGGAAAAGCTCAAAAAGGCTTTTGATTTTCGCGAAGGCGGGCATGAACATCTGTCCGGCCGCCACCCCAACGGCATGGTTTCGGCCTTCGATTGCGTCTATCGCGACATCATTCCCAATGAACGGATCGTCTATTCCTATGTGATGCATCTGGACGGCAAGAAGATTTCCGTCTCCCAGGCCTGTATCGAATTCAAGGCGGATGGCGCCGGCACCAAACTGGTGGTGCGCGAAGACGGCATTTTTCTTGACGGTTATGACGATAAGGGCAGCCGGGAGCATGGCACCAATTTGCTGATGGATCTGTTGGGCAAAACATTGGAGGCCTGAAAATGACCCAAGATCTGCGCGAAACGGCCAAGAACTATTACCGCGCCTTTGAACGCCATGACCGCGCTTTCATGGAAAGCCATCTGGCGGCGGATTTCACCTTCACCAGCCCGTTCGATGAGCATATCGACCGCGCCGCCTATTTTCGCCGCTGCTGGCCGGAAAAGCCCCTGCACCAAAAATTCGACTTTGTGACGGTGATGCAGGACGGCGAACGCGTCTTTGTCGCCTATGACGCCACCATGCGCCTGCCCAACCCCACCCATCCGCACGCCCGCTTCCGCAATGCCGAACTCATGACCTTCGAAGGCGGCAAGCTGAAAAGCGTGGAAGTGTTTTTCGGTGATCCGCCGGGCGGCCTGACGCGCCACCAATTCGCGGTTCAATCGGGCGCGGCATAAAAAAGGCCCGGATCGCGCTGGGGTGAGGAGCGGCGCGCATATGCGCGTGAGCAGGTCCAGTGGACCTGCGAAAGTGACGAACGCCGCGAGCTTGGGCGAGCGGCCGGGCCAGCCTCCAGGTTTTCGCTCAAAGAAAAAGGCCGGTCTTTCGACCGGCCTTTTCTATTGCAGGTTGCTGAGAAACTCAGGCTTCCGCCGGTTCCTCTTCGGTCGGCTCGTCGCCTTCCTTCGGCCCGGCGCCTTCTTCGAACAGTTCTTCGGCCGCGATGGCGGCTTCTTCCTGTTCGTTGCGCTCGGCGAGCACGTTTTCACCGCGCGCCTGGCGCTCGGCTTCGTCCTCGCTACGGGCGACGTTGATGGTGATGTTCACCTTCACTTCGGGATGCAGCACGACGGGCAGGGTGAACAAACCGATGGCCTTGATCGCCAGCGAAATGTTGACCTGGTGACGGTCAATGCTGAAGCCGCCCTTTTCCATCGCGTCCGCGACGTCACGGGGCGTGACCGAGCCATAAAGCTGGCCGCGGTCGCCGGCCTGCCGGATCAGCGTGAACGACTTGCCGTCCAGCTTCTTGGCGATGGCTTCGGCTTCTTTCTTGCGCTCCAGGTTGCGGGCTTCGAGCTGCGACTTCTGAGTCACGAAATATTCCCTGTTCGCCTTGGTGGCGCGCAGGGCCTTTTTCTTGGGCAGCAGGAAATTGCGGGCAAAACCGTCCTTGACCCGGACTTCGTCGCCCATCTGGCCAAGCTTCTCGACCCGTTCAAGCAGAATGACTTGCATTGGCTCCCCCTTACTTCACGACATAGGGAAGCAGCGCCATGAAGCGAGCGCGCTTGATCGCGTTCGCCAGGGTGCGCTGATTCTTGTTGGACACCGCGGTGATGCGGCTGGGCACGATCTTGCCGCGCTCAGAGATGTAACGCTGCAGCAGCTTCACATCCTTGTAGTCGATCTTTGGCGCATTGGCGCCGGAGAAAGGATCGGTCTTCTTGCGGCGGAAGAAGGGACGGCGTGCGCCATCCTCACGTCCACCTTCGCGGCCGCCTTCACGTCCACCTTCACGCCCGCCGCCTTCGCGGCCGCGTCCGCCACCGTCACGATTTCCACCGAAACTCATATTGCGGCCTCCTCGGTGACAACTTCGCCTTCCGGCTTGGCGTCGTCACGGCGGTTCTTGTTGGACGAGACGTCGAACTGATCCACCTTCACGGTGAGATAGCGCAGCACGTCTTCATTGATCTTGAGCTGGCGCTCCAGTTCCACCACCGCAGCCGACGGCGCGTTGATGTTCAGGAGCACGTAATGGCCCTTGCGGTTCTTCTTGATGCGATAGGCAAGTCCACGCAGGCCCCAATATTCCTGCTTTTCTACTTTGCCGCCTTGGCCTTCGACGATAGTTTTGAGGTGGGTCGCCAGCGCGTCCACCTGTTGCGCGCTGATGTCCTGGCGCGCGATCAGAAGATGCTCATAAAGAGCCATGTCCGGTCCTTATTTTCGCCTGCGGAGCAGATCGGGGCGGACACCCGTCACCGCTTCGGCTCATTGGGACACCGGCCATCCGGCATAGGTTCGCAAAGAACCCCCCAACGACCGCAGCCGTTTGAAGGCGCGCGTATAGGTCAAAGGCTGGTCCCCAGCAAGACAAAAGGGCAGTATGCGGCCGGGGCTTGAAAATAATTCAATAAAAACAATGGCTTTTGTCCAAACCGCGCGCGGTCCGGTGGAGAAGGTGCTGGCCAAGGCCGCCTGGCGGCTGATCCCGGTCATGTGCCTGATGTATGTCGCCAGCTTCCTGGACCGGGTGAATGTCGGCTTTGCCGCCATCACCATGAACCAGGATCTGGGCTTCACCCCTCAAATCTACGGCTTCGGCGCCGGAATCTTCTTCTTCGGCTACTTCTTTTTCGAAGTGCCCTCCAACCTGATGCTGGAGAAGGTGGGCGCCCGCGCCTGGATGTGCCGCATCATGGTGAGCTGGGGCATCCTCTCCATGGCCTGCGCCTTTGTGCAGGGGCCGCTCTCTTTCTATGTGCTGCGCTTTCTCCTGGGCGCCGCCGAAGCCGGGCTTTATCCCGGCATGATTCTCTACATGACCTACTGGTTTCCTCAAGGCACCCGCGCCCGCTTTATCGCGCTGTTCCTGGCGGCAGTGCCGGCCGCCAGTGTGATCGGCGCGCCGCTCTCCGGCCTGCTGTTGGATGTCTCCGGTGGCGCCCTCAAAGGCTGGCAATGGCTGTTCGTGCTGGAAGGCATTCCGTCGGTGCTGCTGGGCCTGGGCGTTCTGTGGCTGCTGCCGGATGGTCCGGCTTCTGCGGCCTGGCTCACAGCAGAAGAAAAGCAATTGATCGCGACGCGCCTTGCTTCCGAACCGAAAGGCGAACTGCACGGCTTCTGGGAAATGCTGACCGACAAGCGCATCTGGATTTTTATCATTCCGGATTTTTCCATCGTTATCGCGCTATACGGCCTCGGCCTGTGGATGCCGCTGATGATCAAGGGGCTCGGCTTCACCAATGTGGAAACCGGCCTGCTGGTGGCGCTGCCGTATGTGCTGGCGATGGCGGCAATGGTGCTGATGGGATTGTCCAGCGACAGAAAAGGCGAGCGCGTCTTTCATGTCGCGGGCAGCGCGCTGTTGGGCGCGCTCGGCTTGCTCGCTGCTGCCTTTGTCACCAGCCCGCTGTTGCTGGTCCTGGCCTTCTGTCTTGCCTCGATGGGAATCTATTCGGCGCTGGCGGTGTTCTGGACGTTGCCCACCGCGATCCTGCGCGGCATGGCGGCGGCAGGCGGCTTGGCGCTGCTCAATTCCTTTTCCAATCTCGGCGGCTATTTCGGTCCCACCTTGATGGGCTGGGCCAAGCAGCAAAGCGGCAGCTACAGTTTTGGTCTGCAAGTATTGGCCGGGTTTCTTGTGCTTGCCAGCATCAGCGTCATCTTTATTGGCCGCACATTCTTTCCAAAAACGGCCACGCCTTGACTTGGCAACCCGCTCTTGATTTGTCTGCCACCAGATGACTCGCGCATTCCTGTTCCCCGGACAAGGCAGCCAGGAGATCGGCATGGGCAAGGCCCTGGCCGATGCCTTTGCGCCTGCGCGCTGTATCTTCGAAGAAGTCGATGACGCGCTGTCCCAAAAGCTTTCCCAACTGATGTGGGAAGGTCCGGAAAGCGAACTCACGCTCACCGAAAATGCCCAGCCCGCCATCATGGCGGCCTCTCTCGCGGTAATAGCCGTGCTCAAGCAGGAAGCCGGGCTGGATTTCGCCAAACATGCGCGTCTGGTCGCCGGTCATTCGCTGGGCGAATATTCCGCGCTTGCCGCTGCGGGCGCTTTCACGCTTGCTGATACCGCGCGGTTGCTCAAGGCCCGTGGCCGCGCGATGCAATCCGCCGTGCCGGTGGGCGAGGGCGCCATGACGGCCCTGATCGGCGCCGATATTGAAACCGCCGAAGCGGTGGCGAAAGAATCCGCGCAAGGTGATGTCTGCGTCATCGCCAATGACAATGCGCCCGGCCAGGTCGTTCTCTCCGGCCACAAGGCGGCGATTGACCGCGCCGCCGACATCGCCAAAGCCAAAGGCGTCAAGCGCGCCATCCCGCTTTCCGTCTCCGCGCCCTTTCATTGCTCTTTGATGCAGCCCGCCGCCGATGCGATGCGTGAGGCGCTGGCCAACGTCACCATCCGCCCGCCCGCCGTTCCGGTGCTGGCCAATGTCACCGCTCAGGAAACCGCCGAACCCGAAACAATCCGCCGTCTGTTGGTGGAGCAAGTAACGTCCCGGGTGCGTTGGCGCGAAAGCGTGGCTGCTTTAAGATCGCTCGGCGTCGTCACCACGGTGGAAGCCGGCGGCAACAAGGTACTCACCGGCATGGTCAAGCGCATCGACAAGGAATTGCAAAGCGTCACGCTCGACACCCCCGCCGACATCGAAGCTTTCATGAAGGTGCTCTGATGTTTGATCTCACCGGCAAGACAGCCCTTATCACTGGCGCCTCCGGCGGCATCGGCGGCGCCATCGCCAAGACGCTGCATGGCCAGGGTGCGACTGTGGTGCTGTCCGGCACCAAGGTGGAAGCCCTCGAGAAACTCGCCGCAGAGCTGGGCAGCCGCGCCTATACTGCCGCCTGCAATCTTTCCGACATCGCTTCGATCGAAGCCTTGCCCAAGGCGGCGGAAACCGCGGCCGGCGGCGCCATCGATATCCTGGTCAACAATGCCGGCATCACCAAAGACAATCTCTTCATGCGGATGAAGGATGACGAATGGGATCAGGTGCTGGCGGTCAATCTCACCGCCGCCTTCCGCCTGTCGCGCGCCGTGCTGCGCGGCATGATGAAAAAGCGCTGGGGCCGCATCATCCAGATCACGTCTGTGGTCGGCGCCACCGGCAATCCCGGCCAGGGCAATTACGCCGCCGCCAAGGCGGGCCTGGTGGGCATGAGCAAGTCCCTGGCGGCCGAGGTCGCCAGCCGGAACATCACCGTCAACGCCATCGCGCCTGGTTTCATCGCCACCGCCATGACCGACGTGCTGACCGATGACCAGAAGAAGCTCATTTCTCAGCGAATCCCCGCCGGCCGCATGGGTCTGCCGAACGAAATTGCCGCCGCTGTGGCCTATCTGGCCTCGGACGAGGCGGCCTATGTGACCGGCGAAACCATCCACATCAATGGCGGAATTTCCATGATTTAATAGTAATATCAGATACTTAACCGCGTTGTAGCGAGCCGGAAGCGATTATGTTACCTAACCGGCCACCCACAAGGCACCACTGTGGTCCCGGCCGTTTTCCCCTAGTGCCGGCCGAGAAATCTAAGAGAGGCTTTTAAGTCCATGAGCGATACCGCCGAGCGCGTGAAGAAGATTGTTGTCGAGCATTTGAACGTCGACCCGGACAAGGTCACCGACAATGCGTCTTTCATCGAAGATCTGGGCGCCGACAGCCTTGATACCGTCGAACTGGTGATGGCGTTTGAAGAAGAATTCGGCATCGAAATTCCCGATGACGCCGCGGAGTCCATCGTCACCGTAGGCGACGCCGTCAAATACATCGACAAAGCCAACGCCTGACCGGCCGTATGCGCCGCGTCGTCGTAACGGGTCTGGGTCTGGTCACGCCGCTGGCTTGCGGGGTTGAACCGACCTGGGCTGCGCTGCTTGCCGGGAAATCCGGCGCCAGCGCCATCACCAAGTTCAAGACCGAAGACCTGGCGACGAAGATCGCCTGCCAGGTGCCGCGGGGTGATGGCTCGAACGACACCTTCAATCCCGACCAATGGGTTGATGCCAAGGAACAGCGGCGCATGGATGATTACATCATCTATGGGCTGGCTGCCGCCAAACAGGCGGTGCGCGATTCCGGCTGGATGCCCGGCACCGAAGAAGAACGGTGCCGCACCGGCGTCCTGATCGGTTCGGGTATCGGCGGCCTGACCGGCATTGAGGAAGCTTCGATCCTGGTGCATGAAAAAGGTCCGCGGCGCCTGTCGCCCTTTTTCATTCCGGGGCGACTGATCAACCTGGTGTCGGGCTATGTCTCCATCGAGCATGGCTATAAGGGTCCCAATCACGCCGTGGTCACGGCTTGCGCCACCGGCGCGCACGCCATCGGCGATGCCGCCCGGCTGATCACGTTTGATGATGCCGATGTGATGGTGGCGGGCGGCTCGGAATCGGCGGTCTGCCGTCTAGGCATTGCCGGCTTCAATGCCTGCCGCGCTCTTTCCACCGGTTATAACGACAATCCCACCAAGGCCTCGCGTCCTTACGACAAGGACCGGGACGGCTTTGTGATGGGCGAGGGCGCCGGCGTTGTTGTGCTGGAAGAACTCGAACACGCCAAGGCGCGCGGCGCCAAAATTTATGGCGAAGTGACCGGCTATGGCCTTTCCGGCGACGCCTATCACATCACCGCGCCGTCCGAAGATGGCAATGGCGGTTATCGCGCCATGCAGATGGCGCTCAAGCGGGCGGGCCTCGCGGCGTCCGACATCGATTACATCAACGCCCACGGTACTTCGACCATGGCCGACGGCCTTGAGCTGGGTGCGGTGGAACGCCTGCTCGGCAATGCCGCGCCGGGCAAGCCGATGTCTTCGACCAAATCCTCTATCGGCCATCTGCTGGGCGCGGCGGGGGCGGTGGAAGCCATTTTCTGCCTGCTCGCCATGCGCGACAGCATCGTGCCGCCCACCCTCAATCTGGAAAATCCCGACGTCACCACCGCCATGGACCTGGTGCCGCTCAAGGCGCGGGCGCAGAAGGTGGATGTCGCCATGTCCAACAGCTTCGGGTTTGGCGGCACCAACGCCTGCCTCGTTCTCTCCAAAGTGTAATGCGCAAGGTTCTGATTATTCTGGCCGTGCTGGGGTTGATTGCCGCCGGTGGGGTAGAATGGATTTTCGCCGCCTGGACGCAACCCGGCCCCAACGCAAACCAGGGCGTGGTGCTGATCGAACCGGGTACGCGTGTCCGTGTCATTTCCCAGGAACTTCAGTCCGCGGGCCTATTGAAGTCCGCCTGGGTATTTGAAGCTGCTTTGCGTCTGCACCGGATGGCCGACAAGTTGAAGGCCAGCGAATATGCCGTGCCGGCGAAATCCTCCATGGCTGATATCGCGGGCATCCTGGCATCGGGAAAATCCATCCAGCACAAGGTCACCGCCGCCGAGGGCCTTACCTCCAACATGATCTACAAGCTGGTGGTGGCAGACCCCGTTCTGACGGGCGAGGCTGGCCCCGAACCGGCGGAAGGCACGTTGTTGCCGGAAACCTATCTCTTCACCCGCGGCACGACCCGCGCCGAACTGCTGGAACGGATGAAGAAGGCGCAAACCGAATTTCTTCAGGCGCAATGGCAAAGCCGCGTTGCGGGGCTGCCCTTTACGACCCCGGCGCAGGCGGTGGTGATGGCCTCGATCGTGGAAAAGGAAACATCCCTGCCGGAGGAGCGCCGCCACATCGCAGCGGTCTTCATCAACCGGCTGAAGACGGGCATGCGCCTGCAATCGGACCCCACCATCATTTACGGCATCACCAAAGGCTATCCGCTGGGCCGTGAGATCCGCGCCAGCGAGATCACAGCCGTCACGCCCTACAACACCTATGCCATTGATGGGTTGCCCTCGGCGCCGATCGCCAATCCCGGCAAGGATTCGCTGGCCGCCGTCCTGGCGCCCGAACAAAGCGATGATCTGTATTTCGTCGCCACGGGCCAGGGCGGCCATGCCTTCGCCGCCACCATCGCCGAACACAACAAGAATGTCGTGGCGTATCGCGTTTATCTGCGGCTCAAGGCGCGCGGTGAGCCGGTGATCGCCGCACCGCCAAAACCGCCCGCCCGCCATCGCCAGATGTGATGCTGACTGTTAGGCTGGCCCGATGAAGAACAATTCCTTTTTCAGCATGACCGGCTTTGCGGAAAGCCAAGGCAGCCATGAAGGCCTGCGCTGGCGCTGGGAAGCCAAAAGCGTCAATGGCCGCGGGTTGGATATAAGGCTGCGGACTCCGCCGGGATTCGAATCGCTGGAGCAGCCGGCGCGCGTGCTGATAACAGAACGTTTTCGCCGGGGCAGCCTGCAAACCTCGCTCACTGTCGAGCAGCAGGACAATGCGCGCGGCCTGCGTGTCGATCCGGCGGCATTGGCGAGCGCCGTGAAAATAGCGCGCGAGATTGCGGCCGAAACCGGCCTGGAACCCGCCCGGATTGACGGCCTTTTGGCGCTCAAGGGCGTCATCGTTCAGGAAGAGCAGGCCTTGGCTGATCCCTTGCAGCGCGCCGATCGCGACGCCGCCATTCTCAAAAGCCTGGCCGACGCCCTGGATGCATTGTGCAAGGCGCGGGCAAACGAAGGCGCCAAGCTGCAGGCGCTCCTCACCGCTCAGATTAATGACGTTGAACGGTTGACCAATGAAGCTGCCAACACGGCCGCCGCGCAGCCTGCTGCCTTGCGCAAAAAGCTACAGGACCAGATTTCCGACATGCTGGCGGGAACGCTCCCGGAAGAGCGGCTGGCCCAGGAAGCGGCCCTGCTGGCCTCGCGCGCCGATATCCGCGAAGAGCTCGATCGGATGCACGCGCATGTCCAGGATGCCCGCGCGCTCCTCGCCGGCGGCGAAAATGTTGGCCGCAAGCTCGATTTCCTGGCCCAGGAATTCAATCGTGAGGCCAATACCCTCTGTTCCAAATCCGCCGACATCGCGCTTACCCGCACCGGGCTGGCGCTGAAAGCGGTGATCGACCAGTTCCGCGAGCAGGCTCAGAATGTCGAATAATTCGCTTCCGGAATTGGGGACACGCCGCGGCCTGATGCTGGTGCTCTCTTCACCGTCGGGCGCCGGCAAAACCACGCTGTCGCGCATGTTGCTGGCCGCCGACCCGGCCATCGCCATGAGCGTTTCGGCAACCACCCGCGCACCGCGCAAGGGCGAAGTGGAAGGCCAGGATTATTTCTTCGTCTCCGCCAACCAGTTTCATGACATGGCCAAGCACGGCGCTTTCCTGGAACACGCCACCGTGTTCGACAATCATTACGGCACCCCGAAGGAGCCAGTGATGATGGCGCTGGCCAAGGGCCACGACGTGCTGTTCGATATTGACTGGCAGGGCACCCAGCAGCTCCGCCAGCAAGCGGGCGACGATCTGGTCAGCATCTTCGTGCTGCCGCCCAGCCATGACGAACTGGAGCGCCGCCTGCGCGCCCGCGCCCAGGATGCCGACGATGTGGTGGCCGCCCGTATGGCCCGCGCCGGCAATGAAATCAGCCATTGGGCGGAATATGATTATGTCGTGGTCAACGACACGCTTGAACACGCCCTGGAAAAAGTCCGCACCATTCTGGCTGCTGAGCGCATGAAGCGCGGGCGCCAGACCGGCATTCCGGCCTTTGTTTCCAAACTGATCGGCTGATCCGAATCTGTGCTAAGCTCTCACCATATTGTGTGGGGGATTTCATGACCGACAATTCGCGCCGCGCTGTGATCAGCGCCATGCTGGCACTTCTGCCCGGCGAAGCTTTTGCCCAGTTCACCCTGCCCAAAGGGGCCTCCGGCATTCTGAATGGAATGATAGCCAAGCCCGGCGCCGCCACGTCCGGCACGGGCGCTGCCGGCGCGTCGCTCAGCCAGAACGAAATCGGGCTCGGCCTGAAGGATGCGCTCAAGGTCGGCGTCCGCAAGGTGATCGGTCAGGTCGGCAAGCCGGACGGGTTTTTCGGCGATCCTTCCATCCGCATTCCCTTGCCGGCTTCTCTGGACAAGGTTGCCGGCCCGCTTCGGGCCGTCGGCGGCGGCGCTTTGCTGGATGATTTGACGCTCCGGATGAATCGCGGCGCCGAGCAGGCCGCGCCCAAGGCTTTGGATATTTTCACCGACGCGGCCACGAACATGTCGTTCGATGACGCCCGTGGCATCCTCGCCGGACCCCAGGATTCGGCCACGCAATATTTCCGCCGCACCACGTCAACCTCTCTCACCAGCGCCTTCACGCCTATTGTGAATACGTCGCTGGCAGGATCGGGGGCGCTTCGGGCGATGAAATCTGTCCAGGATCGAGTGACGGGCAGCATGCCAATGCTCGCGCCCATGATCGGTGGCTTCGACATTACTGGCTTTACTGTGGGCAAGGCGCTGGATGGGCTGTTCCACTATCTGGCGGTGGAAGAAGCCGCCATTCGGACCAACCCCGTCGCCCGCACGACTGACCTGTTGAAAAAAGTTTTCCGTTAAACGTTGAATGTCATCCCCGGTGAGCGCGAAGCGCGAGGGAAGGGGATCCAGGTATCAGACCAGCGCTCGAGCCAACGCCGCAAATTCTGCGACCGACAATTCTTCGGGCCGGCGCGTAGCCTCAATTCCCGCTTTTTCCAGCAGCGCCTCACCGCCCAAAGGTTTCAAACTCTGCCGCAACATCTTGCGTCGCTGTCCGAACGCGGTCTCGGTGATCTTTTCCAGCTTTTTCAGCTCCGCCTCGGCAACCGGCTTGGGCAGCGGCTCCAACCGTACGATGGATGATGTGATCGATGGCGGCGGCACAAAGGCGCGGGCCGACACATCGAACATGATTTTGGCTTTGGTCCTCCACCCCGCCAGCACCGACAGCCTGCCATAATGTTCACTGCCCGGTTTGGCGATGATGCGCTCCGCCACTTCGCGCTGGAACATCAGTGTCAGAGAAGCCCAAAAGGGCGGCCAGCTTTCGCTGCTCAGCCATTTGATCAGAAGCGCAGTCCCGACATTGTAGGGAAGATTCGCGGCGATATGGGCGCCGGGTGGCAGCAGTTTTTCCTCGTCCAGTTTCATCGCGTCCGCAGAGATTATTTCCAGCCGGCCAGGATACGCGGCGGCGATGTCTGCCAGCGCCGGCAGGCAGCGATCATCGCGCTCGACTGCAATCACCTTTGCTGCGCCTTCTGCCAGAAGTGCGCGCGTCAATCCCCCTGGGCCCGGCCCCACTTCATAGATCACCGCGCCGTCCGCACCGGCCGCCCGCGCAATCTTGCGGGTCAGATTGAGATCGAGAAGAAAATTCTGGCCCAGCGATTTCTTGGCGCGCAAATCATGCGCGGCAATAACGTCACGCAGCGGCGGCAAGGGATCGTTCAAGATGCAGCCCGGCGATCGGCCATGTCCGCGGCCATTTTGATCGCCGCCACCATGCTGCGGTGATCGGCCTTGGCCTGACCGGCAATGTCAAAGGCGGTGCCGTGATCGGGTGAGGTGCGCACAATGGGAAGACCCAGGGTGACATTGACGCCGTCCCAGAAGCTCAGCGTCTTGATCGGGATCAGGCCCTGGTCGTGATACATGGTCAGCACCGCGTCATACTGCTTGCGGGCTTCGTCATGGAACAGGGTGTCGGCGGAAAGCGGCCCGATCACCGAAAAGCCTTTTGCCTTCAGGGCTGCGACGGCCGGGGCGATGATGGCTTCTTCCTCGCCGCCCAGAACGCCGTCTTCTCCGGCATGCGGGTTAAGACCCGCCACCGCCAGGCGCGGTTTGGCGATGCCGAAGTCTCGCGTCAAAGAGGCCAGCATAATCTCCGCCGTTTCTTCGATCCCGGCACTGGTGATCAGGCTTGGCACCCGCGCCAGCGGCACATGGATCACCAGCGGCACCACGCGCAGCTTGTCGCTGGCCAGCATCATCACGGCGCGCTTTACGCCTGTGAGCGAGGCCAGAAATTCGGTGTGGCCGGGAAAGCCGAACCCGGCGCCCGCCAGCACCGCCTTGTGGATCGGTGCGGTGACCAAAGCAGCGGCTTCACCCGCCAGGCAGGCCGCAACCGCGATCTCAATCGCTTCGGTGACCGCTGCTGCATTGGCCGAGCTGGGCTTGCCGGGCGCGGTCTGGACGCGCGCTTTGGTGGGAATCGTGGCTGCCTTTTCGGCGGCAAAAATACCAACGTCCCCGACCAGCTTCAAAGGGTGGTTGCCGATCTTGCCACCCAGCGCCTTGAACGCGCCCAGCGCCACTTCCGGCCCAATCCCGGCCGGCTCGCCCATGGTGATCAGGATTGGAGCTTTATTCATGGTCGCGCCGCCGGAAGAAAAACCGCTGCACACTTTTTCTGGCGGGCGCTCGGCTACCGGACTTCAACATCGGCACCGCGCTTCAGGTCGCGCATAAGGCGCTGCGCCAGGGCCGAAATCTGCTGGTCGAACAAGGAATTCTGAATCTGTTCGCGCGTCGGCGGAACATAGACCGTCTGGATTTCAACACGCTTGTCGCAGCGCGCGATGATTTCCACCCCGGCTTCCGACACGATGGGGGCCGTGGCTTCGCCAGATAGGGTTTGTTCCAGCGCCTTCTGAATCTCAGGGCTCAGGTCGCTGGGCTTCATGTTGCCCAGATCCATATACACCGAGCCCGTCATCTTTTCGGACAGCGCCTTGAACTGCTCGCAATTCTGGAAATTGTTGCGGATCTGATTGCCGGCATTCAGGCCCTGGCTGACCAGATCCTGGTTGGGATTCTCGCCGAGCGGCAACAGCAGGCGCGCCAGCGGTATGGAGCCATCGGGATTGGTCGGCGCCGTGGTGGGCGCCGAGATCTTGGTGCCCTGCGGCTCCATTCTCTGGCTCAGCTGCAGAATGTAATAACCGCCCGCAGCGCGAACCGGCGGTGAAAGATCGCCCGGCTTCATTTTGACCAGCGCGGCATTGAGTTCGGTGGAAAGCTGGCCTTCATGCACCCAGCCGATCGAACCGCCCTGGGCGGCGGCGGGATTTTGGCTGTACTGGTGGGCGAGGGCGCTGAATTGGGCGCCCGCCTTCAACTGATCCACCATGCCCTGCGCGTCCTGCAGCACTTTGGCGTCCTGGTTGGGATTGGTCACCGGCAGGAAAATCTCATTGACCAGGAAGTGCGGCTTGCTGGCGCCTTCGGCGAAGCGCCGCATTTCGGCATCCACCTGGGCCGGGCTGATATTCACCAGGTCGGCATACTGATCCTGCACGGTCTTCTGCCAGGCAATCTGGGCGGTGATCTGCGAGCGCAAAGCCTGCTCGCTGGCGCCGGCGGTAATCAGGATGTTGCGCAGCTGCTGGATGGTCAGATGGTTCTGCTCCAGCATGCCGTTGACGGCCTTGTCCACTTCCACCGGGCTGACGGTGACGTGCTTCTTCACCGCTTCCTGAAGCTGAATTTTTTCGTCCTCAAGCCTGTCCAGAGTCTGGTTGCGGATACGCTTCATGTCTTCCGCGGTGGGGTGCAGGCCTGACGTGGCGACGAACAGCTGGATGCGCTGGCGCAACTCGTAATCGGAAATGGATTCGTCATTCACCGTGGCGGCGATGCCGTCGGTATCTTCGGGCCGCGCCGCGGTCGAGGCATCGATGGTTTTGTCGGGCGCCAGCGCGGCCACTTCCGTGGCGGGAGCGACGGCAGCGGTCGGTCCAGATACGGGTGGGGCGGGCGCGGCCGCGGCAGAAGGTGCCGCCGCCTCTTTGGCCGAGGGCGCGGCGGTGACGGCGGCCGAACCGGCTGTGGGCGGGTCATCCTGCGCCCATGCGCCGCCGAACAAGCTGGCCGGGGCAAGCAGGCCAGTCGAGGCAAGCAACAAAGTGGTGGCGAGGCGCAGCTTCAATTTCAATTCCGATAATGGCGGAAGGCGCTCATCGCGAACCGTTCCTAACCCGCTGCAAGAATAAGGATTTTCTCGTTCCGATCAAGCTTCCGATCTTCCCGGCCCGGAACCTTGGCCAACCCTAGGGATGGGCAGTGGAATTGAACACATCCCGGGGGAACAAGCTGAACGGCTGTACCGGCTGGTCCCCGGTTTTCAGGGTAAAGCGCAGCACGATGGAGGTGGAGGGCGGCACGCCCAGGATGGTGTCGAAGGTGTATTTGCGGCGATAGGCGACCGCAATCGCCAGGCATTCATCCTCGTAACCCAGGCCATATTCGGTATCGAGCATCTGGCTCAACGCCAGATCGCGCTGGATGGCAACAAAGGCCTGCCAGTTCCGGTAGATGTTGATATCGGCCTGGGCGCTGACCTGTTCCCGGCTGGGAAGAACCAGGGCGGCGTTGGTGGGCAGCTGCAGGTAGGCAACCTGCATAGAGGAACGCCCATAGGAGCCGGTAATGTAAATTTCGTGCCGCCGCACCGTGCCGCTGCGCTGATCGAAGTCCATCCGGTCGGTGAAATTCAAATGCGGGAATTTCACCGTCACCCGTCCTACGATATCCGAAACGGTTCCATTCTGACCGATGACGCTGGCCAGAATCGGATCGGGCTTGAGGCGATAAGTCTGGCCAAGCAGGCCTTCAATTTCACCCCCGCGGAAAATCGAGTCGGCTTTCAATCCGACATTGGCGCGGGGCCCGCTTTCGATCAGGTCGTAACCGGGCAGCTGGTTGAAACTGAAGATATTGTTGTCGTTGAACTCCAGGCTGGTGGCGTCTTCGATCGGCAATCCAATCGGGTTGCCGCCGTAAGGCTGGGCAATGATCTGCGCCAGGGGCGTGACAATCACCGAGCGTCCATTGGTGCCTTCGCTGATGAAAGGCCAGCGCCAATCCAAAGCGAGATAGGGAATGCCGCGCTGGAAGTCCTTCGCCACGGTGGCAACGGTGGGGAAGTTCACGCTGTCATTGTTCGTCACATGATAGAAATCGCCACGCGCATCCGCCACCAGGGTCCAAAGCTGGCCCCCGGCGAAAACGAAAGGCCGCCGCCAATTGAACTCGCCGGTGACGCGGCCGCTGTCGGGTCCCCGGCTGCGGCCCAGCGCTGCGCTGTTCAGATCGAAGCGGAACTGGCCGCCCAAGAGACTGGTGGAGGGTATGAAGCTGAATTCCAGACGCGGCAGCACGTAAGGAATGGACTGCTGACTGTCGGTGGAACGCAGGCCCTGGAAATAATAACCGGTGATGGCCAGGCGCGAGCGGCCGAAATTGTCCTCTACGAACAGGTCGTTTACCAGCCGGTCGAGATAGGAAATGTCGTAGAACCGCATGTAAGCGCGGTTGTTGGTAAGCTGGGCGTCGTAGCCGGTGCGCCATGTATCGCTAATCGCGATGCGGCCGGAGCCGAACAGATGGTCATATGTCTGCGCCTGGCCGACCGGCGAGACCAGTCCGCCATCGGGATTGTAGGCGATCGAGCCTTGCAGCCATAAGCCGCTATTGTTCCAGCGCTGGCGATACTCACCTTCAATCAGCGAGCCGCCTTTGGTGGAAACTTGCGGCTGCAGTGTGATGTCCCTGTTGGGCCCAAGCGAAATATAGAACGGCACGCGGGCGAAATAGCCCATGGTCGAAGAATTGCCGACATCAGGAGCCAGCACGCCGCTGGCATAACGCACGCTGGGGTCCGGCTCGTTCAGGATCGGCGTGTAGAGGACGGGCACGCCCAGAACATCCAGAGTCGCGTTCTTGAATTGAATGCGGTGCCGCTGCTGATCATAGATCACTTGCTCGGATTTCACCTGCCAGAGCGGCGTGCGCTTGCCCGGCTGGCTGCAGATCTTGCAGGGGCTGTAGACGGTTTTGTTGGCGATCAAGAAGCGGTTCTGCACGCGCTTGGCGCTGGCCGCCGCCAGCCGTCCCGTCTTGCCGATCAGGGCGCCGAAACCGTTCAACGCGCCGTCGCGCATGTGATCGGTGAGCACCACCTGGTTGGCGAAAGCGACATTGCCCCGTTCATCGGTAACGCTGACATGGCCGCTGGCAGTGACTTTATCGCTCTTCTGATCATAGGCGACAGTATCGGCGATCAGAACGCGGCCCTGGTCTGTGATCTCGACATGCCCCACGGCGCGCACCGTCTCGCTGTCGCCGTCATAGATGATCTGGTCCGCCTGCAGCAGAATCTGGTCACCAGGCCTTGCGGTCTGTTGCGCTGCGGGTGTTTGGGCCTGCGAAGGCTGAAGTGGATTAAAGAAGGCCGCCGTTGCAAGCGCAGCGAGCAGCCAGGGACGGCGGCTCATCCGTCCTCCTGGTTGAACACCAGTGTCATGCCGATAAAGATGGAGGCGATGGCAGGCGCGCTGGCGGCCAGCAAAATGGGCAACGCTCCCGATTGGCCCATCACTCTTGTCATGTCGCTGAAGAAATAGACGCCGAAGCCGCAAAGAGCGCTGAGCAGAATGATCTTGGCGATGCCGCCTTCGCGCGACGGCCTCAGCGAAAAGCTGGCGGCCATGAACACCATGGCTGCGAACAGAACCGGCAACGCATAAAGCGTATAAAGATAAAGCTGATAGCGCGCGGCCGAGAAGCCCGCGGCCTGGGCGGCGCGGATGAAGCCGGGCAAGTCCCAGAAGGACAGCGTGTCGGGCGCCTGCGAGCTTTCCAGGATCTGCTCCGGCGTCAGCGTTGTCGGCAGCATATATTCGGCATGAAAAACCGGCGCACCGGAGGAGCCGGAAACATAAGCCTGATGAAGCGCCCAGGCATTCTCGGTCAATTGCGCCGATTGGGCATCAATCCGTCCCTTGAAGACATCGCCGCCGGCATAAAGAAAAACAATCACGTCTTCCAGATGCTGGCCCTGGTCTGCAACGCGCAAGGCATGAATGACGGATTGCTGGTTCTCATCGCCCTGGCGCAGCCACAAACCGTTCTGCGATACGGAAAGCTGCGAAGCCTGGCCTTTGACATAGCGCGCCTCCAGGCCGGCGAATTCGGCGAACATCCGCGCCGACAGGGGCGTGAACATCGTCACCGCCACCACGCCGGTCAGCACGGCTACCGCCAATGGCGGCAGCATGAAATCCCAGGCCGAAACGCCTGCGGCGCGCGCCGCCACCAGTTCATGACTGCGCGACAGGCGCACAAATGTGAAAACGCCGCCCAGCAGGATGGCGAATGGCATCATCTTCTGGCCCAGGTCCGGCAATTGCAGCATTGCCATGCCGATGACGATCGAGGTGGAGACATTGTGTCCGGCGGTACGGCTCAGCAGGTCCACGATATCGATGGAAAAGGCCAGCACCAGAAACGCGGCGTAAACCACCGCGACGCCCAGAAGAAATTGCAATGCCAAATAGCGGTAAAGCGTCCAGGACCAGCTCATGCCGCCGCTCCCGCAGTGGTACGGCGGGCGAGCATGGCGGCCGGGCTCCAGCCCATCAGCACCATCCAGGCGAGCAATACGCCGATCAACGGGATCGCATAGAAGAGCGCGAACAAAGACGGATGGCTGGCGGCCGGCCCGGCCACGCCATAACCGGCAATACGCAACGCTGCCGCAGCCAGGGATGCGCCGGTCAGCCGCATTGCCAGCGCGCCGCGCTGGCGGCGGCCTCTCAGGATCGCGGCCAGCGCGATCATGGCGAAGGCCAGACAGTAAAGCGGTTGCGCCAGCCGGTTATGGGCTTCCGCCAGCCAACTGTTGCGGATTTCTTTGGTGATGCCGCGCGTTTCCGGCGGATTGATGAGTTCGTCGAGATAGCGCTCATTGGTTCTGCGCAAGGTGATGCGCGCCAGTCCCGCGAACTGATCCAGGTTGAAGGAATAGTTCTTGAAGTTGAGCACCGAGAGCTGTGAGCCGCCCGCCGCACTTTGCTCCACCGTGCCGTCATACATGATCAGCCGGCTGCCGCCTTGTGTCTGCGCCAGCACGCCGCGTTGGGCGATATAGGTAATGGGCCTGATCGCTTCGCGATTGTCATGCACAAGGATGCCGCTGATCTGTCCATTGTTGTTCATTTGATGGATGAACACGGTGAGGCCTTTGGCGGGCGTCTGGAATTCACCGGCATTGAGCAGCGCCGCGCCGATGTCGGCGCTGATGTCCACCACCTTGGCGGCCAGCGCCCGCTGGCCCATCGGCATCAACCACAGGGCGCAGATCCAGGTAATCGCCATTACGATCAGCGCGGCCATGAAAACCGGGATGCCCAACTGACGCTGGCTGTAACCGGCCGACGCCATCACCACCAGTTCACTGTCGCCATTCAGCCGCGACAGGGTGAACAGCGTGCCGAAGAAAAAGGCGATGGGCAGAATGATCACCAGCAGCGACGGGATCAGCAGTGAGGTCAGATAGAGAAAAGTGGGAGCCGACTGGCCACGGTTGATCACCAGGTCCAGCAGGCGGGGCAGCTGGGTGAGCCAGATGACACAGGTCATCAGCAGGGTAAGCAGCGCCACCGGCCCCAGAAGCTGGCCCAGGACATAGAGAGACAGCTGCGGCAGGCCCCGCCTGCGCTGCTTACCCTTATCCGGCCTTTGTTCGAGCCCGTGGGCCATGGCCTTTCGCCCATCTTGAGATTCGACCTAAACTAGCATCGCTATTCGGCTTTCCGCCACTTTTCCCAGGATTGGAGCGATTTCATGCAGATTTCCTTTGCCGCGTCCGGCGCCAAAACCCCATCCGGAAGCTGGGTGGTGGGAGCGACGGAGGGGGCGGAGCTTCAGGCGGCTGCCGTCCGGGCCGACAAGGCCAGCGGCGGAGTGCTGTCGCGGGGCCTGAAAGTGTCCCGCTTTACGGGAAAATCCGGGCAGTTTCTGGAAGTGCTGGCGCCCGCTGGCCTGTCGGTATCGCGCATTCTTCTGGTCGGCCTGGGCAAGCCCGAGACGCTGGATGAAAAAGCGCTGGAGACCATCGGCGCTCAGATTGCTGCCAGGTTACAGACGCTGGGTGAACGGTCGGCTGTGTTCGATATCGAAGCGTCCAAGGGCGTGAAGGCCAAGGCCGCCGAGATCGCGGCGCATCTGGCCTTCGGCGCCAAGCTGCGCAGTTACACGTTCGACAAATATCGCACCAAGAATCTGGACGAATACAAAAAGCATCTCGCGCAGATTTCCGTGTTGAGCCGCGATGCGGCTGCTGCCACGCGCGCTTACGCCGGTCTGGGCGCAGTGGCGGACGGCATCTTCCTGGCGCGCGATCTGGTCAACGAGCCGCCGAATATTTTGTATCCGGCAGAGTTCGCCCGCAGGGTCAAGGCGCTCAGCAAGCTTGGATTGAAAGTGGAAGTGCTGGGCGAAGCCGAAATGAAAAAGCAGGGCTTCGGTGCGCTGCTCGGTGTCGGCCAGGGCTCGGCGCGCGAAAGCCAGCTGGTGGTGATGCAATGGAGTCACGGCAAAAAGAACGCCGCGCCCATCGCGCTGGTGGGCAAAGGCGTGTGTTTCGATTCCGGCGGCCTGTCGCTCAAGCCGGGCAGTGGCATGATGGGCATGAAGGGTGACATGGGCGGCGCGGCCGCCGTCACCGGCGCGATGATGGCGCTGGCCAGCCGCAAGGCCAAGGTCAATGCTGTGGGCGTGATCGGGTTGGTGGAGAACATGCCCGATGGCGGCGCCATCCGTCCTGATGACGTGCTCACCTCATTGTCCGGGCAGACCATCGAAGTTCTCAACACGGATGCGGAAGGACGGTTGGTGTTGGCCGATGCGCTCACCTATACCCAGCGCCGCTTCAAGCCCAAATGCCTTATCGATCTGGCGACGCTGACCGGTGCGATTGTTCAAGCGCTGGGCTTTGAGCATGCCGGTGTTTTTTCCAACGACGACAGGCTGGTGGAACGGCTGATCGATGCCGGGCGCTTCACCGGCGAGCGGGTCTGGCGGCTGCCGCTCGATCCTTTCTATGACAAGATGATCCGCTCTAAGATCGCCGATGTGAAGAATATCGGCGGGGCCAATTCCGGATCCATCACGGCGGCACAGTTCCTCAAGCGCTTCATCGAGGACGGCCAGGTCTGGGCCCATCTGGATATCGCCGGCGTCGCCTGGCAGGACGGCGAACAGAAAGTACAGATTCCCAGCTGGGGCACGGGCTGGGGCGTGCGCTTGCTCAATCGCCTCGTAAAAGAAAACTTCGAAACATGACCGAGACTCTTTTCTATCATCTGGAGCGCCGTGCTCTGGAAGATGTGCTGCCCGGCATGGTGGAAAAATCGCTGGAGCGCGGCTGGCGTGCGGTCATCCGCACCGATTCCGCGGAACGCTCCGAAGCGCTCGACACACTTCTCTGGACCTATGACGATCAGAGCTTTCTGGCGCATGCCCAATCCGGCGATGGCGAAGTGGCGCGCCAGCCGGTCTTGATCACTGTGGAAGATGAAAATCCCAATGGCGCGAACATTCTATTCTGTGTCGGCGGCGCCACGCCGGCCGATTGGAGTGGTTCCGATCTCGCCGCCCTGGCGCGGATCGTGCTTTTGTTCGACGGCCGCGACGATGCCGCGCTGTCGGCGGCGCGCGAAGCCTGGAAATCCGCCAAGGCTTCAGGGCATGACGTGATCTATTGGAAAGAATCTCCTTCCGGAAAATTCGAAAAGCAGAACTGAGCATGGACGCGCTATTCAATCCCCTCACCATCGGCATGCTGCTGGTCAATCTGGCCATGGCCTATCATTCCATCCGCACCGGCCAGTCACCGATCTGGCTGATGCTGCTGGGCTTGATCTCCTTGAGCGGCTTTGTCATTGGCGGCATAGGCTTCTATGGCAACATCGCGCTTTGGGTGGCGTATTTTGCTTTCGCCGTGATCCCGGATTTCTGGAACGGTCACGGCATGCGCCAGTTTCGGGGCGGCGTGGCGCGTGCCGCCGATCCCGGCCGCAGTTACCGCCAGAAAAAGCAGCAGGCCGAGCAAGTGGGTTCGGTGGATGCCAAGCGTGCCCTGGCCGAAGAGTGCGTCAAACGCGGTCTGTTCGCCGACGCGATCGCGCTTTACGAAACCGCCATGCAGGGGCCGTTGGGCGCGCATGATCCGGTACTGCTCAAGGGGCTTGGCCGCGCCAAGATGCTGTCCGGCGATGGCGCAGCAGCCGAAAAGCTGTTCCTCACCATGAAAGAAGTGGACCCCGCCGCGTTCGATGCCGACGCCGAACTGGATTACGCCCGCGCCCTGGAAATCCAAGACAAGACCGATCAGGCCATCCGGCAATATGAATCCGTGGCGGCGCGTTACCCGGGCGAGGAAGCGCGGTGCCGGTTCGCTTTGCTGCTGGAGCGTCTGGGGCAGGAAGATCGCGCTCAGGCCGTGTTCCGCGAGATTATCGCCTCGGTGGAAGGCGCGCCTCGCCATTATCGCGCAAGACAGGGCGAGTGGACGAAGATTGCCAAGCAGCATCTGAAATAAGGCTGCCGCTCGCCTAAGCTCGCGGCGTTCGCCTGCTCTCGCAGGTCCCCTGGACCTGCTCGGGCGCGTTCCGCGCGCCGCGGCTCACTCTTTTTCTCTTTTGGAGAGGCGATTCAGCATCGCGCTTTGGCGATGCCATTGCCGGACCGGCACAGCCGGATAGCCGGCCACGGTTTCGCCTGCCGCCACATCGCGCATCACGCCGCTTTTGCCGGCGATCTTGGCGCCGTCGCCAATGGTCAGATGATCGCTAATGGAAACGCCGCCGCCCACCATCACATAATCGCCCAGCACCGCAGAACCGGCGACGCCGGCTTGTCCGGCCAGTACGCAATTTTTTCCGATCCGGACGTTGTGACCGATCTGCACCAGGTTATCGATGGCGGTATGATCGCCGATTATCGTGTCGCCCAGGGCGCCGCGGTCAATGGCGCAATTGTCGCCGATCTCCACGCCGTTGCCGATGACCACACGGCCGATATGCGACAACCGCACCAAGCCTTTGGGGCCGGGTACAAAGCCGAAGCCTTCACCGCCGATGCTGACATTGGCGGAAATTTTTACAGCGTCACCGATCACGGCATTGCTGATGCTGCAATTGGGTCCGATCGCGGTTCCCGCACCGATCATGACGCCATCGCCGATCACAACATTGGCGGCGATATGGCAGCCCGCGCCAATCACAACATTCTCACCGATCACCGCGCCGGTTTCGATGCCGGTGCCGGTGCCGATGCTGGCGCTGGACGCCACGCTGGCGTTCACGTGAACAGAATTTTTGTGCTTGGCCGCAGGATAGAACAGCCGCCCAAGCTGCGCGAAGGCCAGGCGTGGATTGGCGGCCAGGATCAGCGCGCTGCCATTGTGCGGATAATCGCCAAGCCGGCTGGAGGTAACGACAACTCCGGCATGGCTGCGCGCAAATGCGGCGGCGTGCCGGACATCGCAGAAAAGACTGAGATCGTCTTCACCCGCTTTTTCAAGCTCGGCAATGTCATGGACAAGCTGATTGGCGCGCTCGGGTTGCGCCAACTGACCACCAACAGAATCCGCTAGAAAAGCCAGGGCAAAAGGCCCTTCAGGGCGGAAAAAACGTCCGTCCGACATACGCGCCCCCACATGTATGCGCAGACTACCATGGAAAACATTTGCCACGATAGAGCCTACTATTTAAGGCAAATTATTACGTCGCATCAATCAGCCGCCATGGCGGCATCGTATTCTTCTTGCGACGCCAGCCATTGGCTTTCCGCTGCGCCAAGCTTTCGCGCTGCTTCGGCGCGCTTCTTGGAAACGGCGCTGCCCTTGGCCGGGTCTCGCGTGAAGAGCAAGGGATCGGCAAGGGTCTTGTCCAGTTTGGCAAGCTCCGCCTGCAGGGCCGCCACCTGGCTTTCCGCCGCATCAATACGATCCTTGAGCGGCTTTAAAGATTGCCGCTTGGAAGCCGCATCGCGCCGCGCTTCCTGCTTACTGGATTTGGCTGCTTCCGGCGCCGGACGTGATGGCGCATTGTCGCCCGACAGCAGGAAGCGGCGGTAATCGTCAAGGTCGCCTTCGAACGGCACGACCTTGCCATCCGACACCAGCAGCAATGTTTCTGCGGTCGCTTCGATCAGGCGCCGGTCATGGCTGACCAGGATCACCGCGCCATCGAAATCGTTCAGCGCCGTCAGCAGCTCATTGCGGGCGTCGATGTCGAGATGGTTGGTCGGTTCGTCCAGGATCAACAGGTTTGGCTTATCCAACGTCGCCAGCGCCAGCATCAGCCGCGCCCGTTCGCCGCCGGACAGTTTGCCGACCTTGGTAAGCTGCTTGTCGGCTGAAAAACCGAAGCCGCCCAACTGGCCGCGTATCTGTTCCACTGTCAGTTTCGGGCGCAGATGGGAAAGGGTTTCGATCGGCGTGATGGCGAGGTTGAGCTCTTCCTGCTGATGCTGGGCGAAATAGCCCACCACCAGTTTGCGCGCCGGGGTGAAGTCGCCGCCCATGACTTGAAGCTTGCCGGCCAGCAATTTTGCCAAGGTGGATTTGCCGTTGCCGTTCTTGCCCAACAGCGCGATGCGGTCTTCCGGATCGAAGCGGAAGGAAAGTCCGGTCAGGATGGGATGGCCCGGCACATAGCCCACGCTGGCGCGATCCATGGTGATCAGGGGCGGGCTGGCTGCTGTCGCCTGGGGAATGCGGATGGGTGCGACCTGCTCATCCACCGGCACTTCCGCTACCGCCATCTTAGACAGCATTTTCATGCGGCTTTGCGCCTGGCGCGCCTTGCTGGCCTTGGCCTTGAAGCGGTCGACAAAGGACTGCATATGCGCCCGCGCCGCTTCCTGTTTCTTGGCGAAGGCCACATCCAGGGCGCGCTGGGCGGCGCGTGTTGCGACAAACGTGTCGTAGCCGCCGGTGTAGAGTTTCACCTTGCCCTGCTCCAGATGCAGGATGAATTCGGCAGCCGTGTTGAGCAGGTCGCGGTCATGGCTGACGATCAGCACCGTGCCGCGATAGCGCTGCAGGAAATTTTCCAGCCACAGCACGCCTTCCAGATCCAGATAGTTGGTGGGTTCGTCCAGCAGCAGCAGGTCGGGCGCCGAAAACAGAATCGCCGCCAGCGCCACCCGCATGCGCCAGCCGCCGGAAAATTCGCGGCAGGGCCGGATCTGGTCTTCGGCGGAAAATCCCAGCCCCGCCAAAATCTCGGCGGCGCGGGCCGGAGCGGTATAGGCATCGATGGCATCCAGGCGTTGATAAATGTCGCCCAGCTTGTGGCCATCCGTTTCATGCTCGGCCTCAGCCAGCAGCTTTGTGCGCTCCGCGTCGGCTTCCAGCACGGTATCGATCAGGCTGACATCGGTTCCGGGGGCTTCCTGCGCCACCGCGCCCAAGCGCCATGCGCTGGGCCAGCTGACCTGGCCGTCATCGGGATGAAGATTTCCCATGATGACCTTGAAGAGCGTGGTCTTCCCCGCGCCGTTGCGGCCCACCAGGCCGATGCGCCGTCCGGCAGGCAGGTTGGCGGTGGCGCCGGACAGGATTTCCCGCCCGGCGATCCGGACCACAATATTGTCAATCGCCAGCATGGCGGGGCGTATAGCACGCGGCGCAGGGCGCGAAAGCATGATATTGATGGGGCGTGAAACGCTTTGTTCTTATGGCTACCGCTGGGTTTTTGGCCTTGGGCGCACCGGCGATGGCCGAGACGCCATCCAAAACCTGTGTCGCCAACATCCAGGCGGCGGCCAAAAGCAAACGCGCCCCGCCGGTGCCTTTAGACTGCTGGCGGCTCGGTTACATCAAGCTGGGCATGACCATGGTGCAGACGCGCACCTATCTGGGTGCGCCTGGCGCCACCAGCGCGTTCACGCTGAATTATCGCCGCCGCAAAGTCGCGGTCACCCGCCAGCTTTATGTTTTTCCCCGCAATCTGCGCAACTGGCTGAAGCTGGCGCCGTCGCGGCAGCAGGATTTTCATCCCGTTACCCTCAAGCTGGATTTTTCCAAAGGCGTTCTGGTCGCCATCGGTTTGGATACGGAGGCGCGGGTGACGCCGCCGCCCTGCAAGCCTTCAGCGGCCGGACGGGCCTTTGTCCGTGCCGGCGCAGATTTTCCCTATGGCCTGCACGGCATGACCCTGGGCGCCCCGATTTCCTCGGTGACAGAACGGTTCGGAAAATTCACCGGCGGCAACCGCACCCAGGATTTTCACATTTACACGCCGGTGCCGTTGTCGGTGGACGGCAAGGACAAGGTCACCGGTTTTCGCATGGCCAGCGGGCCGCCCTTTGAGAGCGGCGGCGGGGAGCCGGTCATCGTGCCCACCCTGGACCGGCGCAATTGCTTCGTCACCGGCTATGTCATCAAGCCCAGTTGATCGGGCCAGTTGACCAGGCCAGTTGACCAGGTAAGCCGCCTTAAGGCATAAGCCGCGCGATTTATTAAGGAAAATCTCTCATGGCGAAGTCACGCACCTTTTCGATCATCAAGCCGGATGCGACACGCCGCAACCTGACCGGTCAGGTCAATGCCGTGATCGAATCCGCTGGTCTGCGCATCGTGGCGCAGAAGCGCATCCGTCTCAGCGACGCGCAGGCGAAGAAGTTCTACGAAGTCCACAAGGATCGTCCCTTCTACGGTGAACTGGTCAGCCAGATGACCGCCGAGCCGGTGGTGGTGCAGGTGCTGGAAGGCGAAGACGCTGTCGCCGCTTACCGCAAGGTGATGGGCGCCACCAACCCCAAGGAAGCGGCGGACGGCACGATCCGCAAGCTGTTCGCCCTGTCGATTGGCGAGAACTCGGTGCACGGCTCCGACAGCCCGGAAAACGCCACCATCGAAATCGCCCAGTTCTTCACGGATGCAGACATCACCGGCTGAGTTTTCGCTGGCTGAAGTGATATAAGGCTCCCGTCTTTCGGCGGGAGCCTTTTTCATGGTGAGCCGGATTAGCAAAAGGTCCGGTGGACCTTTTGCCCGGCGAACGCCGAGCGCGAAGCGCGAAGGCCGGGACGCGAAACGGAGGAGCCATGAAAGGAAAAACCGTCGTTATTACCGGCGCCACATCGGGCATCGGGGAGATCGCCGCCATTCATCTGGCGAAGCAGGGCGCCCGCATCGTCTTCACCGCCCGCGACCGCAAGCGCGCCGACGCCACCTTGGCAAAGTTGAACAAGGCCAATGCTGCGGCGTCGCATGCCGTCCATCTTGCCGACCTGTCACTGATCGCCGAGCAGAAGCGCGTGGCGGCGGATATTGCGCGCGAGCCCCGCATTGACGTGCTGATCAACAATGCCGGCGCCTTGTTCAACCGGCGGATTGAGACAAGCGAGGGTCTGGAAATGACCTTCGCGCTCAATCACATGTCCTTTTTCACCATCACCAACATTCTGCTGCCGCGGCTGAAAGAAACGCCGGGCGCGCGAATTGTTTCGACCTCGTCGCGGGCGCATCGCCGCGGCAAGCTGGATTTTTCAGACCTGCAGTCGCGCAAGGATTTTCAGGGCTTTCGCACTTATAGCAATTCCAAGCTCTGCAACATTCTGTTCACCCGCGCCCTGGCCAAAAGACTGGCCGGCACCGGCATCATCGCCAACTGCCTGCATCCGGGTTTCGTCGCCACCCGCTTCGGCGACCAGTCCGGCGGATTTCTGCAATATGTGGTGGCCATCGCAAAATCACTGATCGCGATCTCGGAAGAAGACGGCGCCAAGACCATTCTCCACCTGGCGACGTCGCCAGATGTGACTTCGGTGAGCGGCGAATATTTCAGTGAATGCAAAGTGGAGGTGCCGACGGTCGAGGCGCGCAACGATGCCGATGCGGAACGGCTGTGGCAGGAGTCCGTGAAGATTGCGGGCGTCGGCTAGGAAAAGACAGCGAAGCCTTTTTCAAGCTTCACTTTGTCTTCGGCCAACAGGCGCAGCGCTTCGGGATAAAGCTTGTGCTCCACCTCCAGCACCCGCGCCGCCAATAGCTCCGGCGTGTCGGAGGGATGCACCGGCACACTGGCCTGGGCGATCACCGGACCGGCATCCAGTTCCGGCACCACAAAATGCACCGAAGCGCCGCTCTGGCGCTCGCCCGCTGCGATCACCCGTTCATGGACCTTGATGCCTTTATAAGCGGGCAACAGCGAGGGATGGATATTGATCAATTTTCCTTGCCAGGCGCGGGCAAAACCATCGGACAGAATCCGCATAAAGCCGGCCAGCACGACAATCTCGACACCCGCCTGCCGCAAGTCTGCATCCAGCTCCGCGTCGAATTCTTCGCGGGTTTTGCCTTTGTGTGGAATGACGCAGGTGGCGATGCCGGCTTGGGTAGCGCGTTCCAGGCCGCCGGCGTCTGCTGCATTCGAGATCACTTGGACGATTTTGTAAGAAGAAGATTGCGCTTCGATCAGCGCGCCAAGATTGCTGCCGCGCCCTGAAATAAGAACGCCCACTTTCTTCAAAGTTTAAGCGCCCCGCGATAAACCACTTTGGGTTCTTCGCCGTCATCCGAAGGGATCAGGTTGCCCAGCCTTACCGCCTTGTCGCCGGAATTCTGGAAAGCCTCGATCACACGGCCGGCATGCTGTTCCGCCACCACCGCAATCAGCCCGATGCCGCAATTGAAGGTGCGCAGCATTTCCGCTTCGGCAATGCCGCCGGTCTTGGCCAGCCAGCCGAACACCGCGGGCGGCGTCCAGCAATCCAGATTGACCTCCGCATCCAGGCTGGCGGGCAGGGCGCGGGGAAGGTTTTCGGTGAGGCCGCCGCCGGTGATATGGGCGAAACCCTTGATGCCGCCCACGCGCAACGCTTCCAGCGCGCCGCGAACATAAAGCCGCGTCGGCACCAGCAGCGCTTCGCCCAGTTTCTTTTCCGGCGCGAACGGTGCGGGCGCGTCCCAGCCCAGGCCGCTCACCTGCACCACTTTGCGCACCAGGGAGTAGCCGTTGGAATGAACTCCGCTGGACGCGACGCCGATCAGCACATCACCGGCCTGCATCAGTTCGGTCTTGGGCAGGATGGCATTGCGCTCAACCGCGCCCACCGAAAAACCCGCCAGATCGAAATCGCCCTTGGCATAGAGGCCGGGCATTTCCGCGGTCTCGCCGCCGATCAGGGCGCAGCCCGATTCGCGGCAGGCCCGCGCAATGCTTTCCACCACCCGGGCAGCGCCATCCACTTCCAGCTTGCCGGTGGCGTAATAATCCAAAAAGAAAAGCGGCTCGGCGCCCTGGACGACAATGTCATTGACGCACATGGCGACCAGATCCTGGCCCAGCCCATCGAACAGGCCGGTATCAATGCCCAGCTTGAGCTTGGTGCCGACCCCGTCCGTGGCGGCCACCAGCACCGGATCCTTGAATCCGGCGGCGGCCAGATCGAATAGTCCGCCAAATCCGCCCAGATCGGCGTCGGCGCCGGGCCGGCGAGTCGCTTTGGCGGCAGGGGCGATGCGCGCCACCAGCGCTTCACCGGCGTCGATATCCACGCCTGCGTCTTTATAAGTGAGGTTGTTTTTGGGTGGCTGTTGGTCGGGCATGATTTCGCCTCGTTTAATCAGCCTAATAGAACGGCGCAAGTTGCCGTCCCGAAAACCGCACAGGCTTGTTGTCCGCCGTGAAAGAACAGATAATCGCACCGCTCCCACAGGCCGTCCGCATGTTCCCGTCTTTAAAGAAAATTCTCCGCTTTTTGGTGCTCGGCCTGACCCTGGCCGGACCGGGGCTTTTTGGCGGGCCTGCCCCCTTTATTGGGAAGGCATGGGCGGCTGATCCGCCTTTTACGGTTTCGGGGGTCCATGTCGAGGCGTCCGGCACCTCCAGCAGCGAGGCTTATAATACCGCCCTGGGCGAAGGACGGCCCAAAGCCTGGACGACGTTGTTCCGCCGCCTGACCTTGCAGAAGGATTGGGCGCGCCAGCCGGAACTCGATGCCGCCGCCCTGGTTCGGATTTCGCGCGGCTATACCGTCGCCAATGAGCGCCGCTCCACCACCCGCTATGTCGCGGACGTCACTTATTCCTTCAATCCCGATGCGGTCGCCCGGCTGTTGCAGGGCGCGGGCATCGCCTACAGCCAAGGCTCGGCACGAAAGATCGTGATTGTGCCGATGTCGCCCAACTTTGCATTGAACGCCTGGGCCCAGGCGCTGGCCACGGAATCCAGGACATCCGTAATTCCATTCAGCCTGGCCGAAAATGCTGACGCGGCTACGCTCAAAGACGTCAATTTCGATAGCGCGAACTTCAATGATGTTGCTGCCGCCGCCCGGCGCGCCAACGCGCCGGAAGTGGCGCTGGTGCAGGTGGTGAATGCGGCCGGCAAGCTGGTGGTCAATGTTCGCCGCCTGGGATCCGGCGAAAGCGCCGTCAAAGCCAGCGCGGATGTGCCGCTGGTGGGTGGCAATCCATCCGCCACCTACCCCGCCGCTGCTGCCGCTGCGATCAACACCATCGAAGACATGTGGAAGAGCCGTGCGGCGATCGATTATCGCCAGCGCGGTCTGCTGACCGTCAATGTGCAAATGCGTTCGCTGGAACAATGGGGCGCAATCCAGACGGCGCTGGGCGCTGTGAGCAACATCACCAATGTGACGGTGAATGCCATGGATATTGGCTATGCCCAGATTTCCATCGCCTATACCGGCAGCTCCGATCAGCTGCGCGAAGTGCTGGGCGGTGCCGGGCTCCAGCTTGCGCCGGTGCGCGGACAAAGCGCCTGGACTTTGGCGATGAATGGCGGGCCGCCGTGATGCGGTCTTCGCGCGCTGCCTGATGCCCGCGCAACTCGTCCTCCCGCTTCCTTCCAATAACGCGATGACGCGCGCCGAATTCGTCGTCGCGGAAAGCAACAAGCGCGCTTACACGTTTCTGGATTCGTTTCCTGACTGGCCCGCGCCGGCAGCGGCGCTGGTTGGCCCCAGCGCCTCGGGCAAAACGCATCTGGCGCGCATCTGGGCGGAACGCAGCGGCGCCACCTTGCTCGATGCCCGCGATCTGCCGGCTCCGGTCGAAGGACCTGCCGTGGTGGAAAATATCGATTCCGCGCCGGGCTTTGCCCATGAACCGGCGCTGTTCGCCATGCTGGAGCGGGGCACACCTCTGCTCCTCACCGGACGGCAAACGCCGTCATCCTGGGAGGTAACGCTTCCGGATCTGGGCTCGCGCTTTCGCGCACTGCTGGCTTTTGAACTGGGTGCGCCGGACGAAGCCTTGCTGATGGCGCTGGCGGTCAAGCTGTTCGCTGACCGTCAGGTTCTGGTGCCGGAAAGCGTGGTCACGCATCTGGTGCGGACCCTGGAAAGGTCGCCATCGGCCCTGAGGGATTTCATCCAGCGGGCCGACACGCGCGCTTTGGAAGAAAAAAAACCGGTAAATCTCAAACTAATACAATCACTTATGGCAGATTGACGGTTTTCGTCACGACACATTTATGAATTTGGCCTAAGCTTTCTGCATGTCCATCCAGCCGCATGCCGCCAATGACGCGCCGGTCAGCGCGTCCGCCGATAACCCGCTTTCGACGGGCGATGTCGTCATCCTGCAGCATCAGGGCGACAACACCAGCTTCGATCCCGGCAGTCCCGCGCGTTTCGTCAATCGCGAGCTTTCCTGGCTGGCCTTCAATCGCCGGGTGATTGAGGAAGCACAGAATCGCCGTCACCCCTTGTTCGAGCGGGTTCGCTTTCTGTCCATCTCCGCCTCCAACCTGGATGAATTTTATATGGTGCGCGTGGCCGGCCTGATGGGCATGGTCAATGCCGGTGTGGGTACGCCCAGCGCCGACGGGCTTTCGCCCGCCGAACAGCTTGCCAAGGTGGATGAAACCGCGCGTGACCTGATTTCCGACCAGCAGAAAGTCTGGTTCACGCTGCACCAGGAACTGCGCAAGGAAAATATCAGCGTGATCACGGGCAGCGAGATCGCGCCCCATGACCGCGAATTTCTGGATGTCCAGTTCGCCGAACAGATTTTCCCGGTGCTGACGCCGCTGGCGATTGATCCAGCGCACCCGTTTCCCTTCATTCCCAATCTGGGCTTCACCATCGCCCTGTCGCTGACCAACCGTCGTGACGGCAAGGCGTTTAACGCTCTGATCCCGGTGCCGCCGCAGCTGCGCCGCTTCATCCGCCTGTCGGACACCGACAGGCATGTGCGCTTTATTCCCCTGGAAGAAGTGATCGCGCTTTATTTCGACAAGCTCTTTCCCGGCCACACGATGCATGGCTGGGGCATGTTCCGCATCCTGCGCGACAGCGACGTGGAAGTGGAAGAAGAAGCCGAAGACCTGGTGCTGCTGTTCGAGAGTCTGCTCAAGCGCAGGCGCCGCGGCATCGTCATCCACATGAAATGCAGCAAGTCCATGCCGGAAGGCTTGCGCCATTTCATCGCCAGCCATCTCGACCTGGATGACAGCGAGATTGTGATTGTCGAAAACCTGATGGGCCTGTCGGATCTTTCCAAGCTGATCCTGACAGAGCGTCCAGAACTGCTGTTCAAGCCTTATATGCCGCGCTTCCCCGAACGCATCCGCGACCATGGTGGCGATTGCTTCGCCGCTATCCGCGAAAAGGACCTGATCGTCCATCATCCCTTCGAGAGCTTCGACACTGTGGTGCAGTTCCTGCGTCAGGCGGCGGCCGATCCCGATGTGGTGGCGATCAAACAGACGCTTTACCGCACCAGTTCCGATAGCCCGATTGTTCAGGCGCTGATTGAGGCTGCGGAAGCGGGCAAGTCCGTCACCGCCCTGGTGGAGTTGAAGGCCCGTTTCGATGAAGCCGCCAACATCAAATGGGCCCGCGATCTTGAGCGTGCCGGCGTGCAGGTGGTCTATGGCTTTATCGCCCTCAAGACCCACGCCAAGATCAGCCTGGTGGTGCGGCGCGAGCAGGGGCATCTCAACACCTATGTCCATTTCGGCACCGGCAACTACCATCCCAATACCGCCAAAATTTACACCGACCTGTCGCTGTTCAGCTGCGATCCGGCGTTGGGGCGTGATGCGGCCCAGGTGTTCAACTTCGTCACCGGCTATGCCGAGCCGAATGCGCTGGAACGGCTGGCCATGTCGCCCGTCACCATGCGCGGCAGGCTGGTGGAAGCGATCCAGCAGGAAATCATGCACGCAAGAGCGGGCAAGCCCGCCGCGATCTGGATAAAGCTCAACTCGCTTGTGGACCCGGCGATGATCGACGGGCTTTACCGCGCCAGCCAGGCCGGTGTGCAGATCGAGCTGGTGGTGCGCGGCATCTGTTGTCTGCGCCCCGGCGTTCCCGGCCTATCGGAGAACATCAAGGTCAAATCCATTGTTGGCCGCTTCCTGGAGCATGGCCGCATCATCTGCTTCGGCGCCGGGCACGGCCTGCCGCATAAAGACGCCAAGATTTATATCTCCTCGGCCGACTGGATGCCGCGCAATCTCGACCGCCGCGTCGAGGTGCTGGTCCCGATCGAAAATCCCACGGTCCATCAACAGGTCCTGGACCAGATCATGGTGGCGCTGCTGAAGGACAGGGCGCAAAGCTGGTATATGCGGGCGGATGGAACTTACGAACGCGATTCGACCGCTGGGGATGCTGATGCTTTTTCCGCCCACACCTATTTCATGACCAATCCCTCCTTGTCTGGGCGCGGCCGGGCGCTCAAAATGAACACGCCACCCAAAAGCCGGACCTGAATTTTGGCGGTCGCCACCGAACTGAAAACAGCCGCTTCCCCGCGTGCCGCTGCAAAGGCGCGCACGCCTGTGGCCATTGTCGATATCGGCTCCAATTCCGTGCGCCTGGTGGTCTATGAAAGCCAGCTGCGCAACGCCGCCACCCTGCAGAATGAAAAAGCGATCTGCGGCATTGGCCGTGACATGGTTTCCACCGGCCGTCTGCATGCCGAAGGCTGCACCGAGGCGCTGGAAGCGCTGGCGCGCTTTCGCATCATCGCGGACGGGCTGGGTGTGGAAGCCCGCGAAGCTGTTGCCACCGCCGCAGCGCGCGATGCGGTCAATGGCGCGGAATTCGTCGCCAAGGCGGAAAAGGCCTGGGGCTCGCCTATAAGAGTGCTGGCGGGGGAAGACGAAGCCCGCATCGCCGCCGAGGGCGTGGTGGCGGGCATTCCCAACGCTGACGGCCTTGTGGCCGATCTAGGCGGCGGCAGCCTGGACATGGTGACGGTGAAGAATGGCGTCACCGGCCGCGCCTTCACCTTGCCGTTCGGCCCCTTGCGCCTGATGGATCAGAGCAAAGGCGATCCCGACAAGGCGCGCGATCTGGTGGATAAGGGCTTGAAGGATCTGCCCGGCCTGTCGTCACCGGCCTTGTATGCGGTGGGCGGCATCTGGCGCAGTTTCGCGCGCGTGGACATGGAAGAGCAGAATTATCCGCTCCATGTGCTGCAGCAATACGTCATTCCGCGCGGCCGGGCTTTGCGCCTGTGCAAGGTGCTGGCGGGCCTGTCACGCGAGTCTCTGCGCAAGATCAAGGTGGTTTCCAAGCGCCGTGCCGAAGCCTTGCCGTATGGTGCGGTGGTGCTGGAGCGGTTGCTCAATGCCGGCGACATCAAGGATGTGGTGATCTCGGCCTATGGTCTGCGCGAAGGGCTGTTCTATGCCCGGCTGCCGGCGGAAGACCGCGCCAAGGATCCGCTGCTGGAATTCGCCATCGGCGCGAATGACCGTCTGGCGCGCGTGGCGGCCCATGCCGATGAGATGATCAACTGGACTCAGCCTTTGTTCGAAGGCGAGGGGACGGAACTGCGCCGCATCCGGGAAGCGTCCGCCTATTTCTCCGATATCGGCTGGCGGCGTCATCCTGATGACCGGGCCATCGGCGCCATGGGTCAGGTGCTGACCGCGCCCTTCGCCGGCGCCGATCATCGCGCCCGCGCCCTGATCGCGACTTCGATCTTCCATCGCTATTCCGGCGACGAGGATTTCCCCCGCGACCTGATCCTGGCGGGGCTTCTGGACAAGGATGATGAACGTCGCGCGCTGCGCCTGGGGCTGACCTGGCGCTTTGCTTTTTCGCTGTCGGCGTCGGCGGTGGGCGAGCTCAGCCATTACAAATTGCGCATGACCCCGGCCAAGATCGTGCTGGAAGTTCCCGCCCGCCGCGAGGCGATTGCCTCTGATCCGGTACAAAAACGCCTGGGGGCTTTGGCCGAAGTCTTTGATCGGCGTGGGGAAATCCTAGTTGGGTGAGAAGCGGTTCGCCGGAGGCGAACGAAATGGTCCGGGGGACCATTTCGAGTGACGAACGCCGCGAGCCGCAGCGAGCGGCCGGGCGAATACTCCGGCTTGTTGGCGCAGTGCTAAAAATTTGCGATTGGTATCCCTAGGAAAAATAACGCCTTTTTTATCCCGCCCTTGCGCCCGGGGCCCGGGAGGGCTTTAAGAGGGGGTAAGAGCTGGAACCCAGCCGCATGGTCGTGGGGGTTGAAGGAGAGACGTTATGGGTGCGCTTAGCATCTGGCATATTCTTATTCTGGCGCTGATCGCGCTGGTTCTGTTCGGCGGCCGCGGCAAGGTTTCCGATCTGATGGGCGACTTCGGCCGGGGCATCAACAGCTTCAAAAAAGGCCTGGGCGAAAAAGATGACCCCAAGGTCATCAACGCCGAAACCGCCGAGAACAAGACCAAGGACACCGTCCAGCGGTAACGCCGGTTCATGTTTGACATTTTCGCCTGGCAACACATCCTTCTTCTGCTTGTCGTGGCTCTTGTCGTGGTGGGCCCCAAAGACTTGCCCAAACTGATGCATATGGCGGGCAAGTGGGTTGGCAAGGCCCGCGGCATGGCCAATGAATTCAAAAAGAGTTTTGACGAGATGGCGCGCCAGTCCGAGCTGGATGAGCTGCGCAAGGAAATCGAAGATCTGAAGAAGCATACCGTGGTGGAGTCCCACATCGATCTGGGGCCGCTGACCGATTCACCCGCCACGGATTTGCCGGAACCGGGGCCGGAACCGCGCGCCGGTGAGTTCAAAGTCACCGAGACGCCGCACACCATTGCTGGGCAGTCCTAGTCATGGTTGCGCCCACCCCCGATGACGAAGCGGCTCTGAACGCCACGCGCGCGCCGCTGATGGATCACCTGCTGGAACTGCGCAAGCGTCTGATCTGGGCGATGGTGAGTTTCGGCGTCTGCTTTGTGATCAGCTTTGCTTTCGCGGCGCCGATCTTCAATTTTCTCACCCGGCCGCTGCACATGGCCACCAACCACCTGATCTATACCGCGTTGACGGAAGTCTTCTTCACCCAGGTGAAGATCGGCATGTTCGGGGGCATCTGCCTCGGCTTTCCCCTGATCGCGGCACAGGTCTGGATGTTCGTGGCGCCGGGCCTTTACAAGCACGAGAAGCACGCCTTCCTGCCGTTCCTGCTCTGGACACCGGTGATGTTCATCATGGGCGCCGGCTTCGTCTATTATGTGATGCTGCCTTTCGCCATCGAGTTTTTCGGCGCCTATCAGGTGCCGGAAACCGCGGGCGCCATGGGCATCGAGCTGCAAGCCAAGGTGAGCGATTATCTCGATTTCGTCATGACCCTGATGTTCGCCTTCGGTCTTACCTTCCAGCTGCCGGTGCTGCTGTCGCTGCTGGGCAAGGTTGGCATCGTTACGGTCAAGGCGCTGAAGGAAATGCGCCGTTACGCCTATGTCGGGCTGTTTGCGGTGGCGGCGGTGTTCACCCCTCCCGACGCCATTTCCATGCTCAGCCTGGCCGTTCCGCTGGTGGTGCTGTACGAAGTCTCGGTGATCTGTGTGATGCTGATTGAAAAGCAGCGCATCAAGGATGCCGCCGCGCGCGCGGCCTCGGCGACAGACGTTGCCGCCTCGACTTAAGCCGCTTTCTTATCTTTGTCCGTCACCACCCGGTCCGCCGGGAAGGTGAGGGTGACGAGCGTGCCGCGATTGGGTTCGCTTTGCATCGCCAGCGTTCCGCCATGCAGTTCCATCATCGCCTTGGCCAGGGGCAAGCCCAAGCCGGTGCCTTCACGGCGCCCGGCCATCTTGTTGTGGTTCTGGCCGAAGGGGAGCAGCGCCACCGTGATTTCGTTCTGGCTCATGCCAATGCCGGTATCGCGCACACTGACTTGATAGCTGCCATCCAGGGCGGATGCGCCGGACAAGGTCACGCGTCCGCCCGCCGGCGTAAATTTGATCGCGTTGCCCACCAGATTGAGCACGATCTGGCGCACCATGCGGGGCGCCGCGATCAGGCGCTGGTCCGCATCGTCCCATTTTTCTTCCAGCACCACGCCATGGCGTTCGCCCAGCGAGCTCAGCATCACCATGGCGGCGGTGAGAGATGGGGCGAGGGTGAATTCCTCCGCCTCATCCAAAGTCATTTTCCCGGACTCGATCTTGGCGAGATCGAGCACGTCATTGATGATGCCCAGCAGATGCCGGCCCGAGGCGTGAATGTCGGCGGCATAGCCGAGATAGCGGGCATTGGAGACGGGCCCCAGATGCTGGTCCTTCATGATCTCGGAAAAACCCAAAATGGCGTTGAGCGGCGTGCGCAGCTCATGGCTCATATTGGCGATGAAGGCGGACTTGGCGCGGCTGGCGTCCTGCGCCTGGCTCGACATGGCTTTCAATTCGGCACGGCTCTTGGCCAGTTCGCGGATGACCCGGCGTGAATACAGGATCATCGGCGCGGCCACGATCAGGCCCTCCAGCAGCACATTGCGGATCGAGACTGGGTTGGGCAACTGGCCGTCCGCCAGGCGCAGGATCAAATGAATCAGCAGCGTGGTCAGCACCGCGGCGGCGGACAGCGCCAAGGTGGCTCCGGCGGGCCCCAGCTTCTGCAGCTGCTGCTCGATGCGGATGCCGATAGTTCTGCCGCGTTTCACGTCATGCCCCGACAATGGGTATGCCCTCTTGATCCGCTGAGCTTAACCCCGCGCCTATTGCGTCGTGGTTGCTCCGGTCGCTTGAATGCAACCTGGTAAATTAGGCCGCCGTTAAGGAATGGATTTTTCTCAATTATTCCGGGGTCTTTGACCGGGCGAGCCGCGCGTGGCATCACCTTTTTTCGGGAGGGATTCTTTGAAAGCCCTACCGCTTCGCTACTTGAGGGCAGGCCATGCACGACATCAAAGCCATCCGCGAAGATCGCGACGCATTCGTGCGGGGATTGAAGCGTCGAGGCCTGTCTGAGGCCGAAACGTTGGCCGACGGCCTGCTGGCCCAGGACAAGGCCCTGCGGGAACTGCTCACCCGGCTGCAGTCGGGCCAAGCCCGCCGCAACGATGCCTCCAAGCTGATCGGCCAGGCCAAGCAAAAAAAAGACGAAGCCCAGGCCAAGGCGCTGATGGATGAAGTGGCGGGACTGAAGGACGCCATCCAGCAAGGTGAAGCCGAGCAGCGCGATCTGGAGCAGAAGTTGCGTGACGCGCTGGCGGTAATCCCCAATATTCCCGGCGCCGATGTGCCGGATGGTGCAAATGAAGCCGCCAATGTGGCCGTGGTTAGCCGCGCCTTCGGCAAGCCACCCGGCCTCAACAATCCCAAGCAGCATTTCGAGATCGGCGAAGCTCTCGGCCAGATGGATTTCGAACGCGCCGCCAAAGTCTCGGGCGCGCGCTTTGTCTATCTCAAGGGTGATCTGGCGAAACTGGAACGCGCCATCGCGTCCTTCATGCTGGATACCCACACCCAGCAGTTCGGGTATACGGAAGTCTCGCCGCCGGTGCTGGTGAAAAGCACCGCCATGTTCGGCACCGGGCAGCTGCCAAAATTCCAGGACGATCTTTTCCGCATTGGTGACGACGATCCCTTCTGGCTGGTTCCCACCGCCGAAGTGCCGCTGACCAATTATGTCGCCGATGAAATTCTGGGCGAAGCCGAATTGCCGTTGCGCATGACCGCGTTTACCCCCTGCTTCCGGGCCGAAGCCGGCGCCGCGGGCAAGGACACGCGCGGCATGATCCGCATGCATCAGTTTTCCAAGGTGGAATTGGTCTCCATCACCACCCCCGAACAATCGCAAGCCGAGCATGAGCGCATTACCGATGCGGCGCAGGAAATTCTCAAAAAGCTCGATCTTGCTCATCGCGTGGTGACGCTGTGCACCGGCGATATGGGGTTTTCGGCCGAGAAGACCTATGACATCGAAGTCTGGCTGCCGGGCCAGAATGCCTATCGCGAAATCTCTTCCTGTTCGAACTGCGGCGCCTTCCAGGCCCGCCGCATGAACACCCGCTATCGCAATGCCGAGGGCAAGGTGCAGGGCCCCGTCCATACCTTGAACGGCTCGGGTCTTGCCGTGGGCCGCACCCTGGTCGCGATTTTGGAAAATTATCAGGAAGCGGATGGCAGTGTCGCCGTTCCGTCCGTGTTGCAATCCTATATGGGCGGCAAGACCAAGATCGCCAAAGTCTGATGCGCATTGTTGTCACCAATGACGATGGCATTCATTCGCCCGGCCTCGCCGTGGCGGAAAAGATTGCGCACAGCCTGTCGGACGATGTCTGGGTGGTGGCGCCGGAAACCGAACAGTCCGGCGCGTCGCATTCCTTGACCCTCGCCTTTCCGTTGCGCCTGCGCAAAATCGCCGAGCGCCGTTTCGCCGTCAGCGGCACGCCGACCGATTGTGTGATGATGGCGGCGCTGCATATTTTGAAAGACCAGCCGCCGGATCTGGTTCTGTCCGGCGTGAACTGGGGTTCCAATCTGGCGGATGACGTCACTTATTCCGGCACCATCGCCGGGGCCATGGAAGGCTGTGCCCTGGGCATCAGGTCCATCGCCTTGTCCCAGGCGTATGACGATGAATCGCGCCAGATCGACTGGTCACCGGGCGAAGTGCATGGCCCGGCTCTGGTTCGCCGCCTGATAGACGCGGGCTGGCCCGAAGGCACGCTGATCAACATCAATTTTCCCGGATGCACAGCCGCCAAGGTCACCGGCACCGAACTGGTGCCGCAAGGCCGCTACGACCTGCAATCCACCGAGATCGAAGAGCGGCATGACGCGCGCCTGCGGCCCTATTACTGGATCGGCCTGCGCCGCCGCAATGCCACGCCCCCCAAGCAAAGCGATGTGGGCGCGGTTTATGACAACAAAATCGCGGTGACGCCTCTGCACATGAATCTGACCGATACGGCCGCTTTGGAAAAAATGCGGCAAAGCCTGGGTCAGAAATAAACGAGAGGTTAAAAAGGAGCCGCTTATGCTTAAGCGGCTTTTTACTTTTCCCGAACATGATACATTTCGAGACGTCATGCAGAAGGTATGAATTATGGATCGCCGCTTCAAATTCGCTGTTGTTCTGGTGCTGGGCTTTGGGCCTTTGGCCGCCTGCACACCCGACACACCCGAAACCCAATTCGGCTGGGGCGTGAATGATCGCGTCAGCAGCACACGCACCACGCGTTCCGCGCCGGCCCCGCAGCCGCAGCGCCAGGCCACCGCCAAGACTTACATCTTTGACGAAGGCGGCAACTATGCCGTGCCTGCGCCCAAGCCGCGCCCGGCCTATACGCCGGCGGCCAAGCCCGTTTCCTATGGCACGGATTATTCCGGCCGCTTTGCCTGGCCCGCCAATGGCCGGGTGATTGCGACATTCGGCTCCGCCAGCGATGGCCAGCGCAATGACGGCATCAACATCGCCTTGCCGGCGGGCGCCCCGATCAGGGCCGCTGCCGGCGGCACCGTGACGTATTCCGGCGATGAGCTGAAGAATTACGGCAATCTGCTCTTGATCAAGCACAGCGATGGCTATGTCACCGCTTATGCCCATGCCGAGCAGCTGCTGGTTCCGCGCGGTGCGGTGGTGAGCAAAGGGCAGGTGATCGGCTATGCCGGTCATACCGGCGACGTTTCGACGTCGCAGCTGCATTTTGAAATTCGCCGCGGCACGACGCCCGTCAACCCGGGCAGCTATCTCACCCAGCGCAATTCCTAAAGCTTCTGGCCTAGCTCGCCCGCCAGCTCCTGGATGAACTGCCAGGCGACGCGGCCAGGAGCATCGGCCAGGAAAAGTGGGAGCCTGCGAAGCAGGCGAACCGGTTTTCCGTCGGCCGTGCGACCAAATTAAATGATCTGGCCGAGATCGCCTGCTAGATCCTGAATAAATTGCCATGCGACGCGGCCAGATCGGTTGCCGCGGCCCATCGCCCAGGCCAGCGCCCGGCGATGCATTTCATCCTTCGCCAGCTTGAGCTTGAAATAGGCAGCATAGCCTTCGACCATCGCTAGATACTCATCCTGGCCGCAATTGTGGAAGCCCAGCCACAAGCCAAAACGGTCTGAGAGCGAAACTTTTTCTTCCACCGCTTCGCCGGGATTGATTGCGGTGCCGCGTTCATTGTCCACCAGATCGCGCGGCATCAGATGGCGGCGGTTGGAGGTGGCGTAGAACAGCACATTCTCCGGCCGGCCTTCGATGCCGCCTTCCAGCGCCGCCTTGAGCGATTTGTAGCTGGTGTCGTCCTTGTCGAAGGAAAGATCGTCGCAATAAAGCAGGAAGCGTCTTGTGCTGGCGCGCAGCAGCCGCAGAAGTTGCGGCAGGCTGGAAATGTCTTCGCGATGGACTTCGATCAGCACCAGCCGCTTTTCGCCTTTGCGGCTGCGGTTGATCTCCGCCTGCACCGCCTTGACCAACGAGCTTTTGCCCATGCCGCGCGCGCCCCAGAGCAGGGCATTGTTGGCGGGCAGTCCTTTGGCGAAGCGTTCGGTGTTGCCGAGCAGCGTATCGCGCTGGCTTTCGATCCCTTTCAGCAGGATCAGATCGATGCTGGCGATGTGGGGCACCGGGATCAGGCCGCCTTGTGCCGGCTCCCAGACAAAGGCATCGCCGGTTTTGGGAAGGCTGGCCTGGATCGCCGCCGGAGCGAGCCTTTCCAGGGCTTCGGCCACGCGCTTGATCAGCGTGACATCGGCTTGCGAACCGCTCTTTTTCCCGCCCGTCTTCATTCTAACTCCTTGTTTTTCCACGGTTGCAAACCGGGTCGCCCCGGCTATAGTCCCCGGGCTTTTTGACCCCGGGCCCCCATGGATACCTCCACCTTTAGCACGATCCTGCCGCTCATTTTGATCATGGGGATCATGTATTTTCTGCTGATCCGGCCGCAGCAGCAGCAGCAGAAAAAACTGCGTGAAAAGATCGACGGCGCCCGTCGGGGCGACACGGTGGTGACGGCCGGCGGCATCCTGGGCAAGGTGGTCAAATCCGGCGACGCCAATGACCCGGAACTCCTGGTCGAAATCGCCGACAATGTGCAGGTGCGCGTATTGCGGGGCACCCTCACGGACGTGCGGCCCAAGAACGAACCGGTGGAAGCGGACAAGAACTGATGCTGCAGGTTTCTATTTTCACCCGCATCATGGTCGCGCTGGTGGTTCTGGGGGGGCTGCTGGTGGCGCTTCCCAATGCACTTCCCAACAGCATCACCGCCAAAATTCCGTCCTGGCTGCCGCATAATTCCGTGAGCCTGGGGCTGGATCTTCAGGGCGGCTCCTATCTTCTTCTCGAAGTGGATTTTGCCCAGGTCCAGCGCGACAAGGCGCAGGCGACTGTCGGCGATATCCGCGCCGGGCTGCGCAAGGCCCGTATTCAGTATCTGGATCTCAGCACCCGCAACGACACCGTCCGGGTGCGTGTGCCGGACGCAGCCTCCCGCGCCCAGGCGCGCACGATCCTGGATGGTCTCAATCCGCAGCTGGGCGGCACGGTGCTGACGGTCGGCGGCGGCAAGCAATATGATCTCACCGAGCAGGACGGCCTTTTCACCCTGACCATGACGCAGGGTTACAAAACCCAGACGCATGAGCAGGTGCTGGAACAATCCTTGGAAGTGGTGCGCCGCCGTATCGACGAAATGGGCACCCGCGAACCCAATATTACCCGCCAGGGCGAAGACCGCATCGTGGTGGAAGTGCCGGGTCTGGCGGACCCGGGCGAACTCAAGGCCATCCTGGGCAAGACTGCCAAGATGACCTTCCAGCTGGTGGATGAGACCGCCAATGTGGCGTCGCCCACCGTGCCGGCGGAAGATGAAAAACTGCCGATGACCAGCCAGACCCCGGGGGTCCCGGGCGGCGAGGTCATCGTACAGCGCCGGATCATGGTGTCCGGTGACCGGCTCACCGATGCCGGTTCCGGTTTCGACCAGCAGACCGGCCAACCCGTTGTCACCTTCCGTTTTGACTCGGTTGGCGCGCGGCAGTTCGGTGATGTCACCAAGGATAATGTCGGTCATCGCTTCGCCATCGTGCTGGACAAGCAGGTGATCTCCGCTCCCGTCATTCAATCCGCGATCCTGGGCGGCAATGGCCAGATCACCGGTAACGGCACCGTCAAGGAAACCAACGATCTGGCGCTGCTGTTGCGCGCCGGCGCGCTGCCCGCGCCGCTGACCGTCATCGAGGAACGCACCGTGGGCGCCGAGCTGGGCGCCGACTCGGTCAAGGCTGGCCGCTATGCCGCCTTGGGCGGGTTGTTCATGGTGACGCTGTTCATGATCCTGCGTTACGGCCTGTTCGGCCTGTTCGCCGATGTGGCGCTGACGCTGAACGTCGTGCTGCTGCTGGCGGCGCTGACCTTGTTCGGCGCGACGCTCACATTGCCCGGCATCGCGGGCATCGTGCTGACCATGGGCATGGCGGTGGACGCCAACGTGCTGATCTATGAGCGTATCCGCGAAGAACAGCGCAATGGCCGCTCCATTCTGGCCTCGATCGACCAGGGATTCCGCCGCGCCATGGCCACGATTATCGACGCCAACATGACCCACTTGATCGCTTCGCTGATTCTGTTCGAACTGGGCTCCGGCCCGGTCAAGGGGTTCGCCGTGGCGCTGGGCGTGGGCATCATCACGTCATTCTTCACCTCGGTGATGGTGACGCGGCTGATCGTGATCGCCTGGCTGAACATCACCAAGCCCCGCACGCTGGCGATCTAGAGCCGATTGGCGCTGTGCCCGGAAAGGCCTATAAAGCCTTTCAGACTCAAGGCGGGAGGGGCAGTCCATGGCGTTTCTAGGAAATCTTCGCAATGTGGTGATCGTCAGCTTCGTGCTGTCGATCCTGCTGATCGGGCTTTACTGCACGGTGCAGGGCTTCGACGCGGTCACCTTCGAAATGTTCACCTTGCGCTGGCTGCATGTGGTCTGCGGCGTCATGTGGATCGGGCTGCTCTGGTATTTCAATTTCGTCCAGATCCCCACCATGCCCAAAGTGCCGGACGAACTGAAAAAGGGCGTGACCGGCTATATCGCGCCGGAGGCTCTGTTCTGGTTCCGCTGGGGCGCCATGGGCACTCTGTTTTTCGGCATCGTGCTGGCCTTCCGCAGCAATTACCTGATTGACGCCTACACCCTGGACTTCAGCCAGGGCCTGCAGGGCTGGCCGGTTGTGCCCAGGTCGCTGGCCATCGGCATCGGCATGTGGCTGGGCACCATAATGTGGTTCAATGTCTGGTTTCTGATCTGGCCCAACCAGCAGAAAGTGCTGAACATCGGCGGCAAATTCTCCGACATCGCGCCGGCCGACAAGGCCGCCGCCGCCAAGACCGCCACGATGTTCAGCCGCATCAACACGCTGCTGTCCATTCCCATGCTGTTCAGCATGGTTGCGGCTGGGCATCTGTACTAGGTTTCCGTTCGCGGGCATGGGGCCCGCATAACGGGTTCCTATGCTTCTGCGCCTTTCGCGCTTTGTCCATCTTCTGCCCGTCGCCCCTGACAGGGTGCTGATCGTCGACGCCATCAGCCACGTCCGGCTGGTGGTGAACGGGCAAGTCGCACAGCGGGTTGCGGGTTTCGCACAAGCCGCCGAAGCGGCGGCGGGCGACCCTTTCCTCTCCGATCTTCTGGCACGGGGCATTCTCACCGCTAAGACGCCGGAAGAGGAAACGGCCCACGTCGCGGGTCTGCTGGCGCCGTATCACGGCCGCGATCCGGACGAGATGCTGGATCGCTATCGCCGCAAGGCGCGTGAAGGCGTGGAATCCTATTTCGCCGCGACCCAGGCGCTGACGGCGGAAGATTTCACCGCCGGAAAATATCAGGCCGAGCTTCTGCTGTTCGGTGATTGCGATGTGCAGGTCGAAGCCGATTTCCTGCGCCGCGAAGCCGCCGGACGCGACATCTCTCTCAAGATCGCCGCCAGCTTTCCCAACGATCTGCGTCTGGCGGAAGAGCACGCCCATGACGCCATCCTGATCGGTGCGCTTCGGCGGCGCTTCGCGATTCCGGGGGAGGGCCACGAGGCGTTTATTGCCGAAGCGCGCGTCCTTCTTGATGGGTTGCGCCGTCACAGCGCCAAGCCGATCCTGATCGACAATCTGCCCGAACCGGTGGTGGAGCCTTTGGGACTGGCCGATCATGGGCCGGCCGGGCATCGCAATCGCTTCCGCGCCGCCAACCTGGCGCTGGCTGCGCTCGTTTCTGAATATGCCGATGTCCATGTCGTGGATATTGCCGCCGTGCTGAACGCGGCGGGCGCCGAACGCCTGCTGGATGACGGTTTGATGCATTTTTCCCATTTCGGCTCGCCCGGCTGGTTGTTGCAGCGGCCCGAGCAGGAAAAGGCGGCCGTCTTCGGCATCTTCCCCGATGTAAGCGATTTCGCTGCTGGTCTGGGCGGCGATCCCTATTTGCGGGAAAAGATTACCGCCCGCGCACACATTGATGCGGTGATGACGGCGTTGGCCATCGATCGCAAAAAATGCGTGATCGTGGATCTGGATGGATTGCTATGGCCCGGCGTGTTGGCGGAGACCGGCGCGCCCTTTGACTGGCGGCCAGAAGTATCCAGTCCTTATTCCTATGTCGGGCTTTATTTCGGACTGCATGACGCCCTGCTCAGCCTCAGGCAGCGCGGCATCCTTTTGGCCTGCGTCAGCAAGAATGATGAAGCCACGGTGCGCGAATTGTGGAAATACGCGCCGCACTATGCCGGTCTTAATTTGTTGACCCCGGGCGATTTCGTCACCTGGCGGGTCAACTGGAACGACAAGGTCGATAATATCCGTTCCATCGCCGACGAACTGGGTCTGGCGCTGGAGACGTTCCTGTTCCTGGACGACAATCCGGTGGAGCGGGATCGGGTGCGCCAGCGCCTGGCCGATGTCGAAGTCTGGGGTGAAGACCCATTTTCTTTGCGCCGCCGGCTCTTGACCGATCCGCGGCTGCAGATGCCAAACGTCACCGCAGAATCCGCGCGCCGCACGGAAACCACCAAGGCGCAACTGGGCCGCCAGGCGGCGAAGACGCAAAGCGTCAGCGAGAAGGATTTTCTGACCTCGCTGAATTTGGACATCAAAATCGCGCCTTTGGCGGCGGGAGAAGGGCTGCGCGTATCAGAATTGTTCCAGCGCACCACGCAATTCAACACCAATGGCGCACGTTTTTCGGCGGGCGAGCTGGAAACGCTGGCGCGCGATCCCGGCGCGCGTGTTTTGACCGCGCACGTCAAGGACCGCTTCGGCGATCATGGGCTGGTGGGCGCCGCCGTGATCCAGGGCGATGAAATAAAAGGCTTGGTCTTAAGCTGCCGGGTGCTGGGCATGGGGGTGGAGCATGAATTTCTCCGCCATATTCTGCGCGCCGCGCCCGGCAAGGAATTAAGAGCCCGCATCGTCGAGACTGCGCGCAATATTCCGGTCCGCAATATCTTCAAGGATCATGATTTTGCCCTGGAAGCGGGTGTGTGGCGCCGCGCGCTGGAGCCAGCCCTGCCGTGATGGATCCCATTTTGGTCAACCGGCTGGCGGATACGGTGCGCCGCAACGATCCCGACCGCTATTTCTCGCATCTGTTCGCGCCGCCCGCCGCCCGGCCTTTGCTGCTTGTGCTGTATGCCTTCAACCATGAAGTGGCGCGGGTAGCCGAAACGGTGCGCGAGCCGATGCTGGGCGCCATCAAGCTGGAATGGTGGCGCGAGACGTTAGAGGGCGCCTTTTCCGGCAATCCCCGCAATCACGATGTCGCCAAAGGGCTTGCCGCCTTGTTCCAGGAAAAGACCCTGAAGCTGGCGGATTTCGAGGCGATCATCGCGGCGCGGGCCTTCGACAGCGATGCCGGACATTTCGCCGATCTGGCGGCGCTGGAGAACTATCTGGACGCCACCGGTGGCGGATTGATGCGGCTGGCGATAGCCATTCTGGGCGGCGATCCGGCCCTGGCGCGTCCGGCGGCGCTGGCGTATGGCCTGGCGGGTTTGTTGCGTTCGCTGAGCTTCCACAACAACCGCCACAAACTTTATATGCCGCTGGATTTGCTGCAGGCCGTTGGCGTCACGCCGGAAGTCTTTTTCACCCTGGAACATGACACCCGCAGGGCCGCCGTGGTCCGGCAATTGGCTTTGCGCGCCCGCGATCATTTTCTGGCATCGCGCAATGGGCCCAGGCCCCGCGCTGCGCTGCCGGCGCTGCTGCCGGCCGCTTTGGTGCCGGTCTATATCAAGCGGCTGGGGCGCGATGTGCCGATCCATCGGCGGCAGATGGCGCTGCTGGCGGCGGCGATGAAGAAACGACTATAAAAACTGTCATCCCCGGCGAGGCGCGAATGCGCCGAGGGAATGGGGCCCGGGTGTTTGTTCTGGCGACGGTGCGTGAATCTATTCCGTCGCCTGTTTCGTGCCAAGCCATGTGGCCAAGTCTTCCAAAGCCCGGTCGCTCATCGCCTGCTTGCGATCTTTGCCCTTGATCTTCTTTTTGGAATCCAAAGGCGGAAACAGGCCGAAATTCACGTTCATCGGCTGGAAGGTCTTGGCGTCGGCGCCGCCGGTGATGTGAACCAGCAAAGCGCCGAAGGCAGTGGTGGGCGGCGGCGGTGACGTTTCCTGCCCCAATATCTCGGCGGCGGCGAAGCGACCCGCCAGAAGTCCGATGGCGGCGCTTTCAACATAGCCTTCCACGCCGGTCACCTGCCCAGCGAAGCGGATATGGGGCTGGCTTTTCAGCCGGAGCGATTTGTCCAGCAAGGTGGGTGAATTGATGAAGGTGTTGCGGTGCAAGCCGCCAAGCCGCGCAAACTCGGCTTTCTCAAGTCCGGGGATGGTGCGGAAGACGCGCACCTGTTCGCCATGCTTCAGTTTGGTCTGGAAGCCCACCATGTTCCACAGTGTGCCCAGGGCATTGTCTTGGCGCAGCTGCACCACGCCATAGGGGCGAAAGCCGGTGCGCGGATCAGACAGGCCAACGGGTTTCATCGGTCCGAAGCGCAACGTGTCTTCGCCCCGCGACGCCATCACTTCGATGGGCAGGCAGGCTTCGAAATAGGGCGTGGATTTTTCCCATTCCTTGAAATCGGTCTTGTCGCCTTCCAGAAGGGCGGCGATGAAACCTTTGTACTGGGCTTCATCCATCGGAAGGTTGATGTAATCGGCTACCCCGCCGCCCGGGCCTGCCTTGTCGTAGCGCGACTGGAACCAGGCGATGGAAAAATCGATGCTCTCGCGATGGATGATGGGCGCGATGGCATCGAAGAAAGCCAGATGCTCCTGTCCTGCCGCCTGCGCGATGGAGGCGCTGAGCGCATCCGAGGTGAGGGGGCCGCTGGCGATGATCACCGGCCCCAAATCGGCGGACGGAATTGCCGTCACTTCCTCCCGGGAAATCTGGACATTGGGGTGCGCTTCCAGCGCCTGCGTCACGGCGGCGGAAAAGCCTTCCCGGTCCACGGCCAGGGCCCCGCCGGCCGGCAGCTTGTGGGCATCGGCGGACTTGAGAATCAGCGAACCGGCCCAGCGCATTTCTTCATGCAGCAGTCCCACTGCATTGTTGCGCCAGTCATCCGAGCGGAAGGAATTGGAGCAGACCAGTTCAGCCAAGCCGCCGGTCTGATGGGCGAAGGTGCCTTTTTGTGGCCGCATTTCATGCAGCACCACGGCCAAGCCCGCCTCGGCCGCCTGCCATGCGGCTTCCGAACCGGCCAAACCGCCGCCCACGATGTGAAGTTTTGTCGCCATGCGGTCTTCTAGTACGTGGCCGGACCCCGTCCAACCTTTAAAACCGCGATAATTCTGCATCAGCGGCAAAAACGTTTTGGAAAGGCGGGCCGTGCTAATGACAGGAAAGGGAGACGCCGCTTATATTGCGGCCAACAAAAAAAGAAGACCATGGCCGACGACAGCAGGAACTCAAATCTGGTTCGTATCGCGGTTGGCGCGGGCATTATTGCCGCCGGCGCCGTCGCCTTGGCTGTGTTTGTGCCCAAGCGCCGCTGGCAACAGGCCGCGGTCCCGTTCCGCGCCGCACTGCAGCTTCCGATCGCCGCCGCCGTCGCCGCCTGGGCCACCGGATTGTGGGACGACATGACCGCGCCGACGCCGCCTGCGTTCGACGATATGCGGCCGTTTGACGAATTCTGAGTTTTCTCGCGAAGATTGCGAGTGATGAAAAAAATCCCCGTCGTTGATACCATCAAGGCCGCATACGGCTTTGTCTTCGCGCATCTGGGCGCCATCATCGGGCTGATCTGGATTCCCATGGTGGCCGTGACGGTGCTGGGTTTCTTTGTCGAGCAGCGTTATTACGCCGCCGCCGCCGATGCGCTGGCCTCCAACAATTTCACCCGTTTTGGTCCTTCGGCGGTCAGCCTGCTCTGCTTTTTTGTGGGTGCGATCCTGCTGTATGCCGTGATGTATGTGCCGGTGACGCAACTGGCGCTGGGCCAGCGCAAGGACGGCGCGCTGGCGCATTTCGCGCTCGGGCCGGCGGAATGGCGGATGTTCCGGGCGCTGGCGGGCCTGGTGGCCTTTCTATTTCTGCCGGCGCTGGTCGCGGCCTATCTGTCCAATCTTGTCCGCACGATGATGGCCCCTGGGTTGGCATCAGGGCAGACGCCTTCGCTTCTGGCCACCGGCGGAACGCAAGTGTTGCTGCTGCTGTCCTACTTCGCGGTAGTCTATATCGGGCTGCGCTTTGTCTTTCTGCTCCCGGCGGTGGCCGCGCAGGAACAGGGGCCGGTGCTGCCACGCGCCTGGATTCTGTCAGGTGGAAATTTCTGGCGCATTCTTGTGATTGTGCTGGCGACGCTGGGGCCGGTGGCGCTGTTCGCGCTTGGCATTCAGGTCGCGTTGCATGGCTGGGGCGCGCTCTTGCCGCCTGTGCCCACATCCTCCGCCATGGCGGCGGCGCAGCTGCACCAGGCCGCCCTGCGCATGCCGATAGCCAAGGGCATCGACTTTCTGGTGGCGCCGCTGGTGCTGGGCCTGAGTGCCGGCTCCAGCGCTTTCGCAATATGCGCGATCCAGGAGGATGGCGCGAAGCGGTCTACTCTGCCGCTTTGAGCTTCTTGGCGCCGGTCTTCAGCAGCGGCTTGAGATATTGCCCGGTGTAAGAGCGGGCAACCTTCACCACGTCTTCCGGCGTGCCGCTGGCCACGATTTCGCCGCCGCCATCGCCGCCTTCGGGCCCCAGATCGATGATCCAGTCGGCGGTCTTGATCACTTCCAGATTGTGCTCGATCACCACCACTGTGTTGCCCTGGTCCACCAGCTCATGCAGCACTTCCAGCAGCTTCTTCACATCGTGGAAGTGCAGGCCGGTGGTGGGCTCATCCAGAATGTAAAGCGTGCGGCCGGTGGCGCGGCGCGCCAATTCCTTGCTCAGCTTGACGCGCTGGGCCTCGCCGCCCGACAGGGTGGTGGCCTGCTGGCCGATGGAAATATAGCCCAGCCCGACGCGCTTTAAGGTCTCCAGCTTTTCAGCGATAGAAGGCACCGCCTTGAACAAGTCAGCGCCAGCTTCCACCGTCATGTCCAGGATATCGGCGATGGAATAGTCGCGGAATTTCACATCCAGAGTTTCGCGGTTGTAGCGCTTGCCCTTGCAGACATCGCACTGGACATACACGTCCGGCAGAAAGTGCATCTCGATCTGGATGACGCCATCGCCCTGACAGGCTTCGCAGCGCCCGCCCTTGACGTTGAAGCTGAAGCGGCCCGGGTTATAGCCGCGCGCCTTGGATTCCGGCAGTTCGGCGAACCATTCGCGGATCGGCGTAAAGGCGCCGGTATAGGTGGCCGGGTTGGAGCGCGGCGTGCGTCCAATCGGCGACTGATCGATGTCGATCACCTTGTCCAGGAATTCCAGGCCTTCAATCTTGTCGTGCGGCGCGGGATGTTCGCGCGCCTGGCCCAGCTTCTTGGAAGCGGCCTTGTACAAGGTTTCGATGGTGAGCGTGGATTTGCCGCCGCCCGACACGCCGGTGATGCAGGTAAGGGTGCCCAGCGGAAGCTGGGCGGTTACGTTCTTGAGGTTGTTGCCCCGCGCCCCCACCACTTTCAGCCAGCGGTTATGCACGGCTTTGCGGCGGGCCGGCGGAATGGGAATATTCTCGGTGCCGCTCAGATAGCGGCCGGTCAGGCTTTTCTTGTTGGCGATGATTTGGGCCGGAGTGCCTTCGGCGATGATATGGCCGCCATGAACGCCGGCGCCCGGGCCCATGTCGATGACATGGTCGGCGGTGCGGATGGCGTCTTCGTCATGCTCCACCACCAGCACGGTGTTGCCCATGTCGCGCAGGCCCTTGAGCGACTCCAGCAATTTTCCGTTGTCGCGCTGATGCAATCCGATGGACGGCTCGTCCAGCACATACAGCACGCCGGTCAGGCCGGAGCCGATCTGGGAGGCCAGGCGGATGCGCTGGCTTTCGCCGCCGGACAGCGTGCCGGAGGCGCGCGACAGGGACAGATAATCCAGCCCGACATTGTTGAGGAATTTCAGCCGGGCGCGGATTTCCTTCAAAATCCGGACCGCGATTTCTTGGCTCTGCTTGTTCAGCTTCTTGTCGATATCGCGGAACCAGACATCGGAATCCTTGATCGACATTTCGCAGACCTGGCCGACATGCAGCGCCCCGATCTTCACCGCCAGGGCTTCCGGCTTCAGGCGGTAGCCGTTGCAGACTTCGCAGGGGTGTTCGGACTGGTACTTCTCCATCTCCTCCTGCATCCAGGACGAGTCGGTTTCGGAATAGCGCCGCTCCATGTTCGGAATGACGCCTTCGAATTCTTTCTTGCTGTCATAGCGCCGGGCGCCATCGTCATAAGTGAATTTGATCTCCTCGGTGCCCGAGCCGTGCAGGATCACGTCCTTGGCTTTCTTGGGCAGGTCTTCCCACGGCTCGTTCATCGAGAATTTGTAATGCTTGGCAAGCGCCTCGAGCGTCTGAAGATAATAAGGCGACGAGTTCTTGGACCAGGGCGCCACCGCGCCCTTGCGCAAGGTGAGCGTCTCATCGGGCACCACCAATTCTTCATCGAAATAATTCTGCACCCCCAGCCCGTCGCACTCCGGACAGGCGCCATGCGGATTATTGAACGAGAACAGGCGCGGCTCGATTTCCTGAATGGTGAAACCGGAAACCGGGCAGGCGAATTTGGATGAGAACAGGATTTCGCGGGCGCTGCCGTTCTTTTCTTTTTCGTCGGCGAATTCCACGACCAGCAGGCCATCGGCCAGACCCAGCGCTGTCTCGATGGAATCAGGCAGCCGGTTGCCGATGTCCTTTTTCACCGCGATGCGGTCCACGACAATGGAAATGTCGTGCTTGAGCTTCTTGTCCAGCGCCGGCGTGGCGCCGATGTCGTAGAATTTTCCGTCCACCTTGGCGCGCTGGAAACCCTTCTTCTGCAGCTCGGCCAGTTCCTTGCGGTATTCACCCTTGCGGCCGCGAACGATGGGGGCCAGCAGATAAAGCCGCGTGCCTTCCGGCAAAGCGAGAATACGATCCGCCATCTGGCTGACGGTCTGGCTTTCGATGGGCAGGCCGGTGGCCGGCGAATAGGGCACGCCCACGCGCGCGAACAACAGGCGCAGATAGTCGTAAATCTCCGTCACCGTGCCCACGGTGGAGCGGGGGTTCTTGGAGGTGGTCTTCTGTTCGATGGAAATGGCCGGCGACAGACCTTCGATATGGTCCACTTCGGGCTTCTGCATCAGTTCCAGGAACTGGCGGGCATAGGCCGACAGGCTCTCGACATAGCGGCGCTGGCCTTCGGCATAGATGGTGTCGAAGGCGAGCGAGGATTTTCCCGAGCCGGACAGGCCGGTCAGCACGGTCAGGGTGTCGCGCGGAATCTCCACATCGACATTTTTGAGATTGTGTTCGCGGGCACCGCGGATGGAGATGTTTTTCAGCATGGACGAGTTCGCATGTGGGGACGGAACCGGGAATTGGCAAGCGGCATGACGTCCGTCTCACATAGTTGGGGATTGACTCGGAAACTCACTAGAACATAATAAGAACAAAATGGCTATGCGGTAGGCATGGCCGGGCCGGACAGCCTAAGTTCGGCCTTCAAACACGGTGAGGCAAGGTCATGGCGGGAAGCGTCAACAAGGTGATTCTGGTAGGCAATCTGGGCAAGGATCCGGAGGTCCGGCGCATGACCAGCGGCGATCCCGTTGTGAACCTGTCGATCGCCACCTCGGAAAACTGGCGCGACAAGGCCAGCGGCGAGAAGAAGGAAAAGACCGAGTGGCACCGGGTGGTGATTTTCAACAAGAACCTGGCCGACGTTGCTGAGAAGTATCTGCGCAAAGGCGCCAAGGTTTATCTCGAGGGCCAGCTTCAGACCCGCAAATGGACCGACAAGGACGGCGCCGAGAAATACTCGACCGAAGTGGTGCTGCAGAATTTCAACGGCACCCTGGTGATGCTGGATGGCCGCAGCGGCGGCGGCGAGGGTGGTTCGGCCGGCGGTGGCGGCGCGCGCGGCACCAGCGAAGCTCCTGCCAGCTTCCAGCGCGGCGAATTGGATGACGAAATTCCTTTTTAAATGGGTCGCGCGGCCGGACGCAAAACCGCGGACGTCACTGTGTTGATGAGCCGCCGCCGCACTTTTGCTGGCCCACGCTCCCTGGTTCTCGTGGCTCTTCTCGGATTGGCCGGCTGCGCCTCCGGTTACGGCACCCTTACGCCTTCTATTTCCCAGCCCGGTATTGCCGCGGCTTATCTGCCGCTTCGCGCCAAGGTTCATCTGGGCATAGACACGGCGGTAGGCGCGGCGATGGTGGTCCGGCCCGGCATCGCCGTGACCAATGCGCATAACGCCAATCTGCTGGATTCCAAGCTGGTGATCGGCAAGGCGGGCCAATCCGACCTGCTGTTCTTCCGCGCCAAGGACGCACCGGCGCCGGCCACGGCCGCACCGGTGGTGGGGCAAGTCGTTACCGCTTATGGCCAGGGCACAGATGGCAAGTTGCGATTTGCCCATGGCGTGGTGCGTCAGATCGTGAAAGTGCAGGGCTATGACGCTTCGCCCTATTTCATTTTCGCCGCCGACGCCGGGCCCGGCTATTCGGGCGGGCCGGTGATTGATGCGTCCGGCAAGCTGATCGGCATCACATTCGGCTATAAGGATCAGGGCTCGGAACGGCTGATGTATGCCTATGATATGACCCGGGTGATGGCTGAACTTTCGCTGCTGGAAAAGCGCCGCCCGCAGAGCTAAATTCAAAATATAAATCAATGTCTTACGTCAGCCCATTTCGCTGGCCCCGGTAGACGGGAAATGCTAGAAAAACCCCGCAATTTCGCGCCCGATTCTAAGGGCGCCAGGATCCTGTTTTGGCTGACCATTCCGACACTGAAACGCCGCCCGGCGCGCCTGAAGGTGCGCCGCCGATCGCGCTTATTGCGATCGAAGATGAGCTGAAAAAATCTTATCTCGATTACGCCATGAGCGTGATCGTCAGCCGCGCGCTGCCGGATGCGCGCGACGGTCTGAAGCCGGTGCATCGCCGCATTCTCTTCTCGATGCATGAGAATGGCCGCGACTGGAACAAGCCTTATCGCAAGTCGGCCCTGATCGTGGGCGATGTGATGGGCAAGTATCACCCGCATGGCGACCAGTCGATTTACGACGCCTTGGTGCGCATGGCGCAGGATTTTTCCATGCGCGTGCCCCTGATCGACGGTCAGGGCAATTTCGGTTCGGTGGACGGCGATCCGCCGGCCGCCATGCGTTACACCGAGGCGCGGCGCGCCAAGATCGCGCACAGCCTTACGGAAGATCTCGACAAGGACACTGTCGAATACCAGGACAATTACGACGGCAGCGAGCGGGAGCCCGTGGTTCTGCCGGCGCGCTTCCCCAATGTGCTGGTCAATGGTTCGTCGGGCATCGCCGTGGGCATGGCCACCAATATTCCGCCCCACAATCTGGGCGAAGTGGTGAATGCCTGTATCGCGTATATCGATGATCCCTCCATCACCATGGATGCCCTGACCGAGATCGTGCCGGGCCCTGATTTTCCCACCGGCGGGCTGCTGATCGGAAAGCTGGCGGCGCGCGCCGCCCTGGCGCGGGGCCGCGGCAGTATCCTGATGCGGGCGCGTTGCGAGGTGGAGGAAATACGAAAAGACCGTTTCGCCATCATCGTCACCGAAATTCCCTACATGGTGAACAAGGCCATCCTGCAGGAACGCATCGCGGAACTGGTGCGCGACAAGCGGGTCGAAGGCATTTCCGATATCCGTGACGAAAGCGACCGTCACGGCATGCGGGTGGTGATCGAGTTGAAGCGTGATGCTTCTTCCGATGTGGTGCTGAACCAGCTTTATCGTTTCTCGCAATTGCAGACCAGCTTCGGCGTCAACATGCTGGCGCTGAACAATGGCCGCCCGGCCCAGATGAACCTGAAGGAGATGATCGAAATCTTCGTCGCGTTCCGCGAAGAAGTGATCACCCGCCGCACCAAGTTCGAACTCTCCAAGGCGCGGGACCGGGGTCATGTCTTGGTCGGTCTGGCCGTCGCCGTCGCCAATATTGATGAAATCATCAGGCTGATCCGGGCTGCCCCTGACGCCGCCACCGCGCGCGCGCAGCTGACGGCGCGCGCCTGGCCGGCAAAGGATGTGGCGCCGCTGGTCGCACTGATCGCCGACCCGCGTCACAAGATGGAAGCCGGGGAGACCATGCGTCTTTCCGAAGAGCAGGCCAAGGCAATCCTGGACTTGCGCCTGCAACGTTTGACCGCGCTGGGCGTGGACGAAATCAACGAGGAAGCCGCCAAGCTGGGCGAGGCGATCAAGGATTACCTCGACATTCTGTCTTCCCGCGCCCGCGTGGTGCAGATCGCCCGCGAAGAAATGATCGCGGTGCGCGACGAATTCGGCACCCCCCGCAAAACGGAATTGATCGACGCCGAAATCGAGATGGAAGACGAAGCGCTGATCGAGCGCGAGGATGTCGCCGTCACTGTCACCCATGCCGGCTATATCAAGCGCACGCCGCTGGCCGAATATCGGGTCCAGGGCCGCGGCGGCAAAGGCCGTTCGGGCATGGCGACGCGGGACGAGGATTTCGTCACCAGTCTCTATGTGGCGTCCACCCACGCCAATCTGTTGTTCTTCTCCTCCACCGGCATGGCCTACAAAATGAAGGTCTGGCGGGTGCCCGAGGCCCGGATTTCCGGCAAGGGCAAGGCGATGGTCAATCTGTTGCCGCTCAGCGAAGGCGAGCGCATCACCGCCATTCTGGCGCTGCCGGAAGATGAAGCCGAGTGGGAAAAGCTGAACGTCGTGTTCGCCACTCGCTCGGGCGATGTGCGCCGCAACGCGCTGTCTGACTTTGTTCAGGTGAACAAGAGCGGCAAGATCGCCATGAAGCTGGAAGCGGGAGACGGCATTATCGGCGTCGCCACCTGCACCGAACAGGATGATTTCCTGCTCACCACGCGGGGCGGCAAGGCCATCCGTTTCTGGGTCGGTGATGTGCGCGTGTTCAAGGGCCGCGATTCAACCGGCGTACGGGGCATAAAGTTGGCCGCCGGCGATGAAGTGGTGAGCCTGTCGCTGCTCTATCATTCCGATGCCAGCAGCGCCGAGGCGCGGGCCTATCTCAAACAGGCCAGTGCCGCCCGCAGAGCCGAAAGCGGCGAAGCCGAAGTCCCGGTCGAAGCGGAGGACGAGGAAGAAAGCGTCGAAGAAGCGACGCTGACCACGGAACGCTACGCACAATTGGGCGCACGGGAGCAGTTTGTGCTCACTATGTCTCAGACCGGCTTCGGCAAGCGGACGTCCTCCTACGAATATCGCGTTACCGGCCGCGGCGGCTCCGGCATTGTCGCCATTGGCATGGGCAAGAAAAACAGCGCCGTGATCGCGTCTTTCCCAGTGGAAGACAGCGATGGGTTGATGCTCATTTCTGATGCCGGCCAGACCATTCGCATTGCGGTGTCCAGCATCTCCATCCAGGGCCGTTCCGCCCAGGGCGTGACGGTCTTCCGGGTGGATGAGGGCGAACGTGTGGTGTCGGTGGAGCGGATCGCGGACGTTTCCGACGAAAGCCAAGGGTAAGACCATGACGGGGAAAAAGCGCATCGGGCTTTACCCCGGCACGTTTGATCCGGTTACCCTGGGTCATCTCGACATTATCAAGCGGGCGGTGAAGCTGGTCGATCATCTGGTGATCGGCGTGGCGACCAATGATTCCAAGGCGCCGCTGTTCACGCTGGAAGAGCGCACCCATATGCTGACCAGCGAGGCCGGCAAGTTGGCTGATGGACGCGCCACCATCGAAGTCCAGTCCTTCGACAATCTGCTGGTCAAGTTCGCCGCCCAAGTCGGCGCCGGTGTCATCATTCGCGGCCTGCGCGCGGTTTCCGACTTTGAATATGAATTTCAGATGGTGGCGATGAACCAGCGCCTCAACACCGAGATCGAAACCGTGTTCCTGATGGCCGATCCGCGCCACCAGGCCATCTCTTCGCGGTTGGTGAAGGAGATCGCGTTTCTGGATGGCGATGTCGCGCCCTTCACCACGCCCGCCGTCTCGGAAGCCCTGATTCAACGCTGCAAGCAACTGAGGAAATAATGGCCGCCGATCCCGAAAATACCCTGATCCTTGATCTCAAGACCGGTCCCGTGACCATCGCGCTGAAGCCGGACGTTGCGCCGGAACACGTCAATCGCATCAAGGAACTCACCCGCAAGGGTTTCTATGACGGCGTGGTGTTCCATCGCGTCATTCCGGGTTTCATGGCTCAAACCGGTGATCCCACCAGTACCGGCGCCGGCGGCTCGGACCTGCCCAACCTCAAGGCGGAGTTTTCCGATACCCCGCATGTGCGCGGCACGGTTTCTGCGGCGCGCACCGCCAACCCCAACAGCGCCAACAGCCAGTTTTTCATCTGCTTCGATGAAGCGCCCTGGCTGGACCGCCAATATTCGGTGTGGGGCGAAGTGGTGAGCGGCATGGACCATGTCGACGCCATCAAGAAGGGCGGGGAACACAATAACGGCGATATTTCCGGCGAGCCGGACAAGATCCTCAAAGCCCGCATTGCTGCCGACAAATAACGGTAAGTCTTGATTCGTCAGGCTTTTTCCGGCATTTGAAAGAACCCTTGGCGCTGGGCCAGGGGCAGGAGCTGGCCATGGCGCAAAAGGGCGGACTGATAGTCCCCGTCATCCTTTCCGGTGGTTCGGGATCGCGCTTGTGGCCCTTGTCGCGCAAGGCGCTGCCCAAGCAATTGCTCCCGCTCGCCGGCTCGGACACCATGATTCAGGCGACGGCCAGCCGCGCCCGTGACAAAAGCTTCGCCGCGCCCATCATCATTGCCGGCCAGGATCATCGTTTCCTCATCGCCGAGCAGCTTCGCGCCGCCGGCATCGCCGGTGCCCGCATCATTCTGGAGCCGGCCGGCCGCAACACCGCACCCGCCGCCGCCGTCGCGGCGCTGAAGGTGATGGAGGATGATCCGGAGGGACTGATCCTGCTCATGCCTTCCGATCATGTTGTTGCCGACCCAAAAGCCTTCCAGGAGGCCGTGGTGGCCGCCGCGGTCGCCGCGCGTACGGGCGCGCTGGTGACCTTCGGCATCAAGCCCGCCGCACCGGAAACCGGCTATGGCTATATCAAGGCCGGAAAGCCGCTCGAGGGAGCGCCCGGCACCCTCGAGGTCGAGCGCTTTGTCGAAAAGCCCGACCGCGCCACAGCGGAAGCGTATCTGAAATCCGGCCAATATTATTGGAACAGCGGCATGTTCCTGTTCAGTGCCCGCGCCTTCCTGGCCGAAATGGAAAGGTTGGAGCCGGGCATGCTGACGTCCTGCCGGGACGCCATCCAGCACGCCCATCGCGACCTGGATTTCATTCGTCTGGGCGAAGCGGCCTTCCTGGCGTGTCCGTCCCAGTCGATCGACTATGCCATCATGGAGCGTACCGCCCGCGCTGCGGTGGTGCCAGCGGACATGGGCTGGAGCGATGTCGGCTCCTGGCAATCGCTGTGGGAGATTTCACCGCGCGACGGCGACGGCAACACGCTCCTGGGCGATGTCGTGATCCAGCAAGCAGTCAATTCCTATATCCGCAGCGAAGGCCCGCTTGTGGCTGCGGTGGGCGTGGACAATCTGGTGGTGGTCGCCACCAAGGATGCCGTGCTGGTTAGCCATCGCAGCGCCAGTCAGGATGTGAAGAAGATCGTCGAGCAGCTGGAAGCCAAGAGCCGCGACCATCACATACACCACACCGTGGTGCACCGGCCCTGGGGTTCTTACGAGGGCGTGGATGCCGGCGAGCGTTTCCAGGTCAAGCGTATCGTGGTCAAGCCGGGCGCCAAGCTGTCGCTGCAAATGCATCATCACCGGGCCGAGCACTGGATCGTGGTTTCGGGCACGGCCATGGTGACCTGCGACGACAAGGAGTTTCTGTTGCAGGCCAATGAATCCACTTTCATTCCCCAAGGGTCACGCCACCGCCTTGAGAATCCCGGCAAGGTGCCGCTTCAGTTGATTGAAGTGCAGTCGGGCAGCTATCTGGGTGAGGACGACATTGTTCGTTTCGAAGATTCCTATGGCCGCGCGCCGGCGGCCAAGAAGCCCGCCTAGGTCCGACGCAATCGGCAACATTTGGTGAGTGGCACGCGCCCGCTTGTGCCTTCTAAAAACAGTACGATTCTGAACGGAGTGACGCGTGGCTGATCCCATCGCCTTTATCGATCTTCAGGCCCAGCGCCGCCGCCTGGGCGAGCCGCTCAACAAGGCCATCCAGGCCGCCGTGGAAGGCGGGCAATGGATGCTGGGGCCCCAGGTCACCCAATTCGAAAAAGACCTGGCGCAATGGACCGGGGTCAAACATGCGGTGTCCTGCGCCAACGGCACCGATGCCCTGATGATTGTGCTGAGGGCCTGGGGTGTGGGGCCTGGTGACGCGGTCTTTGTGCCGTCCTTTACGTTCGCAGCCACCGCCGAAGTCGCGGCCCTGGTGGGTGCGGACCCGGTGTTTGTTGATGTCCTGCCCGACACATTCAATATGGATCCGGCCAGCCTGGAAGCCGCCATTGCCATGGTGAAGCGAGACGGCAAGCTCAAGCCCAAAGTGGTGATGCCGGTGGACCTGTTCGGCCAGCCGGCGGATTACCGGGCGATTGCACCCATCGCATCGCGCGAAGGGTTGAAGCTGTTCTGCGACACCGCTCAGGGCTTTGGTGGATTGCTGGATGGCAAGCGCGCCGGCGCCATCGGCGATGCCGCGGCGACCAGTTTCTTTCCGGCCAAGCCGCTCGGTTGTTATGGCGATGGCGGCGCGGTGCTGACCAATGATGACACGCTGAAGGATTTGCTGATCTCGATCCGCATGCATGGCCAAGGCTCCGACCGCTACGAACATGTGCGGATCGGTACCAATTCCCGGCTGGATACCATTCAGGCCGCCATCCTGATCGAGAAGCTGAAAATCTTTTCCGACGAGATCGATCTGCGCAACAAGGTGGCCGGGCGCTACAACGCCGCCTTCGCCAAATCGGACCGCATCAAGGTGCAGCGCGTGATTGAGGGCGCCACCTCGACCTGGGCGCAATACACGCTGCAGGTGGAAGACCGCGCCAAGTTTCAGGCCGACCTCAAGGCCGCGGGCGTACCGACGGCGGTCTATTATCCGATCCCGCTGAACCGCCAGAAGGCTTACGGCCATTATCCGAGCGTTTCCACGCCGGTGAGTGACGCCTTAAGTCCGAAGGTCGTCAGCCTGCCCATGCATCCCTATCTGGATGAAGCTGCCCAAGACCGCGTTATCAGCGCGGTTCTGGCGAGTGTGGGCTGATCGGTGGGCGCGGACCTGATATAGGGCGCGCATGGACGTCTCGCTGTTCGATTTCGACCTGCCGGAGGAGCGTATTGCGCTTCGCCCCGCCGATCCCCGCGACGCGGCGCGATTGCTGGTGGTGCATGGCGATGGCCGGCTGGAACACCGCCATGTGCGCGATCTGCCCGAGTATCTCACGGCCGGCGACGCCCTGGTGGTCAACGACACGCGGGTTATCGCGGCCCGGCTCAAGGGCCAGCGGCTGCGGACTGCTGGTCCTGCCGGCATTGAACTGCTCCTGCATCGCAGGCTGGGTCCGGACCATTATTCCGCCCTGGCGCGGCCGGCCCGCAAGCTATTGCCCGGCGATGCGCTGGTATTTGGCGCCCTGAAAGCGCAGGTTCTGGCCCGAGGTGAGGCAGGCGAAGTGGAAGTCCAGTTCGCCAGTTCGGGCGCCGTCCTGGACGCCGCCATCGCCGCTGAGGGGGAAATTCCGCTGCCACCCTACATTGCCGGCAAGCGCCCTGCCGATGCCCGCGACGCCGGGGATTATCAGACGATCTTCGCCGACCAGGCTGGTTCCGTGGCGGCGCCTACCGCCGGACTGCATTTCACCCCGGACCTGCTGGCCCGGCTGGCCGAAAAGGGAGTGACCCAGGAAAGCGTCACCCTGCATGTCGGCCTGGGCACGTTCCTGCCTGTCAGCGCCGAGGACACCGCCGCGCACCGCATGCATGCCGAACAGGCGCAACTCACCGAAGCTATGGCGGCTCGCTTGAACGAGACGCATGCCAAAGGTAGACGGGTCTGTGCCGTGGGTACGACCAGCCTTCGCACTCTGGAAAGCGCCGCCACCCCAGATGGCGTTTTGAAGCCCTTTGCGGGTGAGACCGATATTTTCATCACGCCTGGTTACCAGTTCCGGGCGGTGGACATGCTGCTGACCAATTTTCATTTGCCACGCTCCACCTTGTTCATGCTGGTGGCGGCCTTTGCGGGACTGGAAACCATGCGCGCCGCATATGCGGAAGCGATAGCGCAGGGCTATCGTTTCTATTCCTATGGTGATGCCTGTCTGCTAATCAGGCCGCAATGAGCGAATTTCTTTTCACCATCACGGCCCGGGATGAAGCGGCGCGCCAAGGCGTGATCACGACCCCGCGCGGCGAAATTCGTACGCCCGCCTTCATGCCCGTTGGCACCGCCGGCACCGTCAAGGCGATGTTGCCCGAGAGCGTTCGTGAAACCGGCGCGGACATCCTTCTGGGCAACACCTATCATCTCATGCTGCGGCCCGGCGCCGAACGCGTGGCCCGGCTCGGCGGGTTGCACAAGTTCATGAACTGGCAGCGGCCAATCCTGACCGATAGCGGCGGCTTTCAGGTCATGTCGCTGGCGGATCTGAGAAAGATCACCGAGGAAGGCGTGCGGTTTCAATCGCACATTGACGGCCATGAGGAATTTCTTTCGCCCGAACGGGCCATGGAAATTCAGCGCCTGCTGGGATCGGATATCCAAATGGTGCTCGATGAGTGTCCGGCGCTGCCCGCTTCTCGCGAGGCCATAGAAAAATCGCTGGCGCTGTCCATGCGCTGGGCGAAGCGTTCCCGCGATGCATTTAATCTGCAAAGCGAAGCCGAGCGGGCCGGGCGTGCCTGTTTCGGAATCGTCCAAGGCGGCACACTCCCGGATTTGCGCCAACGCTCGGCTGAGGCGCTGCGCGAAATCGGTTTCGAAGGCTATGCTTTGGGTGGCCTGGCGGTGGGCGAAGGCCAGGTGGCGATGTTCGAAACGCTGGAAGCCGCCGTGCCGCATCTGCCCGATGACAGGCCGCATTACCTGATGGGTGTCGGAAAGCCCGACGATATCGTCGGCGCGGTGCAGCGCGGTATCGATATGTTCGACTGTGTTCTTCCCACGCGGTCGGGACGCAATGGGCAGGCCTTTACCTGGGACGGCCCGCTTAACCTCAAGAACGCGCGCCATGCTGAAGACGACAGCCCGATCGATCCTAGGTGCGCCTGTCCCGCATGCCGCCACTACAGCCGTGCCTATCTTCACCACACGGTCAAAGCGGGAGAGATCATCTCGGCCATGCTGCTGACCTGGCACAATCTGCAATTTTACCAGGATCTGCTGGCGGAGCTGCGCGCGGCCATCGGCAAGAAGCAGCTGGCGGCCTATGCCGCCGCTTTCCGCGCCCGCTATCGAGCGGAAAAGTCCACAGAATCCGTGGCATAGGGCCGGTTGACCCTTGAGGAAGCTCCCCATATGGTCCCCCTTGTTCGGTGAGAGCCTATAGCTCAGCGGTAGAGCATCTGACTTTTAATCAGAGGGCCGATGGTTCGACCCCATCTGGGCTCACCACCTGCCCCTTTCAGCCCTTCGGATCGCGATCGGATCGCGCGAATTGGGACCATGTATGCCGCTGAATAAATCGCGGAAATCAAGTTCGCCCTCATGACGGACGCCTCACCTCTACTGTCGATAGTCACGGTCAACCGCAATATGGCTGACGGATTGGCGCGCACGATCGCCAGCGTGGCGAGCCAGGACTTCGCCTTACATGAATATGTCGTGGTGGACGGCGCTTCGACCGACGCTTCGGTGGATGTCATTGGCCGTCATTCCGGCAGTATTGACCGCTGGGTGAGCGAGCGTGACGCCGGTATTTACGATGCGATGAACAAGGGCGTGTCGCTGGCGCGCGGAGAATGGGTCCTGTTTCTCAATAGCGGTGACACATTCGCGGGCAACAACGTGCTGAGCGCCGTCATGGCTGCGGTCAAGCCAGGCGATGACATACTGTATGGCAATGCCCTGGTGCGATATCCGGCAGGCGCGACCCGCATCGCCACCGCATTCGGACTGGAAAATTTGGCCTATGGCATGATCTGTTCGCATCAAGCGCTGTTCGCCCGGCGCGAACTCCTTGCGGCCGACCCATTTACCGTCGGAAAAATTCGCAGCGATTACGAGTTTCTGGTGCGGTGCCGAGCCAAAAATCGAACATTTCACCGCGTACCAATCCTCATCGCTGAGGTCGAGGCGGGCGGGTTGAGCGACCGGAGACGAATGGTGGCGTTGCGTGAAACGGCGGCGCTGCTGTATCGCGGCGGCCTATTTGGCCCCCGGGCGATGCTGCGCCTTGGCTTTCTGTTCGTCTGGACCGCAGTGGGCATGGCGGTGAAGCCGTTGTTGCCCGGCCCTGTCCTGAATGCCGTGCGCCGTTGCAAAGTCGCAATCTTTGGCGCGCGAAGCAACCTCAGTTGAATGGCAGACAGTGGCTATACGAGCCGGAACTGGGTGAGCTTGCGGGCCCATTTCAGGAAGAAGGCCATATCGATCATCGGGGCGCCCATATATCGCTGCCGTGCCCGCAGGCATTCCAAATTCTGGTGAAGGGCGCCGGCCAGGCCATTCGAGCTTGTGCCGCCAAGCTGAAAGTCGATCAGGATTTCCGGAATATACCGCACCCGATAGGGCTTCAGCATTGCCCGAAGAACGTAATCATAGTCCGACCCGATATCGTAGCTGAGATCGAATTCACCGGTGGCTTCGGCGACAGCGCGTCGAATATAGAAAGTGGCATGTGCCGGCATCCAGCCGCGGCGGAAAGAGCGGCTGTGAAAGGCGCCGGATTCCCATACCCGAACGATCTTTTTTTCAATGTGATCGCGGACCATGTGCAGGTCGCCATAGACGATATCGGCATTCTCGAGCCCGGCACTGAGCAGGCTGATGGAATCGGGACTGTGAAAGGTGTCGTCGGAGCCAATGAAGCCAACCGCGTCCCCTTGAAAAAGCCGGAGCCCCTTGTTCATGGCGTCGTAAATGCCAAGGTCCGGTTCTGAAATAATGCGGATTGCATCGCTCTGGAAAGAACGCGCGATTTCAACGGTGCGATCCTTTGAAGCGCCGTCAATGATGAGCAGTTCTTTGTCGGGATGGTTCTGCGCCAGGAAGGATTCGATGGCGAATCCGATCGTCTTCTCCGAATTGAAGGAAACCATCACAACGGAGATTTTCATACCGGAGCCTCTGGGAATGCCTGTCCGGATAAAGCGGAACCTATGGTGCGTCAAGGCGCCGGACGTTTCTGTTTTGTCCGGGTTGGATAGCCATTTATACTCACGGATGGGCGGCTTAGCTTCGCCAGCAAGGGGGAGTGGTTGGAGACCGGAGACAAGGGGTCGGTGAGCATCGGCAAGGTTGTTGTGGTTGGCGGGCAGAGCCGGGCTGCAATCGCATTCCGCCGCCTTGTAGCCAAGGCGCAGCCGTTTCCACTGACAGTTTTGGTGCGGCGGCCAGATCAGGCCTTGCCGGGAGAACAGGTGGTAGTCGTCAAAGACTATTTCTCACCGCCCGATGACGTGCTTGCCGGCGCAAGCGCCATTGTAAATTTTGCCGGCATTCCCGACGACAGGCCTGAGGCTGAGCTTTTTGCTGTCAATGTGCGGGGACCGGAACGGCTTGCGCAAAAGGCGCGTGCGTGCGGCATCAAGCATATGGTTCAGATTAGTTCCTTGCATATTTATGGTGCGCCAACACGCGTTGACCGCTCTACAAAAGAAGCGCCGCTGTCGACCTATGCGCGCTCGAAGCTGGCGGGTGATGTGGCCTTGTCGGCATTGCAGACCGCAGATTTCCGCATCACCTTGTTGCGAATGCCGATGCATTACGGCCCTGATGCCGGAAAAAAACTTCGTATGCTCGTGGGCCTTGCGGCCAGGCTCGGATGGTTTCCGGTACCGAAAACACCGGTGCGCCGGTCTATGGTCCATCTGGACAATCTTGCGACGGCAATTCTCACAGTACTGCGCCGCGGCCTGGACGGGGTTCAGTTCGTGGCGGATCCGGAACTCTTTGGTTATGAGGTGCTGCGTGACGCGCTGCGGCTTCATACGGGCAGAACCATACGGCTCATCCGATTGCCGGATGTCTTTTTTCTGTTGATTCGTGTCTTCGCAAACGGCGCCTATCGCCGGCTCTATCAGGACAACGTCATCGCCCCCGAACTTGTACTCCAACCGGAAAGCGGCTATCCCGTAACCCTCGTTGCCGGGCTGAAAGACGTAATGCCGTAAGGGAATTTTCCATGAATATCCAACAGGTTATCGGACGCGACCGAGCCCTGTTTGTAGACGATGTTGCCCGCCACGAGCGCGACATTTCCAACGCCATTTCGGGCGCCCGCGTGTTGGTGTTCGGCGGTGCCGGCTCGATCGGCAAAGAAGTTACGGCCCAGATATTCCGGCGCAATCCTGCCGCGCTCCATGTCGTTGATATCAGCGAGAACAATCTCGTCGAGCTGGTTCGCGATTTGCGTAGCTCTCAGGGTTATAGCGCGGGCGAGACGCGCTTTATGCCGATCGACATGGGCGCTGTGGAAACCGAAGCGTTTCTGGCCGCGCAGAAGCCTTACGACTATGTGCTAAATTTGGCGGCGATGAAGCATGTGCGTTCTGAAAAGGATGCGTTCTCCCTGATGCGCATGATCAAGGTGAACATTCTTGATACGCTTCAGACGCTGGCTTATGCGCAGCGCACCGGCGCTAGAAAATATTTTGCGGTATCGACCGACAAGGCTAAGAATCCCGCAAATCTCATGGGCGCGACCAAGCGCATTATGGAAGACGTGTTGTTTCGTGATAGCGACAGCACACCGGTCTCCACAGCGCGGTTCGCCAATGTGGCGTTTTCAGATGGAAGCCTGCTGCACGGCTTTCGCCAGCGCCTGATGCATGGCCAACCAATCGCCGCGCCGCGTGACGTGCGCCGCTATTTTGTGACCGGCGTTGAATCCGGTCTGCTTTGCCTGGTGGCTGCGACATTGGGAAAGTCGCGAGAGATATTTTTTCCCAATCTCGATGCCAATACGCAATTGCGGACGTTTTCCGATATCGCGATCAGTTTTCTGCAGAGTCAGGGCTATGAACCGGTGGAAATGGGATCCGAAGATGAGGCGCGCAGCCAGGCCGCGGAGCTGATTCAGCAGCGCAAATGGCCGTGCTACTTCTTTAACTCGGACACCAGCGGTGAAAAGCCCTTTGAAGAATTCTATTCGCAGGATGACGCAGTCGATTGGCAGCGCTTTTCCGATATTGGCGTGATCTCGGCTCCGGTCCCCGACGCTGCCCAGCAGGCGCGTTTGATGGTTTTTCTGCAGGCTGTGGATGTTCTGCGCAAAAGCGGCCGCTGGTCCAAATCTGACCTTGTCGGACCTATCAAGGATTGCTGTTCCGACCTTGCACACATCGATGTAGACCGTTTTCTCGACGACAAGATGTGATGATGGCCAAGCGAGCATTCGATATAATGGCATCACTATTGGCGATCATCGTGCTATCGCCGCTGCTTCTGCCGGTTATCATCGGTCTTAAGTTGACGGGCGAAGGCCATGTCTTCTACGCACAGGAGCGGGTTGGGCGCGGCGGCCAACGGTTCAAAATCCTGAAATTCGCCACGATGCTGAAGAATAGCCCCAACATGGCAGGCGGAGATATTACGGTCGGCCGAGATCCTCGCGTGCTGCCCTTCGGTCATTTTCTGCGTAAGACGAAAATAAATGAGTTGCCGCAGCTTTTTAACATTTTGGCCGGAGGGATGAGCGTGATCGGTCCGCGCCCGTTAACACCGCGGGTGGCAGCGTTATTCCCGCCGCAGCACTGGCAGAATATTCAAGACTTGCGCCCCGGACTATCAGGTCTTGGCTCGATTGCGTTTCGCGATGAAGAGAAATTGCTGAACGCCGCCGATGATCGGGAGCGCGTCTACAAGGAGCTGATCGTCCCCTATAAAATGGCGCTTGAGGATTGGTATGCGCGCAATCGATCGCTGTGGGTGGATTTGAAGCTGGTTGTGGGAACAATCGTTGCGGTGTTGAAGCCCGAGTTCGACATCGCGCAGTTTTTTTCAGGATTGCCGGAAAGATCACCGGCGTTGGTTTCGTTTATGGGAGCGGTCAAGCCTTAACCGGCGCGATAAAAAGAGATGCCAAACGTTTTACATGCACTGGATTTCTATAACCGGTCAAACACCGGCATTACGTTCGTGGTCAGAAGTCTGATTGAGCAATGCCAGCGGCTCGACAATCGCAACGCCCAGTATGCATTGGCGAGTGTTGGCGATGTGGACGTGACGGTGCCGCCAGGAACGGTGACCGAGACAACGGAGGTTACGGCTAACCGCCTGTTGCGGCCTTGGCGTTATTCGCCCCAATACGCGGAGGCTGTTCAAGGGCTTATTTCGCGCTGTAATATATCTGTCGTTCACGTTCACGGAACGTGGATGTACCCGCAATTCGCGGCGGTTCAGAAAGCAAAAGCGCAGGACATACCTGTAATTTTAACCAATCACGGGCATCTCGAGCAGTGGGCACTTCAGTATAAGCCGCCATTCGGCGCGCTAAAAAAACAAGCATATCTGAGTGTCATGGACCGGCCACTGTTTCGAAAAGTGGATATATTCCATGCAATCTCCATGCTTAACCGCGACATGCTGCACAAATTGTTTCCACGGGCCCGGGTCGAATATATTCCCAATTCTATTGATCTTGATGCTCTGGATGCGATATCGGCGGGGCACGTACGCTCGAGTAATATAGATCGCTATATCTTGTTCGTGGGACGCATGGTCCCTCAGAAGGGTGTCGACCTTCTGATTCAGGCGTTTGGAGTTGCTGATGTGCCCCCGGGAACAAAACTACTTTTGGTGGGTCCGGTCGAGTCGGAAAATTATGCTGCCTATCTCCAAAGCTTGATTTCGGTATCTCCGAGAAAGCAACAGATTGAATGGCGTGGCCCCGTTTGGGATGAGGCCGAGAAAGTGCGGCTGATTACGGATGCGTGGTTCGTAGCTGTTCCTTCACGGTCGGAGGGGTTGGCGCTGGTCAATCTCGAAGCGTCCGCATGTCGTACGCCGACGATCACCACTTTCGATACGGGCCTTTTCGACTGGTCAGATGGCGGGGGTGTTTTGGTCGAGCCAAATGTCGCCGCGCTAGAGCAGGCGCTCACAGATGCCATGGTCTGGGATGATACGGAGCGCGCACAGCGTGGGGAGGCCAGCCGCAAGCTCATCGCAGATCGTTATTCGACCTGGATTACGGGCCCAAGGTGGATGGAGCTTTATGCGTCGCTTAGCTGACGCATGCTACTGACGGCATGCCGCGCGTTCAGGCCGCTCGCGCCGGCAAGCGGACCTGGCCCCTGGCCAGAGTGTCCGAGAAAAGTTCGCCAATCAGCAATCCGAGAAGCGGAAAAGAGAGGGGCACCGGTGTCAGTAGCAACAGATGCACGACGAGAAGAAGGCAAGCCGCGCGAAGGCGGTTTTCTCGCCATTTCGATTTAACGATCCCGACAGTGACAAGGATCGGAATGGCCAATCCCATCCAGCCCATTTCAAACAAGGCAGTGCCGTAACCGCTCATGATCCGGTCAATTCTGGAACCGCTGTTGAATACACCCCTATAGATCATGTCCTGCGTGTGGGCATACTCTTTCCAGGCGCCAAAGCCTCTCGGCACAAAAAAGTTTTCGAGAGTGCCTTTGATAGAATAAAATATGCTTGCCACGCGCTGGCTTACACTTTCATCCATCTGAACTATTCTGAATGGATCATCCTTGAGCATGTTCAGCAAGGCGCCTATCCTGCTGCCCGACAGCATATCCCCGCCATACATGACCAACGCAAACAAACTTGCGAAAAGGGCCGTAACGGCAATGATGGCCGTGGGTGCGCTGAGGCGCAGAAGCGCATACAGTCCTAGCATCATGATCACGAAAAGGACGCCCAGCGCGGACTGTGAAAGCAGGATGATTTCGACGATGCAGAAGAAAACGGGAAGAGATTGCTCTCGTCCCCGCATGAAGTAGAAGATGATGTAGAAAACAAGCGTCGTAGCATACAGTGATGGTTCGTTGGAAAGAGAGCTTACCCCTCGCGACTCCGGCATGCGGCTTGCGGTGACCAGAAACGTCATAAATGGATGGTACAAAAAGAGCTGAACCGCTCCGACAAATCCCCAGATATAAACCGTGTAATCCAATAACTTGTCCGGAAGGCGAATGTTGTTTGCCGCCAGCATAATTGTTGCGGAGGCAACCATGAACACGGTTGCATAACCCATAAGGCTGCGGATGCCGTCCATCGTGGCGCCGCCCATCAGGAACATCCCAAAAGCGCCCGTTAAAAGGACTATGAGCGTCCACACCAAAAATGGTATCGGCACGCGGCGCCCGACAAGAAAGATCAGGACTGCTAGGAGCAAGGCGTTGGGCTGAGTATCGGTCTGAACAGGAAGAGGGATTAGGGAAATGGCCGGAAAGAGCACGAACGTAAAGAACAGCCACCCAACAAATTTGAGCGCATTGTTCTCGCTTTTCAAATCTGGTTGCTGAATGCCAGCGCCCTCAGGCACGCCTATAGGCGCTCCGGCCTATAATTGCTAACAGGCCGGCCAGCAAACCAGAAAGCAATCCCATGGCGAGCGTCAACGCGGCGCCATTCTGCGGCATGTTCGGCACATGGATGTCATCGGTCATTCTCGCGCCGACGGGATCGTTTCCAGTCAGAAGCAACATTTGCGTTTGTTCGCGCCCCCATAAGCCGATGAGCAAATTGCGTTGTTCAAGCGAGGACGTATCAGCCAGGCGCTGTCCAAGATACTCAAGCCGCTGGCGGTGCGAGGTCAGCTTTTCCTGCCGCAGCAAATCGTCGGTTTCCTTATACACAAGTGCGAGAAACGAGCCTGCCTCCGCTGGCGTGGATCCGTAATGGACAAGGAGGGTCTTACCGTCCGTCTCGTCGAAGATTTGGATAGTGCCCCTCAGAAACTCCGCCAACGAAACCATGTTGGGTGGCGCCCAGGGTTCAAGCCCGAGGGCCGAGCGAAGAAGTCGGGATAATCGCGGCGCAATCCCTTGCGGCGGGATAAATACTCCGGCTTTCTTGTCAAAAGGAAAAACTGTTTTCAAAAGATCGTATTTTTCATTCAGGCGCGTGGCGAGACGCACCGAATGGGTCATGTCGATAAACTGCGCATACTCATCATACCGACCGGCGCTGGCCTTGCCGAGAAGGTTGAGCACGCTGGTGCTGGCACTGCTTGGCCCGCCGGAATCCGACATGTTGGATTCTGCCGGTGCGAGGCTAAGCGTGGCCTGGTAGGCGGGCTGTGCGGAGCTGATGAGCAGGATGCCTGCCAGAAGGCCCAAAACCGCCGCGGTCGCAAGAATTCGCCAATCGGCCGTAAATTCCCGCAACAGATCATTGAAACTGATGGCTCTATAACCGGTATTCAGGTCCACGCCCGGGATCGGGCGGATACGATAAAAGTGCCGGATTGCACGCCAACTGGTGACGATTCTTCCCGGCGCATCGCCGCGGGCTTTTGGCCCCTTTGGCTCTGTCACGACCTCAGACATTGATCACCGTTTTTTCTCCTGCGGATTCGTCCTTCAAGATCAATTATGTCCACAGTTTCAAGTATTTAGTGCGATATCCCTGTGAGCGATATACCATTCATAGGTGCTTTGCAGCCCGTCTGCTAGACCTATCCGGGGCGCCCAGCCGAGACTGCGGAGCAAGCCGCTATCCAGCAATTTACGCGGTGTTCCATCCGGATTGGATCCGTCCAGCTCGATCCCGCCGGGAAATCCGACGATCGTGCGGATTTGTTCTGCCAGATCACGGATCGTGAGGTCTTCGCCGCATCCCACATTGACGTGGTTTTCGTCGGAGTAATGCAGCATCAAATGGACAAGCGCATCGGCACAGTCGTCAACGTGCAGGAACTCGCGCCGCGGTTTTCCCGAGCCCCAGACCGTCACATGGCTTGCGCCCTCACGCTTGGCATCGTCCATCTTTCGGATCAATGCCGGCAAAACATGGGATTTGAGGAGGTCGAAATTGTCCCCTGGGCCATAGAGATTTGTCGGCATCGCGGAAATGAAATCAGCGCCATGCTGTTTTCGAAAGGCCTGGCAGAGTTTTATGCCGGCGATTTTTGCGATCGCATAAGCATCGTTGGTGGGTTCCAGCGGGCCCGTCAACAGTGCGTCTTCCGTAATCGGCTGGGGCGCCATCTTGGGATAGATGCATGAGGAGCCCAGAAACAGCAGCTTTTCAACGTCATTGTTTTGCGCCGCGCTTATGACGTTCGCTTCAATCATCAGATTGTCGTAGAGGAAGTCGGCAGGGTAGGTGTTGTTGGCGTGAATACCGCCAACTTTGGCCGCTGCAACGAATACCGCCTGCGGCCTGGTGTCAGCCACCCAACGGCTGACGGCTTCGCCATTGCGCAGATCGAGGCTATCCCGCCCGGCCGTGATGACTTCGCAATCTTCCTGAGCCAGCCGCCGTACAATGGCAGAGCCGACCATGCCGCGATGACCTGAGACCCAAACGCGCTTTCCTTTGAGCGCGTAAGGTACTCGTGAGGCAGCGGCTTGAATGGTCATGAAAAGTTTTCTCCAGCGGCCTTATGATTTTTCGCCTTGCCGCTTTAACTGATCAGGAACCGTCTTCAGATCCGATTCCACCATCTCGGTGACAAGGTCCTGGAAGCTTGTTTTGTGGACCCAGCCCAGAACGGATTTTGCCTTGCTCGGGTCACCGAGAAGGAATTCTACTTCGGTGGGGCGGAAGTAACGCTCATCCACTGCAATCAGCGTTTTCCCAGACTTCACATCGATCCCGCGTTCTTCCGTACCAGTGCCTTCCCAGACGATTTTGCGTCCCGTATGCGCGAAGGCCAGTTCTATGAACTCGCGAACCGAGTGGGCTTCGCCGGTCGCCAGCACGTAATCATCCGGAGTTTCCTGCTGCAGAATCCGCCACATGCCTTCAACATAGTCACGGGCATGACCCCAATCGCGCTTGGCATCCAGGTTGCCGACATACAGCCTTTCCTGAAGGCCATGATGAATGGCGGCCACGGCGCGTGTAATCTTCCGGGTCACGAAGGTCTCGCCGCGGGTCGGGCCCTCATGGTTGAAAAGGATGCCGTTGGACGCATGCATGCCATAGGCTTCCCGGTAGTTCACCGTGATCCAATAGGCATACAGCTTGGCGGCGGCATAAGGGCTGCGGGGATAAAACGGTGTCGTCTCGCGCTGCGGAATTTCCTGGACTTTGCCATAAAGTTCCGACGTCGAAGCTTGGTAGAAGCGCGTGGAGCCGTTCATTTTCAAAATGCGGATGGCTTCCAGAATACGCAGTGTGCCGATCCCGTCGGCATTGGCGGTATATTCCGGCGTCTCAAAGCTGACCTGCACATGGCTTTGCGCAGCCAGGTTATAGATTTCGTCCGGCTGGACTTCCTGAACCAGGCGAATCAGATTCGTGGAATCTGTGACATCGCCGTAGTGAAGATGAAAGCCATGCGCGCTATCGTGCTGGTCGCGATAGAGATGATCCACGCGAGCGGTGTTGAAGGACGATGAGCGGCGCTTGACGCCGTGGACCTCATAACCTTTGCCCAGCAGAAATTCCGCAAGGTAGGCGCCATCTTGCCCGGTCACACCCGTGATCAAAGCTTTGCGCTGTGCCAACTGATTATCTCCCAAAAATGCGCGGCGTGGTTGAATATTGCCGCCACTTCATAGCGACTAAGCCGTGGCGATAACAGGTAGGATTTGCCAGAATTTCGCCTAATCCGGGACGCGCAGGAGCGCACCCCGGGTGAACGCCCTGACAAGGCGGAGGTAGGCTTTCAGCCTCCTCAGGCTGCCCATTGACGACTTTTGGGAAAGTTGGCGCAAAGGCGCGCTGGCAGCGGGCATCAGAGGGCTCAATTCATGGTCAATGGCCCTTATGGCCCTAAGATAGGGGCGATATATGTGCTCACGCTGAATGGCATCCGGTGGCCCGAGATAGACATCTTGCGGCGTCACATAGAGGTTTTTGGCCACCGCTCTGAGCCCGTGGACGTGGAAAAACAGCAAAGGCTCGATCCCATCGATGATGATGGCGCCGTCACGCAGCCCGAGCCGGCAGCTGCCGACATTCCAGGGCGCCAGGTTGGCGCCTTTTTGGCGCACCGGTTGAACCCCCGTAAAAGTCCTGGCCATCTGGTCCAGGTAGCGTTGATCGGCAAAGCGATCATTTGCCTCGTCCGCCCAGTCGAAGCACCATTCCAGGCATCGCGTCCGCCACCATTGCACAGCCGCCAGCCCCTCTGCCGAGCGGCGGAATGAAATCCAGCCGGCATTGAACCGGCCGAATCGTTCGCCCTCGCGGGCTGTTTCCGGAAAGCGGTGCGGTGTCAGCAAAACCGACGCGCCGTTCGCCTCGGCGAACATGGGCGCCGGATCGGCAAAGAACCACAGGTCGGAATCCATGTAGGTTACGTATTCGGCCTCCGGGGCCGCGCGCATGACATGGGTTATCAGCGACGGCTTGGCGCTGAAATAATACTCGATCAGACTTCGTCCATCGGCCTTCGCCTTCATCAGCTCTGGATCGCCCGCTTCGAATTCCGCAAGTGCAATTGCATGCACACCGGGCTCGGCGATCTGGTGAAACATGTCGAGCGTGGCATCATCGAGACAAAGCACCCAGACCTGTGCGTCGGGCACCACGCGACGCAGCGAGCGAATCATCGCAAGTCCGCGCGACATATAGCGGTGATCGAACAGGGTGCAACTGACGTGCTTCATGACCGCTGGTTTATGGCTCTTCGGCTGCCACGCGCAGAAGGTAGCGGCCATATTCGGTTTTATGCATGCTTTCAGCCGACGCAATCAACCGATCACGGTCAATGAACCCCTGGCGGTATGCAATCTCTTCCAGGCAGGCAATTTTCAGGCCTTGTCTCGCTTCGATGACATGAACGAATTCGGACGCTTGCAAAAGGCTATCGTGCGTTCCAGTGTCCAGCCAGGCGTAGCCGCGGCCCAGTTTTTCCACCTTCAATTCGCCGCGTTCGAGATACTTCCGGTTTACATCGGTGATTTCCAATTCGCCGCGCGACGATGGCTTGATGCTGCGCGCGATCTCGACCACCTGGTTGTCGTAAAAATAAAGGCCCGTGATGGCATAATTGGATTTCGGCTTTTCCGGCTTTTCCTCGACTGAAAGTGCCTTGCCGTTCGCATCGAACTCCACGACGCCGTAGCGTTCGGGATCCTGGACGGGGTAGCCAAATACCGTTGCGCCGCTTTGCAGGGCGGCGGCCCGCCGCAAGAAACGGGTCAAGCCATCGCCAAAAAAGAGGTTGTCGCCCAATACAAGGCAGCAAGTATCAGTTCCGATGAAATCGGCGCCGATAAGAAACGCCTGGGCCAGACCTTCCGGCTTGGGCTGCTCGGCATAGGAAAAATGCACACCCCATTGTTCGCCCGTCCCAAGAAGGTCACGAAAGCGTGGCACGTCCGCAGGGGTGCATATGATCAGGATGTCGCGGATTCCCGCCAGCATCAATGTCGAAAGCGGGTAGTAAATCATCGGCTTGTCGTAGATCGGCAGCAGCTGCTTGCAGACCACACGAGTCGCCGGATGGAGACGCGTTCCCGCGCCTCCTGCCAAAACAATGCCCTTCATCTGCATCGTCTCCGAATTCTATCCTGCCAACCCGAGGCGCTCGCCGCGGTAGGCGCCTGAAAGAACCCGGCGCCACCAGTTTTCATTGTCGAGATACCAGTTTACCGTTTTTCGAAGACCGGTTTCGAAGGTCTCGCGCGGCTGCCAGCCCAGCTCTTCCCGAATCTTTGTCGAGTCGATCGCGTAACGCAAATCGTGCCCCGGACGGTCCGCCACAAACGTGATGAGTTCCTTATAGGGCCGCCCGTCGGTCCGCGGGGATCTTTCGTCAAGCAGGCCGCAAAGCGACTGGACAATATCAATGTTGCGCCGTTCCGCGTTGCCGCCAATGACATAAGTCTCGCCCAATCGGCCGTTCTGCAGGACGCAAAGGAGCGCTTGCACATGATCGTCAACAAAAAGCCAATCGCGAATATTCAGGCCTTTTCCATAGACCGGAAGCGGTTTGCCATCGAGCGCACGCACGATCATCAAGGGAATGAGTTTTTCGGGGAATTGATAGGGCCCAAAATTGTTCGAACAATTTGTCACGACCACCGGGAGACCGTAGGTGTGATGCCAGGCCCGAACCAGGTGGTCCGATGCCGCTTTCGACGCCGAATAGGGGGAGTTAGGGCTATAAGGCGTATCTTCGCGGAACAGGCCTGTATCGCCGAGAGAGCCGAACACTTCATCAGTCGACACATGGTGAAACCGGAAGGCTGACTTTTTGGGCTCTTTCAGCTTGACCCAATACTCGAGCGCGCCCTGTAGAAGGCGATATGTGCCGGTTATGTTGGTATCAATGAACGCCGATGGTCCGTCTATCGAACGATCAACATGTGATTCCGCCGCCAGGTGCATGATTGCGTCTGGCTGCTCGCGTTCCAGAAGCGCGCGCACTGCGTTTTGATCAAGGATGTCGATCTGCGCGAGGCTGTAGCGCGCGTCCCCGGCGGCTGCGGCGATTGAGTCCAGATTGCCCGCATAGGTCAGGTTATCCAAATTGATGACGCGCCAGTCGGTATGCGCAATAAGATGACGGATAACGGCGGAGCCGATGAACCCTGCGCCTCCCGTGACGATGATTTTCATGGCGCGTTTCGCTGTCCGGCAGCGCGGGAAAAGGAGATTCCGATACCGGCGCCGGGATACCAGTGTGCCAGCGGCTCTTCCTTGAAAAAGAGATACTGGCGGCCATTTTGCTCGGAATACTGCGCCAGCTTGTCGTTGGTATGCGAATTGTCGCCCAGTATGACAGCCTTTTCTCCAAGGCGTGGCCCAATGATTTCATATTCGCGAAATTCGTAATCCGCTGAGTGATCGCTGTCGTTAATGAAAAGATCAATTTTCTCATTCAACGCCTTCAACGATTCGATCGAGTCGCCATATAGGATTTTTCCGACGCCAGCGTATTTTCCGCGCAGCAGCCAGCCGGCATCTGGATTTATATCGGTACCGTAATAGCGGCCGGGCTTTCCTTCCTCTGCGTTGCGCAGCAGAGCGGCGCACAAGATCAGCGAGCCATGCCCGCGATCAACGCCGGTTTCCACGATAACCGACGGCTTCAAGGCGCGAACAAACGCATACCATCCCACGCGCCGGCCAAACGGATTTGCGATTACATCGCTATCATAGCCGCGCTGCTTCAAGCCGTCGTAAAGCGCGTTATGCAAATCGGAATCGTTGCGCGCCTCTTCGACATAAGTGCGGATCTCGCACAGCGGCAATCCTGTTGCCACGGCAATCGCGTGAACCAGTTCCGTCAAATTGCGCGGAGTGAGATCGTAGGTAAAATTGCTAAGCTCATTCGGGCGCCGGAACGTTGTTGTGATGATGCTGGCAACGCTTTTGCGATAATACGTATTGAAGTACCTCGCGGACTGAAGTGCAGCGCGGGCGGGAGTGGCGAGCCGCGAGCGATACATAGGCTTCAGAATTTTCTTCAAAATATTTGTCATCGTCACGACTAGTTGGTTTCAGGGGTTGCCAGTGGAATTCTTGCCAAATCGGTATGCGTAAGTCATACATTGCCGGCGTTATGCAACACGAATGAATGCGCGAACCGGCGGCGTTCAGGCAAGTCTATCTCATACGAGCATTAAATGCGCATCGCAATTATTACCACGTCTTATCCAGCGTTCCTCAGAGAGTTGTATTTGAACGCGCCCGGACTTGAACGCAAGTCCTATTCGGAACAGCTTGCAGCCCGAAACAGCAGTCTTTTTGGGTTTGCCGATTTCTACTCACGCGGCTTTAAGGCCCATGGTCACGAAGCTGTGGAATTTCACCTTAACAACACTCATCTTCAGGCGGCCTGGGCGCGGGAGCATGGGTTTACCGTGCAGTTGCCTGAGGGTGATCCACATGCCGGGCAAAGATTGGGAGCGCTTCCCAAGCGCCTTCTTGCGCCGCTGAAGCCCATGATGCGGCCCATCATTCGCAGGCTTTGGCCTCTGAATCCGCCCGCGTGGCAGCTGGAAATTTTGCGCGCGCAGATCGACGCGTTCAAGCCGGACATCCTTTACAACCAGGAGCCTGCGGTGATGCGCAGTCCCTTGCTGCGCACATTTCGCGCGCCGGGCCGGTGGATCGCCGGTCAGGTCGCGTCGGCGCTTCCGGCGGGAGAAGATTTCAGCGCCTATGATCTGATGGTGTCTTCGCTGCCAAATTTTGTTGCCCAATTCCGGGCGCGCAACGTCCCCGCCATTTGCAATCGTCTGGCATTCGATCCCGCAGTGCTGGGGCAGGTGCACCAACCCAAAGAGCGCGACATTCCCATTTCGTTCGTCGGTAATCTGTCGCTCGATCATCCCGGAAGGCTGGCGCTTCTTGAAAAGATCGCCGAGCGTTTGCCGCTGCAGATGTGGGGAAGCGGCATCGATCAGTTGTCGCCGTCTTCACCGCTGCGCAAATGCCATCACGGTGAGGCATGGGGGCGCGCGATGTATGAAATAATGGGCCGTTCCAAGCTTACACTGAATTTTCATGCATCGTTTTCAGGCCATCACGCCAATAACCTGCGCCTTTATGAGTCTACCGGAATGGGCGCGTTGTTATTGAATGATCGCAAGCGCGATTTGCCGGAAATGTTTGCTCCCGGTGACGAGGTTGTTGCCTACGACTCTCCGGAAGATTGCGCGGCCAAAGCTGAAAGTCTGCTAAGCAATGATGGCGAACGCGCCATGATTGCCAATGCAGGCCAGCAGCGCACGCTCTGTGCGCACAATTATGTGGTGCGTACTGGCGAGTTGCTTGAGGCGTTCAAACGGGTGCAGGCCGGCCAGGCCCGCGCCAACTGGCTCAGCAAGACGCCTGGCTAGGACAGGCTGGAATAGAAGGGCGAGCCGCCGGTCACATCTGCATGCATCCGGGCCAGGCCCGCTTCCAGATTGAATCTGGGTTGCCATTTCAGGGCTGCCTTGGCCAGCGATACATCAAGCACGCTGACGGGTACATCGAACGACCGTCCCTCAAGATAGTCCACGCGTATCTCGCACTTTAGAAGACTGCGAACGACCTCAATGATGTCGTTGAGCGAATGGCCAACTCCGCTGCCAATGTTGAACACAGCCGGATTGCTGTTCTTTTCCAGGTGCCCTGCCATGGAGAGCCGCGCAAAGGCCTCAGCCACGTCGGCTATATGTATGTAATCCCGCACGACACTGCCGTCACCCCATATGGAGATCGGCTCTCCGTTCATGGCACGGAAAAGAAATGTGGCAGTGGCGCCCAGACTGCCCTTCGGGTTTTGGCCTGCGCCATAAGGGTTGGATAAGCGCGCGATGCGCGCGTCCAGGCCGAAATGGCGGCAATAGTACCCAATATATGTTTCGGCGGCGGTTTTGGACGCTCCGTAAGCAGAGATCGGTTCCAGCGCATGATCTTCGCTGACAGGCACGGTCTTCAACCGGCCATAGACGGTGCCGCCGGATGAGGCGAAAACCAAGCGCTTGCCGCCCTGGCGGCGCATGGCTTCCAGCAATGCAATGGTCGTCCCCACATTATCTGAAAGATCAGCCAGGGGTGCTGCAACTGCAGTTTGTGGCGTGGTGGTCCAGACATAGTGATGTACGACATCATGCTGGCTCAGCAATGCATCCCAATCGGTGGACTGCACATTCGCCGGAACGAACGTTATGCCTTTCGCTGCGATATGCGGTGAGGGCGGCGGCCTTTCGCGATCTGCGACCGTTACGTTTTGCCCGAGTTGCGCGAGGCGAAGCGCGACATGGCGGCCGACAAAGCCACTGCCGCCCAGCACCAAGTGCCGCGCCGTCTGGGGGAAATCAGGCATCCACTGCTTTCAGCAGATAGTCATGAAAGGTCAATTGGTCGATTTGAACATAGTGTGGCGCCAGCAGATCGAGGACCGTTTGGAGCTGTTTTGTTTCGACCAGAATATAGCGTGGGCGATGCTTGCTGAGGTCCAGCCCCTTGAGAACCTCACACTCATAGCCTTCCACGTCCAACGAGAAAAGATCCACCCTCGGCAGACCGGCCTCTTCCAGGACGCGGCTGAGTGGCCGGGCAAGCACGTTTAGGGTCTGCACCAGCTGAAGTTTCTGAACGCGTTTTGCATCTTCCATCTGGCGCGCTTCGTCGTCTTTGCTGGGGAATGCGCCCGAAATAAACGCCATGAGGTCCGCAGCCTGGATTTCCACGGATCCAATGCTTTCGTCAGCGACGAGGGCGCAGTTTACGACTTTTGCGTCCGGCCGGTTTCGCCGTGCTTCGTTCGCCTTATCCGGCACCGCTTCGATCAGCAGGCCGCGCCAGCCACGGAAACGCTCGAACCAGTAAGTGTTGCTTTGCGCCAAGCCGTCATTGGCGCCGCACTCGACGAAAATGCCGTTGCGGAAATCAAGGTGCTTGGCGAGCTTTCTGTCCAGATCATTCAATGCGAGATGCGAATAGTGGTCGGACCCCAGTGCTTCAAAGAAACTACGCCGGGCGCTGCGCCCTGTGCGAACGGCGCCACGCAGCAAGCGGCGCCATCCCGTCGCCTTCGCGGCGGTACGGAAGAAGCCATATTCCTGCCCCGTGGCAGAAACATAGAACAATCGGTACCCAGCGCCGCGCAGGGCGTCTACGGCCTTGATCGTCTTTTCGCGGCCGATGCCATACATGCCGTGATGAAATTCAATAAGAACATGTTGTGGCCGCGTGTTGCCAGCCAGAATGTCGCTTATCACGTCATACTCGAAGCCTTCGATATCCATCTTAAGGACGTCGATATGACTATGTCCGTTTTCGGCCATCAAGCTCGAAAGCCGGCGCACCGGCGCGACAATCGGCTTGCGCGTCTGATCCTGGCCCGGCGCAACCGAATAGGAAACATATTCTGTGTTGGCGGGCGGATAAAAGGTAACTTCACCATCGGCGGCGGAAATTCCCACCGGATTGAAATGAAACTCCTTTGGCAGGTTTTGCCCGGACACCCAAGTCTGCGATTTCGGTGTGGGATCGAACGCCCATACTTTGCAACCGGCTTTGGCGATCAAGGCGCGATCGAAAGACACATCTTCGCCAACGCCAAATGAATAAACGATGCTGCTGCACGAGACCGTTCCGTTGACCACGGGCCAGCCGCCATACTCGGTACCCAGAACTTCGTAGGCACAACGAAGATCTGGACGGTGCAGCGGCGGCCGGAACGCCATTCGTATTGCGGCCTTAAATTTTCGAACAATCATTATACTCTAGCGTTTCTTTGTCGGTGCGTTATGTCGTTGCCGTCAATCACATCTAAATCATTGGTCAGCCCCGGTCTTCGGTCTTGTCCCACGATTAAACTTTCCAACAAGCGTTCAATGAATTGGGCGAATCCTGGAGCAACAGACAAATTATGGAATTCACCAAGAATGTCATCGGCATCCCAACGCTCTTGATGAGCTCCCTCCAGCATTTTCTTGTTTATGCGGACAAACCTGTCACGAAGTTCGCGTTCTTCGGGGAGGGAGTTTAAGTTATGCATATAAAAAAACGCACATGCATCTCGGCGCATAGCTGGAAGATCTCGAGATAAATTCGCGCAATTTTCCAGAAAACTCTGATATTCTTGCTTTGACTTTGCTGTAATCGGCAAATCAAAACTGACACTCGGATTGTCGGCGCAGCTAATCGCTGGAACGCCGAGATAGGCCATTTCAGAAGCAACGGTTCCATACATAGTGATCGCGCACAGCATTCCTTCTTCCGCTAGCTGGCGATTAGAAACATTTTTGGGCAGAATTTCGATGGTTGGATATAAGCTGCGCAACTGATCGAAAACCATCGAGCTTTCTGCGACTTCGTTTGGATGCGGCTTGAGAAGAATGCGAATTCCCCGCCCTTTTAAAACGTTAATTGTGAACGTCACCCATTCCCAAAAATCGTGAAACAACATCCATTCGTAAGCGTGTGCGCTATCGAAAAAGTCATGAAGAAAAATGACTGCTGCGCCCGCCACATTGGGAATTTCAATTTTGGCACGGCCGTAACTGGACGTCTTCATAAAGGCAATGCTCTCGTCGATATGTCCATTTAGGCGGGCGGAAAAGGCCAAGTCGGCTTTTGCAAGCTTTTCAAGCTGATCGGTCAGCCTAGAAAATTCAATGCAATAATTACCGAAGCGACGCTCATGACAGACGTCGTTACTTGTTATCCGTTTGGAAAAGTCTAGGTAGCTGCCGAACGATTGCACGTGTATGCCAAGGTTCGCGGCAACCCTGGCAGCTATGCCGTGCTGAACGTAGCTCGTGTATGACGTTAGATAAAGAGCGGGTCGCCGACGTTTAAAATAGGTTGTTGCCTTGTATAAATCTCTCAGAGCCTGTCGGAATACCTTTCGGAGATAAGGGTCCTTGACGTTGAGCGCTGGTGACGGTCGAAAGCGTAAATAGCTGTCAATTACTAAGTCTCCAATGCGGACCCCCTGAACAATAGTACTCGCTAGTTCTTCCGCAGTTTGTGACTTCTTCCACAGTCTATGTGCTTCAATCCAGATCCTTAGTTCGCGCCACGGGTTAGTGAGCGACGCAGATCGATACGCGATCCCGTTAGCATAAGCGCCATATAAACTCGTCCACTTCCTGTCAGAAAGAGCGTTCGCAGAAGCCCATCGTAAAATGGCGTGAAAAATCTGTCGAAGACCAGAGCTATTTGCGGAGCTGCTCAGACTTCTCAGAACGATCATTTCCGCACGGACGGAGGTGCGGTTACGCAAGGCCCAGATTATTTCACCAAAGAGGCAGAGGTAAAATGGGTACTCTACGCATTGAAAAACAATCAAGGGTGCATTTGCACAAAAGCTCTTTTTTTTCCGCACGTAGGCCGCTCGGAAAATGGATTCAATTTTTGTGGGGCAATACCGCCGCTTCAACTCAAGATGCAGTTGCCATAGTCTAATTCGAAATTTAGATCTAAGAGGTTTTTTCATTTAATTGAATCGAATGCGGCTCCCCTTAACAAGGAGGATAGCGCAGCTTCCACTGATTGCCTTCGAACTTCCAGATTTCCGGATTGCGATGCCTGTCAACGAATTCGGTGAATTCGCTTTCAGTTAGGCCCAGATAGTCGAGGTTTTCCTGAAAATAGCTTTTTGGGAATTCATCGTCGTATTTGCGCACCTCTTCCAGGCCCTGCTCACGGGTCATGTGACCGCTATAGATGTGGCGAGAGGCGTCGCGGATGGTGCGGCCGAAGCCGAATTTGATGAATTGCAGATAGTAGTAGAGATTGTCGATCTTGTCGTCGAGGCTATCGAAGTTGGTAAAGGTGCCGTCGCTGCGGCCCTTGGGATCGAGCCGGAAGTCGACCTTGTCCTGGACGTAATCGTAATTTTCCCGGATCGACCATTTGAAGAAATAGGCGAAATAAAGCGCTTTCACGCCCACGCGCTCGACATCCGCGACGTCGGGATAAATATAGGGCGCCAGATCACGTTCCTGCACCACGTCATCCACCCAGTTACGCGGATCGTCGCCGATCTGGTGTTCCAGCACTTCGGCAATGTCGCGAACTTTCTTGGACTCTTCCGAGAGCACGCGTCCGCCATATTCGCTTTCCCCATGCTCGGCATAGAAAACCAGCGGAATATTGTAGTTCACCGCCACCTGCAGGGGGACCGTGTTGACGCCGGCATCCCATGCGACCTTGGGATTGCCACGTTCCAGCATGAAGCGGCGCGACAGATGCCGCGCGATCTTCTGGTTGGGGCGGATCATCAGGTGGTCAAAGCCAGCCTTCAGCATTTCCTCGCGGTTGTGTACCGCCACATCGTTGGGCAGAAGCGGCGAGAAGGTAACCAGGAGAGGGTTGAGGCCGAACTCGAACTTCAGCTTCCAGGCGACGTAGGAGCTGTCCTTGCCGCCGCTCCACGGCACGATGCAGTCATAGGGCGAGTTCTTGGGGCGGTAACGCGCGACATATTCCTGGAATTCCCTTTTGCGGGCTTCCCAATCAATCGACTTTTTTCCAGCAGCGTTGTGGCAGGCGTTGCATACGCCATTTTCGTCGAAAACGATGCGCGGACGCGAATTCGGCATCAGGCAGGTCTTGCAGTAAAGAATTTCGGGGCTTTTCATTGTTTCTCTCTCAGACACGAACTGGCAGGCCGGCCCGCGCCATGAATTGCTTGGCGCTTTTAAGGCTGGTTTCGGTGAAATGATAGATGTTGGAGGTACAAACCGCTGACGCGCCGCCCTTTTTTACGCCATCAACGAAATGCTGCCAGGAGCCGGCGCCCCCGGAAATCAGCACAGGAACGCTGACTTCGGCGGCAACCTCGGCGCACAGCTCCAAGTCATAGCCGTTGAGTGAGCCGTCCTGGTCGATCGAGGCCAGGAATATCTCGCCGGCACCCAAATCCATGCCACGCCGGGCCCATTGGGCCGGCTTCAAGCCGGTTGGATGGGTGCCGAACTTGGAGCGTACTTCGTGCCCCCCGGCGCTCCGTGCGGCATCTATGGACAGAACGGCGCACTGGGCGCCATGGGATTCTGCGATCTCGGAAATCAGCTCCGGGCGTTCAATAGCGCCGGTATTGACCACCACCTTGTCGGCGCCGGCATCCATCATCCGGCGCACATCTTCCATGGTGCGGATGCCGCCGCCCGCCGCTATGGGCACGAAGCAGCGGCTGGCCAGCCGCTTCAGCGCGTCGAAGAAAAGTTCGCGGTTGGGCTCGGCCCCGTCCTTGGGGCGGGTAACGTCCAGCACCACGATTTCATCCACGGACCAGGTATCGACGTAGTTGGAGGTATAGCGGTAATCCGGTTGGAACAGCTTGGTGCGGAACAACACACCTTCATTGAAGGTCAGGACGGTAATCAGGCGGGTGCGCAGCATCAGGCGTATTTCAGGAAGTTGCCGAGCAGCGTCAGGCCGGCCTGTTGGCTTTTTTCCGGATGGAATTGGGTGCCGAAAACATTTTCCTGCTGCAGCGCTGCGGTAAAGTGCCGGCCATAGGTGCAGGTACCAATCGTGAAGGCGGGGTCTGCAGGCATGGCGAAGCTATGCACATAATAAAAGAGGCTATCGGCGGGCAGATCGCGATAGAGCAAATTATCGGCGGTTCGCTCCAGCTCGTTCCAGCCGACATGGGGCACCCGCAGGCCGGGATCGCTGGGCAACCGCGTCACCCGCCCCTTCACCCAGCCCAGCCCCTGGTGCAGGCCGAATTCCTCGCTGGCTTCGGCCAGAAGCTGGAAGCCCAGGCAGATACCCAAGATTGGCTTCTTCCGGACCATGACAAGGTCGTTGAGGATTTCGACCAGTCCGCGCTTGTGCAGATTTACCATGCCGTCGCCGAACGCGCCCACGCCGGGCAGGATCAGCTTGTCGGCATAGGCCAGGGCGTCGGGACGATCCGTTACGACGCCTTCGAAGCCGAGCTTTTCCAACGCACCTAATACCGACGTTACGTTCCCCAGGCCGTAATCGATGATGGCCACGCTCATGCGCGCGCTTCCAGGAATAGTTTGGCGTTGAGGAAATAAAACAGGAATTTGCTGGCGCTGTTGGGAAGGGTGTCGTTTTTCAGCAGATCCTCGATGGGCTGCTTGCGCACCATCTCATAGATCGGGCTGTCATCCAGCAGCCAGGCTCGGGTTTGAGGGTCGTGAACGTCCACCAGTTCCAGGATGGGCGCGTTGAATCCCACCTTGCGCCGATTGTCCAAAATCGCATCGGGAACGATGCCGCGCATGGCGTCGCGCAATACCGCCTTGGCGCGGCCATCCTGCACCAGGTGACGCTCGGGAATGCTGTAAGCGATGTCGAAAAGTTTGCTGTCCAGGAAGGGCGAGCGGTTCTCCATCGAGAAATACATGGCGTTGAGGTCATCTTCCTTCAGGATGACCGGAACCGCTTCTTCGAAAAGTTCGTTGAGCATGCGGTTGCGCAACAGGCCCGGATGGAAAGTTTTCTCGGAGAAATCCTCACTCCAAGGCTGGTGCAACCATCCCGCAAAGACATCTTTGTTCAGATAGATGTGACCGCGGAATTTTCGGTCTTTCACGAACAGGTCAGGGTCCTGCAGGTAGGGGTTGCGCACGATGGGCGCCTGGTGTTCGCGCCATGCGGCCAGGGCGTCAGTGTATCCGGGGCCGCCGGCCATCTCTGCCAGATAGAGATTGTGATGGTCGTAATAGCCTGTGAAGAGTTCATCGGCGGCTGTGCCGCTGATTGTGACTTTATATCCGTGCGCGGCGACGGCCTGCATCAATTGCCAGTGGACATAATAGCTGATGGTGGCCACAGGTGCGTCATGGGCTGCCACCAGTTGCTTCAGGTTGGCGAGAAAACCTTCATTGCTCACGGGAATGGCGGTATGGCGGACGCCCAATTCCTTGACCGCCAGATCCACCAACCCCTGTTCCTCATAGCGCGCATCCGTATTGACAATGGTGAAGCCGTGAACGTCGCAGTTCAGAATCTTTTTCGCGGTAGCTATAAGGGCGTTGGAATCGATGCCGCCGCTCATGCAGAATGCCAGCGGCACATCAGCCCTCAGGCGTAACCGCACGGCTTCAATCAACCCCTCGCGCGTGCGCGCGCAAGCTTCGGCGTAAGACATGTCCTGCTGAATCTGAAGCGCGGGCGTCCAGTAACGCACGGGCGCTTCGCCGCCGTTTTTTAGCAGCAGATAGCTTCCCGCCGGCAGTTCGTTGACGCCGTCATGGAAGGTCTCCGTTACCTTGTTCAGCGCCTTGTAGCCATTAATCAGGTAGCGCAGCACGTGGTTGCGGTTGATCGCGGGTTGGAATCCCGCCAACGCTGCTAGTCCTTTGATCTCAGAAGCGAAGTAAAGGACGCCGTCCTTGCGCCAGAGGTAAAGAGGCTTTTCGCCAAAGCGATCACGCGACAGCAGCAGCGTGCCCGCTTTTTCGTCGTACCAGGCGAAGGACCACATGCCTTCACACCGTTTCAGCGCCTCCGGCCCCCAATGCAGCAGGGCGCGCGCCAGCACTTCGGTATCGCCGCTGGTTCGGAAGCTGTAGCCCAGCGCCTCAAGCTCGCGCCTCAGTTCGACATAATTGTAAAGCTCGCCATTGTAGCAAAGCAGGCCATGCTCCAGCCGGAAGGGCTGGTCGGACCGTACATTCAGATCAATGATTGCCAGCCGGCGATGCACCAGCGATGTGGCGGTGGCGCCTGCGCGATGTGTGTATATGCCTTCGCCATCGGGACCGCGATGCGCCAACGTCCCGCTGGCGGCGGACAACCGATCGGGCGCGGGCAGGGCGGGCCCGAAACTGCCTGCGATGCCGCACATGGTCTAGTCCACGTCTCCGGCCGCGATTAACTCACCCAGCGGGACCGCACGCGTTAACTTGCGGCCCAGGAGGCGTTGTTCTTGGCCCGGCGCAAGGCCGGAGCCGGGGCGCACCCACATCAGATCTTCGGCGGTGATTGTGGTGCCGGACGCTAGATCGCGTGCCGCCGCGATGGAGCGCCGAATTGCCAGGACCATGGAATCCTCGCAGGCCTGGGCCCGCTTATCGCCGCTACCCAGCATTGCATTCACCTCGGCGATGGCGTTCACCATGGCACGCATATCGGCGGGATCCGCCGAAAGCTGGTGATCGCGGAAATCGGAATAATTCTTATCCAGGGTGAAGTGCTTCTCGATCACGCGGGCTCCAGCCGCTACGGCCGCGATGACGGCGTTGATACCCATGACATGATCGCTGTAACCGATGGTGCAGCCGGGAAGCGCCGCCTTCATGGTGGAGATGGCGGACAAGTTGGCCTGTTCCGGCGGTGCGGGATAGCTGGCGACGCAGTGCAGCAAGGCCAGGCCTGGTTCAGTACCGTTTCTTTTCCACACAGCCATGATGCGGTCATGGGTGGCGCGCACCTGTGCCATATCGGCCAAGCCCGTTGAAACGATCATCGGCTTGCCGAAGGCAGCGATTTGTTCCAGCAGGGGATAGAAGTTGTTGTCGCCCGAAGCGACCTTGAACACCGGCTGGATGGTATCCAGGAACCGCGCACTTTCTAGATCGAATGGCGTTGAGAAAAACACAATGCCGTGCTTCGCGGCCAATTGGGCGAGTTCGGTGAACTGCTCGTAGCGGAACTGAAACTGCTTCAGCCGTGCGATGCGGCCAGTGTCGCTGCGCGACACCAGCCGTTCCGGCACGATGGTCTGGAACTTTACCGCGCTGGCACCGCTCTCCGCTGCCTTGACGATCATCTCCTGTGCCAATGAGAAGTCGCCCTCGTGATTGTTGCCGATTTCGGCGATCACGAAGACCTTCTGGTCGGTGTCGATGTCGGCGAACTTCATGTTGAACCTTCAGCGATGCAGATGCAGCACATAGGCTGCGGACACGATGTTAAAACCCAGCCGGGCATACAACGACAGCGAGGGCAGGTTGGCGATCTGGGTGCCGACCCTGAGTGGCGCAGCACGGTCCATACAGGCTCGCGCGGCAAAACCGATCATGGCCCGGGCCAAGCCCTTGCCCTGATGCGCCGGCGCTACCGCCACAAGATCAATGACGATTGTTCCGTTATCGCCCTTCAGGAGTTGCAAGAAGCCCTCCGGCCTGCCCGGAATTCCGGCCGTTACCATCCAATCGCCACGCTTACCGGCAAAGAAATTGCCCGCCCAGTCTGCCTTGATCCGCGCCGCCGCGGCGCCCCCAATTATAGGGTCGCGGTGAAAACGATCATAGATGAAAGCTTCGCCCGCGATTGCGCGGATGCCGGCTTCATCTTCATTTTCGGCAAAGCGCGCCGGCCCGGCTTGGGCGACCCATGGCGCTGCGTCGCGTCGAAGCTGGACATTGGTGTCCACGACCCGGAAACCCAGCGCCTGCAGGCGCAACAGGCCTTCGGTGTCGCCCACATCCAGCTTAGCGCCGACAAAGGATGGCGGCGGCGGCAGCCCTGCCGCTGCAATATCACGGCCGACCTGGAAAGCAGGCTTGCCGAGCCGTTCGCTCAGCCAAGGATCGGGCCTGAGCGCACTCACCGTCAGCCCTCAACCAGCGGCCGCGCCAGCGCCTGGCTGCGCTCGAAGAATTTTTTGTACCAGGCGATGTAACGCGGATAGCCCTTGTCCAGCGACCAGCTCGGCACATAACCGATCAGGCGGCCCGCCTTGGCGACGTCAAGCGTGCCGCGCTCCGGCATAAGATTGTCACGCACTTCGTCCTGCACCTCGATGCCGGGGAAATGCTCCTTGATGATCTCGGCCATATCGCCGACGGAGCGGGCGCTGCCATAGGTGAGATTGAAGATTTCATTGCGGGCATTGGTGTTCTCGATGCACTTGGTGATGCCGTCAACCAGATCGTTGATATAGGTGAAGTCCAGCGCTTCGGCCCCGCCATTGCTCATCTTGATCGGCTGCCCCATCAACGCGTTCTCGATGAAGATCTGGCCGACGCGGCGGCTGACGCAGCGCTCGCCATACAGCGCGGAGGGGCGAATGATGGTGTAGGGCAGCTTGAACACCTGATTGTAGGCGATGATGATCTTTTCAGCGCCGTATTTAAGCGCGCCATAGATGCCCAGAGGTTCGCAGACCGTTTCCTCGTTCACCACCGGGGTCTTGAAGTTGCCATAGACCATGCTGGATGACAGGAAGATGAAATGTTCCGCGCCATCACGCGCCCAGTCCAGAGCGTTCTCCAGAGTGCGGAAGCTGTGATCGAAGGTCATGTAAGGGTTCTTGTTTGACCGGTTGGCATGGCTGACGGCCGCCAGATGCACGATCGTCTGCGGCTTGATCTGGGTGAGGATGTGCGACAAGGCGTGATAATCCCGCGCATCCTGCACATGCAGCGAGATTTTCGCGGCTTGCAGTAACCGCATGCGCTCGGTGACGACCTGCAGCATCAGTTCGGGGTACGGCACACTGTCCTTGTTGCCGGTCAACGACAGAAGATTGTTGACCTCCAATCCGTCAATCACATGGACGTCGGCGCCCTGCGCCTTCAGATGGATGGCCAGGTTGTGGCCGATAAAGCCGGCGCCGCCGATGATGGCGATACGGCGGCCGGACAGGGGGATGATGCTCATGGGATCAGGTCCTTGATTACGGTTTTCACATTGTCGGCGATGGTTTTCATGTCGTCGGTATTCAGGTGCGGCCCCACCGGAAGGGCAATGCCGCCGTCGCTGATGCGCGTGGCGTTGGGATACTTTGCTCCTTCATATCCATACTTCTCGCGATAATAGGTCATGCGTGGGACCGGCTGGGGGTAATACACGCTGGTGCCGATGCCACGCTCGCCCAGCGCCGCCATGATGTCGGGGCGGCGCGCAATCAGCGCGTCATCCAGCACGATCACGGCGCAATAGTGGCAGCTTTGCAGATGGCCGTCATCCGGCTGCGGCAGCAGGCGATAACCCTTGCCACCCGCCAGCGCCTGCTCCAGGGCCACGAAGTTGGCTTTGCGGGCATCCAGGAAGCCCTGCAGCTTCTTCATCTGCTCAATGCCGATGGCGGCGTGGATCTCGCTCATCCGGTAATTGAAGCCCAGAGCCACCGTGTCATAGACTCCGGGGACCTTGCGTTCGCCATGGGTGCGATCAACGCCGAACGCCTTCACCAGCCGCAATTTCTTGGCCAGTTCACCGTCCTTGAGAATGATCATGCCGCCTTCCGCCGTGGTCAGGTGCTTGACCGGGTAAAAGGAGAAGACGCCGCAATCGCCGTGCAGACCGGCGTGAACACCGTCGATGCGCGCGCCCGGCGCCAGCGCACAGTCTTCCAGCAGGAACAGATTGTGTTTTTTGGCAATGGCCGCGACCTTGGGCATGTCTACCGGCACGCCCAGATAATGCACCACGGCAATGCCGCGGGTGCGCGGCGTGATGGCGGCTTCGATGGCGCCGATGTCGATATTGCCGGTCTTGTCCTCGGCATCAACGAAGACAGGCTTGGCGCCGGTCAACTCCACCGTGTGGGCGGTCGCGACATGGGTCATGGCGGGCACGATGACTTCGTCGCCCGGCTTCAAGCCCAGGGCAAACCATATCAAGTGCATGCCGGCTGTGCAGGACGAGACGGCGACCGCATGCGGCGCGCCCGTAAAGGCGGCAAACGCCGCTTCGAACTCGCCCGCCAGCGGGCCGTGCACAAGGATGGGGCCTTCCATCACTTTCATAACTGCGGCGCGCTCTTCATCGCCCACCAGCGGCCGGCCGAAATGTATCTGTGTCGTCATCTCTTTCCTGTCTTCTTGTTATACGATGGAGCCATTACGTGATGGAGCGCACTCGTTCCGGCCGGCCGGAAGCGAGCGATTGTTCGATGGCCAGCGAGACCGCCATGGCGGCCAGCACATCTCGGGTACCGACATCGGACGGGGTTCCGTCCAGGATGTGCGCCAGGAACGATGGCAGCATGTCCCCTTTCGCGGCGCCGGGATAGGGATCAGTCACTGCTTCGGGCGCGGCTGCGGGATCCCGGGAGTGGAAATAGGCTGTGGCGGCGTGGCCCTGTTCGAACGTGGCTTCGGTGCCGTAGACCGATAGGCGGTGATGATGTGGCGCGACGCTGCCGAAATTGGCGGTGACCTTGGCCACCATGCCGCCCTTGAACCGCAGCAGCGCCGCCGCCAGGTCGTTGTGGCGAAAGGCGGTGCCTTCGGTGGTGATGCGATTGCCATAGGCAAAGACTTCTTCGACCTCACCCCCGCTCAACCACAACAGCAGGTCGATGATGTGAATGGCCCCGCCATGCACCACCGAATAGAAAGGAATCTCGGCGCGCCAGCCCGACAGGATCTTTTGGAGGCGGCCGTAGGCATAGTCGCCTTCAAGATAATAGAGGCGGCCCAGCTCGCCCGCCTGAATGCGTCGGCGCAGTTCGATAAAGCGCGGCGTACGCCGCAGGATCAAGTTGGAAGACAGCTTGGCGCCGGGATGGGCCTTCAGCGCCGCCAGGATGGCATCGAATTCCTCACCTGTCTGGCAGAGCGGCTTTTCAACGAAGACATGCTTGCCGTTTTCAATGGCCGCAATCACCTGGTCGCGGTGGTAATTGTCGAACGAGGCGATGGAGACGACATCAATATCGGGATCATTCAGGATATCCATTGCCTCCGCAGTCATGCGCCGGCCAGGATATTGCATGCCCACTTCCTGGCGTTTGGCAGGATCCAGGTCACACAGAGCCACCACGCGAGCACGGCCGCCCGCCTCATAGCCGGGTACATGGCGGGCGCCCACGCCCAGTCCGATCACGCCGGCATTTAGAACCTTCGTCATACCAAATTCCGCTTTATCGCCGCCAACTCGCGCCAGCCCCCAGGAGTGCCGCCGCTGCGCTCAATGAGGACGGCGGCGGCGGCGAAGTCTTCCGGTGTGTCCACGGAAAGTTGCACCGCAGCGGCATCGTCTCCACCGGTAAAGCCCTGAATACGGAACTTGCCCGGGTTGGCATAGTAATATTGCGTCACATGCTCCCGATGCAGGGGATCGCTGATCTGGGCTTGCGCGGCTTCGAAGGCGGACAGCCGCAAGACTTCGACCGACTGGCCAATCGGAAAGCTGCGTTCCAGCACGTTGGATACCAGGTCCCAGTCGCCGCTGGCATACAGATGCACCGCATGGCCGATCAGAGCAGGATCGATAAAAGGGCTGTCTCCCGTGATGCGAACAAAGGCGTTGGCAGTTTCCGCCCGCGCCGCCCCGATGAAGCGAGCTGCGACATCGTCCAGCGGACCGCGATGGCAGGTAATTCCGGTTTGGGTACAATAGTCGGCGATGGCGTCATCGCTTGAATCCTGAGATGTCGCCAGCACCACCTTGGTGACGCCGGCCGCCGAGCCCACCCGGTCGGCAACCCGCTTGAGCATGGGTATACCGGCCAGAGGTTTAAGCATCTTGCCCGGCAAACGCCGCGAACTCATGCGTGCTTGGATAATCGCCAGCATCAAGGCATCGCCATCGTTTGGGTGCCCGGCCGGCCCCCCAGAACGGTCAAAGGAGATGAATTAGACAAAGCCATCCGGTCCGGTCAGGCCAGCACGATGCGATCGCGCTGTTCCACGACTTTGCGGGTGGCGTTGCGGGTATCGACGACTACCTCATGGTGAGCGACCAGCGCTGCATGATCGACTTCGTCATGGTCGGTGGAAATAAGCACCGCGTCATATGCACCTTTGAGGGCCTGGTCCCAGCTCACGCTCTTGCGGCCGGTGAGGGCGGCATGCTCGCGGGTAGGCAAGATTTCCGGGATATAGGGGTCATAATATTCCACCGTGGCGCCACGCCCTTCCATCAGTTCCAACAGAGTGAGCGCCGGGCTTTCGCGCAAGTCGTCGACATTCTTCTTATAGGCCAATCCCACAAGCAGAATGCGAGCACCGTTGAGGCTCTTCTGGCGCTTACGGCTGAGCGCCTCGGTCAGCGCCGTAACGACATAGCGGGGCATGTCGCGGTTGATTTCCCCAGCCAGCTCGATGAAGCGGGTGGAGACGCCGAACTCGCGTGCCTTCCAGCTAAGATAGAAAGGGTCGATCGGGATGCAGTGTCCCCCCAGACCGGGACCTGGATAGAAGGGCATGAAGCCGAAGGGCTTGGTCTTTGCGGCATCTATGACGTCCCAGACGTTGATACCCATTTCGTTGAATACCACCTTCAGTTCGTTGACCAGCGCGATGTTGACTGATCGGAATATATTCTCGACCAGTTTCACGGATTCCGCCGTGGCGGCATCCACCACCGGCACAATGCTCTCCACCACGCTGCCATAGAAGGCAGCCGCCAGGGTTCGGCTGTCATCGTCATCGGCGCCCACGACCTTGGGGATATTGCTGGTGTGGAAATTGGGATTGCCGGGGTCCTCGCGCTCGGGCGAAAAGGCAAGAAAGAAGTCTTGCGCAGCCTTCAATCCGCTCGCTTCCAACAGCGGCTTGACCACATCGCGGGTCGTGCCGGGATAGGTGGTGGATTCCAGCACAATCAGCTGGCCGGGGCGGATATACTTCCCGATCGTCTTTGCGGTTTCCTCGACATAATACAAATCGGGCTCGCGGTGATGATCGAGCGGAGTGGGCACACAGATGATGGCAACATCCATCTGACCAAGCTCTTCCATTTCGGCAGTGGCGCGGAAACGGCCAGTATCACGCAGGCTTCTAATCAGCGCGGATGGAATGGTTCGCAGGAAGGAGATGCCACCATTCAACTTCTCTACCTTCTCCGGGTCGATATCGAAGCCGATAACGTCGAAGCCCGCTTTGTTGGCGGCCATGGCCAATGGCTGACCAACATAGCCCATGCCGATAACGCCGATTTTCGCCTTGCGTGTGCCGAGAAGGGCCAAAAGCGCGTTAGCAGTGCTGTTGGCAGACTTTGCGCTATCAAGGGGGCTCATGGTCAATTCCGGGTTTTGAATGAGTGGAGTATTCGAAGGTAAAGGCGATGTTAGGTTAGCGGGGCAGATTTACTTCTTACGGTCACAGCGAGATCAGCCACGAATTTCAAAAACCCGGCGCTCGCCGCCATAGCCCGGAAGTCGCCAATTATCTCTTCGGCGTTCCATTGAGCATTGCTCTCCGCTTCAATCATCTTGAACACCTGCTGCACAAACTTATCGCGCAGCATACGGTCCGCATCCATAAGATTGAGATTCTGCATGAAATAAAATGCGCACGCGTCACGCCGCATTGCTTCGCTGTTTCGAGGCAGTTGCATGTGCCCTTCCAGAAGCGCCAAATACTCTTTCCGTGTCCTGGCCGAGCGGCCGAAAGCGAAGCCGATGTGAGGATTGTCCGCGCAGCTGATCGCTGGCACGCCCAAATAAGCCATTTCGGACACGACCGTTCCGTAAACCGTGACCGCGCAGGACATTCCGCCCTCCACGAGCTGTCGGTTGGAGACACGGGCGGGCAGAAAATTAAGGCCAGGGTACAAGACCCGCAGACGGTCACAGTCGGCTGCGCTTGCCGCGTCTTGATTGGGGTGCGGCTTGAGAAAAAATGGAATTTTCCGGTCACGGAGCGCTTCGATCGTGAACGAAACCCACTCCCAGAAATCATGAAACAACATCCACCGATAGGCATGCGCGCTATCGTAGAAGTCGTGCAAGAAGATAACTATCGCACCGCTAATATTGGGGATATCAGTCGTGTGCGCACCGTAACTCGAAGATTTCATGAAGGAAATCTCGTCATCTATTGCGCCCCCCCAGGCGCGCAGCGAGGCGCTCACCCGCGGCCGCGATTTTTTCTTCCTTATTTTCCAGCCGCTCAAAGTCCTCCGGATATTCATTGAACCGGCGCTGATGGCAACTATCCTCTACGGTTATGGTCTTGGAAAAATCCTGGAAGTTTCCGAATGATTGCACCCGAACGCCGAGTTTCGCCGCAACGCGAGCGGCAATGCCGTGCTGTACATAACTTGTGTAGGACGTGAGAAAAACGGCGGGCCGCCTCCGTTCGAAATAATCCTGCGCGCGATGCAACTCTCGCAAGGCTTGGCGTATTACCTTCCGCAAATATGGATCGTTCAAGCGCAGAACGGGCGAGGGTCGCCAACGAATATAGCTGTCGGCCACCAAGTCCCCGATCAAAATGCCATCCTCCTCCAGTGCGACCAACTCATCCTTGGTGGTGACACTCCGCCAGATGCGGTCCGCACGAAACCAATTTTTGAATTCCGTCCATGGCGCCAAAAGCGGTGCCGAACGATAGGCAATTCCATCGGCATAGCTTTTATAGAGTGCGATCCATTTCCGGTCAGTCCAGCGGTTCGCATAGAGCCAGCGGGCAATTTGGCGCAAGAGCGAACGTGGTGACGTGTCGTTGGGCGGCGACCTTAGGCTTCTAAGAACAACCAGCTCCACGCGCACCGGCATCTGCGCGCGAAGGGCGCAGACAGTCTCGCCGAACAGAAAAAAGTAAAACGGATCCTCGGGGCATTGAACGGTAATAACCGGGCTTCGGTCAGACGTATTTCCGTTACGGCGTGCGGCGAAATAGTCAAAAAAGCGGCGCTCATGATCCGGAAGGCGATAGCGGCGCAGAATCCACTTGGCGGCGCTGAGTGCGCGGTTCAGCAGTGACGGTTTCGCGACAAGCGCGCCGTCTTCAAATTCGGATTTTGAGGAAATGTTGTTCATCTCAAGTTCTAAGGATCATTTCGCCTATATTCATGAAACCAGGCGTGCATCCGGCGCCATGTATTGCGTTGTGAACATGCCCGCGGACGACCCGCGCGGTCGTCAGCGGTACCGGCTGTAAACCGAAGCTGCCTTTTTCATCGCCGCTTGCAACGCTGGCGAAACATTTTTCAGCTTCGGAGGCCGGGGGGCGTGGTTGTTAAACAAAGCCGAACAATAGATCAATTGGCTGATAAGCCGATGTCCCGACCGCGGGTGCTTGCCTTTATGAAACCCGCGCGTGTCCGCGATAAAAGTTGTTCCTCTCTCGCCGGTCAGTTCCAGGCATGATTCCGGTCCGAATGCATTCTCAATCTCTTTGTCTGGAATGCGGACATATCCCCGTGAAAGCAACTCTTTGTTGGCGGAAAGGCCGCGGCGATGCGATCCTTTCACATATGTATGCGGGCCATTTTCAGGATTTACCGGCGTTACATACACAAACAGCTTGAGCCAACGCGGGGGTGCATCGAAATCGAAATGATATGCCTGTGCGGCGGTGTCGCTGGGACCGTTTCCATACGCAGTCGACCACCAGGTATCGATGCCGCCGACCACTGTCTTTGTGCCGAGATAGGTCTCGGCAATCGCCAGCAATGCCTGGTCAGCCATCAAGGACTGGATGGCGTCACACTCCGCAGAATCCTGTTCCCGGATCTTGTAAAGATGGCCTTTCGGATTTTGGGGCTCATAGGACACCAGGTCGGTGGTCTGTTCCATTTCGCCATCGATCATGGCCGGTGTGCGCAGGGCGAACGCTTCAATCTCCGCGCACAATACTTCGGGCATTCTGCGGTCGAAGACGTAGAACCCGTCGCGGGCGATTGCATCCGCAATCCGCCTTTGATCGGCTGCCGTAAAGTGTCCCAGCAAACCCGTGGCGTCCGTGGGAGCTTGGGCAGGCCGCAACACGCGAATAGTGCCATCCAGCATGTCGCTTAACCGTCCATTGCCGACGCAGTGCGCACGCAACAATGCCATCCACGCTTTGTGCGGTATCGGGCGGTCGCGCAGATAGTTGATCAGCGCCGGAATAACGGCTGCGCCACCCAAAAACTCAAGCGCCAGATCCTTGGCGCGGCGTACAGGGCTTCGGGAGTGGCTAGCCACGGTTTTCCTCCGGGAATGATTCAACGGCGTCCGTCCGCGCTTCGCGGCCGGCGGATGATGCGTTCACGCCTCGCGAGGGCGGTTCCAGCTCTACCAGCTTGGAGACGCGGCTAACCACATACGGGTCGTGCGTAATGAAAATAATGATCTTGCGCCCATACTCTTTCAGCAGAAGGTCAACAATGCGTTCCCGCGTAATCTGATCGAGCGCATTTGTGCTTTCGTCCAGAATGAGAACGTCAGCCGTGCGAATTAAGGCGCGCGCCAGGCCGACACGTTGGCGCTGTCCGCCCGAAAAGTTGCTGCCCTGGAAACTCAATACCGTCTCGGCACCGTCGGGCAAACTGGCAAGTAAGTCTTGAAGTCCAACCGCGTGCAGCGCCGTGTTTGCGTCCTCGTTCGCCGTTACATGGCCGAACTGTACATTCTCAAGAACGGTGCCGTGAAAGATGCGCGTGGCCTGTTCCGCCAGGACGATGTGCTGGCGCAACGAAGCGTTTGAGACGCGGGAAATATCCCGTCCGTTTGCCAGAATTCGCCCGCCGACGGGATCAAAGAACCGCAAAAGAAGATCGACCAGGGATGACTTTCCGACGCCCGATGGGCCGACAATTGCGTAGCTCGTGCCCGCTTCGAAGGTGAAGTTGAAATTGTCGAGAATGAGCGGCGTGTCTGCGCTGTACCGGAAAGAAACCTTTTCGAATTCGATACGCGTAATCTGTTCCGACTCCGGAAAGGCCGGCAACTTCTTGGTTTCATCAGACGCGCTTACGACCGAAAGCATGTCCGCGACATTCCGGCCAGCTTTCAGGTTGGACGTCAGTTTCAGGGCGGCTTCCAGGCCCTGGTTGGCTATGGGCTGCAAGCGCATGAATATCATGATCGATGCGAGAATGAACGGCATGTTTTGAATCAAAGACGTCGCATCGGTGTAGACCGCAACAATGCCGAGAATGCCTATAATGAGGATGACTGCTGGCAGCTGCGTAAGCTGAGACAGGGTGTCATTCACAAACAGCGTCCATCGGTAGCTCTTCATCAATCTAACATAGTGTGAGGTGACGAAGTCTTCAGCCGTGAAGCCTCTGACGGTTCGCAAACCGCTCAGCGATTCGATGAAGTGGGTGCCGGCGATGCGGCTTTCATCCTGCTGGCGCTGACCCAGGGCCAGTGACTTCTTGAACGTGTTGCGAAGAGAGACGATCGTCACTGTAAGCAGGATCAACAGGCCCAGCCCCGAACGCCAGGATTGGTAGAAGAGGGCGCCGATATACGCGAGAAACAGAAATCCCACCGGCACTAGCCGCATCACGCCAACCACTATCTGGGCGCCGCGGTTGGCTTCATCTCCGGCCAAGGTAACGAAGTGGCCGATCTGGTGCTTGAGGATTTGTTCAAAGGGCAGGTGACGGACGAAAGCCGAGTATGCGCGAGTTGAGAAATGCGCATGTAGTGTTTGCATCACATATGAATTGAGTATCTGCGTTGCCATGAATGTGATCATGCGCAGAAGCATCAATGTCAGAAATACGATGACATAGAATTTCGCGTCCGGGTTGAAGCCGAGCATCGCGGGAAATTTGTGCAGGAGAGAGCTGTCGGCAATCGGGTTGCCGCTGCTGAGCATTCCGAGCGGGATGATGCTGAAGACGGCGGCCAGCTCAATGAGAGAGGACACGATGCCCAGCAGCATGGTCGGCAAAATGCTGACATGCTCACGGATGGAATAGACCAGAAGATCTCTGATCAGGCGAAATTCAGAAACGCGCAGAGATTTCATTGCAATATCCGGGCGGAAGCAATTTCAAACTTGAGGTCAGGCTGCGGGGATGCGGATTCTGCCGTGATTCCGATCACCGTATAGGGGCGCAGTGGGGACGGCACTTGGGCCTGCATTTCCGGCTGTGGGCCATGGGCGGTGATTTTCAATTCAAAGGTCTCATCGTGAATAACATGCGTACCGCAATCGGCCCCGTTTATACTGAAGTGCAGCGTCAAAGGTTCGCCGCGATCAAGCCTGCGGCCTGCGATGGATACAGTCGGGTTTTCGGAGCCGGCCAGCACCACCACAGTATTGATGTCAGCGCCGACGCAGCCACGGCTCCGGGATCCGGCGAGGTCGGCCTGCCGGAGGCGAAAGCCGCGGTAAAAATACGGCAAATGCAAATCATCCAGGGCGCTTATGGCGGCTGGCGGAGAGAAGTCGAAGCGTTGCGAGATTTGTTTATTCGGAACGCCGCCGTGAATTTCGTAAGGACCCACATCCCTGGTCACGACACAATTGGAGCCGATGACGGCCCCACGTCCGATATAAACGCCGGGCATTACCGTACAACTCCATCCCAGCCAGCAATCTTCTTCAATCCAGACTTTCCGTCCCGCGGCCCGTGCGCCTTGGCCGACGAGATCACCATGAAACACATCTTGGTCGCTGATCAGCCATGTCGGCTTCTCCCGGATTTTATGCTCAGTGGAAATGACCAGCACGTTTCGCGCGAAGATGCAGTGAGCGCCGATGTAGAGGTCGCCATAGATCTGGCAACGGTCCTGGAACGTCGTAAAATCTCCAACATGGACGGAGCCGGGGCCAATCGCGGCAACCTCCACGTCTTTCCCAACATAAACCTTGCGCCCAAGATTCAGACGGCTCGTCGAATGGTCCGATTCCGGCCAGACGGACAGGTGCGCCGAATGGTGAAGGGCGCCGAGACCAGCCAAGCCGCTAATGCGCTCTGGCCGCAGGATCGTCGGTCCCCTGGCGGAAGCGGCCACCCATCGGGCGGCCCGCCAAAGTTTACGAGCAAAGGACATCATATCAGTCAGTTTTCCATGCTACCGCACTTTGGGTGAAAGCGTGTGCTTTCACCCGGCGCATAGCTGCTTGCGAAAGCGCTCTTATTCGGGCGCGACCGCGGTTTCTTCAATCAAAATACGCACGTTCCTGCCCAGCATATTGAGCAGCACCACAACTCGATCCTTGTCGGCCATACCTTCAAACAGCGCGCTGCACGACGAAAAAACGCCGCGAATCAGCTTCACCGGTTCGCCGGCTGAGAAGCGCTGTTTTTTATCCATCTGGATAAATCCATCGTGGTCTTCACGCTGCTTCAGTTCGTCGACGACTTCGTCTCTGACATTTGCAGGCCCACTATCCCCACCCAGGATGCGATCAACGCCAATGGTCGAGCGTATCGCATGCCAGCGGTCGCAGGCTTTATCCAGGGCCACAAAACAGTATCGCGGAAAGAGGGGTGCAGAGACGACATCCTGCCGCCGGGCATGGCTTCTCAACTTCCGAAACTTGGGCACATATGCCTCGAAGCCCTGGCGGCGCAAATTCTCCACCGCCTTGATCTCTGCGTGCGGGTGCGTGCGCACCACGCACCATTTCCGTCCCGTGCCGCTCATCGCCTTGCCTCGCGGGGATGGGTCACGACATTGAGCAGGGAAGGGATCAAAACGCGCTCTTTTCCGAACATTGACTGTGCTTCCTGACATGCCTCAGCGGCTCTTTTAATGTCAGTGACAACAATGCCGTCGAATTCGAACGGAACCGCCTTGAGCGAGTCGAACAAGGGAAATCCCACAAACGTTTTGTCTGTCAGTTCCGATGTGACGATGCCCGCAATTCTCACGCCCTTTTCAATCGCGCAAAGCATAGAAATTTCCGCGACTTCCGTGGCACCGACCAAAATCACCGACTTCCAGCCCCGGCTTTCAGCTACCGCAAACATCGCTGCGCAATCGGTCCTGGCCTGGCGGAAAAAGGCCAGTGAGTTGGAGAGATGCGCCATCGTGAGTCTGGATTTTTCAGCAAAGCCCTTTGGCGTAAGCAAATAGCTGTAGCGGCGAGCAGGGAAGTGCTTCACCTTCACATAGCCCTTTTTTACGCAATATTTTATGTAGGCGTTGACGAGGCCGACCGCGATTCCAAAATCCGACGCACGGCTTCGCTGCGATTCTGAGCCGTTTCGCTCGACAGAATTCAACAGTTCCAGAATAATGCGCGTCTGTTCGGCGTTTTGTTGCAACGTCCCACCTTGTTATGCCGAAAGCGGGGGGACGCTATCGTGTTCGTCGCGTGAACGTCAACATGTTCATTGCCTGAACAGCCTGGCAAAAACCATCTAACTCATTGTTATAAAACGGTTATTTAAAAAACTGTGCTTATTGCGCCGGGTGGTACCGATGCATGGAAATTCTGAAAATTTTGTTGCGCAAACGCCCCTCGGCATCACTGGGTCTTGGTGTTTCTGACCGTTACGCCCCGAACACTGAGGTTTGTGGTGTTCTTGGTCAGTATGTGTTGCAGAAGGCCGTCTCCGCGTCCGCCAACGATATTGGCTGGCCCGGTGTGAAACGCCAGTTCAAAGCAGCTGAAAGCGTGAAGCCCTGTCGTGTCCAGGCACTCGACATCCGTAAAATCGAGCCTGTTCGAATAGGAATTTGCCGCCCCGCCGAAGCAATACGGCGCATTTCCCGGCGAAGCGAAAATACACCTGATCCGGGTCGCCGTTATGTTGTTGTTGGAGTTGTTGTACGTCACATAGCCATCACTTCCTCCGGACGACAGATTGTCCTTGAAGGTATCATTCATCATCCTGATGTTTTTCGCCGGTCCTTCGAAATGAACGGCTGAATCGCCGTTGGCGTGCTGCACCGTGACGTTTGAAATGATAATTCCATCAGCTGTGGTGAAACTGGCGAAGCGTTCCTCGGTCGCAGGCTTCTGATAGCCGTGCGCTCCTTCAAAACTTCCGTTGTCAATTACCCAGTCGGTCGATGTTCCCGAGACCGAATTTTCACAGATCAGGTCGTTGTACAGGTCGCTGCCTCGGAAATGGCTGACATAAACACCGTGGGAATTTGTGCCGGATTTCTGAAGTAGCCCATAACCCGTCGATACATCCGTCCAGCCATCGATTCTGAAGTCCGTCACGTTTCCGATCTGGTTGCACCCGCTCATGGGGGGATTGTCAGATCCGTCGCAGGTCTCATTTTTTGATCATCACATGGGCTACGGCCTTGGACATGCCTGCAAAAATCGCCCACCCGCCAGAGCCGGCCATGACATGGAGGCCATTTATCGTGACGTTGCTGGCTTCAATATCGAGGATGGGAGCTGTGGATGGATTGAGATGCGGAGCGAACCTGCAACCGTTGGCGCTCAAAGTTGTTCTGTCGGCCGCAATTTTTACCGTGCTGGCGACATAGTAAGTCTTTCCTGCCGTGCAGGTAACGTTTTGCGAGTTCAAAAAAGCAGCCGCAATCGCGGGCGCATCGTTGGTCTTGCCGTCCCCCTTGGCGCCGCACGCATCGATGTTCAGGAACGAATTTCCATGCTTGGCGCATGCGGGTGCGGTATCTGCAGCAATTGCGTGTCCCGAGAAAAGCAGGCCAACAACGACGATAAGTAATCCTGCGATTTTCACGGAGCCTCACGGGTTTTGCTTCTGCCGTCCACGATAGGCGGAAAACCCCCTATAATCGAATCCGGCTTTTTTCACGAGATGCCGGTATTTTTGACCCAGGGGGCCGGTTCCGAAGGAATTCTGGCAGGGTAATGAAGGCGGCCTAGGATTGTCTGACCGGGGTGGGAGAGAAGAAACGTGTTTTTCGTCTTGTCAAAATTATTCTGGATGGTGGTTGTGCCAGGCAACCTTCTGGTGCTGCTTCTCGTATTGGGGGTAGCGTTGCATGCCAACGCATCTTCCCGCAGACTTGGTCTTCGTATCGTCTGGCTGGCGACAACTCTTCTCGCCCTGATCCTGGTTTTGCCACTGGGGTCTTGGTTGGTGAAGCCGCTGGAAGACCGGTTTCAGCATCCTGCGTTGCCGGGCCACGTGGATGGCATTCTCGTTTTGAGCGGCGGCGCAGTCCCGAAAATCTTGCAGGAGCGCGGCATGCCGGTATCGTTGACCGGCTCAGCACGAATACTGGCTGCTGCTGACCTGGCGCGCCGCTACCCCAATGCGAAACTGGTTTTTTCCGGTGGTTCCAGCGAACTCATCGGTGGACATGGAACGGAGGCGGACGTCGCGAAGGAAATTTTTCGCCAAGCCGGAATGGATACCAGGAACATAGTGTTCGAGAGCAAGTCGGCAAACACCTGGGAAAACATCGTCTTCAGCCAGAAAATTGTTGCGCCGAATCCAAACGAAACCTGGATTCTGGTGACATCGGCCTTCCATCTGCCGCGTGCGGTGGGCGTGGCGCAGAGACTGGGTTGGAAGGTTATACCATGGCCATCTGACTATCTGACCGGCGCGCATTATTCCTGGCCGAGTTTGCTGTCGAGTTTTTCGGCCAACTTGAACCAGCTGGAGTTGGCCACGCATGAATGGATAGGGCTGGCCGCATATCGCGCAACTCACAAAACCGCGACGTTGCTGCCTTGATTGGGCTTGGGAGCCGCCACCGAGATTATGCAGGCGATGCTCAGAAAAATTAGCGGAACGTGAATGTCCGGTGCCCCAGAAGGCTGAGGCCTGCTCCACAAGCAATCCCTGTCGCGTGCGCAACTGTGTCAACAATCTCGGATTCTCCGAACAAACCGATGAGAATCATTCTGGTGGTGATGGACACCAGCAGTACAATGAGAAGGCTGGCGAGATTGACAATGACAAAGGGCAGGATGGTTGATTTCACCGACCGCGTGGTGCCGGCCCACACAATGTACCGATAGAGATAGTAGCCAACTATCATGGCGACGATTTGTGCGCCCAAGGTCGCCAAGCCGAATGGCATGGCTAGCGAAAACGCAATTCGAACGCCCAAAGCGATAAGCGCTGCTGCGGAGCCGCAAACCAGGTACCGGAAAATCTCACGCGTCATTTTTTGCCCGAAAGAAAATCGGACATGACGTTATTGGCCTGGTTAGAGAAACGGAGCGATCCGGCAACGGTCAAGTGGCCGGCATCTTCATAGAGCCATACCCCATCGCGCATGATCGGGCAGGCCGTATCGCACATGTAATCCACCGGCCGGGCCAGGGATACGGTATCGGAAAATTTCGCCTGCACCTTGGCCAGCATCTTGTCGACACCCGCTGTTGCATTGCGTGCATCGTCGGCCGTGCGAGGGCTGCAGGGCGCAGGTTTTTCGTGCGGCAATGGCGCAGTGCCCAATCGCGCCGAGGTGAAATCGCATGGCGCCACGACCTGCGCACCGATAATGAGAATGCGCCGGCCGGGACGCTCGATCTCCGCGATGGTCCGCTCCAAGCCGTGCTGGAGCACATCAAGCCGCGCCTGCTCGGACGGAATGTCGATAGCCCGGCCACTGTCGTCGCCGATACTGCCAATCATATAGCCCATCCAAGCTTCGCTGATGATAACCGGCGCGTTGTTTTGCCTGATTGTCGCCAGGACACGGTCACGGCCGATCCAGCAGCGCCGGTCCGGGTATCCCAATCGCACCAGCCCCGACAGGACAAGGCAGCCTTGCTGGATTTGTTCGTCGACGCGAACACCGAGCCGTTCGGCGATTCGGTGGATGCCGGCCACATAGTGCTGGGCGTAGGAATCGCCGATCAATATGGCGGACAGTTTACCGCCTGATGCCCCAAAGACGCAGGACGTCTCGGTGCGGGCACAGGGGGCCACGCCGAACGCTTCAAGCTGGTTCATGCGTTGCTGGGAAGCCGTCAGCCGCCAATTCAATCCACCATCGGCCATGGCCAAAGCGCAGACCGCAGCCAGGCCGACAGATGCCGCAACCAGATTCCTTACACGCAACGCTTTTTTCGGTGCATTGTGCGTGCTCAGGAATGGGCGCTCGACAAACTGATACATCAGCGCGGCGAGGATAAAAATTGCGACCAATTGGACGCAAATATCGATCGCCCCAAACGCCTGTTCGCCAAAAATATAGTTTGCAAAAACCGCTACCGGCCAATGGACGAGGTACAGGGAGTAGGAAATTCTGCCAATATAGGACGCAACCGGGTTTGTCAGAATCGGATTGGTGGCGCCCTGGTTTCCGCCGTAGATGATGAGTGCGCCTCCCAGGCTTGATGCGACGCCCAGAAGCCGCGCGTGCGAGGTGACTGCGAATACGCCCACTGCGCACAATATCAGCCCAAATGCTTGTGCCGTGCGCTGGACGCGAATATCCGCGTTTAGCCAGCGATCAACGAGAAAGGCGAGCGCGCCAAGGGCAAACTGATATACGCGGAAGGGCATAAGATAAAAGATGCCGCTTCCGTCGGACCTTCCGAAAAGATAGGCGGAAATGAAGGAGGCTAGCCCAATGGCGCCGATATAAAAAACCAGTCTTGACGCGCGCGCGCGCGACAACAAGACGATGAGAAGCGGCCAGAATATGTAAAACTGCTCTTCGACAGACAGCGACCAGAGATGCAGCAGCGACAGGAAATTCGCGTCAGACGAAAAATACTGATTTGAGTTCCACCAAAAAAAGACATTTGAAACGAACGCGAGCGACGATAGGGCTGACTGGGCCATCGCAACGAACGGCGCCGGCGGGAGCCAGAGCGTGGCCGCCACGATCGTGGCCGCGACAGTCGCCAGCATTGCAGGAAAAATCCGGCGGATGCGGCGCGCGTAAAAATTTGCAAATGTGAAACGGCCGGCATGCACATCTGTCAGGATATTTCGGGTGATCAGGTAACCCGATATGACGAAGAAGATGTCAACGCCCGTAAACCCGCCGCCGAAGCCGGATACCTTCAAATGGAAAAAAACAACGCTTAGGACGGCGAGCGCGCGTAATCCCTGAACGTCTCGCCTGAAGCCGGCAGGGTGGATGTTGCCTTCTGCTTGAGCCTTTCGGGAAAATCCGAGGGGCATCAAATGATCTTTACCTCGGGCGTCAGAACAACAAAGCGGCCACCCCATTCCGAGATACCGGCCATTGTTGTTGCGATCTCATCCCGCAGGTTCCAGGGAAGAATAACCACGTAATCCGGCCGTGCCTCGAAGATCGCTTCCGGCGAAAGAATGGGAATACGGCATCCGGGCATGAGCATCCCATGCTTGGTGGGATTGCGATCGACTGTGAAGCGAATGAGCTCAGGCCCGATCCCGCAGTAATTCAGCATTGTGCTGGCTTTTGCCGGCGCGCCGTAGCCGGCGACCACCTTTCCCTGACGCTTCGCTTTTACAAGAAACTCGAGCGTGTCCAGTTTCGATTCAACCACTCTGTCTGAGAAAGCCTTGTAGGTATCCAGCGACTGCAGTCCAAAATCCTGCTCGGCGCGAATTTGCGCTTCAACATTTTTGGCGGTCGCGTGTGATGCATTTTCGTGGCAGGCAAACACCCGCAAAGAGCCGCCATGCGTAGGAAGGGATTCCGTGTCGAATACCCGCAATCCGTGACGGGCAAGAATGGCCTTCACCACGTGAAGCGATAGATACGAGAAATGTTCGTGATAGATGGTGTCAAACTGGCGTCCGGCAATCTGTTCCTTCAGTGAGGGGAACTCGAAGGTAATGACGCCTTCTGGTGCAAGCAATATTGCGAAGCCAGCGACAAAGTCGTTGATGTCCGGAACGTGGGCCAGAACATTGTTGGCGGCCATCAGGCTGGCGCTATGGCCGCTGTCCCTGAGGCGCTGCGCAGTTTTCTTTCCGAAGAATGCTGCTTCGGTCGGCACCCCCGCTTTTCTAGCTATTTCGGCGACATTTTCTGCGGGTTCCACGCCGAGTATCGGAATGGCGCGAGACATGAACGTCTTGAGCAAGCTGCCGTCGTTGCTGGCAATCTCGACGACAAGGGACTGCTTATCGAGCCCGAAGCGGGCGACCATCTGTTCGCAATAACGCTCGCAATGGCGCAGCCATGTATCGGAGTAGGCCGACAAATACACATAGTCTTTGAAAATGTTTGCCGGGCTTTCGAAGTCCAGCACTTGTACAAGCCAGCAATTGCCGCAGACATAGGCATGAAGGGGGAGGAACGTCTCCGCGCCGAGTGCACGGTTAGGCGGGACGAGGGAATTGGAAAGAGGCGACATGCCCAGATCCGCAAATGTCACCGAAAGCGGCGCTTGGCATGATCTGCATTTGCGCGAATCCATCAAAAACCCCGATCTATATTTTGATAATTTTTTATCTGCTGGGCCGTGACGTCGGCGGCAGGCGCCCCTTCCTTTATCACGGCGTGATACCAGGCCGCTGTCCATTGCAGCGTCTCATCCGGTGTCAAGCGCGGCCGCCAACCCAAAAGTGCGCGCGCCTTTGAAGAGTCCAGATTCAGGTTGGTTGCCTCGTGCAATTCGGAATCGCGTATCTGCAGCTCGACATTGCCGCCCAACAATTCCATCACAGATTTTGCCACGTCGGATACTGGGCGCACACCGTGCGTGGGAGGGCCGAAATTGAAGGAGTCGAATTGCGCAGGCGGGCCCTGGTGCAACCGTTCCGCAAGCAGGATGTAGCCAAGCAGGGGCTCAAGCACGTGTTGCCAGGGCCGCGTCGCTTTTGGGTTGCGCAATACGACAGTCTCGCCCTTAAGCGCGGCCCTGACGCAATCCGGCACCAGCCTGTCAGCCGCCCAATCGCCGCCACCCAGAACGTTGCCGGCTCGCGCTGTCGCGACTTGAATGCCGCGGCCGGCAAGAAAGGACTCTCGAAACGAGTGCGCAACAATCTCAGTGCAGGCCTTGCTGGCGCTATAGGGGTCGTGGCCGCCCAGCGGATCACTTTCGCGATACGGCCAGATTGATTCATTGTTGAGATAGCATTTGTCGGTCGTGACGACGACGACCGCTTTGACATGGGGCGAGCGGCTTACAGCATCCAGCAAGTTCGCCGTCCCCATCACGTTAACCGCGAAGGTTTCCAGCGGGTCGCGATAGGATTGGCGAACCAGCGGCTGGGCGGCGAGATGAAAAATGATTTCCGGATTGTTTGCGGTAAGCGTCTGCTCGATCTTTTCCCTGTCGCGAAGGTCGTGAAAGTGCTGGCCAAATATCTTGCCCAGATCCATTTGCGTGAAAAGATTGGGCTCTGTATCGGGAGCAAGTGCGAAACCGGAGACCTTGGCCCCCAACTGATTCAGCCACGTCGCAAGCCAGCTTCCTTTGAAACCGGTATGCCCTGTGACCAAGACCGGTCTGCCGCTCCAGAACTGGGCGTTTGGCTTCACCAGGCTTTCCACGGTGCCTCGCCGGAGTCCCACAAAGTCCGCAGATGGTTTCTGTCGCGGACGGTATCCATCGGCTGCCAGAAACCGTGATGCTTGTAAGCGGAGAGTTGACCGTTGCGAGCGAGTGTTTCCATCGGCTCTCGCTCCCAGATGGTACCATCTCCCTCAATCAGATCGAGCGCTTTCGGATCGAGCACGAAAAAGCCGCCATTTATCCAACTGTTGTCGCCCTCGGGCTTTTCGACAAATCCCGAGACGCTATCGCCCTTCAGATCCAGCGCGCCAAAACGGCCGGGTGGACGTACCGCCGTTACCGTCGCGAGCTTTCCCGTTTTTTGGTGATGTTGCACGAGCGCCCGGATGTCTATGTCGGCAAGACCATCGCCGTATGTCATGCAGAAGGGGTCATCGCCAACGAAGTCTTTTACGCGCTTCAACCGGCCACCAGTCATCGTTGATGTGCCAGTCTCGATAAGTGTGACCTTCCAGGATTCGGCGCGGCGGCTGTGCACTTCCATGCTGTTTTGAGCGATATCAAACGTCACGTCCGCCCGGTGCAGGAAATAATTTGCGAAGTATTCTTTGATCATATATCCCTTGTAACCAAGGCATATTACGAAGCGTGAGATCCCATTCATGGAATAGAGCTTCATGATGTGCCAGAGTATGGGGCTTTCACCGATCTGGACCATGGGCTTGGGAACGACTTGCGTCTCTTCGCCAAGTCGGGTGCCGAGTCCACCGGCTAATATGACGGCTGTGTCAATCATCGAATGTCCCGATTCCCCGAAGGAAGATTCCAGCGCTCTTCTATGTAATTCTGAGGCTGAAGCAAGGTCAATGTGATGAATTCTGCCATGCCCGTAAGCTCAGCGTCCAGCGCCCGCGAGCGGCACCCGCAAGGTTTAACCAGGTCTGATACGTTTGACGTGCTTTGGGCGCAAATTGCGCTGATAGGCGTCACGATATGCGCGTGCAATGCGGCGGTTTATTACCCGCTGCGCCTAGGGCTGTATACGCCACCCCTGCTCATACCGTCCTGTTTTCTGATATTTTCGGCGACCCTGCTTGGTCCGTTGTTGCTGCCCTCGCGCGGCGTGTGGGGCAGCGCCAATTTGCGCTGCGTTGCCATGCCATTGGTTTCACTGCTGGTACTTGCCAGCCTGTTGCTGGCGTTTGCGCTGCAAAGCTATCTGATCATCGCTTACGCGCTGGTATTTGCCGCAGGCGCGTGGCGGGCCCTGCAGTTGTTGAGGACGCAAAGCGCCTGGCAACTAATCTTCTGCGTTTGCACCGGCTGTGTCGTCGGGCTTTATCTTTTTTGTACCGTCCAGAGCCTAGGCTATGCCGGTGTGTATACGCCCGAACAGAGTCTGCTTGGAACGCTCAATCACGACACAACGTTTCACAGCGCAATCACGTTTGTAATCCAAAATTTCGGCGTGCCGTCCGCGGCGCTCGATGGAATTATTCCGATCAAGTATCATTTTGGATCTCATTTCTGGTTCGCCGCTCTTGGCAAGCTAAGCTCATCCAAGCCGCTGTTCAGCTATGGAGCGGGTGTGCCAATTGTCCTGGCCCCGATGCTTGTCGTCGCTCTGCTGCTGAGCGTGATTTCGCTCGACCGCGGGCGCAAGCCGCTGGTGGGATATCTGCTAGCCGGGTTGGGCATTATTCTGCTGTCGGATGTCATCGGCTGGAACTCCTATTATATATCCGAAACCTATACCTGCGGATTGATAGGGTTTTTGCTGCTCCTTCCGCTGCTCGCGCATCTGGCTGACGGGCCGCCGCTCTCTCCACGTCGCGCAACGGTTGCTTTGGCAATCGCAGTTGCGGCGATCCCCCCGTTGTTTTTTTTGAAGATTTCCGTCGGCGCACTTTGGACGGCCGCGCTTGGCTGGGTTGTGCTGCGGCGCTTTGGTTTCGGCATGCGCGGAATGTTGGCGGGATTTGCAGCGGGCGTGGTTTTCCTTTGCATGATGTGGACGCTGTCGCCGTCGACGCAAGATTATCGGACGGTCAGCAATCACCTGATCGTTCCGTTCTTCTTCTTTCGTCTTTTCCCCGCCGCAGGTCTGGCCTGCTTCATCATCCCCTTCATGTTGCTGTTTTCCAAGACGCGAATCTACGGCGGCGAAGGATTGCGCAGGGTGTTTTTGAATAAGTCCGATTTGATGTTCGAGGCGGCGATGATCGTCATGATCTTCGGTTCAATCCCGCCGCTGCTCGGCATCCCGCAGGACAGTGCATTGTGGTATTTCCTTAACGTCGCACAGTGGGCCGCCATGCCATTGCTCGTGGCGCGGTTTGCGCCAGAGGGTGCTGGCTTGTCGCAGAAAATTCTGCTGGCGCGATCATTTCCGTTGGTTGTTGGCGCGAGCCTGGGTGCGTTGACGCTTATCACCGGGGTCTACAAGCAAGTAACCGCGGTTGTCATCGCGGCCGATGAGAGAGGCGAGGGCAAGCTTTTGCATGGCGGCGGGGCGCTTCAGTATTTTCGCGGCGCGATGGCGCAGGAACATGTTCTTTGGGGCGGCGCTTTTCGCAACATTCTCGCGGCAGCCCCCGGCGGACAATTGATGCAGTCCGTGCAGAACGCGTTTCCAATCCCTGACAGAACTGCCGCTGTCTTCATTCCGCCGGAAAACACAGCCTTCTGGACATTGTTTTCGACGCCTAGATGTCTCGATAAATACAATGTCCAGGTCTCAATGACCGGACAGCCGTCCCTGCTTGGCGGCCCCCCCGTTTCTTACGGATGTGGACGGGACGCCTATACGTCGGAATACGGGGCACATTTTGAATCGCGTAGTATTTCAGATGCAGATTTATGCGCGCATGCCCAGCAGCGTAATATGCATCGAGTGTTGATTTTCGCAGGGAATGATCACGGTGCTCGCGACCGCATTCTCGATTGTGCAACAAAATCTTCCAGATAATGCATGAGCCAGCTCAGCGTTTTTGTCACGTAAGCCGGCTGCAGGCATCGACGGGTGCTCTCCTAAGTAAACATTTTGAAGTTGCGATCGCGCTGCGAAACCAACAGGACCGGCTCCGGCCACGAGATTTCAAATGCTGGATCGTCCCATCGGACACCGTCGGCCAATTCCGCTACATAGGTTTCGGTGAGGCTATATAGCATCTCGACATTGTCCGTAAGGGTTAGAAATCCGTGAGCGAAGCCTGGGGGAACATACAGCGCGACATCAGACTCCGCTCGCAATTCCAAGGTAAAAGTCTGTTTGAAAGTTTTCGACTCTCGCCTTAGATCGATAATCGCATCAAACACGTGCCCGCGTATGCAGCGGATTAGTTTGCCCTCGGCTCTGGGCGGATGCTGGAAGTGCATTCCCCTCAACGTGCCGCGCTTGCGCGTGCGCGACAGCCCCATCTGCAGGAAGGCCCCTGGAACACCGTTGGCTTCAAATTCGGTGTTGGAAAAAACACGGTTGAACGTGCCTCGCTCGTCGGGCGAAGAGTCATCGTAAATGAGACAAACCCCTTCCAGGAAAGCACGGTCAAAACGCATGTAAAGCCTCCACTTCTATAGCTCGATCGGGTTGCTCTACAGCACAACGCCGGGTTATATCATGAGTGGCCGTATTCAAAAGCATTTGTGTGCATGATGAAGAGGCTTGCAGGACGGTAAATGGGGGTTGGACTTGGACAAAAGACGCCTGACGATTTTGGTACCCGCTTTAAACGAGGAGCTTAACCTCCCGATTCTCCGGCAACGTCTGGAGGCCGTTTTTGCGGAGTTAAAAGATCAAATCGAACCCGAATTTATTTTACTGGATAATTGCAGTAGTGACGGAACAGCCGCGCTAGGTGCGCAGTTTTGCGCAGATAGCCCATATTGGAAATACGTCCGTTACTCGCGCAATTTTGGATATCACGCATCTCTTGCTTGTGGTTTCGATTTGGCGACTGGTGATGCACTTATCACTGTCGCCAGCGATCTTCAGGAGCCACCTGAGATGATTCCGAAAATGGTGGAGCTTTGGCAACAGGGGAGCGATGTTGTCTGCGGTGTCTTGCGAGCGCGTAACGATTCAAATCTCATCAAAACCGCAGGCGCAGCGATCTTCTATCCTCTCATTTACAGTGTGAGCGAAACTTCACTGCCGCGAAATGCGACTGATTTTCGCCTGATCAGCCGGCGCGTTATAGATGTCGTGAAATTGATGCGAGAGCCAGATCGTTATCTTCGTGGCCTTATTCATTGGGCTGGTTTCAAGCAAAGCTATTTCACCTATGATCGCGACAAGCGTATTCACGGAAAATCCGTGGCGGGTATTTGGTATTCGTTAAAGTGGGGCGCAAATGCGATTATTTCGTTTTCAAATTTGCCACTCCGGCTTGCGGCATATGTGGGGATTTTGGTGATTATTGTTTCCTTTCTGGCATCGATCTATTTCGTCACGGCGCGATTATATCCTTTGCACTGGTTGCCGGTCGCGCCGACAGGGGTCACCGCGATCATTGTTCTTCTGCTATTTGCGATCGGGTTGAACGCTTTCTTTCTCGGAGTGATTGGCGAGTATGTGGGGCGTATTTACACTCAGGGAAAGCAGCGCCCTCTATATATCATTGATAGAATGATCAATATTCGCGCGCCTGGAAGTTGACCTGATTTACGGCCCTACTCGTTTGAGAGCCCTAGATATCATGCCGTGGTCGGCCGTGATTCAGCCTTAGTTGGGGTTTTGCCGCCACTCCCAAGTCTGTTTTAAGCCCTCGTCCAGACTGTAACGTGGCGTAAAACCCAGTCCTTTTAAAACTGATACGTTGGCCACAAGCCTTTTAGGTTCATTCTCGGGCGAGTGTTTGGCGCCGAAGCGAAGTAATTCCGGGCGTCCCGCCAAGACGCCAATCTTCTCGACTATCGCGCGTACTGGGTGACATTCTCCCGAAGCAATATTGACCGCACCGCAATAGTCGCTGACGAGAACGGACACCAAGGCGCGGGCAGCATCGGCGACATGGAGGAAATCCCGCTCCTGCCTTCCCGATGTGCAGGCAATTTCCATTCCCCTTAGAAGCGAATCCATTACGTCTGGCACTAGACGTTTTGGAGGCTCGCCCGGTCCGTAAAGAAAGAATAGTCGTCCCCAGGCAAATTGTGTGTGTGGTTCGCCCACGGCAGTAATGAGGTCAAACAGTGAGTTCTTAGCAACGCCATAGAGTGTTTGTGGTTTTCTGGGGGTGCTGGTCTCATCGAGCCACTCCGAACCCCAGTCATACTCGGCACAAGTTCCGGTAAAAACTGCGCGCTTCCCACCGACGTTCACAAATGCTCGGTAGAGCGCAAGGCTTGCCACGACCCAATCTAAATTATTGCGCGCATGCCAAAATAAGCCGGGTGAAACATCCCACGCGAGGTGAAGAAGGTGGGTCGGTTGAACCGCTTTCATCAATCGCTCGGCTTCGCCGGGCTCCAGAAGGTCGGCCAAATGTATCGTTACGTCATTCGGGCGGTATGCTGAATTGCGATACGCGACATGAACGTCGAAATTCTGTTCCAATAAGTATTTGAGAAGATGTCGGCCGACAAACCCGCTGGCCCCCGTGACGAGAACTTTTCTCACGGTGCGCAACCAGAATGCTTTGCGTCGGCGTCCAACAACTTTTTGCAAGAACTGAAAAATATATCCAACTTGATATCAAGAATATCAAGCTGTGATCGAAAATAGGCAGTCATGCGCATTACACGCATGCTATGCACCGCGGGAAGCGCTGCGTCTTCAACTGTGCGGACGTGCGCCATAGCGTCATTCCCAGAGAGGTCGAAACGGTAACCTGCGGCCCTTTTAATCTACCTGGCCCGCCGTCTGTTTCAGGCTGCAATCTCTCAAGTTAATCCAACCCTCAACTTAAAATCCATCGGGTAATATAGCATATGCAGCGTGAGTGAAATCTGGCTCTGTGCCACGGTTGGCTATGAGTAGGGCTTAAATAATTTGATGCCATTCGCCCTGGCTTCCCAAAGCGGCGAGTTCGGCCCAGAAGAATTTAGAAATTAAGAACTAGTCTGGCGTTACCGGAGTTGACTTATCAGAGGCTTGATCTAAGTAGCCCCAAGAAGTATATCTGGTAGATCAAAGGGATAGATAACTTGGCTCCCGCTATGCCTGAAAACCGTAACGAGCCTCGGCAATGATCTTGGCCGCTCCTGAAGCATCCAGCCTGCTTTATTTTTTGGCGCTTGCTGCAACATTCGCGGTTTGCGTGAAGGCCCGTTCGCTTGGCGAGTGGTTGAAGGTCGTTGCTTATCCGGATGGTTTGCGCCGGCGCCATGAGATGGAAACGCCCCAAATCGGTGGCGTTGCGATCCTGACGGCCGTCACAATATGGCTGACCGGGGTCTTGTTACTCGGGGGCGGGGGTGTCGAGCGTCAGCTATTGTCTGCCCTTCTATTTTGCGCTGTTGGTGTAGGACTGGTCGGTTTCACGGATGATCAGCGTCACATTTCCCCTATGTCACGCATCGCGCTTCTGGGTGTTTTCTGTGGCATAGGCGCGACCATCAATCCCGGCCTCATAACCCAGACATTGCATTGGGCCAGTTTTGATCCCCAGCATATTTCCACATGGGCTTATTGCGGCCTGACAGGACTGGCGGTTGTCGGTTTGATAAACGCCGTGAATATGGCGGACGGGCAGGATGGCATTGTCGGCTCGATGTTTGTGGTTTGGTCAATCTGCCTGATGCTTATAACCGATGATGCCAGCCAGCATCTTGCCGGTCTCTTATTGGGCGCGAGTCTTGTGTTTCTCGCTTTCAATCTGTCACGCCGTCTGTTCTTGGGCGATTGCGGAACTTATGGCGTGACGTTTGTTTTTGCGATGCTGGCGATCGCAGCTCATGCCAAAGGCCAAGTTCAGATTGAGACTGTCGTGGTGTGGTTCTTCATTCCGGTGATGGATTGTTTGCGCCTCATCATTAGTCGCCCATTGCGCGGCCGTTCGCCGCTAAATGGCGATCGCGACCATTTTCATCATCGATTGGAGGATAAGGTGGGCAAGAAGCTCGGCCTTTCCGCCTATGCTGGCGCAGTGGCGTCCTCGTCTTTGATTGCGACGCTCGAGCCAAAATTTGCGCTTCTCTGTTTTACAGCGCTTGCAGCCTTTTATTTCAGTTTCGCATGGCTTACCGATGCATCGGCCTTTGCCGTGCAGGAAACTGAAGAAAAGGTGCTTACCAGGCACAATGTGGTTTCAATTCCTCTGGACGGAAAAAATAGATCTTCGAATAGCCCATGATGGCCTTGCACATTCTTTGGCCCTGAAATGAAACCATCCTTAACACCCCGTCTTTCGATCTCGAAGATCCTCCTGGAATGTCTGATTTTTACCGGGCGCAATCTGGCCGGTATTCTGCGTAGAATATGGCTTCTTACGATTGCCGGCTGCGCTATATTCTATTCCCTTTTTAACGAGTACATGGTCGAGCTGCAGGGCTTTATGGCCGCTCCCACCGAGGCCCATGCCAGCATGGTGCTGGGCCTGGTGGCCGCATCGGTGCTTCTCCTGCTTTTTGTCTATACGCTTACGCTTGCAGCAGTGACCGATCTGGCCCTGGGGCACCATCGGCAGGGGGGGGTATTCTCCATCCGGATCGGCCATCAAGAGGGCCGTTTGTACGCCGCATCGCTCAGGCTTCTTCTACTGATGACGATTTTGATTGCAGCGGCGTATCTTATTATCTTGGGCATCAGAACGGCAGGCTTCGGACATACTGCGCAATATGCACTGGAAATGGGAATTGCAGGTACTTTGGCGGTCATCGCTTTGCGCTTGGGCTTCCTTCTTCCCGCGGTCGCAATGGGTGAAAGGCGTGGCGTTGTTATTCGCAAATGCTGGAAGTTTTCTGACGGAATTTTTCTGCCACTGCTGCTGATCGCGATCGCGGTCGTTCTTCCCGGCCTGCTGCTGGAGCTATTGGGGGAGCTTATCGCCAGGACGACCCAGCCGGCTCTCTACGTCAGCGGCGCGCTGCAAAACGACATCAATACGTTTCGTCACGTCGCGCCCATATTTTCGATATTGTTTTGGCTGCCGGTCATGCTGACGACGGTGCTGTATGCCATCGCATCCACGACAATCTATCGCGCGTTGAAAAACAATTCGCGAATGGAAGATTAATTGCCGGCAACGCGACAATTATTCGCCGCTATTCAAAGTATCTTCTTCGTGGGCGAAGATCTCTGCCATGCCGCTGCGTTGCAGATAATAATATAGATTGGCATCGCCAGCCAGAACTTGGCCGCCATCGCGTTGAACCGGGCGGATGACGGTATTGATCCCGCTTTGGGTAGATATCGGCACAATCCATCCCAGCGGAATCTTGATTGTGAACCCCTTGTCGAAACTGCCTTCGCCAAACTGTGCGGCGGAAACGTTGGTCTTGGTCATAAACACACCGAGTTCCACCCCGGTGGAGAAGGTGCGTGAAATCGCGAAGGTCAAGCCGCGGTCGCCCGCGAGATACTGTCCGGCGCGGAGTTGAAAATTCATGCCGTACCAGGGTGAGGCATAATAGAGAGTGATGTGTCCCGTCGTGACCTGATAGTTCTGCAAGCCAAGCAGCCGGTCAAAGGCGCGTTCCTTCACATGATATACGTCGCCGCCAATCGCCCATCGCTGTCCTTGCGGGCGCCATAACACTTCGCCGCCAACGCCTGCATACATGTTTTCCAGATATCCCACGCGCGCCTGGGCGAAGACATCCGGTGCCAGTCGCGTGAGGTACGTCAACTCAAGCTGGCCAAGCCCGTTTTTTCCTTCGGTGAAAAACCTGGCCCAGTCGGTGCGGACATGCGGCAACACGCTGTCGGATGGCCGATTGACGTTGAAATTATCGTAGAGGTTGAGCTCGCCTTCAATCACGGCGGACAAGCCGGGCCGCAGGCTTACAACGCCCTGCGCCGCCATCAGGAATTGTACCGCGAAGGGATTGTTCGGATCGAACAGTTGCTGCCGGAAGCTTGGGTAAATGCTCCAGCTGAATTTTGGATACGTCCCGCGTAGAGTTTCCGACAAGACCGGATTCTCCATTGGCGCGGCTGTTTGTTCGTTCCCATTACTCAGAAGGCTGTAGTTTCCGGTCTGGGCGATGGCTCGTTCTGTCGGAGCGCGCAGAACATCGAACTCGGTTTGCGGCACGTCATTGCTTGTCGGTAGCAAGCGGAATTTTTCGATGTTGGACGGTGCATCCATCATCAACACATTGACGAGCCGCCTAACCGCATCATCTTCATGCGCATAGCGAAAGTTGCTGTAGTATACGATGGCCTCGCTATCGGTCAGCGAGATGGCCTGAATGACGACTTGGTTTTTCGCGGCGTCAGCTTTGATGGCGGCAATTGCCGACCGTGTGCTGGGTTGCGCGGGTGCTGATGCATCGATTGTGAGAAGCGCTGCGGTGGTTAGAGCGCCAGGCGTTCCGGCATGTGGGTTTGTGGTCAACGTAACATTGACCAGGTTGCTGCCGCTGCGCCTTTGCACTGCACAGCGTGCCGATCTGCCGGCGGCATCCGTCGTGACGACCGCTTCGATATCGACGTCAGCGCGCGCAGCCATTGCCGCAGTGTTGTTGCAGATCGCCCGGACGTTGCCCTGGCTGATACCCAGTACCAGGGTGCGTCCGCGTACAGAGACATCCGCAATATTCGCTTGAGCAAACAGCGTGTCTGAAAGGTCATCAAGACCGCGAGACGAAACTTTAAGCGTTCCGCCTTGCTGACGCTGCTGCAGCAGCTGGTTGAGCGCCTGTTGTTGTTCCGTCTCGTTGCGCAGATGCGCGGGCGGCAGCGGCGGACTTCCCAACCGCTGCGGGAACGGATCTTTGACGGGATCCAATATGAAGGCGATGTTGGCGCTTAGCGTTGTGCCGTAGAGCCACGCCAATCCGAGGCTGGCACTGCCGACCTTATAGGATGCACCGAAATTGAGTTGGTTGCGCGGCGCCAGATTGCCGTAGATTTTTTCCGCAACATAAGCGTCGCTGCTGTATTCCGCGATCAGCGATAGATTGTCGACGGGTGTGTGATAGACGAGGCCGCCAAATAATCCGGAAGACGGGCCGCGAAAGAACGTGTTGGAATTGAGCTGCCCGCCAAATGCGGCCGTTGATCCACGGTCCGCGAAAGACGGGGCGATGCTGGCAAAAGGATTTTTGAACTGGGCGGTGGAACCCAGCCGCCCCCAGCCGATGCCCAGCGTGGCATCGAAAGGACCAAATTGTTTCGAGGCGACCAGATACTCGCCGGCATAGACGCCCGTACCCACGACATCGTTGATGCCTAGCGCGACGGCCGGAATGAGGTCTGTTTCATCCCAAAGGCGTGCTTTTACGGCGATAGCGCGATCGTAATAAACCGGAAAGCCGGCGCGGCCGAAATTGTGGCCCAAGCCGGAATAGCGAAAACCCGTCTCCAGCCAGGGCAGCGCCTGAAAAGAGAAGTAGTAATGCTGGTTGTTTCTCAGAAAACTTCCGCCGACCCCAATTTCGCCGTCAGGGGCCAGGCGGGCGCTGGGCATGTCGATCAGGCCGACGCCGCCGAAATTGTTACGGGGTTCTGGCCCATAGCTATCCGCAACGGCAGGGCAGGCCAGGAGGGAAAGGGCGGTGCAGGCCAGGAGCGCGATCCGGGTCTTGCGCAAGCGCACCCATGCCGCTCCTTTCACGTCAGCCGGTCGCAGCCCCGCTTTCACGCCATAAGCCTTTAATTCGACCGCATCGGGGGTTCTTGCCGCTTGACTAAGTAATTGCAAGCAAAATCTTTTCTTCACCCGCGCGCTGGGCTTATGCTAAATGAACGCGGGCGAAATTGGACCGGTTCGAAGGCAAATGTCGAAGATGCGCGATGGCTGGAACAAGCTCATGGCCAATGGCCGCGTCGCGGCGTTTTGCCTTTCCGTTTTTGCCGGTCTGATTTTGTTGGGCTCTGCCAGCCACGCGCAGTTGTCTTCCAACCCCACACAGCTGCTTCAGCAACTCCAACAGCAAAACGGGACGTCGAATTCTGGAACATCCGGCGCGCAGGCTTCAGCCCCGTCCGATGTCACGGTTCAGCCGGCGGCGCGCAGCAATTTCGTCGCGCTGCCACCATCACGGTTAGAGCAGATCATGTCGGCGCGCGCCGGCGCGAAGCTCACACAATTCGGTTACGATGCTCTCGGCCAAGCGCGGGAAGTCACCATTCCCCAGGCAGGCGGGGTGCAGGACGATTACATTCTGGGTCCCGGCGATGAGATCGTCGTCTCCCTTCGCGGCCAGGAGAATAGTGAATACCGCGCCACGGTGAGCCGCAGCGGGCAGCTAGTGCTGCCGCGCCTTAATCCCGTTTCGGCGGCGGGCCGAAGCTTTGGCAGTTTTCGCGGCGATGTGGAAGCTGCTGTACGGCGTGCCTATGTTGCTACCAATGCTTTTGTCTCGGTGGCGCGTTTGCGCCAGATCAGCGTGCTGATTGCAGGCGAAGTGAACATACCAGGCACGCGCATTGTTCCCGGCCTAGCGTCCGTGGTGGATGCGCTGGTTCTTTCGGGCGGCGTCAAAAAGACCGGCTCTATGCGCAGTGTCCGCATTGAGCGCGGCGGCAAGAGTTATGTCGTCGATCTCTATTCGGTCCTCAGCAATGCCAGCAGTGCGGCCGCGCATATGCAGCTTGCGGATGGCGACCGCATCCTGGTGCCGGCGCTGGGCAAGGTGGTTGCTGTCAGTGGCATGGTTCGCCAGCCCGGCATCTATGAATTACCGCCGGGGGCTTCAAGCATGAAGGCCCAGAGTTTGCTGGCGCTGGCTGGCGGTACGGAAGTTCGCGGAAGCTATCGTTTTTCCGTGCTGCGCGTTGGCGCGAATGGAAGTTCTCAGATGGTGACGATGGCGGATGAAAACGCCATTGTTGGTGACAGCGAAATACTTTTTGCGCAGCTCGGCGCGGATCGGGTCGGCAGCCAAGTAACCCTGTCGGGCGGCACGCCGCTTGCCGGCAATTACCCCATCATTGAAGGCACGAAGCTTTCCGAAGTTCTCAAGGCTCCGGGCGCTTTGCCGGACGCGCCCTACACGCTGTTCGGTATCATTTCGCGTAAGGATACGCGCACATTGCTGCGTACCCTGCAGCCCTTCACGCCGGTCGCAACTCTCAACGGCACCGAAGATCTGAGCCTGCAAACCGATGACGTGATCAAGGTTCTGTCGGTGAACGAGGTCCGTTTGTTGACCGAAACGCTGCGGCTCTATCGCCAGCGCCAGGAAGTTCAGCAGGCCGCGGGTCGCAACCCCCTGGGCCAAAGCCAGACGGGGACCAATCAAAGCGTTGTGATTCCAGGTAACGTGGTTCCGGGCAGCGCTGTTCAGGGCGCCCTTGCGGCCAACCAGAGGCCCGTGACGTCCAGCGAGCCGGCACCGGTCTTGAGTTTGGCTGACTCACAGCGGCGCGATATTGCCGAACTTGCCAACCAGATCGATCCGGTTACCCGCCAGGCCCTCGTCGCCCAGGTGGAGGCCGAGCAGAACCAGATCGCCCAGGACCGATATGCGTGCCAATTGGCAAACCCATTAACGCCGTCCGTTTGCGTCGCGCCTGATGCCGGTACGTCCGCGGCGGCGGGCAGCTCCAGTCAGGCCAATTCCAGTGATCCAGGCAATCCGATCGGTCAGATCCTGAATTCCGTGCAGGGCGCCAAGCCCGGCGAAGGGCAGGGCAATGGATCGGTCTTGGCCAATGGCGATGTGCTGCTGCCCAGACTGGCAGTGCAGCCGCCCGCAGCCAATTTTCAGACCTTTGATGGCGTGTTGGGACGGGTCGCATCCAATCGTGAAATTTCCAATTTTGGCGATCTGGCGCGTCAGCTGAATATCGATCAGCTGGTGCTGGTCAATTTCCTTATCGATCACCAGGCGGTCTTGAACGGCGCGGTCAGCGGCCCGGGCTATTACTTTGTTGGCCCGAATGTGGTGCTGCAGGATCTTGTTGCTGCTGCTGGCGGCACGACCAACTGGGCTGATGAAAGCGGCGTGGAACTGATCACCACCGCCGTGGACAATCTGGGCGGGCGTTCGGCAACTCGGCGCGTTCAGTTGCCGCTCCGTCAAGGCATGCTGGCCAGCTACATTGTTCGCCCCCGGGATCAGTTGCGCTTCAATCAGGTCTTCACGGATGCCGGACTGGGGACGGCCACGGTGCAAGGAGAGGTGCGTTATACCGGCACCTATCAGATTGTCCGCGGCGAACACTTGTCGAGCCTTCTGGCGCGCGCTGGTGGTCTGACCGGCACGGCTTATCCCTACGGCACGATTTTCCTGCGCAAATCGGCGGCCGCCACGGAGCGCGAAGGTTATATCCGCGCTGCTGCCGAGATTGAGGAAGAATTGGTCGTGGCCATGACGCGCATCGGCAATGACAAGATTGATCCCAGCACGTTCGGATCTCTGCAGGGCTTTGTCGGGGAATTGCGCAATCAGCGTGCGATCGGCCGCATCTCCATCTCCGCCGATCCCAGCATACTGGCCTCGAAGCCAGAACTGGATCCGCTGCTGGAGCCGGGTGACGTCGTCTATATTCCGCAGCGCCCCAGCACGATCTCGGTGCTCGGCCAGGTCATGCAGCCAGGCAGTCTGCCTTACCGCAGCAATTTGACGTTGAAGGACTATGTTCAGATGGCAGGCGGTTACAGCCCGACATCCGCCCCTTCCAACGTCTTCATTGTGCTGCCGGACGGTTCTGCCCGGAAGCTGGAAACATCTTGGCTGGGGTTTGGAAATACCCCCGCGCTGCCGCCGGGAAGCGCTATCGTGGTGCCGCGCGATGTTACGCCAATCAACACACGTCAGCTGATTCTGGATGTCACCAGCATCATGAGCCAACTGGTCGTGACCGTCGCTTCGCTCGCCGTGATTTCGCGGTGATTTCCGGATAGTGATTCTGCGTCTTGGGTTTGGCGCATCGCCGCGCGGTTAATCCTTGGTAACTAGGGTCGCCAAAGGTGCCGGCCAATCCCCGGGAACTTTGCCCTTGACATAAAATCAAAGCTAAAGACTGTTGGAATAGCAGGAATTGCTTGTGTTTTTTTGCCGCCGCGCAACGGCGGACATTTTATTATAGGCGCGCTTTGGTACGGGGCGGACGGAAATTTGCCCTGTACTTTTCGATCGGCCTTCTTTACATTGCAGCGCAACAAGGGTGGGCGCCGTTAATCGTTCCCTCTGATTACGGCCAAACTTTTTAGATATAAGGATCACTCCGATGCGAAATTTTGTTGCGACAACTGTGGTGGCATCCATGATTACAACTGGCGCACTTGCTGCGACGGCCACTGTTGCGCCCCTGCCTTCGGGCAAGGCCGCGGGTGTTTCCAAAGCTATGATTCAAGACGACACCATCTGGTTCGTTTTGGCGGGCGGCATCATCGTCGGCGGCATCGCCTTGGTCGCTTCCGGCAACGGCAACAGCACGGTGATAACTGGCACCAGCACCGGCACCACGTAAGCGCCTGTTGGTCGATGAATTAAAAAGGCGGGAAGCTCAGCTTCCCGCCTTTTTTGTTTTCGGATTGCAATTTAGCCAGGTGGCCGCAGCACTTCCGTTTCCACCGTGTCGCCCTTTGGCGTCAGATGCTGAATGGAGCGCCAGACAAAGCCGCTTTGCGCGTCGACCCAATAGCTGTCCCGAAAAGACCAACCCAAGCTGCTGCTTTCGCAAATCTCGTCGGCGCGTACCGTGCTCAATGCTTTGCCGAGAATGGTGATGGTGGCGCGGCCCCGGCTGATGGTTTTGCAGCGGATCGGTACCGAATAGCGCCCGTCCTCGGGAAAGTCCGCCGACCGGATGGAGGTGAAAGCGCTTTTCAACACCTGGCCGGGTGGCGGTATGGCGGCGCCCAAGGTCGGCGTCACGGAGGCGATGTTGTGCGGCAGTCCCACGGTTCGGATAAGACGCCCCTCGCGGGTTACCAGCACGACATGGTTGGCCGAGGTCCATAAAAGATCGCCATTGCTCTCCGTGGCAAGGACCAGCAACTGTTCGCGCTCTCCGTTCAGCCGGTAGCCGATACTCGCATAGGGAATGGCCGCAGCCTGCGCCCGGGGCACGGTATTGCTGCCGAAGGGCTGGGAAAAGGACTGCCGCATCAGCTCAAAATACTGAGTGTAGTTGCTGTTGCTGTTGGTGCATCCCGCCAGCGCCATGCAGCCCGCAAACAGGCCGGCACAGTGCAGCAATCGGGATCTGAAATTCACAGATCCATGCCCTTGAGCAGCTTCTTGATGGCAGGCGCGATGTCGGGGCGCGACAGGCCAACCGCAATGTTGGCGTGCAGGAAGCCGACCTTGTCACCGCAGTCATAACGGGCGCAATCGGTCTTGACGGCATGGAACGGCATTTTTCCGATCAACTGCGCCATCGCATCCGTGAGTTGGATTTCATTACCCGCACCGCGCTCCTGGCGATCCAGGATGGAAAAAATCTCGGGCTGCAGAATATAGCGGCCGATGATGCACAAATTGGAGGGCGCCTTGGCGGGGTCAGGTTTTTCCACCACGCCTTTGACTTCCGTGACATTGCCCTTGGCCGCGCCCGGATCCACCACGCCATAGCGCTTGACCTCAGCCGGCGGCTTTTCCTCGGCCGCGACGATGACGCCACCGTTCTCGCGATAGGCCAGCATCATCTGGGAAAGGGCGCCGGGCTTGCCCACCATCAGGTCGTCGGGCAGCAGAACAGCAAAGGGTTCGTCGCCCACAAAATGCCGGGCGCACCACACCGCATGGCCCAGCCCCAATGGCTGCTGCTGGCGGATGAAACCGACCGAACCGGTCTGGGGCAGGCTTTCCAGCAGGCTGTTCAGTTCCGCGGTCTTTTCCCGCGCCGACAGCAAGGATTCCAGTTCATAGGCATGGTCAAAATGGTCCGCGATCACATGCTTGCCACGGCCTGTGATAAAGACGAATTGCTCGATCCCGGCTTCGCGGGCTTCCTCGACCGCGTACTGGATTACGGGCTTATCCACCACCGGCAGCATTTCCTTGGGGATCGCCTTGGTGGCGGGCAGGAAGCGGGTGCCCATGCCGGCGACGGGGAAAACCGCTTTGCGGACATTTTTGATGGCTTGAGGCATGGTTTTTTACGCTCGATGTTCTGCTAAAGGCTTGTGGCAAGGCGCTGTTTTCATGGCACGGCGCCGCTATTAAAGTCCAGTTTTTCGCAAAGAGCGCCGGATCGTTGGTATGGCAATGACAGAGCGATTTTGGCTCGGTATGGCGGCAGGGTTCCTGGCGGTCGGGCCCTTTTTCGCCTGGCCGGCCATGGCCGCCCCGGTTCCCGCCGCCGCATTCGCGGCGATTGATACCGCACTTGCCGCCGGCGATGGCGGCCAGGCCGTGCGTCTGTCCGACCAAGCGTTGAACACGCCCGCCCTTGAGGGCGCCGACCGTGCACGGCTGATGCTGGACCGTGGGCTTGCCCATGAGCTTCAGGGCGCGAGTGATAACGCGTTGGTGGATATCACCGGCGCGATCAAAGCGCGCTGAGCAACCCGGAACAGGCCCGCGCTTATCTGGAACGCGGTCTGATGCTGGACGGCATGAACCGGCTGAATGATGCCGTTGGTGATTACACCGAAGCCATCCGGCTCAATCCAAAATCGGCGCCTGCGTTGAACAACCGCGCCAATGCCTATCGCCGCCAGAACAGATTCGATGACGCCAAGCGCGACTATCTCGCGTCGCTGGCCGCCGGAAATCCCGCTCCGGAATATCCTTACTACGGGCTGGGCCAGATCGCTGAGCAGCAAGGCAAGTCGCAAGAGGCCAAATTTTTATCGCCGGGCGTTCGCGGCCAATCCCGGCTACCGGCTGGCGGAGGAGCGTCTGGTCGCTTTGGGCGGGGCGCCGGTCAGCGCCCCCATCGTGCTGAAACCCCCGCCGGGGGCCGCCCAAGGGGGCAATGCCCCCGTTGTGCTCCGTCCGCCTTCCTCCAGGCCGGTGGCCGCCCCGGCGGCGGTCCTGCCCAAGACCAAGCCAGCCAGCGCCTCCAGTGCGGGCGTGGGGCCGGGCCTGCGCCCAGCCTTGGACAATGTCGGGGGAGACAATGTCGGGGGGCAGGAAGTCCAGCTGGGGGTGTGGCGAGAGGCGGCCGAGGGCTGGAGGAGGGCGGTAGCGGCCTCCGGAGGTGCGCTGGCGGGATATTCGCATCATATTGTGGCGGCCGACCTTCCCGGCCGGGGCCGCTATTACCGGCTGAGGGTCAGCACACCGGACGGCAAGCAGTTCTGTACCGCGCTAGCCACCCGGGGAATGGATTGCATCCCCGCCCGGGATTGAGTTTTTCCCGCCACGCCTTATTCCGGCCAAGTCGGCCCCCTATTTGCCCGCCGTCGAAAAGGTGCAGCTATGCCGGCGTTTCGCAGCGTGATGGCCTGGGTCATGCGGTATGAGCGCCACCTCTCCGCCATCGCCATGGCTGTGGGCTTCGTCTTCGATGCCTACACGTTCGGCCGTGTAGACCGCCCGATGACGCAGCTTGTGTTTGTGCTCTATCTGCTGGCGGCAGGCGGTGCGCTGGCCGTGCTGCATTGGTGGCAAGCGCGCGGGCAGAATTTGGGTTCGCGCACCCATGCCATTCTCGTCGCAGCGCTGCAATTCGCGCTGGGGGCGCTGCTGTCGGGGTTTTGCGTTTTTTATATCCGCAGCGCCAATCTGGCGGCCTCCTGGCCGTTCCTGCTGTTCATGGCGGCGGTCTTTATCGGCAATGAGTATTTTCGTGACTATACCGCGCGGCTGGTATTTGCGGCGCTGGTATTCTTCTTCAGTCTTTATTCCTACGCCATTCTTCTGGTGCCGGTGCTGATCGCACAGATCGGGCCGCGTTCTTTCCTGATGTCGGGCGGGATCGCGGTGGCAGGCTTTCTTTTCTATCTGTGGCTGCTGGCCTGGCTTGGTCATGACCGCTACCGCGATGCGCGCACCCAGATCGCCATGGGCGTGGTTGCGATCACACTGGTGCTCAATCTTTTCTATTTCGCCAAGATTTTTCCGCCTTTGCCTTTGGTGCTGTCGGATGCCGGCGTCTATCACAGCGTCAAGCGGACAGGCGCCGACTTTGAGGCGAGGGGCGAGACCGAACCGGCGCGCTGGCGGGGACTGTTCGGCACCCATCCCACGCTTCACATCATGCCGGGCGAAAAGCTCTATCTGTACACTGCGGTGTTCGCGCCTTACCGGCTCACCACGGCCATTGAGCATCATTGGGAATGGTACGATCCGGCGATCCATAACTGGCGGGCGCAGCAGACGGTGCGGTTCAACATTCAGGGCGGCCGGGATGACGGCTATCGCGGCTACTCCTTCCGCTCCCAGCCCAGGCCTGGCGCGTGGCGGGTCCATGTCGTGACCCTGGACGGCCGGTCTATCGGCCAGGTGCGTTTTGAAGTGCTGGCCGCCCAGCAGCCGCCCGTGTTGCAAACCATGGTCCTGAAATAGTTCGGGTTTCGGACGCCTTGCATCGGCAGGGGTTTGGCCCTATTTCACAGCCCAGATTTGGGGTTGTCATAATTGTCCAGCAATAAGACTGTAATATCACATCTCCGGCGCCTGGAAGCCGAGAGCATTCACATCATGCGCGAGGTGGCGGACGAGTTCGCCAACCCGGTGATGCTCTATTCCGTCGGCAAGGATTCGGCTGTGATGCTGCATCTGGCGATGAAAGCCTTTTATCCGGCCAAGCCGCCTTTTCCCCTGATGCACGTCAACACAACCTGGAAATTCCAGGAAATGATCAAATTCCGCGACGAGACCGTGAAGCGGCTGGGTCTGGATTTCATTGAACACATCAACCAGGACGGCATTGCCCGCGGCATCAATCCCTTCGATAGCGGTTCGTCGCTGCACACCCAGGTGATGAAAACCGAAGCGCTGAAGCAGGCGTTGGACAAATACAAATTCGACGCCGCTTTCGGCGGCGCCCGCCGCGACGAAGAAAAATCCCGCGCCAAGGAACGCGTCTTCTCGTTCCGCAGCGCCGCCCATGCCTGGGATCCCAAAGCCCAGCGGCCGGAGCTTTGGCGCGTCTACAACACCCGCATCAACAAGGGCGAAAGCATCCGGGTGTTTCCGCTCTCCAATTGGACCGAGCTCGACATCTGGCAGTACATTCTGGCGGAAAACATTCCCATTGTGCCGCTCTATTTCGCCAAGAAGCGCCCGGTGGTCGAGCGCGACGGCACCCTGATCATGCGCGATGATGAACGCATGAAGCTCAGGCCCGGCGAAAAGGTCGAAGAGCGGCTGGTCCGCTTCCGCACCTTGGGCTGCTATCCGCTTACCGGCGCCATTGAATCGGATGCCGACACACTGGAAGGCATCGTCACCGAAATGTTCACCGCGCGGACCAGCGAACGTCAGGGCCGCCTGATCGACAGTGACGAGAAAGCCTCGATGGAGAAGAAGAAGAAGGAGGGGTATTTCTGATGAACGCCCCCGAGGGCGCGCCCCGCGCGACCGACAATTCAACAAAGTCCGATCTTCAGAAATTCCTTGCGGACCAGGAAAAAAAGACCCTGCTGCGCTTTCTCACCTGCGGCAGCGTCGATGACGGCAAGTCGACCCTGATCGGACGGCTGCTCTACGACACCAAGCTTCTGTTTGAAGACACGCTGGCCTCGCTGGAAAAAGACAGCAAGAAATTCGGCACCACCGGTGAAGACATCGATTTCGCGCTGCTGGTGGACGGGCTGGAAGCTGAGCGCGAGCAGGGCATCACCATTGATGTCGCCTATCGCTTCTTCGCCACCGACAAGCGCAAATTCATCGTCGCCGACACACCGGGCCACGAACAATATACCCGCAACATGGCGACGGGCGCTTCCAACTCCGAACTGGCCGTCATCCTGATCGATGCCCGCAAGGGTGTGCTGACCCAAACCCGCCGCCATGCCTATATCGCCAGCCTGCTCGGCATTCGCCACATCGTGCTGGCGGTGAACAAGATCGATCTGGTGGATTATTCCCAAAGCGTGTTCGACGGCATTGTCGCCGACTTCAACGCTTTTGCGGAAAAGCTGGGCTTCGCCAGCCAAATCGCGATCCCTCTTTCCGCCCGCTATGGCGTCAACGTCATGGCCAAGAGCCCCGAGACCCCTTGGTATCAAGGCCCGGCGCTGCTCAACCATCTGGAAAGTGTCGATGTCGACACGGCGCTGGAGAAGGGGCCGTTCCGCCTGCCGGTGCAGTGGGTCAATCGTCCCAATCTCGATTTCCGCGGCTTCTCCGGCACCGTCGTTGGCGGCCGCATCAAGCCGGGCGACACGGTGGCGGTGGCCAAATCCGGCCGCACCACCAAGGTGGCGCGCATCGTCACCATGGACGGCGATATGAAAGAGGCGGTGGCCGGTGATGCGGTAACGCTCACCCTCACCGATGAAGTCGATACGTCACGCGGCGATGTCCTGTCGGCGCCGGAAGCGCGGCCGGATGTGTCCGACCAGTTCGCGGCGCATCTGCTGTGGATGGCGGAAGAAGAAATGCTGCCCGGGCGGCAATATCTGCTCAAGCTGGCCACCGCCACGGTTCCGGCTTCGGTCTCTGAACTCAAGCACAAGGTGGACGTCAACACGCTGGAGCATCTGGCGGCGAAGACGCTCACGCTCAATGATGTGGGTTACGCCAATTTCTCTCTGGGCGCGCCTTTGGCTTTCGACGCCTATCGCGACAATCGCGATATGGGCGGTTTCATCCTGATCGACCGTTTCACCAATGCCACGGTCGGCGCCGGCATGATCGATTTCGGCTTGCGCCGCGCCACCAATGTCCATTGGCAGGCGTTGGACGTGAACAAGGAAGCCCGTGCCCGCATGAAGGGCCAGAAGCCGGTGGTGTTGTGGTTCACCGGCCTGTCGGGCTCGGGTAAATCCACCATTGCCAATCTGGTGGAGAAAAGTCTCACCGCAGAAGGCAAGCACACCTATCTGCTGGACGGTGACAATGTTCGCCACGGCCTCAACAAGGATCTGGGCTTTACCGATGCCGACCGGGTGGAAAATATCCGCCGGGTGGGCGAGGCCGCCCGTCTGTTTGTGGATGCCGGCCTGATCGTATTGGTGTCGTTCATTTCACCCTTCCGCTCCGAACGCCGCATGGCGCGTGAGCTGGTGGGCAAGGGCGAGTTTGTCGAAGTCTTTGTCGATACGCCCATTGAAGTCTGCATGCAGCGCGATCCCAAAGGGCTTTACGAAAAAGCCAAAAGCGGCGCGATCAAGAACTTCACCGGCATCGACAGCCCTTATGAGACGCCCGAGCAGGCAGAGCTGGCGATCAAGACCGTGGACGGCCCTGCCGAGCGGCATGCCCAGGCCATCGTTGCCTATCTGCGCGAACGGGGCTATCTGGGCTGAACACTGTCCCCGGGGGATTGGGTTTGAGCAGCACCGTACTTGTGACAGGCGGCGCCGGTTATATCGGCAGCCATACCGTCTATGCGCTGCTGGATCGTGGCGACAGGGTCGTGGTGCTGGACAATCTTTCCACCGGGGTGCGCGCCCAGGTTGGAACGGGCGCTGCCTTCTTCCAGGGCGATGTCGCCGACAGCGCACTGGTCAACAAAATCATCACCGACCAGCAGGTGGACACGGTGATTCATTTCGCCGGCTCCATCGTCGTGCCGGAATCAGTGGCCGATCCGCTCGCCTATTACGACAACAATGTCGTCAAGACCCGCACCCTGATCCAGACGGTGGTGGAAGCGGGCATTAAAAATTTCATCTTCTCCTCCACCGCCACAGTCTATGCCGAGGATGCGCCGCAGCCGCTGCATGAAGAGGCACCGCGCGCGCCCATCAGCCCCTATGCCCGTTCCAAATTGATGACGGAATGGATGCTGGAGGATGTTTCACGGGCACACGGGCTGCGTTACGCTATTTTGCGCTATTTCAATGTCGCGGGCGCCGATCCCCAAGGCCGCACCGGTCAATCGAATCCCAACGCCACCCATCTGATCAAGCGCGCCGCGATGGTGGCGCTGGGGCGGTTGCCGCAACTGGATATTTTCGGCACCGATTATCCCACGCCAGACGGCACGGGCGTGCGCGACTATATTCATGTCACCGACCTGGCGGCGGCGCATCTGCTGGCGCTGGACGCGCTCCGCGGCGGCGCCGGCAGTACCACATACAATGTCGGTTATGGCCGCGGTCTTTCGGTGCGTCAGGTCGTGGATGCGGTTGAGAAGGTGACGGGCAAGCCGTTGCCCGCGCGCGTCGGTCCCCGGCGTGCCGGCGATCCACCGACTCTGATTTCCGATCCCGGCCGCATCAAGGCAGCGTTGGGATGGAAGCCGGGGCACGATGGCATAGACGAAATCATCTCGTCGGCCATTGCATGGGAAAAGCGTTTCAATCGCTAAACGCCGTAATAGCCCTTGTACCAGTCCACGAATTTGGGAATGCCAACGCTGATAGGCGTGGTGGGCTCAAAGCCCAGGTCGCGGCGGCTGGCTTCGATATCGGCATAGGTGCGCGGCACATCGCCAGGCTGTATCGGCTCCAGCGACACCACTGCCTTGCGCTGCAGGGCGCGCTCGATCTCGGCAATGAAGTCGGTCAGTTTTTCCGAGCGATGATTGCCCAGATTGTAAACCGCGTGTGGCGGCGTCCCGGACGGTGGCCGGTCCAGCGTGCGGATCACACCGTCAACAATGTCGTCGATATAGGTGAAGTCGCGCCACATCTCGCCATGGTTGTAAACGCGCATGGTTTCACCGGCGATGATGGCGCGCGTGAACAGGAAATAGGCCATGTCCGGCCGGCCCCAGGGACCATAGACCGTAAAGAAGCGCAGTCCGGTGGCAGGAAGGCCGTAGAGGTGTGCATAGGTGTAGCCGAACAATTCGCCTGCCCGCTTGGTCGCGGCATACAGCGAATTGGGTTGTTCGACCGGATCATCCGCCGCAAAAGGCGATTTGGTGTTGTCGCCATAGACCGATGAGGAGCTGGCATAGACGAAATGCTTCAGGCCCTTCAGCGCGCGCGCCAGTTCCAGCATCACCACCTGGCCCATCACATTCGATGTGACATAGGCATAGGGGTCGGTGAGGGAGTAGCGCACACCCGCCTGGGCCGCCAGATGGACAATGCCATCGATCTGCGGATTGTCTGCCGCCAGCTTCAACATCGTGTCCCGGTCGGCGATGTCGATCTTGTGGAAGCGGAAATTCTTCTGGGCCTTTAGCGGCGTTAACCGCGCCTCTTTCAACGCCACATCGTAATAGGCGTTGAGATTGTCGATCCCGATAACGCTATCGCCCCGCGCCAGGAGAGCGTGAGAAACAGCGGCGCCGATAAAGCCTGCCGCGCCCGTCACCAGAATCGTCGCCATGAAATCCCTGGGAAAAATGGCCACCAAGATTGCCGGGGATGGGTCTTGGGTCAAGCCGGGCCAGCGGCTATGGTCCTCTCGGCAATGCGTTGTTAGGCCAAGGATAATTGGACACGGCATTGGCAGGGGAGGGTGAGGGCGCGCAGGCCATGATGGGCCCGTGGCGCTTTGTCATGCCTGTCACGATCTTCGTGGCGGCTCTGCTTCTGTTCGCCATCGAACCTTTGATCGCCAAGATGATCCTGCCCTGGTTCGGCGGCTCGGCGCAGGTCTGGATGGCCTGCCTTCTGTTTTTCCAGACCGCACTGCTTGGCGGCTATCTCTATGCCCATCTGCTGGCCACCCTCGTGCCCCGGCGCTGGCAGTGGTGCGTCCATGTCGGCCTTCTGGTCGTAAGCCTGGCCTTTCTGCCGGTGATCCCGGCGGCGCATTGGCGGCCCAATGGCGATGAGAGCCCCTTGCTCCTGATCCTTGGTCTGTTGGCGGCCACCATCGGGCTTCCCTTTGTTCTGCTGGCGTCCACCACGCCGTTGCTGACGGCCTGGAGCGCGCGGCAAAAACCGTCGGCGTCATCGCTCACCCGGCTTTACGCCTTGTCCAACCTCGGCTCGATGCTGGCGCTGCTCTCCTATCCGATCTTGATCGAGCCCATGCTGGCCACGCGGTTTCAGGCCCTGAGCTGGTCTTTCATATATGGCGGCTTTGTCCTCATGGCCGGATTGGGCGCCTGGCGCTTGAACAGCGCCGCCCCGGCTTCTGAACCGGTTGCGGTGGTGGACAATGCTGAGCCGCCATCATTCGCCGCCAGATTATTATGGCTGTTGCTGCCGATGGCGGCTTCAGCGCTGCTCCTCGCTGTCACCAATCACATTTTGCGCAACATCGCCGCCATGCCGCTGCTATGGATAGCGCCGCTGGCGCTTTATCTTCTCAGCTTTGTTATCACCTTCGATTCCCCGCGCTGGTATTGGCGCCCCATCTGGTATCCATGGTTTGCCCTGTTCAGCGGCGCGATGATCTATGTGCTGATCGGATTGTTCCTGATCTACGATTATCTGCCGCAGCTGCTTTTCTACATGTCGGGATTTTTCATCTGTTGCATGGTCTGCCATGGCGAACTGGCGTCGCTCAAACCCAGCCCACGCCATCTCAGCGCTTACTATCTCACGATCGCGGCGGGCGGGGCGCTGGGCGGACTTCTGATCGCCGCTGTGGCGCCGCTATTGCTGCCGGGCGATTTCGACATCGCCATTGTGCTGCCGGTTCTGGTTCTTTTGATCATCGCCGTGGTGTTCTGGCGGTGGCCGCGCCATTGGAACGGGCTCTGGCGCTATGCCTTCCTTGTTCTGGCCCTGCTGGCGCTGGGTGTTGATACCGGTGTGATGGCGAAGAGGCAGGTGGAAGATTTCAGAGCCGTCATCTTTGCCGAGCGCAATTTTTACGGCCCTCTCAAAATTTCGGATGTCGGCGGCGCCCGCATCCTGCAGAACGGCAATGTCGTGCATGGCCGTGAGTTGCTGGGGCCTGAGGCATCGCGGCCCGTCAGCTATTACGGACCTTACTCCGGCATCGGACGCGCGGTGGCGCTGTTGCAGGCGCGCGGGCCGCTCAGGATCGGCGTTATCGGGTTGGGCACCGGCAGCATGGCCGGCCATGGCCGGGCCGGGGACAGCGTTACCTTCTATGAGATCAATCCGGCGGTACCGGTGATCGCGAAAAATTACTTCCGTTTCATCGCCACCAGCGGCGCCAAGACCGAAATCCATATGGGTGACGCCAGGCTGTCGCTGGAGCGCGAAAAGCCGCAAGGCCTGGATCTGATGGTAATCGATGCCTTCACCAGCGATTCCATCCCGGTGCATCTTCTGACCCGGGAAGCCTTCGCCCAGTATTGGCGGCACATGAAGCCGGACGGCGTTCTCGCCGTGCATGTCTCCAATCTTTACATCGACCTGGCGCCGATTGTGGCCGCCGCCGCCCTGGATGACCACAAGACGGCCCGTCTGGTGAGCGATAAGGGCGACGATGCCCAGTCACTGGACCACTCGGACTGGGTGTTGATCGCGGCTGATCCGGCCTTTTTCCAACAGAAGCTGCTGGCCGATGCCGATCTGCAATATATTCCTGTGTCGCTCGCCCCTTGGACCGACGATTACTCAAACCTCTGGCGCTCTCTTCGTTGATCTGGCCGCTGGCTGGCTTTAAGACACGCTTATAATAAAACGGGGAAATGCCATGCTTCAGACCATCGCTGCCTTTGACCGCATCGGTGAAGAAAATGCCTTTGCCGTTTTGGCGCGGGCAACAGCCCTGGCCGCGCAGGGCAAGGACATCATCAGTCTGGGCATCGGCCAGCCGGATTTTCGCACCCCCGACCATATCGTGGAAGCCGCCATCAAGGCGCTGCGCGATGGCCATCATGGCTACACGCCGGCGGTCGGCATCCTGCCACTGCGCGAAGCCGTGGCCAATGAACTCAATACCCGCTACGCCGGCGCCAATGTTTCCCCCAACGAAGTGATGATCATGCCGGGCGGCAAGCCCACCATGTTCATGTCCATCCTGATGTTCGGCGAACCGGGAGCTGAGATCATGTATCCCGATCCCGGCTTTCCGATTTACCGCTCCATGATCGAATATACCGGCGCCACGCCGGTGCCGGTTCCCATACGTGAGGCCAACGGTTTTGCCTTTTCCGCCGACGAAACGCTTTCGCTGATCACGCCCCGCACGCGGCTGATCATCATCAACTCGCCCGCCAATCCCACCGGCGGCGTCACGCCCAAGGCTGAAGTGGACAAGCTGGTGGCCGGGTTGGAGAAGTGGCCCAACGTGGCGGTGATGTCGGACGAAATCTATGATCGCATGCTGTATGACGGCGAAAAGCATGTCTGCCTGCTCACCTATCCTTCCATTCGCGACAGGGTGATCCTGCTGAATGGCTGGTCCAAGACCTATGCCATGACCGGCTGGCGGCTGGGCTATGCGGTGTGGCCGGGCAAGTTGTACGACCATGCCCGCAAGCTATCGGTGAATCTGCATTCCTGCGTCAACGCGCCCACCCAGTATGCCGGTCTGGCCGCGATCACCGGTCCGCAGGACGCGGTGGACATGATGGTGGCGGAGTTCGACAAGCGCCGCAAAGTCGTGGTCGAAGGCTTGAACAAGCTGCCGGGCGTTTCCTGCATCACGCCCAAGGGTGCTTTCTATGCCTTCCCCAATGTCGGCAAGACAGGCTGGAAGGCAAAGAAGCTGGCCAATGCGCTTTTGGACGAAGCTGGTGTGGCGCTGATCGGCGGGCCGGATTTCGGTATCCTGGGCGAGGGCTATCTGCGCCTGTCCTATGCCAACTCGACGGACAATATCCTGAAGGCACTGGCGCGCATGGGCGACTTCCTGGCGTCGCGTAAAGCGTCCTGAGGCTTGTTCTCTGCCATCATCTTCGATTGCGACGGCGTGTTGGTGGACAGCGAGGTGCTGGCCTATGAAATCGAGATCGCACTTTTGGCCGAGCACGGGCTTAGCTTTGGACGCGAGGATTATCTCACCCGCTTCATGGGCCTCAGTTATCAAGCCTTCCATGCGGCCATGGACAAAGAGGCGGAGTTGCGGCTCGGCCGTCCCCTGCCTGCCGCGATGCGCGAAGAACTGGCGTCACGCCTGCGCCGGACCATGGAAGAGCGGCTGACCGCTGTGCCGGGCGCGAATGCGGCCGTGGCGGCTGTTACAGGGCCCAAGGCCATCGCCAGTTCCAGCACCCGCGCGGCATTGGAGCGCAAGCTGCGGCAGACCGGTCTGTGGTCCGCCTTCGCGCCGCATGTTTATTCCGCTGAGGATGTGCCGCGCGCCAAGCCGGCACCCGATCTGTTTCTGTATGCTGCGGCGGCGCTGAACATGCCGCCTGCCGATTGCCTGGTGATCGAAGACAGCATCCATGGCGTGGTTGCCGCCAGAGCTGCAGGGATGCGCGTTTGGGGATTCCTGGGTGGCGGGCATGCCGACACCGGACTGGGCGCACGCCTGAGCGCGGCCGGCGCGGAAGACCTGTTCGAAAACTGGTCTGCGCTTAGCGGCCGTCTGCTTCGGCCCGCCCCACGCTGACATAGCGAAAACCGGCCTGCGCCATCATCGCCGGGCGATAGATATTGCGCAGGTCGATCACCAGCGGCGTTTTCAGCGCTGCTTTGACCTTGGCCAGATCCAGCGCGCGGAACTCATTCCATTCCGTCAGGATCACCACGCCGTCGGCGCCCTGGATGGCGTCATAGGCATCCTTGCATTGCTGCACGTTGAGATGCTTCGCGGCTTCCTTGGCGCCCTCGGGATCAAAGGCGCGGATGACAGCGCCGGCCGCCTGCAGCTTCGGCACGATCACCAGGCTTGGGGCATCGCGCATATCATCGGTGTTGGGTTTGAACGTCAGCCCCAGCACCGCGATGGTTTTGCCTTTCACGCCACCGAACGCCGCTTCGATTTTTTTCGCCATGCGCAGCTTGCGCTCATCATTGACCGCAACCACCGCTTCCACGATTTGGGTGGGAAGCCCGGCGTCTCGCGCCGTCTTCACCAGCGCCAGCGTGTCCTTGGGAAAACAGGAGCCGCCAAAGCCGGGTCCGGCGTGGAGGAATTTTCCGCCGATACGGCCATCCAGCCCGATGCCGCGCGAAACATCCTGCACATCCGCGCCCAACTTCTCGCACAGATCGGCCATCTCGTTGATGAAGGTGATCTTGGTGGCAAGAAACGCATTGGCGGCATATTTGATCAGCTCGCTCGATTCCCGGCTGGTGAACAGGATGGGCGTCTCATTCAGAAAGAGCGGCCGGTAAACTTCCCGCATCACTTCGCGGGCGCGCTCGCTGTCGCAGCCCACCACAACCCGGTCGGGGCGGCGGAAGTCTCCAATCGCAGAGCCTTCCCGCAGGAATTCGGGATTGGAGGCCATGTCGAACTGGGCGTCCGGCTTTATCCGGCGAATGATTTCTTCCACCTTGCGGCTGGTGCCGACCGGAACGGTGGATTTGGTCACCACCACGGTATAGCCGGTCAGGGCGAGGGCGATCTCCTCTGCCGCGGCGAAGACATAAGACAGGTCGGCATGGCCATCGCCCCGCCGGCTGGGCGTACCCACCCCGATAAAGACGGCGTCGGCGCTGGAAACGGCTTTTCCAAGCTCGGTCTCGAAAGTCAGCCGCCCGGCTTTGACATTGGCCGCAACCACTTCATCCAGGCCGGGTTCAAAGATCGGCATCACCCCCTGGCGCAGGGCGGCGATTTTGCTCTCGTCCTTGTCCACGCAGATGACCTGGTGGCCGAATTCCGACAGGCAGGCCCCCGAAACCAGGCCGACATAGCCACTGCCGATCATCGCGATGCGCATGAAATCACCTTACGAAAACGCCCTCTTTTGGCCTGACCGGCGCAGCGGTTCAAGGCCTATTAGTCCCGATTTTGCCGATCTTGCTAAAGAGATATTTCTGCTGGGCCGTTTAAATCAAGCGAACACGATCGTCTTGCTGCCGGCGATGATCACGCGCCGCTGGGTGTGCCAGGTCACGGCCCGCGCCAGCACCCGGCATTCCACATCGCGTCCGAACGCTACCAGGTCTTCCACCGTGTGGCCGTGATGCACCCGCTGCACATCCTGTTCGATGATGGGGCCTTCATCCAGTTGCGGTGTCACATAATGCGCCGTGGCGCCGATGATTTTCACGCCCCGGGCGAAAGCCTGCTGATAGGGCTTTGCGCCTTTGAAGCTGGGCAGGAAGGAATGATGGATGTTGATACAGCGCCCTTCCAGCGCGCCGCACAAATCCGGCGACAGGATCTGCATGTAGCGCGCCAGCACCAGAAGATCGATGCGCTGCATCGCCATCAGATCAGTGATCGCCTTTTCCTGCTCCGGCTTGGTGCCTTCCAGCTTGCAAAAGGGAATACCGCTCCATTCCACGAAGGCGCGCATATCGTCATGGTTGGAAACCACGGCGGGAATTTCAACCGGCAACAGGCCCGCGCGCCAGCGATGGATCAGGTCGTAAAGGCAATGGCCGAATTTCGACACCGCGATCATCACCCGCGGCTTGACCCGTCTGTCATACAGCGTCCAGTCCATGGCGAATTTCGTCGCGATCGGTTCAAACCCGGTGATGAAGGCTTCCGGCGACAAACCGCTGCCACCCTCGGCGCGAAACGCCACCCGCATATAAAAGCGGTCGAGGCCCGCGTCATTGAACTGGCTGGAGTCGACGATGGAGGCGTTGTTGTCAGCCAGGAAGCTGGCCACCGCCGCGACAATTCCTTTGCGGTCCGGACAGGCCAGAACCAGAATGAAAGGGCTGTTCAGGGTTTCTGCCATAGCGAAGGCGTGAGTATCTTCTCATCGGCCAGGGCGCAAGCGGCCCAGTCCAGTGCGGGCAGGGGGCGCGCCGCAGCGGCCAGGATTTCATCGAGTTCCGCCAGGGTGGTGACGCCCACCAGGCCTATATCGATTTCCGGCCGGGACAGAACGAAGCCCAGTGCGGCTGCAAGAGGTGTGGTGCCGGAAGCCGCGATGCGGCCTTTGACGGCGTTCAACGCTGGTGCGGCACCTTGAAGATGCGCCGGTATTGTTTCCATCAGCAGAAGCCCTTGCAGGAAAAGTGAGCGGGCATGGACTTCGACGCTCATCTCCTTCAGCCGGCCCAGCGTGCCGTCCTGCAGCAACCGCTGATCCAGCAGACTGAAAGGCAGCTGCATCACATCAGGTCTGAAGCGCGCCGCCAATTCTGCAGGCTTCTCCGCGACATAGACGGAAATTCCGATGCGCCGGAAAACACCTTCCGCTTTCAGACGCAGCAATGCCGGCCACAATGTACCGTCTTCCAGATCGGATGCAGCATGCACCAAAAGCGTGTCGGCTTTCAGTTTTGCCGCCGACTCTCTGGCGCGGGTGATCACCGCATCCAAACCATTTTTCAAATTCACGGTCTTGGTGACGATGCGGAACGGCGAAAGATTGAATCCGGCCAACACCGCTTCCGCCTCGCCGTAATTGGCGGCGGTATCCAGCAGTTTGACCCCAGCTTTTGCGGCGCGGTCCAGGATTGCCGCGGCCTCCGCTTTGGATACCTGTCCCTTGGCGTTGGAGACGCCATGGGCCTGACCGAACTGCACCGTACCCAAACCCAGTTTCATGACACCAGTCCTGCCACGTGATCCGCAATCGCCAAGGATGAGGTCAGCCCTGGTGACTCGATGGCGAACAGATTGACCATTCCCGGCAGGCCATGCACCGCCGGTCCGTCAATCTGAAAATCCTGGTTGGGATTTTCCGGCCCGGCTGTTTTGGGCCGCACGCCGGAATAGCCGGGCGTCAGCATCTCTTCACGGATGGCTGGCCAGTACTTTGTGATCAGCGGTGCGAATTGCTGGGGCACCGAGGGCGGCACGGCGTAATCAATCGCCGCCGGATCATTGTTCTCCAGCCACTGCACATTGGGCCCAAAGCGGGCCTGTCCGCCCAGATCAAGCGTCAGGTGTACGCCCAATCCACCAGGCTCCGGCACGGGATAGACCAAATGCTGGAACGGGCTTTTCATGGACAGGATGGCGTAATTGCCTTTGGCCAGCCTCAGCGGCGGCACAAAGCGCCGGGGCAGGGCATCAATCAGCCCTGCGATATGCTGTGCCCACAAGCCGGCGCTGTTGATCACGATGCGGGCGTTGAGCACAAAGCTGCCGCCGTCATTCGCCACTTGCAAGGCGTAGCCATCCGGCATCTTGGCGATGGCAGTTACTTCCGCCTTGCGCGCCAGCGACGCCCCATGAGTTTCGGCGCCACCCAGCAGGGCCAGCATATATTGATGGCTATCGATGATACCGGTGGATGGTGAGAACAACCCTTCCACTGCGAACAGATCGGGTTCCAGGGTTGCGATCTGTGCCTTCGACAAGGGCTGCAAATCGCCCACGCCGTTATCCGCCGCCGCTTTCGCAATGCCTGCCAGCTTGCCGGCCTGATCCGCATGGGTGGTGACAATCAGCTTGCCCAGCTTTTTGTGGCCGACGCCGTGGGACTGGCAGAAGGCATAAAGCAGGTCGCGGCCGCGCACGCAGAAGCGGGCTTTCAGGGAATCCTGAGGGTAGTAAATTCCGGCATGAATGACTTCGCTGTTGCGGGCGCTGGTTTCCATCCCGAAATGCTCGTTCTTTTCCAGGATCATGGTTTCCAGACCCGCCATGGCGAGTTTGCGCGCCACCGCCAGGCCAACCGTGCCGGCGCCGATCACCACGGCATCGCAGGAAAAATTATCGTTCATCCGGTTCTCAAATACCGCACCGCTTCGTCACGGCCAAACAGATAAAGCAGAACCCGAAGCGCCTCGCCGCGCGGGCTTTTCAGGTCAGCATCCCGCGTCAGCATCAGCTTGGCATCGTCATGGGCGATAGCCAGAAGATCGTCATGCGCTGCCGGGTCGGCCATCCGGAATTCTTCCATCCCGCTTTGGCGTTTACCCAGCATTTCGCCCGGTCCGCGCAGTTTCAGGTCCATCTCGGCGATGACAAAGCCGTCATCGGTTTCGCGCAAGGTCTTCAGCCGCGCCGTGGCGGCCTCGCCCAGATTGCCGTGATAGACCAGAAGGCAGGACGACTTGCCGCTGCCACGGCCCACCCGGCCTCGCAATTGATGCAACTGCGCCAGGCCGAAACGCTCGGCATGCTCCACCACCATGATGGTGGCTTCCGGCACGTCCATGCCCACTTCGATCACCGTGGTGGCCACCAGCAGTTTGGTCTCACCCGCCTTGAATGCGGCCATGGCGGTGTCGCGTTCCGCCGCCTTCATCTTGCCGTGGACCAGGCCGACCTTGTCTCCCAGCACTTGCTTCAGCATGACGAAGCGTTCTTCGGCGGCGGCCAGGTCGATCTTTTCGGATTCCTCCACCAGGGGACAAACCCAGTAGGCGCGCTGGCCTTCATCCAGCGCGTGCTTCAAATGCGCGATCAGATCGTCCAGCCGCGCCGCGCTCATCACCCGTGTCTCCACAGGTTTCCGGCCCGGAGGCCGCCCGGTGATGCGCGACACATCCATGTCGCCATAGGCGGTCAGCGCCAGGGTGCGGGGAATGGGCGTCGCCGTCATCACCAGCACATCCGCCGGTTTGCCTTTCGCTTGCAGCGTCATGCGCTGATGCACGCCGAAACGATGCTGCTCGTCAATGACCGCCAGCCCCAGTTCACGGAAGCTCACATCGTCCGAAAACAGGGCGTGGGTGCCAATCAGAATATCGATCTCACCGGCCGCCAGTGCCTTCAGAACGGCTTCGCGCGCGGCGCCTTTTTCGCGTCCGGTCAGCGCCGCCAGTTTTACGCCCGCCGCCTTGGCGTAAGGCTCCAGGCTGGCGCAATGCTGCCGCACCAATATCTCGGTGGGCGCCATCAGTGCGCCCTGCAATCCGGCTTCGACGGCATTCAACAGCGCCAGCAGCGCCACCACGGTCTTGCCCGCGCCGACATCGCCCTGCAACAGGCGCAGCATGCGCTTGTCGGATGCCATGTCCTTGTCGATTTCCGCCAGGGTGGTGAGCTGGCCATCGGTCAGGGCAAAGGGCAGGGCGGCGATGGCTTTTGCGCGAAGGCGGCCATCGCCTTCGATCCGCCGCCCGGCGGGACCGCGCAACTGCGCCCGTATCAGCATCAGCGCCAGTTGATTGGCCAGCAGCTCGTCATAGGCCAGCCGCCGCCGCATCGGCGTTTCCGGCGACAAGTCCGCGTCATGCCTGGGCGTGTGCACTCCCGCCAAGGCTTCGCCGAACGGAACAAAAGCTTCGCGCTTCAAAAAGGCCGGGTCCTGCCATTCCGGCATCTGCGGCACTTTTTCCAGGGCCCCGCGCACAGCGCGCGCCAGTGACTTGGCCGCCAGCCCTTCGGTCAATGCATAGACGGGCTCATGCGCCGGCAAGGCGCTGTCGTGTTCCACCACGTAATCGGGATGCGCCATCTGCAGCCTGTCCTTGAAGGACTCGATCCGCCCCGACACGATCCGCTGCGATCCCAGCGGCAGAATGTCTGTGAGATATTTGGCGTCGGCGCGGAAGAAAACCAAGTCCATCACCGCCGTGTCGTCCGACACCCGCACTCTGTAGGGCTGGCTCTTCACGCGCCCCGGAATGTGTTCCAGCACGCCCACCGTCACGGTGGCGATGCGGCCCGGTTCGATCTTGTTCAGCTTGGGGCGGTAGGAGCGGTCGACCACCCCCACCGGCAGGTCGAAAATCAGGTCCACCAGTTTGGGCCCCGCCACCTTGGCGATCAGTTTTTCCAGCTTGGGACCCACCCCGGAGAGGGTGCGGATATCGGCAAAAAGCGGGAATAGAATCGAGGGCCGCATGGCCGGAAAAGTTTATGTGCCGTCCCGGTTGTCCTCAACAGGGCCCCTCGCTATATCCCCCTCATGGATGACGTGAAGAAGGGTGGCTCTTCGGAGAACCGCCGTAAAATGCTTTTGTTCCGGGCCCAACGGCGCGGTTTCAAGGAGGTCGATCTGATCTTCGGCGCCTATGCCGAGGCGGCGCTTCCGGGCCTGGACGAGGCCGCCCTGAACCAGTTCGAAGCCCTGCTGACCGCCCCGGACCAGGAAGTCTATGAGTGGCTGCGCGGCGCCACGCCGGTGCCCCCCGAACATGACAATGCCGTTTTCGCCGGCCTCAAATCCGTGATTGGCCACAAGGGCAAAAAGTGGAACGCCTAGATTACATCGCCAAGCATGAGGCCCGGTTCACCGTTTCGGGTGCGCCGGCCGGATATGACGCCTATCTGGCGGTGGAAGCCGCGCGCCGCCGCAGCGGCCCGGTGCTGTTCGTGGCCGAAGGCGAAAATGAAGCCGAAGCGGCATTGGCGGCGATGGCGTTTTTCGCGCCGCAGCTTCCGCTGCTGTCTTTCCCGGCCTGGGACTGCCTGCCCTATGACCGCGTCTCGCCCAAGCCGGATATTGAAAGCACCCGTCTGGCGACCTTGGCGGCGCTCGCCAAGGGTGTCGAAGCTTGCGTCATTGTCACCTCGGTCAACGCGTTGCTTCAACGCGTGCCGCCGCGCGACGCCATCGCCAAGGCCAGCGTCCAGGCCAAAACAGGCGAGGAGGTGGATCGTGATGCGCTGATCGCGTTTCTCGCATCCAACGGCTATGTCCGTTCCGACACAGTGCGCGATCCCGGCGATTTCGCCTTGCGGGGTGGCATTGTGGATCTATGGCCGCCGGGCACGGACGAACCACTGCGGCTCGATTTTTTTGGCGAGACACTGGAAGCCATCCGCCGCTTCGACGCCGCCACCCAGCTTTCGCGCGATGCCGTGGATGGCATATCGCTTTTGCCCGCCAGCGAAGCGCCGTTGGGCCAGGACGCCATCAGCCGCTTCCGCACCGGTTATGTCGCGGCCTTCGGTCCGGCGGGCGACGATCCGCTTTACGAAAGTGTGAGTGCCGGCCGCAAGGCGGTGGGCATGGAGCATTGGCTGCCGCTGTTCTACGGCCATCTCGACACGCTGTTTGATTATCTGCCGCGCTGCCTGGTGATGCTGGGCCATCAAGTGGAAGAGACGAAGAAGGCGCGGCTGGAAGTGATCAGCGATTGCTATGAGACGCGCGAGCAATTCCGCCACCAGGATCCGAATTCCAAAGCGATCAAGGCCGCGCCTTACAAGCCGCTGAAGCCGGAAACGCTGTATCTCACGGACGCCGAATGGCAGTCGCGCTTAAGCAAAAATCTGGTGCGCACGCTGTCGCCGTTTCAGGCGCCCGAATCCACCACGAGCGTCGATGCCGGCGGCCGCCAGGGCCGCGACTTTGCGCCGGAACGCACCAGCGGCAATCAGAATGTTTTCCAACTCGCTGCCGATCATCTGAAGGCGCTGCAAAGCGGGGGCAGGCGCGCGGTGATGGCAAGCTGGACGGATGGCTCCGCCGAACGCATGGGCGGGGTGTTGTTCGATCATGGCCTGCCGGCAATCCGCAAAGTGGCGGATTGGCCGGAAGCTTTGCGTTTGCATGAAAATGCCGTCGGCATGGCGTGTCTGGGTATCGAGCATGGTTTCGAAGCACCCGGCTTTGCCTTGATGAGCGAACAGGATGTGCTGGGCGACCGCATGGTGCGGGCGAAGGCGCGTCAGCGCCGGGCGCAGAATTTCCTCTCGGAGGCCTCGTCGCTCGCGCCGGGTGATCTGATTACCCATATCGAACATGGCGTCGGCCGTTATCTGGGCCTGAAAGCCATTGAGGCGCTGGGTGCGCCGCATGACTGCCTGGAAATCCAGTATGACGGCGGCAAGCTTTTCCTGCCGGTAGAGAATATCGAACTTCTCACCCGCTATGGCTCGGACGAGGGCGCCCAGCTTGATCGTCTGGGTGGTGGCGCTTGGCAGAAGCGCAAAGCCGAGATGAAAGCGCGGGTGCGCGAGATTGCCGCCGAGCTGATCAAGATCGCCGCCGCCCGCGAACTGAAGCATTTGCCGCCGGTTGATCCGCCCGCCGGGCTGTATGACGAATTCTGCGCCCGGTTTCCGTATCAGGAAACGGAAGACCAGGAAAAGGCCATCACCGACGCCATCTCCGACCTGGCCAAGGGCCGGCCCATGGACCGGCTGGTTTGCGGCGATGTGGGCTTCGGTAAGACCGAAGTGGCGTTGCGCGCCGCCTTTGTCGCCGCCATGGCGGGCGAGCAGGTGGCGGTGGTGGTGCCCACCACGCTTTTGGCGCGCCAGCATTACCGCAATTTCGCCGAACGCTTTAACGGCTTTCCGCTCAAGGTGCGTCAGCTATCCCGTTTCGTGGACGCCAAGGAGGCGCGTGAAACCAAGGAAGCTCTGGCCGATGGCAGTGTGGATGTGGTGGTCGGCACCCATGCCTTGCTGGCCGAAAGCATTTCCTTCAAGCGTCTTGGTCTGGTGGTGGTGGATGAGGAACAGCATTTCGGCGTCGTCCATAAGGAGCGGCTGAAATCGCTCAAATCCGATGTCCATGTCCTGACGCTGACCGCCACGCCCATCCCCCGAACGCTGCAACTGGCGCTGTCCGGGGTTCGTGATCTGTCGCTGATCACCACCCCGCCAGTGGACCGGCTGGCCGTGCGCACCTTTGTGACGCCGTTCGATCCCCTGGTCGTGCGCGAAGCTTTGTTGCGCGAACATTATCGCGGCGGACAGTCCTTCTTTGTCGCGCCGCGCATCGCCGATCTGCGCGAAGCCGAAGCGTTTTTGAAAGAAACCGTGCCGGAAGTGAAAACGGCGGTGGCCCATGGCCAGATGACGCCGTCGGTGCTGGAAGATGTGATGACGGCGTTCTATGAGCGCAAGATAGACGTGCTGATCTCCACCAACATCGTGGAATCCGGCCTCGATATTCCCACCGCCAACACCATGATCGTGCAGCGGGCTGACATGTTCGGCCTCAGCCAGCTTTATCAGATACGTGGGCGCATCGGCCGTTCCAAGGCGCGGGCTTACGCCTATCTGACGACCCCGCCCGACAAGAAGCTCACCGACACCGCGACGCGGCGGCTGGAAGTGCTGCAATCTTTGGATCAGCTGGGGGCAGGCTTCTCCATCGCCAGCCACGACATGGATATCCGCGGCGCCGGCAATCTGCTGGGCGAGGAACAATCCGGTCATGTCCGGGAAGTGGGCATCGAGCTTTACCAGGACATGCTGGAAGAAGCGGTGTCCAGCTTGCGCGAGGGTGGTGATGGCGCCAACACCGAAGACCAATGGTCGCCCACGCTCAATCTGGGCACTTCGGTGCTGATTCCGGAAAGCTATGTCGCCGACCTCAATCTGCGCATGGCGCTGTATCGCCGCCTGTCGGATTTGCAGACCCGTACCGACATCGACGCCTTCGCTGCCGAATTGATCGACCGCTTCGGCCCACTGCCGGAGGAAGTCAAACACCTGTTCGAGATCGTGGCGATCAAGCAGCTCGCCCTGGCTGCGGGCGTGGAGAAGATTGATGCCGGCCCCAAGGGCGGTACCATTACCTTCCGCAACAATGCTTTCGCAAATCCTTTGGCGCTGATCCAGTTCATCAGCAAACATTCCGGCACCATCAAGGTCCGGCCCGATCAGAAGGTGGTGGTCAGCCGCGACTGGGCCACGCCGGACGAACGCCTGGCCGGCGCCAAGGCGCTGCTGGGGCAATTGGTCAAGCTGGCAAAGGCCGCCTGACACGCTCGCTTTTGTCATTCCCGCGTAAGCGGGAATCCAGGGCCGCAGACTCGTCTGCCAGACCTGCGTCTGTTTCATCTGGATGCCCGCTCGGAGTTTACACTCCGGCCGCGCTTTGCGCGGACCGGGGTGGCGGGCATGACAGCTGTGTTTTTTCCTGATTGACTGATCCCATGCCTGATCAGGCCGAACCCATCGCGTTTACCCTGCCGCTCACGCTGGCGGATTATTTTGAATTGCGCGCTTTTTATCTGCGCCGCTATGCCGTGCGCAATTCGCTGATCTTTTTTGGTTTTCTGATCATTGGTGCGCTGATCATCCCCCCTCTGTCCGGTGTGCCGGAAGGGCTGATGATGCGGATCGTGGAGCGCAACTGGACTTATTATGCCGGGGTGGTGGTGGCTGTCTTCCTGCTGGTGCGGCTGCTGCCCTTCGTCTCGATGCTGGCGCTGTGGGTGAGGGGCAAGCTGCCCCGCGACATCGCCGTGCTGATCTATTGGGAAGGGATAAAATACACGCTGTTCGATTCCGATGTGCTGCTGCGCTGGAGCGCCATCACCGCCATACAAAGCACACCCAGGGCTTATTATATTATCGCCAAGGCGCGCATCGTTCGCCTGCAAAAGCGCGATATTGCGCCAGACCATCGCGCCCAATTCGAAGCGCTGGCCTCGGCGCATACCAAGTGGATCGTCAGTTAAGCTCCATCACCACGGCGCTGCCAGCCTGAATGCGTTCCAGCAGCATGGGGCATTCCGGCACCATGCGCTCCATCCAGTAGCGGGCGCACATCAGCTTGTCCTTGTGCAAGGGATCGTCCTTGCCGACGGAGATTTTCGCCATCCGTGCCCACAGATATGCCAGCACGGTGATGCCCATCAGGCGCATATAGTCATAGGCGCCTGCGCCGGCATCGTTGGGGTTCTTCAATCCGTTCGCCGCCAGCCACATGGTGGCCGCCTGCAGCGCTTCGGTCGAACGTTTCAGGCCTTTGACATAGGGCTCCAGCGCCGCATCCTTTTCATTTTCGGAAACCCAGCCGGTCAGCGCCGCGAACAACGCCATCGGCGCCGCGCCGCCCTTGCGTCCCAGCTTGCGCCCCACCAGGTCCATGGCCTGCACGCCATTGGCGCCTTCATAGATCTGGTTGATGCGGGCATCGCGCACAAACTGCTCCACGCCATTGTCGCGGATATAGCCGTGACCGCCATAGCACTGCATGGCCAGGTTGGTGGCTTCGAAACCCAGATCGGTGCCGAACGCCTTGATGATCGGCGTCATCAGATCGGCCAGCGCTTCAGCCGCCGCCGCTTCCGGCCGATTGGATTTACTGATCGCCATTTGCAGAGTCGTCCAGCAAGCCAGGGCCCGCATCCCTTCCACCGAACTCTTGGCCTGCAGCAGCATGCGTTTGACGTCCGGGTGCACAATCTCCAGGTCCGCCGGCTTGTCCGGCTCCTGCGCCCCGGTCAGGGCGCGGCCCACGCGCCGTTCATGGGCGTAAGCCAGGCCGTTCTGATAGGCGACGTCGCCCAGGCCGATGCTCTGCACGCCGACGCCCAGCCGCGCCGCATTCATGATGCCAAACATGCCCGCCATGCCGGCGGAAGAGGAGCGCTTCTCGCCCGGCTTGGGCGCTTCGGGCTTGGGGCCCAGCCGCCAGGCAACGGCATTGTCGAAATTCAAAACACAGGTGGCTTGGCCCTTGATGCCCATCTTGTGCTCGATGCCGCCGGTGATGACGCCGTTGCGCGCGCCAACCTTGCCGTCCTCGCCCACCAGAACCTTCGGCACCATGAAAAAATTCACGGTGGAAAGGTCGTCGTGGAATTGGCCTTTCTCATCCGGAAGCTTGGCGATCACCATATGGATGACGTTATCGGTCAGGTCCTGGTCGCCGCCGGAAATGAAAATCTTGGTGCCGGTCATGCGATAGGTGCCGTCCGGCTGCTCCACCGCCTTTGTCTTCATCAGCCGCAAATCGGTGCCCGCACCGGGCTCGGTCAGGCACATGGTGCCCGCCCATTCGCCCGACACCAGCTTGGGCACGATATGCTCTTTCATCCAGTCCAGGCCGGTGGCGATCAAGGCGCCGTAAGCGCCCGCCGTCAGCATGGGATACATGGCCAGCGACTGGTTGGCCGCCATGCCCATTTCCGAGACCGCCATGGTCAACAGCACGGGCATTCCGGCGCCGCCGAATTCGACGGGTGCGCCTAGGCCGCCCCAGCCGGCTTCGCTATAGGCCTTGTAGGCTTCCTTGAATCCCTTGGGGGTGCGCACGGTGCCATTTTCGAAATGGCAGCCTTCCTCATCGCCCGACTGGTTGATGGGCTGCAGCACTTCTTCACAGAATTTGCCCGCATTGGTGAGGATGTCGTCAATCAGGTCGGGCGTCAGGTCTTCGAAGCCGGGCAGGTCGCGATGCTTCTCGGCCTCCAGCAATTCGTGAATCAGAAACTGAAAATCTTCGACCGGCGCGCGATAAATGGGCATTTTTTGTAATCCTCCCGAAGCACGGCGTATGTAGCATATCGCGTGAGCATAAAAAAACGGCCGGGGGCTTTCGCCACCGGCCGTTTCCTCCGCCTTCCAGACCAGAAGGCCGTTCAGGCGGGAATAATGCCTTACCGCATGCCCGCGCCGACCGAAGCGCCAGCGTTGACGTTACCCGGAACGCTACCAACCGTATTGGTGGTGGAATTTACGGTGCCGGCCGCGCTGTTGGCCGCCTGACCAGCCGCACCCACAGCGTCGGCGCTGTTGACATTGCCATTGGCCGAGGCGCTCTGGCCGCCAGCATTAACCGAGGCGCTGGTGTTCGCATTGGCGCGTGCGGTGTTGTTGATGGTATCGGTCGCGCTGTTGGCGGTGTTCGCAGCCGTGTTCGCGGTGCTATTCGCCACGCCAGCCGCCGGAGCGGTATCAACGCTGCCATTGATTCCCGTGGTGGCCGAACCGGACATGCCGCTGGAACCGGCAGACATGCCGCCCGCGGCATTACCACCCGCGCCAACTGCGCCGGTCGTTGCGCCGACGGTGCCGCCGACCGCGCCGCCCAGCTGTGCAAAGGCCGGAGCAATGGCAACCGCGCCAGTCAAAAGCGCGGCAGTGAAAGCAGTGCGAATAAAGGTTTTCATGAGTCTCTCCTGGTTTGCGCGCATAAGGATACGCACGCATTTCTTTCCCGGTGAGACAACGGGTTTGGACATCAAAGGTTGCCGACGATAAGCGTGCGCTTATGTACGGCGGTTGGAATTGTGGCGATAAAAAGTTAGGTTCCTTCATGCCCGCGAAAGAAAATGTTCCCGCCAATCTTCCTCATAAAATGCCGGCGGATTTTCGCAAAGCAATCGAGTCCGATGCGATGGTGAAAACTGTCTGGGCGGACATTACGCCGTTGGCGCGCAACGAGTGGATTTGCTGGGTCACATCGGCCAAGAAAGATGAGACCAGAGCCCGCCGGATAGACGTCGGCTTGGACAAAATGCGCAAAGGCATGCGGCGGCCCTGTTGCTGGCCGGGCTGTCCCCATCGCTGAGCGGTTTTGGCTGGTGACCCCAGGAAGACTCGAACTGGCCAGCTTTGCTTGGCGAGCGTGCGAGCCTTAGCAAAGCGGCCATCCCCGCGAAGGCGGGGATCCAGAACAAGGCGCGGTATCGGCTGGTGACCCCAGGAAGACTCGAACTTCCGGCCTACGGTTTAGGAAACCGCCGCTCTATCCTGCTGAGCTATGGGGTCGCCGCCCGAGAAATGCCTTATTTTTTCAGCCAAAGCCAGCGGCTCGGGTGTAAATCCCGGGCGTTCGCCGTCCAGCCCTGGACTTTGGCGGCAACCAGATCGGTCTGCACCGGATAACGCAGCGGCACCCAGGGATAATCCTTCAACGCAAGGGCCTCGGCCGCGGCCAGGGCGCGGCCACGCCTGCTTGCGTCTGGCTCTTTTTCCGCCGCATCCAGCACGGCATCGAAGCGGGGATTGCGATAACCTGCGTAGTTGTTGCCGGCATCGCCACGCAACAGCCCAAGAAAATCCGACGCATCGTTGTAATCGGCAAACCAGTTGGCTGATCCCAGCTGATATTGGTGCTGGCGAAGATTGCGCAGATGAATGGGAAAATCCGCGGTCTGGATGCTGAGATCGATATAGATCACCTTCAGCATCGCCTGCAGCACCGCCGCCAATCTGCGATTGTCGGAATTGCCTGTGGTTTCATAACTCAGCTTCAGGCGCTGGAACGGGCCATAGCCTGCGTCCTGCATCAGCAATTGTGCTGCCGCCACGCGGGCGTTGAACGGCATGGCTTTGAAATCCATCGCTGCGCCGGCCGGATAATTGGCGGTGCCGGGCGGCACAAAGCTGTAGGCAGGCGGCTCGCCGCGTTTCAGCACCTTGTCGGTGATGGCTTCGCGGTTATAGGCCAGGTTGATGGCGCGGCGCACCCGCGCATCCTTCAGCGCCGGATCGGCCAGATTGATGGCGATATAGTCCACCCCAAGCGATGGCGTCACCTTGAGTGCGCCCGGCATGTTGGTTTTCAGCCAGGCGATCTGACTGGCGGGCGCCGGGCTTTGCAGATCCAATTCACCGGCGCGAAACCGCCGCAGCGCCGCATCGGCGTCATCGGTGGGAAAATAGGTGACGGTGCCGATCGCCACCTTGGCCGCATCATAGAAGCGGGGATTCTTCGCCAGCGTAACGTGGTCGTTCGGCTGCCATTCCTTCAGCACATACGGCCCGTCGCCGACATGATTGCCCGGCCGTGCCCAGGCCGCGCCTTTGGTTTCCACCACATGCTTTGGTAACGGCAGGGCGCTGGGATGGGTGAGAAGTTCGGGCAGATACGGCGCCGGATGTTCCAGCGTCAGGATCAGCGTATCGGGCTTGGGCACATTCACGCCAAGCTGCTGATAGGGCACCTTGCCGGCGCCATAGGCTTTGGCGTTCTTGATGATCCAGAGATTATAGGCGTAGCGCGACGCGGTTTTGCCATCCAGCAAGCGATCGAAGGCGTAATCGAAATCATCCGCGGTCACCAGTTTGCCGTCCGACCAGAGCGCGCGGCGCAGACGAAAGGTCCAGGTCAAGCCGTCGGGTGACACCGTCCAGCTTTCCGCAATGCCCGGAATGGCGCGGCCCCCGGCATCCAGGGTGGTCAGCCCAACCATCAGGTCGTGCTGAATACTCTCTTCCGCCTGGGCGCCGGCGAAATGTGGATCAAGCGAATCCGGCTCCGCGCCATTGCCCCGGCGCAACACTTGTTGTGCGTTGGCCGTCCCGGTGAGGACCAGAAGCGCGAGCGTGATGGAAAGTAATTTCATGCTCAGACGAACAGCGCCGATCGCGCTTTCTGGTCAAACGACATCCAGCGGCTGCGATGCTTGTCCAAGCTGTTGCCAACCCATCCCTTGACATAGGGGCGCACCAGATTGCCGTTGACCCAGAAGAACAGGGGCATAAAGACCTGGTTCTTCAGCAGCAAAGATTCGGCCTCCGCCAGCTTTCGACCGCGGCTCTCCACATCGACCTCGTTTTGCGCTTCGGCCAGTGCCGCGTCGAACGCAGGATCGGAATGCTGGCCCCAATTGTTGGGATTTCCGGTCTTGAACAGGTCCAGGAAATTGGACGCGTCGTTGAAATCCCCCGACCAGCCCGGTTGACCTATATCGAAGTCATGGACCTGTAAGCGCTTGTAGAAAATCGCGGCATCGTTGGGCTCAATCGTCATGTTGACGTAAATCAGGGACAGCATCTGCTGGATCGCCGCAGCCACGGCGCGTCCCGATCCGGCGGCGGTTGAACGGATCATGTAATTGGTCGCCAGCCGATTGTTCGTGCCATAGCCGGCTTCGCGCATCAGCGCCCGCGCTCGCTCCAGCCGGTCGGCAGGCGGCATGTCTTTGAAGCTGAGAGCATTGCCTCCCGGAAAATTGGCTGTGTTGGGCGGGACCAGATTGTAAGCGGGCAGATAGCCGACATGGGTTATCTTCTGGGTAATCGCTTCGCGGTTGAGGGCAAGATTCATCGCCTCCCGCACCCGGATATCGTCGAAAGGCTTGCGGCCCAGATTGATCGAGACGAGGTCCACGATCATTTGCGGCACCGGATCGATCATGTCGGGCATGTGGGCCTTGATGTAATCGATTTCCGCCCCCGGCAGCTTGTCTTGCGCATCCAGTTCGCCGGCCTGCACACGTCGCATTGCGGCGGAATAATCGTCGGTGGGGTAGTAGATGACTTTTTCCAGCGCCACATTGGCCGCATCATAGAAGCGCGGATTTTTCACCACGGTGACATGACCGTTGGGCACCCATTCGGTGAGCATGAAGGCGCCGTTGCAGACGTAATTTCCCGGTCTGGGCCAATCCCGCCCCTTTTTTTCCACCACATGACGCGGCTCCGGATACATGGAGGTGTGCATCAGCATCTCGGGCAAATAGGGCACGGGATGTTCCAGGTGGATCTCTAATGTGTGTGCGTCCAGCGCCTTCGCGCCAAGCGCCGAGGGCGGCATCTTCCCGGTGTTGATCGGTTCGGCATTCTTGATCACATAGGGAAAATAGGCGTAGCTCGCAGCCAGCTTGGGATCGAGAACGCGCGTCCAGGAAAAGATGAAATCATCCGCTGTCAGCGGAACGCCGTCGGACCACATTGTGTCTTTCAGCTTGAAGGTCCAGGTCAGGCCGTCGGGTGAAGTGGTCCAGCTTTCCGCGATGCCGGGAATGGGCCGGGCGTTCTGGTCTTCGGTCGTAAGCCCGACCATCAAATCGCCGATGATGGAGTCTTCCCAGGTTGCGTCAGCAAGCGAGGGATCAAGGGTCATGGGTTCGGCCCCGTTGCCCCGGTAAAATGTGTTGGGCTCCAGCACCACATGGCGGGGTGCTTTGCTGCCCGGCTTGAGCGCCAGATAGGCGACCCCTGCCGCCGCCGCGCCGCCGCCCACCAGCGCCATGCGCCGGTTCCAGCCTTTGTGTCTGTTATTCGTCATAGCCTTAACCTTATCATGGCTTTGGAAAGCTTGGCGGCAGGCCAAGCCCCATGCTTTTATAGCCCCCGGTTCGGGCTGGAACCCCCGGCAATGGGGCGGGGAAGAATTTCCCGGTCATAACGCCCATTGGCGGCAGCCAGGTCTAAATATATAGGGTCCGTGTGCCAGACCTATCCAGTCCGGCGGATGGATGAGCAGGAGAATGGTTATGAAACGCATTTTGTTCGTGGCGCTCGGCCTGGCTTCGCTGGCGATGCCTGCCTTGACGATGCCTGCTGCGGCCGCGCCGCGCGAGGATGTGGTTTTTGGCATTTCGCGTTGCGGCACCATTGCCGATGACCGCACCTGGCTGGATTGCGTGTATGGCGCGGCGCAGCCGATGCGCGCCAAGCTGGGGCTGCCGCCCGCCCCTGCCTCGCAGCAGGCGCTGGTGCCGGCGATCCCGCTCGGCCAGACCGCCGCTTCGGCCGCCCAGATGGCGTCCAACGGCACCCGGGTGCTCAGTGCTGACGAAGCGGAATATTTTGCGGAATACACCAGGATGTCCGCCGTACCGCGCGCGGTCATGAAGCTTTTCACGCCCAAGGAACAGAAATCCGAAGAACCCACCACGCTGGCATCCTACAAATTCGATGCCGCCGGCTATTTTCTGGTGACGCTGGCGAATGGACAGACCTGGCGCCAGGACAGTAGCGACACCCGCCATGCTCGTTGGAACAAGCCAGCCTCAACTTATACGGCCCAGATCGTGCCCAACGGCGGCACCATGAGCGGCCGCAAATTGAAGGTCGGTCAGGAAATCTTCCAGGTCAATCAGATCCAGACCGCTGACGCCAAGTCTGCGCCCCGGCGTTAAGCGGAGCGTCGGCCCGGAAAAGTGCGGCCTCGTGGTTTTCCGTAGGCCGCGCGACCAATAATACTAATCATGTTCTGCAACGAAGTGGCCTGGCGCCACTTCGTTCAGAACCGGGCGATATTGTTCGGCATCGGGATCGTCCGTCCGTTTTGACTTGAGGAAGTTCAGCGCCGCCCGCCGGTCCAGCGGCGAGGGCAGGTCACCCGTCAACAGCACGCGCTTTTTTTGCCGCTCGGCTTTCGGATCGGGCTCTGGCACCGCCGACAGCAGCGCCCTGGTATAGGGATGGCGCGGATCGTCATACAGCGCATCAGCGTCCGCCATCTCCACCACGCGACCCAGATACAGCACCATCACGCGATGGGACAGGCGGCGCACCACCGACAGGTCGTGGCTGATGAAGATCAGCGCCAGCCCGGTTTCCTTCTGAATGTCCTGGATCAAAGCCACGATCTGCGCCTGGATGGAGACATCGAGCGCGCTGACCGCTTCGTCGCACACCACCATCCTGGGCTCGACAATCATGGCGCGGGCGATGCCGACGCGCTGGTTCTGCCCGCCGGACAGTTCATGTGGATAGCGGTTGATCCAGGCGGGATCGAGACCGGTTTTTTCCATCATGGCGCGCACTTTGAGGCGTACCTGCTCGCGTGAGAGCTCCGGTGACAGCGCCTGCAGCGGTTCGGCGATGGAAACCCCGATGGGCTGGCGGGGATCAAGGCTGGCGAGCGGATCCTGGAACACGATCTGAAAGCCTTTGCGCGCGGCGCGGATGGCCTCTTTGCTTTCGTCACTCAGGTCGCGGCCCAGCCACACCACACGGCCCGCATTCTTGGGCAGCAACTGCAAGACGGCGCGGGCCAAGGTGGATTTTCCGCAGCCGGATTCGCCCACTATGCCCAGCGTCTCGCCCTGGTGGAGGGAAAAGCTCACGCCATCCACGGCGCGCAGTTCTTTGGGTTTTTGAAAAAGACCCTGTGTGACCGGGAAACTGACCTTCAGGTCATTCACATCCAGCAGGATCGGGCCGGGCGCCGGTTTGGGCAGCAGTGGTGTATCCAGCCTGGGCATCGCTGCCAACAGCATCTGGGTATAGGGATGCTTGGGCGCGTAGAAAATCTCATCCACTGCGCCATGTTCCACCACCATGCCGTTGCGCATGACTTGTACCTGGTCGGCGTTGCCGGCGATCACACCCATGTCATGGCTGATCAAGGCGATGGCGGTTTTCTTTTCGGTCTTCAGGGCGCGGAGAATTTCCAAAATCTGCGCCTGCACCGTCACATCCAGAGCGGTGGTGGGTTCGTCGGCGATCAGGAGGTCAGGGCCGGTAATGGTAGCCATGGCGATCATTACCCGCTGGCGCATGCCGCCCGACAATTCATGGGGATATTGCTGCATCCGCCGGGCGCTTTCAGGAATGCGGACATAGTCCAGCATTTCGCGCGCCCGCGCTTGCGCCTCTTCGCGCGAAAGCTTGCGATGCACGGTCAGGGCTTCGGTGATCTGGTCGCCCACTTTCATATGCGGGGTGAGCGAGGTCAGCGGATCCTGGAAGATCATGGTGATGGCGCCGCCGCGCAGCGCGTTCAGCCTTTTGGGCTCCGCGCCCAATATTTCCTCGCCGCGGAATTTCACGCTGCCGCTGGCGCGGCCATTGCCGGACAGAAGCCCCATCGCCGCCAGGAACAGCTGGCTCTTGCCGGAGCCGGATTCTCCGACCACGCCCAGGCAAGATGCTTCGGCGATGTCCAGGCTGACATCCTTTACGGCATGGATATCGCCATCCGGGGTGGAGAAATGCACATTCAGATCGCGAATGGAAAGCAGCATCAGCGGGCTCTTTTCATTCATCTGTCTTTGGGATCGAGCGCGTCGCGCAGGCCATCGCCGATGAAATTGAAGCAGAACAGGGTTACCGCCATCAGCAGGGCGGGAAAGACCAGCAGCCAGGGCGCGGTTTGCATTTGGTTGGCGCCATCAGCAATCAGCACGCCCCAGCTGGTGAGCGGCTCCTGGATGCCCAGTCCCAGAAACGAAAGGAAGCTTTCGGTCAGGATCACGCCAGGCACGGTCAGGGTGACATAGACCACCACCGGCCCAATCACATTGGGGATCACATGCTTGGTGATGATGGCAAGGCTGGAAACGCCGCCGGCCCGCGCCGCTTCGATGAATTCCTTCTGTTTGATGGAAAGGGTCTGGCCACGCACAATCCGCGCCATGGTCAGCCATTCCACGGCGCCAATCGCCACGAACAAAAGAAAGAAATTGCGGTTGAACAGCACCATCAGAATGATGACAAAGAAAATGAAGGGCAGGGAATAAAGAATATCCACCACCCGCATCATCAGATTGTCCACCCGGCCGCCCAGATAGCCGGCGGTGGCGCCATACAGAACCCCGATCAGCAGTGACACCAGGGTGGCGACCAGGCCCACCGCCAGACTGACCCGCGCGCCATACAGCGTCCGCACAAACAGATCGCGGCCCACTGCATCGGTGCCGAACCAATGGGCGCCACCGGCGTTGCAATCCCAGCCGGACCACCAATTGGGCGCGCAGGCAACCAGCTCATAATTGACTTCGTCATAGGCATATTGCGACAGCAGCGGCGCAAACAGCGCCATCAAGGCGATCAGCGACAACAGGATAATGCTGGCCATCGCGGCGCGATTGCGAAACAGCCGCCGCCTTGCATCCACCCACAGGCTTCGCCCCTGGATGGCCTGGCTCTTCTCCATCACTTCGGCGTTGAAGGGGTTGCTGCCAATCGCGATCATGTCAGCCGGACTCTCGGATCAAGCAAGCCGTAAATCATGTCGGCGAGGAAATTCAGCACAATGATCAGGGTGGCGTAACAAACGATCACCCCCAGGACCAATGTGTAATCGCGATTGAGCGCGCCCTGAACGAAATAGCGGCCGATGCCGGGCAAGCCGAAAATCTGCTCCACCACCAGCGAGCCGGTAAGGATCGCCGCCACCGCGGGCCCCAGATAACTGATCAGCGGCAAAGAGGCGGCCCGCAGCGCATGCCGCAACACAATGCGTGTGGTGGAGACGCCCTTGGCCTTGGCGGTGCGGATGTAATTGGCCCGCAGCACTTCCACCATGCTGCCGCGCATCAGGCGGGCAATCACTGCGATCTGGGGCAGGGCCAGCACTGTCACCGGCAGGATCATGTTGCGCAGCGCGCCATTGTTCCACCCACCCACCGGCAGGGAAACGTCGTAGCCGAACAGGCTCACACCATAAATCCCGAACAGCAACGTCAGGAGCGGCGCGGTGACGAAAGTGGGAATGGTGATGCCGACCATCGCCAGCGTCATCACGGAATAATCCTGCCAATGATTTTGCCGCAGCGCTGCCCAGATGCCCATCAGGCTTCCGATCAACAGCGCCAGCGCCATGGCCGACAGGCCCAGCCGTGTGCTCACCGGCAAACCGGTCCCGATCAGCTGAACGACGGTGAAATCCTTGTTCTTGAAGGAAGGGCCCATGTCGCCATGCGCCAGTTTGTTCAGATAAATCTGATATTGCTGCCACACCGGCTTATCCAGGTCGTAAGCAGCTTTGATGTTTTGTTCGACTTCCGGCGGCAGCTTGCGTTGGGAATCGAAGGGGCCGCCCGGCGCGGCGTGCATCATGAAAAAGGACAAAGTGATAATGACGAACAAAGTCGGGATCGCGCCCAGGAAGCGGCGCAACGCATAGCCCGCCATCAACGCGCCCCCGCCACGAAACTACGCCACTGCGTATCCATGGCCTCACCATGCGCGCGCCACCAGCCATCGTCCACCGGGAAAGCGGTGTTGAAATGCGCGGTGGGAAGGATGGATCTGATATCGGCGACATTTTCGGGATTCTTGCCCAGCAATGAAAAAGACGAGCGCCGCGCCGGCCCGAGCGGCTGCAAATTCGACACCCCCGCCAGCGGCGCCGAACCGGTGGCGAAGCGGATATATTCGAGCGCCAGCTCTTTTCTGGGGTTTCCCGCCGGAATGGCGAAGGCGTCAAATTCATAAAGCTGATGATCCCAGATCGCGCCCAGGGGTTTGGCATCCGGTTGCTTGGGATCGTAAAGCACGCTGTTGAAGGCGGTGGCGAAAGCCGCTTCGCCGCTGCGGATGCGCTGGGCCGCTTCGCTGTCCCGGTCATACCAGACGAGATTGGGGCCGAGACTGGCCAGTTTGTCGTATGCGCGTTCCAGGCCTAGCTCGGTCGAAAGCTGGATATAGATATTGTTCGGCGCGACGCCGTCGGCCAGAAGCGCCATTTCCAGGTTGTATTTGGCGCTGCTGCGCTTCAGCAGGCGCTTGCCCGGAAATTTTACGGTGTCGAAGAAATCCGCCAGCGTGGCGGGCGCTGTACCGGCAAAGCGGGCGGGATCGAAAATCACGATCTGGGAATAGACCACGCTGCCCACCCAGCAGGGGCCGATGGCACCGGGCACAAAATCCTTCGCCGCCGGGGTGCCGTCAGCGCCTGCGGGCAGGGTGGCGGCATCGATCTTTTCCAGCATGCCCCGCTCGCAAGCTTCCACGACCCTGGGCAGTTCAAAATCGATCACGTCGCCTTTGAGGTCGGAAAGCTGCCCCTCCCAGTCGGCGATGTGCACATCGACCCGTTTGGCGGCGGCAAAAGGATGCATCTGCGCCACCTGCTGGGCATGGCCATAATCGCCCGGCCAGGTGGTGACGGTGAGGATGGGCAGGGGCCGTGAATACCAATAAAGCGCGGCTCCAGCGGCCAGCAGCAAAATCAAGGCGGTCAGAAGGATTTTGCGAACCATGGCCGCAGCTTAGCCTGTGGCTGGAACCGGCTTCAATCCGTTATAAATCCTTGCTTTTGGCAGGCTCGGCCCATAGGTTCCGGCCCCGCCCGGTTTGGGGCCCACGTGACGTTGTATGTGCAGTTGTAGCTCAGTTGGTTAGAGCGCCGGATTGTGGATCCGGAGGTCGGTGGTTCAAGCCCACCCAACTGTGCCAGGGGGGGGGGGGGGGGGGGGGGGGGGGGGGGGGGGGGGGGGGGGGGGGGGGGGGGGGGGGGG